>JAZRJK010000030.1:0-37592 GCA_045645765.1 Candidatus Gastranaerophilaceae bacterium
TGCTTTAATCTAATAGCTTTAATAGAGGTTAAATAAATATTTACCCCTTTACCCATTTACCCCTTTTCTACTGGTATTCTCATCGCATAAAATGAGCGCACAACGTAAACTAGAGCAAGTACTAAGAACACCCAACCAGCAGTCTTAGCATATTGTTGGAATGCAGGGTTTATAGCGATTTCCATTGCTAATAAGCCAAATAATGTAGTGAACTTAATAATTGGGTTCATTGCAACTGAAGAAGTGTCTTTGAATGGGTCACCAACTGTATCACCAACAACTGTAGCTGCGTGTAAGTCAGTACCTTTTTCAGCCATATCAACTTCTACAATTTTCTTTGCATTATCCCAACATCCACCAGCGTTAGCCATAAATACAGCTTGGAATAACCCAAATACTGCAATTGCTAACAAATAGCTTACAAAGAATGATACAGGAGCTGAATCTGTACCGTTTGGAGATGATAAGCAAGCAAGTGCTAAAGCAAAGCCAAATAATGCAATAAAGATATTATACATACCTTTTTGAGCATATTGGGTACAGATTTTTACAACTTCTTTTGAGTTAGCCAAGTTTGCTGATTTATCATCAGTTTCACCTAATTTGATATTGTTTTTAATGAACTCAGTTGCAGAATAAGCACCTGTTGTAACAGCTTGCATAGATGCACCTGAGAACCAGTAAATTACAGCACCACCAGCTATAAAACCTAGTAATGTGTAAGGATTTAATAGGTTCAATATCATTTCTGGTTGAATACCAAGAGTTTCTTTTATTACAAGTATCAATGAGAAAATCATAGTTGTAGCACCAACTACTGCAGTACCAATAAGAACAGGTTTTGAAGTAGCCTTGAATGTATTGCCAGCACCATCATTTTCTTCCAAGTATCTCTTAGCATTTTCAAAATCTGGTTTGAATCCGTAGTATTTTTCAATACCTTCTGCAACGTTAGGAATTTCTTCAATTAATGATAATTCATAAACTGACTGAGCATTATCTGTTACAGGGCCATAAGAGTCGACAGCGATTGTAACAGGGCCCATTCCCAAGAAACCAAATGCTACTAAGCCAAATGCGAATACAGAAGGATAAATCATTGTCTCAGCAGGGATGTATAAGCTTGCGAAATAAGCTAAGCCCATTAGAAGAACAACAATAGCACCAATCCAGAAGCCAGAGAAGTTACCAGCAACAATACCTGAAAGGATTGTTAATGATGCTCCGCCTTCTTTTGAAGCAGTAACAACTTCTGCAGTATGTTTTGCTTTTGGAGAAGTGAACACTTTTGTAGCCTCTGGAATCAATGCAGCACCTAAAGTACCACAAGAAATGATTACAGAAAGTGTTAACCATAAATTATTTGGCAAATCTGCCAATAGAGTATGGCTCACACCAAAAGTCATGATTATTGATAATATTGAAGTAATCCAAACTAAAGAAGTTAAAGGAGCTTCAAAATCAAACTTTTTAACTTTTGGGGCAAAGAATTTAGTCAATGCACCATTTACCCAGTAAGCAACTACTGAAGTAATAATCATTAAGAATCTCATAACAAAAATCCAAGCTAATAATTGAACTTGGTTTTCAGCACCTGCAACTGCAAGAAGAATAAAGCTTACAAGGGCAACACCAGTTACACCATAAGTTTCAAAACCATCAGCAGTAGGCCCAATTGAATCGCCGGCATTGTCTCCAGTACAATCTGCGATTACACCAGGGTTACGAGGATCATCTTCTTTGATACCGAATTGAATTTTCATCAAGTCAGAACCAATATCAGCGATTTTTGTAAATATACCACCAGCAACACGAAGTGCAGATGCACCTAAAGATTCCCCGATAGCAAACCCGATGAAACAAGCACCAGCTAATTCACCCGGAACAAATAAAAGGATTACAAGCATCATAATTAATTCAATAGATACAAGTAAAACACCGATACTCATGCCGGCTTTTAGAGGTATGTTCATTATGTCTAGAGGATTACCTTTAAGAGCGGTAAATGCAGTCCTTGAGTTTGCTAATGTGTTCATTCTGATACCAAACCAAGCTACCAAGTATGAACCAAGAATACCTAGCACAGACCAACCTAAAATTGTCAATACGGCACTAAGTTCCATGCCTTGTAAGTACCAAAAATAGAACGCAATACATAAACCGATTAGAACTTCTAGAGCAAGTAAAAATTTACCTTGTTGAATAAGATAAGTTTTACAAGTTTCAAAAATTGTGTTTCCGACTTCAGCCATTGCTGCGTGCACTTCAACTTTTTTCACTTTGAAGAACTCTATTATACCGAATACAAGACCAACAAAAGAAACAGCTAAACCAATCATAAGTAGGTTATAGCTATCCGCACTAATGGCTTTAATATTCGGAACTACAAGAGAAGCTTCTCCTGCGAAAACTGGAGCACACATTAGAGCAAACAGTGAAGCAATCAATGTTTTTTTCATAAAATTCTCTCTCCTTTTTAAGTGTAATTCCTTTTAAAACACTAAATACGATTTAATTATAACTAATAGTTAATGTTAATACAAGTATTTTATAAAAAACCTTTGACAATAAAAAATGTTCTTGTTATATTTAATTTTGTTCCAGCGAATGCTTGGGCATGTGGTACTCTGCCGACGAGGAGTTGACTAAATGTCAAGCCCGAGGAGAGGGGTAGACACGCCAAGGCGACAGCGGAGCCTTTTGACAAAAGAATATCAAGTGATATTATAATAATACACCTTGGGCATGTGGTGGAATGGTAGACACGCTAGTCTTAGGAACTAGTGCGAAAGCGTGGGAGTTCGAGTCTCTTCATGCCCAGATATCAAAAAAGAGGTGTTAAAGACCTCTTTTTTGATATCTAGAGTATTTAGTAGCGAGAAGCTCCTTTTGGAGTTCGAGCGCGAGTGAGCTGAGGCTGGAGCAGTTTTGCGATTGGACAAAGTCCAAGAAGCAAAATGCGGAATTGCCGTTAAACGCGAACGAGCAAGACAGTCTCTTCATGCCCAGATACTAAAAAAGGACCTTTAAGGTCCTTTTTTATATGTAAAATTAATCAATAAATCTATCAAAATCTCTAGGATTATGAGTATTTATAAAATTTTCATTTTTTTTGTTATTAAATCCAAATCTTTCTTTTATAAGTTCCCATCTTTTTAATGGTACATGTACTTCTTCAGTTGGTCGGCCATTTTGGCAACTTAACACCTGTTTTCGAGCTCCTTTTTTCTTAATTATTTTTGTTGCATCATCACCAAATCTATCTTTATAATGTTTTACCGCAGTGTCAGAATAAAAACTTCTAAACCAATCACCACGTCCAGCATCTTTAGGATTACCTGTTTTTACAATATCTAAACGTGAAGATTTGTCTGCTCTTGAAACATAAGTTACAACAACTTCGCCTCCATCTTTACAAGGATATCTTTTCTCAATACCACCTGTAAATCTTGTAACTACTGGTTTAGCTTTTGTATCAACGCCATAATACCATTTTCCATAATCTAATTGACTACCTATAGATGGAGCTGTAGATTTTGTCGTTTGTGCAACCCTATTCCCAACTTCTGCTTTAACTTCGGATACTACTTTTTGAACAGTTTCTACATCTTGAACGTGATGTTGCAAATTATTTGTTATTTTCTTAGAACTAAAACCAAATATTCTTCCAAACCAGTTAGCCATTATAACCCCCTAATTAAATTTCTACAATATTATATATAAATAAAGTATTATTATCACTCAAATTTGCCTTTTTAAAGAAGTTTGTTACAAAATATTACAAATCCTTGTCAATCGCAATTAATTGCAATAAAAACTCAGAAATTACATCAAAATCAGTTCGAGTAACGTCAACTTGCTCCCAGATTAAAAAAAGACCCCCAAAGGTGTCTTTTTTTTTTATTTATTTTATCGGGTTAAAACCCGACCTATAAACTGATACCATAATTTGCATCATATTAACATGTTTATTTATTATTTTTGCTTTCTCGAATTCTTACATTGGAAGACTCATCTATTTTTATCTTTTCAGGGGAATCTGTATAAACATGTGTAGCACTTGTTCCCATATAAGAATAACCATCGACATTTTCAATATTCATACTACCACCATTTAAAAAAACTAATTGAGCTTTTGTGTTTTTAATGTTAACATGACTGTTTTCTAAATTAATTTCTAAAGGGGATGCTGTTGCAGGTCCTTGATATATAAAAGTTTCACCATTGTCTTTTGTAAAAACTAATTTCATCGAATCTTGATCAAAGAAATTGGATTTAATATATCCTGTTACATTCTTCAAATTATTAATTTCAAATATAGTCTTTTTTTCACCTTTCCAAAGTACAACACTTTCTGATGATGATTTAAATCTGTAAGAATTAAAACATTCTGCTTCATCGGAATTATACTTCCCGTCTTTATCAACATCAAATAGAGGAGCAAATAATTTTTGTCCAGTAGAACCCTCTTTCTGTACAGTAGAAACAGGAGTTTCTTCTCTAATAATAAGTCTTTTTTCTGGCACATAAGAACTTTGTTGAGGATTTGGAGTTGAATTAGATGTAAATAAACTCATTAATACATTCCTTTCTTTTACTTTATATAAAGCGTATTTTGTATTTATATAAAGTATCTTTCTTATCAAAAATTGCTTTTTAAGTAGAAAATATTACAAATTGTTACAAAGCATTATCGATCACAATAAACAATACTAAAACCTTAATCAAAAAAACGATACTTAAACAATACCCCAATAGCCTGAATACCGTCTTTAAACCCTATTTTTTTACCATCAATTTTCTTGCGAGCACTATAACTAATCGGTAACTCAAAATATTTACAACCTTTTTTTAACAATTTTGCAGTTACTTCTGGTTCAAAATCAAATTTATTCGCTCTGATTGATAAGTTCTTCAACACTTCAGCTCGAAATACTTTGTAACAGGTCTCCATATCAGTCACTTGAATTCTATACAAAATACGCGTTATTAATGATAACAAATGGTTTGCTATAAAGCTTAACAATAAAAACTTGTTATTACGATTAAGCAGTCTTGAACCGTATACCATATCTGCATTATTCTTAATAAACAAATCTACAAGCTTTATATAATCTTGAGGGTCATATTCTAAGTCTGCATCTTGAATAGTTATTATCGTGCCAGTCGCTTCACTGATACCAGTCTTTATGGCAGCACCCTTTCCTTTATTCTCAGAATGATACAATACTTTGTGTGTAATACTTTTATAAAGTTCTCTTGTTCCATCATTTGAGAAATCATCAACTAGAATTATTTCTTTTTCTATACCAAGATCTACAGCTTCAACCTTTTTAAGAATATCTAATAAAATATCCTTTTCATTATATACTGGAATTATTATTGAAATTTTTTCCATATAGCTTGTAGTTTGCCCCTTTTTGTTATATTATATAATAAAGCAGTAAATTTGTAGAGAGAGGCTTTTATGACGCTGGAGAATTTTATATACGAATCTCTAGACGAGGTAGTAAGCGGGAAGTATGATTCCGCAAAAGAACGTATTATAAAACATAAAGATATTTATCAGAATGATACTGCAATCTGTTTTACTTTGCTTGCAATTGGAGCTTTTATTAAAAAAAATTATGATGAATACTATCAATTCATGAATGACGCACAATTTTTAGTAGAACAGTCAAAAGATCATTTAACTCAAATATTACACGAATTAGCATTAGGACATATTAGCTTTACTGAAAAAAATAGTTCTTTATATTCTATAAATTACAACAAAGCTCGCAAATTAGCCATAAAGTTTCAAAAAGCAGATTTTTTCGAAAGAATCGCTTCAATTTTAAAATGTCCTCCTATTACACATTTGAGCACTCACGCGCAAGTTAATGACCCTTTAATAGCGTTAGTAAAAATTGGTCAAGCTGTCGCAGCTGAAAAAAGCATAGATGCCCTTATTAGAACCATTGCAGAAGAAACTAAAGTCGCACTTAATGCTGATAGATGTACCGTTTTTCTTTATGATAAAGAAAGTAATGAGCTATATTCAAAAGTCGCTACGGGGCTTGATGACGTTCAGGAACTAAGAATTCCTGCAGATAAAGGTTTGGCTGGGCACGTTGTCCAAACTGGTGAAACTATTAACATTAAAGATGCTTACAAAGATAAGCGCTTCAATAAATCTGTTGATAAAAAAACCGGATACAGAACTAAAACAATTCTTTGCATGCCAATAAAAAACTTTAATCAAGAAATTATTGGTGTTTTTCAGGTTTTAAATAAATTTGATGAAACTTTTACAATTGATGATGAGGATTTATTGGTAGCAATAGCTTCAAGTGCTGGTATTTCTCTAGAAAATGCACAGCTATTTGAAGAGCAACGCAAATTAATTGAAGAACAAAAAATTATCTTTGATAGCTTTATTGAAACCCTCGCTTCCTCTATTGATGCTAGAGACAAAATCACATCTGGCCATTCAACAAGAGTTAAAATGTATGCAACCTTAATCGCAAAAGAATTTGGCATGGAAAAAAATGATATATCAATATTAGAAAAAGCTGCAGCTTTACACGATATTGGTAAGATAGGAATTCGAGATTCTGTACTTCAAAAAGAAGGTAAGTTAACTGATGAAGAATATAAGCATATCCAAGAACACGTAGAAATTACGCATAATATTCTTGCTAAAATTCACATGTCCGATGATTTCCAGCAAATAACAGATATAGCTTGCTCTCACCACGAAAAATTTGATGGTTCAGGATATTACAGAAAGCTTAAAGGCGAAGATATTCCTTTTGGGGGTAGAGTTCTAGCTGTTTCAGATGTATTTGATGCAATAACATCAAAACGCCATTATCGTGATAAGATGCCTATTGAAAAAGTTATTGATATTATCCAAAATGGTTCAGGTAGTCATTTTGATCCGTTAGTTGTAGAAAAATTCTTAGCAATTAAACTTGCAGATATAGTTAGGGTCTTTTTAACAGAAAATAGTCTAACTTTAGATTTAGAGGACTGTGAGATTTTAGAAAAATATAATTTACTTGATTTATATTACTCAATCGTAAATAATTGTAGTAATATGCTTCTTCATGTGTTTAATAAATATTACGTGGGTGTTGACTTTGAAAATGAATAGAATTCTTAAAACTTTACTTGTACTATTAGCAGTATCAAATATCTATAATTCGAGCTATGCTGTGGAAACAAAAACATTAGAATTAAAAGCTGAAGCAAACGCAGCAAACATGGAGATGGTTGTTAAAGATAATTTTATAAAAGCTAAATATGCTTCTGCTGAAAATCGTTTTTTACAGGGAAACATAAAAGCTTCTTATGATGACTTTTCTGATTTAATATCTAAAACAAACCACGACGACTATGTTTTTTTAGCTTATGGCATAAAAATGGCAGAATATGGTTTTTTTGACCTATCTGAAGATTTAATTACAAAATTAGATAATAATTTGTACACAAAAAATTATGTTATGGATATGAGAAAATTCTATTATCCATCAGCAATGGTAAATCCAAAAGATACAATTTATTTAGCTGGCTCATATGCTGGTATAATGTATAACAATTTAGCAATAGAAACTACTTCTGAACTTCTAAATAGCGTACAAGCGTCAGAAAGTGACTACAAAAACTATTTAATAGCGCTTGGGTTTTACAAATCCAATAATTTACCACAAGCTTTAAAATATATTAACAACGCAATTACTCAAAATGATGTAAATATAAATTATAAAGTATTAAAAGCTAAAATTTTAGCAGATTCAAAAAAACATAAGCAAGCCATAAAAGTATTAAAAGAAATACAAAAAGAAGAATTTTTAACTGTAGACTTTCAAGAGAAAATAAAAGCGATAGAAGAATATATAATGTATAAAGTTGCTAAAGAAGAACCTTTAAAGGACTATCATCTAGCATATTATTATCACTTGCAAGAAAAAAGTTTATTAGCGACTAAAGTACTACAAGGAGCAGTATTACAAGCAAAACAACACGCATCTTCTATTTTCGGCTTATTAGCAAAAATTTATTATGAAAATGATGAACCACTAAAAGCACAAGAATTTGCGCAAAGAGCATATCGCGAAAATAACAAAAATTATCATGCAACAATTACATTAGCTGATTTAGCATTTGATGAAAGAAAATATGAAGAAGCTTTAAAATATTATAAAGAATCAAAAAAACTAACCAATGAATCTACTCCTATTGTAGGTATCGCAAAATCTTATTTAGCACTCGAAAAGGATAAAAAATCTAAAAAAATTTATGAAAAATTATTAAAACACCAAACTACTGATTCAGATTTATTAATAGGTTCTTTAAAACTTTTTCCACAACGAGCTGATGAATATTTACCTATCGTAGCTTCACTTGACATAACAAATAATGAAATATGGCTTGGCTTAGCGAATCTAGCCATTAATGATGGAAATTTTAGCATGGCTGAGACATATTTAAACAATTCTTATTATATTGACGAAAACAACTTTAAATATTATTATTATTTAAGTCAAGTCTTACAAGCTAAAGGGGACTTAGAGCGTTCAAAACAATCTTTGATTAGATGTTCGAGATTGAATTCTGATTACGAACAAAAAATGAATTCGGGGCAATATGTTTATGAAAAATAGTATTTTAATTGTTGAAGATCATGAATTAACTAGATTTGGGTTAAAAACTGCTTTTGAAGCTTGTGATTATGTAGAAATAATTCACGAAGCAGATTCAGCTGAAACATGTTTTGAAATTATTGATAATAACAAAATTGATTTAGTGATTATGGATTTAGGACTCCCGGGCATAGACGGTATTGAAGCGACTAAACGCATTAAACAAAACAATAATGAATTAAAAGTCGTCATTTTAACTTCTCATAACGATTCACAAGAAGTTTTAAACTCATTAAAAGCTGGAGCAAATGCTTATTGTTCTAAAGAGATTAATCCAAAACGTTTAATTCAAGTCGTATCTTCGGTTTTAGATGGAGCTTCTTGGTTTGACCCAAGCATATCTCATATTGTACTTGAAGCAGCTTCAAAATCTCAACAAAATGAAAACTTAAAACCAGAAAAAGATTATGGATTAACTGCAAGAGAAACACAAATTCTTAAACTTATTACAGAAGGTTTTAGTAATAATGAAATTGCAAATCAATTGTTTGTAAGTATTAATACAACAAAAGCTCATGTCGCAAGCATTTTGCAAAAACTAGAAGTAGATGATAGACTCCAAGCTGCTTTAAAAGCTTTAAAAGAAAGATTGGTATAATATGAGTGGATTAGCATCTATATTAATAGTGGACGACAATCCAAAATACCTAGCAGATGCATTACCAATGTATGGTTATGATGTTACTGTTGCTGAAGATGGCTTGGAAGCTTTAAAAATTATTAATAAAGAAAATTCTCATTTTGATTTAATATTATTAGACGTGATGATGCCTAATATGGATGGATGGGACACTCTAAAAGCAATCCGAAAAAACAAGGATACTGAAAGAACCCCTGTTATAATGTTAACAGCTGTTTCTGAGGACCAGAAAATTGTATCTGGGCTTAAAATCGGGGCCGATGACTATATTGTTAAACCTTTCATCTTACCTAACTTATTAGCAAGAATTGAAGCTGTTTTAAGACGTTCTAACTGGCAAAAAAATGAAATTCAAAAACCCGAAAAAACTTTAAACAAAGAAGCTAATATTGAAGCATTGACTCCAAAAGAAAAAGAAGTTTTAGCTCTTGTAGCGAAAGGTGCTAGTAATCAAGAAATTGCTGATAAACTCTGTGTAAGAGATGTAACTGTTAAAACACATTTAAATAGCGTTTTTAAAAAGTTAAAAGTAACAAATAGAACTCAGGCGGTTTTACTTGCAATGCAAATAGATTTAATTAATTAGGAGAAATTTTAGAATGTTGTCAAAAGAAGATTTAGTAAATTTAATATTAACAGACATTGAAGCTTTCAACCAAGAAACTAAAGGTAAAGCTATTGATATGAGTGAAATGGATTTTTCAGGAACAAATATTGAAGGTGCAATTTTTGATAATATTGATTTAACATCTTCATCTTTTGCTGATTCAAATTTAACAGAAGTAAAATTTCTAGGGTGTGATTTAACATCCGTAGATTTCAATAGAGCTAATTTAGTAGAATGTAGCTTTAGTGAATCTGTGCTAAATGGGACTGATTTTAGTTACTCCAGAGCTGATTATTGCAATTTCTCTGATGCGGATTTAGCTGGTGCAATTATGCTTGACGCTGATTTTACAAATTCTGATTTTTCTATGGCTGAAAATTTAAATGCCTCAAGATTTGATGATTCAACTATTTGGCCTGATAATGAATATTTACCAGAAGATTTTGATTCTAGCTATTCAGAGGACTTATCTTCATTAAAAGATGATGACGACTATGAAGTGTCAGATTATTAATTTATAAATTCATTTAAATCAAATTTCTCTTGTGCACATTCTTTATAGCGAATTTCTTTTTCTAACTGTTTGGTTTGTTGTTCAATTTTAAATTTATTACATACCATTTTTGAATAAGGATATGAACAAGGATCTTTTATAAAACCTAATTTTTCATATTTTTTAACAACATTAAATGGCCCATTATTAACAGCAGAAAGACTCGCAGATTTACAATCCTGAGCTTTAACATCTTTAAAAAATTGTAAAAATAAAGTTTTCCCCAAATTATTCACCTTTTTATTGATTTCTACTGGTATTGAACAAATACCGTCTAAATACAAATTATTACCTTGTTTTATTGCGGTTAATATACCACATGGCTTATTATCACAAATAGCAACATAAGAAAAATTTTCATTTTTCTTAGCTCTATCCACACAATATCTGAAAATATTTTCCCATCTTTCGAGACTATAAGAATCTAATTTTGGGAAAAGTTCTTTAAATTTGATTTTTTGTTCTAATTTTTCTAAAAAAAATGTATCATCTTTTAAAATTTTATACAAATCAATATTTGTAGCACAATTATGAGAAAAATTACTAGTTTTAGCAATTTTCAAAGCCTTAAAATTCTTATTATTATAACTAGAGTTATTAATTTGCATATCCTTATAAGAATCATAAATACTATAAATTGCCCTAATGTAACAATAAATTTACAATTACACTTGTAAAATAAAATATTTTAAGGTAAACTAGAGTTACACTGGTAGAAAGAAGGAAATATTGTCATGGCTAAACATTGTGAAGTATGCGGAAAATCTGCACTAAAATCATCAAAACTAACATTCTCTCATAAACAAATACCTAACAGACAACAACCTAATTTACAAGAAATTAGAGTTAATGTTAATGGACAAGCTAAGAGAATGACAGTTTGTACATCTTGCTTAAAAGCTGGTAAAGTACAAAAAGCTGTTTAGTAAAGATTCAACAAAAGAGAGCTAAGTATTAAAACTTAGCTCTTTTTTTATGTAAAAAAACACATATTTATGATAAACTTTTTTTGAGGGGCTTATGAGAATATTTTTATCAATTATCGTTTGTTTTTTATTTGCATCACCAATCTTTGCAGAAGAAGGACTAAGAACTTTATTTTTAAATAACAAAGCTATTATTTGTGGGATAAATATCCGCAATTTCAATGCTAAAGACACAAATAGTAATGGAGTTATTGAACAAAATGAAGAATCGGGTAATTTTATTAATGCAATAGAACGTCTTGATGAAATAAGAGATTTAGGCATAAATACCTTACATGTACTTCCTATTACACCTGTTGGAAAATTAAAAGCTCTAGGTACTGCAGGATCAGTGTATGCAATGAGTAGTTTTAATTCTATTAATCCACAGTTGATTGACACAAATTCTCCTCTCAGCCCCAAAGAGCAACTTCAAATTTTCATTGAAGAATGTCATAAAAGAGGAATAAAGGTACTCATTGACCTTCCTAGTTGCGGAGCTTATGATTTATTCTTATCAAATCCAGAGCTATTTATTAAAGATAAAAAACAACTATCAATTGTCCCAACAGACTGGACCGACGTAAGATTATTGAACACTGGTAATAATGAAAACTTAAACCAAGATTTACTAAATGCTCATAAAGAATTTGTAGACATAATAATCGAAGCTGGCGCAGATGGAATTAGAGCAGACGTTGCAACAATTAAGCCTGCAAATTTTTGGGTTGAATTAATTGAATATTCAAGAAAAAAGGATCCTGAATTTTTATATTTAGCCGAGGCCTCAGATTCGTGGAGAGAACCACCTTCTAAATATGCAGAATTTACTCCTTACAATAAATTACTAGAAGCTGGTTTTGATGGTTACTATGGTAGTTTTTTCAATTTAAAAGATTGGAAGACTGCAGAACCTTTTATTGAACATATAAAATTTAATAAAAGACTATTGACCTCATATCCTGAGGATAAAAGTGTAATATTATCTTTCACAACACATGATGAAATAAGTCCTATTATAATTAACGGTGAACGTTTCTCAGTAATGATTGCTTGGTTAGAAGCAACTTTGCCATTCAATCCTTACTTCATTGACGGGTTCCAAACTGGTGATGATTATCTCTATCCTTGGGCAAATACTAAAGCCAAAATTACGGAAACAGATGATGATTATTATTTTGTTCACCGTGGGAAGCTTGATATATTTAATTTTTCAAGAAAACCTGGAGGGAAAAATGAATTTATTAAAGCTAACTTCACAGAAGCAATGCGGTTTAGAACAGAAAATCCTGATTTAATAGCAAAAGGAACATTTACATCTTTAAAAACAGATAATGAAAAAGTCTTTGCTTTTTCAAGAAGTTATCAGGGTGATACAATAATTGTTATTGGGAACTTAGACTTCAAACACGCTCAAAAAAGAATAACTATAAAAGTATCTGGTCTAAAAAAGAAAAAAGAAATGTCCATAATTGAAGGTCAAACAAATTATAAAACTAAAAACAATAAGCTACTAACAGATTTAGAAGCTGGTGAAATAAAAATTTTACGAATGAATAATTTTGTTTTATAATATGTTTTTGGTATGAAAGGTTAAATTAATATGAAACAAAAAATAATGTCAGGGATGCGTCCCACAGGGAAATTACATTTAGGTCACTATTTAGGAGTTATTGACAACTGGGTTAAGCTACAAGATGAATATGATTGTTATTTTTCTGTCGCAGATTGGCATGCTTTGACAACAAAATACGATAAAACTGAAACAATGCAAGATGATGTGTTGAATGTCGTAATGGATTGGCTAGCTTGTGGAATTGACCCAAATAAAGCTACTATATATGTGCAATCTCTTGTTCCAGAAACTGCTGAATTACATATTTATTTAAGCATGATTACACCTCAAAATTGGGTAGAGCGAGACCCAACACTAAAAGATATGGCTAAAATTTTGAAGTCAAAAGAAGGCATGGGCTCACAAATCAACTATGGTTTAATGGGCTATCCAGTCTTAATGACTGCGGATATATTAACATTCAACGCTGATTGTGTTCCTGTTGGCATTGATCAAGTTGCCCACGTTGAACTCACTCGTGACATTGCAAGAAGATTTAATAATGTTTATAAAACAGACTTCTTTGTAGAACCACAACCAAAATTAAATAATTGTAGTTTAATTTGCGGTTTAGACGGCAATAAAATGGGAAAATCTTTTAATAATGATATTAAAATCTCTGATACTGCTGAAATTACAGCAAAAAAAGTTATGTCTGCTATTACAGATAGGAGCAGAATAAGAAAAGATGACCCTGGACATCCTGATGAATGTGAAGTTGCATTCAAATACTGGAACATTTTTGGAGAAGAATCTGAAATTGAAACAATAAGATGTGAGTGCGAAAAAGGACTTCGAGGATGCGCAGATTGTAAAAGACAATTAGGAGCAAAGATTAATAAAAGACTCGCTGTTATCCGAGAAAAACGAAAATATTATGAAGAGCATCCAGAAGAAGTTCGTAGAATTATAAAAGAAGGTTCTGAACGAGCAAGAGTAGAAGCTCAGAAAGTTCTAAGGGAAGTAAGAAAGCTTGTAAATATGTATTAAGCTAGCAAAAAAAACATTTACAGTTGTTCTTATAAATATGAAAATAATTAGTCCTATTAGAAAAGTAGCAATTGCTTCAACATTCTTTTTTTGTCCCCTCCAGATGCAAGTGTGTTTGCCTGTGGAACAAAAGCAAGATTCGTTTGAATTCGTAGATACAGTACCTGCTAAAGGTACTGCAATTAAAACTATCTTAAATAAGGCTCCGTCAGCTGATGTTGTTATAAATTCTGAAAAGAAAAAAGCTAAAATTGTAGTAGATATAAGCAAAAACGTATTATACAAATATGATTCTAATGGAGAGCCAGAAATTGCTTACTTAATAGCTAGTGGGAAAAAATCAACTCCAACTGACACAGGTTTGCGAATTATATCACATATAGAAACATATCCTTACCGTTCAGCACCAAGAGCAACCAAAAGACGTAAAAATCCAAAAGCATATGGGCCCAAAATTATTATATTAAATAAATTGGATCCTAAAACGGGGCTACAATCTTCTTGCGGTGAATTCATTCACGGGAACAATGATTCGACATCCATTGGTAAATATGCTTCGCAAGGCTGTATGAGAATGGATAATGGCGTTATTAAAGAACTAGCTTCTCAAGTAAAACGAGGAGACATTGTTAATACCACAAAATAATAAATATTTATTATATTTATGCTAAACTCAAAATATGGAAAAACGTTACAATGCATACTCTGAGCACTTAAAACAGAAATTCGGTTCAAAAGTTTATAAAATAACTCTTGATGCGGGATTTTCTTGCCCTAACCGTGATGGTACGATTTCTCAAAATGGTTGTATTTTCTGTGATGATGGAGGGAGTTTCTCACAGGCTCACTCAAATAGACTTTCAATTGAAGAACAAGTCAGCATTGGTATTGAAACTCTTTCTAAAAGATTCAAGGCCCAAAAATTCATGTCATATTTTCAGGCTTTTTCAAACACATATAAACCTGTTGATGAACTAGAAAAAATATATAGGGCATCGCTTGGTCACCAAGACGTTGTTGGTATTTCGATTGGTACCCGCCCTGATTGCATTGATAACAATAAGCTTAAATTAATTAATTCTTTCTCTGAGAATTATTATACTTGGATTGAGTATGGTCTACAGACTGTTCATGATAAAACACTTTTAAAAATTAATAGAGGCCATGATTATAATTGTTTTTTAAAAGCTTATGAAGCAACTCGTGACTATTCAGGTATTAATATTTGTTTGCACATTATTTTGAATTTATTTGAAACCTATGAAGAAATGATGCAAACTGCCAAAACAATTGCAAAACTTAAACCTGATGGAGTTAAAATTCACATGTTATGTGCTTTAGAAGGCACAAAATTAGCAGAAATATATCGTTCTGGTGGAATCAACTTTATGTCAGAAGATGATTATGTATCAACCGTCTGTGATTTTTTAGAATATTTACCTCCAAACACAACAATACATAGATTAGCTGGTAATGGCCTAAAATCAGAGCTCATTGCTCCAAGATGGATTGGTAAAAAACTGGATACACTAAATCGAATAGATAGAGAATTCTTAAAACGTAATACTAAACAGGGCTCTAAATTTCAGAATTAATTAGAGTTTTTATTTTCACAATATTTACGCCATAAATCAGGACGCTTTGTTTTTGTTCTAAGTAATTTTTGCTCTGTTCTAAAGTTTTCAATCAACTTATGATTTCCATTTAATAACACTTCTGGGACTTCTAATCCTCTATATTCTCTCGGTTTAGTGTATTGAGGATATTCTAGTAACCCATCAGCAAAGCTATCATCGTGAGCTGATTCGATCTTGCCAAGGGTGCCATCAATATTTCTTGAAACACTATCTATAATACACAAAGCAGGTAATTCGCCACCCGTAAGCACAAAATCACCAATAGAAATTTCTCTTGGTTTTATTATTTCCCTAATTCGCTCATCAAAACCTTCATAATGTCCACAAAGAATTATTATTTGTTCATACTTTGCCAATTCTCTTGATATTTCATGCGAAAAAGGCTCCCCTTGCGGAGTCATCATTATTACAATAGAATTCTCTAGCTTGGTTACACTTTCATAAGCATCAACATAAGGTTGTGGCGCTAAAACCATGCCTGCTCCTCCGCCATATGGCGTATCATCAACTTTCTTATGTTTATCCAAGCTAAAATCTCTAGGATTAATGGCATTAACCTCAATTATTCCATCATCTTTAGCTCTTTTCATTATACTAAAATCCAAATGCGATAGAATTAATTCTGGAAATAATGTTAGTACTTCAAATCTCATGAAAGTAGTCCTTCAATATTGTTAATTTGAATTCGTCTTGCTTTAATATCAACAGAAAGAACAATAGCTTTTACAAAAGGAACTAAGCATAACTTTTTTGAGTTTGTTTTAACAGATAATAAATCTGTAGCTCCATTATTTGAAACTCCAACTACAGCTCCGACTCGTTCTTCACCATCATAAACATTCAATCCCACAAGTTCATCAATAAGAAACTCATCATTGTCTAAATGTTCTCTTATAAAATCCTCATTAACAAAAACTAAGCACCCCTTATACTCAAGCATGTCATTTAATGTATCAACACCTTTCAACTTGATAATTGCACATTTTGGAGTAAACTTTATATGTACAATTTCAAATTCTTTGTACTCGTTATTATATTGAATATAGATATTAGTTAACTTTGATAAAAAATCCTCACGATTTTTGGTATAGCCAAACTTAGCTTCGCCTTTTACTCCATGGAAATTAAGTATCTTACCAATAGATATGTAATTATTCTTCATCAGCTTTCTTTGGCTTTCTTCCACGTTTAGGTTTTTCTTCAGCTACTGGTTCAACTATTTCGTCAGAAATTTCTTTAACTTCTTCTATTTTTGGAGCATGCTTTGCAATCATATAATCAGCTGGTTTATCAGCTCGATCTTCATTCCAACGATCTAAACCCATTTGAGCTCTTACAAGCTTAATACCAACGTGAACTCTCCACTCATCCATTTTTAACTGAGCAGCAATAATTTTATGACAACCAATTGGAGGTAATGGCAACAATGGCTCGTACAAACTCTTAATTGCTAATAATTGATCCGGTGAAATTGCCAATTTGCGCTTAGGAAATGGTAATTTTGGCAACATTAGTTTTTGACGAACCAAATTAATACCAAAGAACACTTTTTGAGGTTCAATCTCTAATTTTGCTCCAATTACTTCATGTGCATCTGGATTTGGAAGCGGTAATAACGCTTTATATAGCAATTCAATTTGTTCTAATTGTTCCTTGCTAATTAGTAAAGGTCTGCTTGCTTTTTGTGGTCTAGGACGTCTATTTGGAGCTGGTCGCCTATTTTGGAAACCGCTATTATTTCTTCCACCACTAGCATAATTATTTCTAAAACCGCCTCGATTATCACGATTACCGTCAAGACGTCTATTATAGCCGCCATTTCTATTATTGTCTCTATTATAGCCGCCACCTTGCTGATCTCGTCTTTGATAACCACCTTGGCCTCTATCTCTATTATAACCGCTATTTCTATATCCACCATGTTGAGGTCTGTCATAACTTCTTGGTCTTTGTTCTGCTGAATATGAGCTATATGAACTATAGCTTTGCATTGGTTTTTCTTCTTGAGATTCCCCCTTATCAGCGTACAAACAACTTGGACATATCACTCTTTTGGGGTTCTTTGTTTCGAATTCCGCACCGCACTTAATGCACTTGTTTACATACATAATTAAAGCCTCTTAACCACAATAACTTAAAATTTCACTAATCTAAAAATCCTGTCAATAAATATCTTAATAATGAGATTTAATAAAAATTAATCGATACTCACCGAATACTAATATTATAATACAAATTTGAAATTTTGCAAGAGTTTATTCTTTTCTCTGCAACTCCATTCATTTTGGGACTGTGTAGTGGTAATACGCAAAGTTTTATGATATTAATATTGGGTAATCACATTATCTAGCGTAATTTTACGAGGACGGCGAGATTTATTTTCTAATCCTGACGTTTAATTTTCATTGTTCTATACTTAATTTTATATTCTTAATATTATAAAAATTCTGACAATATATTATTGCTTAGCAAAACACCTTCTAGTGTTAATTTATACCCTTGTTCGTTTTTTTTTATATAATCGGGCATAAATTTTTCTAAAACATTTTTATATTCATTCTCAAAATTGATACCAAACTTTTCTTGGATTTTAGAGATGTTTACGCCATTCTCTTTTCTAAAACCCAGAAATATTTCTTCTTCAAGTTTTTCTTTGTCGGTTTGCAAATGTTCGTTAGCGTGTTTTACGGGGTTATTCATGTATTCTTCCAATGTACAATAATTAGAATATCTAATTCCATCAACATAGCCATGGGCAGCCACACCAAATCCATAATACTCATCATTATTCCAATAATTTAAATTGTGTCTAGATTCAAACCCCTCTAGAGAAAAGTTACTTATTTCATAGCGGTGGAATCCTTTTGATTCAAAAATTTTATTAATTATCAAGTACATATCTGCTTGCAAGTCATCATCTGGTAGATTTTCTGGAGGGAATTTACCCCAAAAAGAATTATCTTCAATTTTTAGTCCATAAGTTGAAACATGTTGTACCCCGAGGGTTGTAATTTTGTTTAGATCTTCTTCTAGAGATTCTAGTGTCTGACTTGGAAGGCCATAAATTAAATCTAAGCTTATATTGTTAAACCCAGCTTCTTTGGCTAAATTAACTGCTTGAATAATTTGTGACGAATTGTGTCTTCGTCCAATTAGCTCCAAAATTTTATCATCAAAAGTTTGTGAGCCTAAGCTTAAACGATTAATACCGATTTGACGCAAACTCTGTAGATATTTTATATTTGCATCGTCAGGATTCATTTCTAAAGTTATTTCACAATTAGGTGATAACTTAAATTTATTTATGATTTTTTTTAGGTATTGTATTTCTAATAGAGATGGAGTGCCGCCACCAAAATAGAGGGTATCTAGGTCTTCTCCATTATAGTTAGTATCAATTTCTTTGAATAATGAAAACATATATCCAATTATATTATCCAAGCAAGAAAAGGATATAAAAGAACAATACTTGCATTTTTGTTTACAAAAAGGTATATGGATATAAACACTTTTAGCCATTTTATTCATCCAATTTTATATAACTTGAATCCCAACGTAAATCAATGTATTTAACTTTCTTATTAATCATTTTTACCTGCGGTAGAAGGGATGGTAAACGACCAATTTTTTCAAAAATTGAGGGGTTCATACTTCCAAGACGAATGCTTGTTGTTTGAATTTTTACATAAACATCTTTAGGGTTTCTATAGTCAATATATTCTACGGCTTCTCCAGTTTCAGCTTCTACTATATCTGCTAGTTTTTTAAAGTTTTTAACTTTTATTGCATCCCAATTACGGTAATCATCTCCGCTACCGTATGTTATTACTAAAACGGTTTTATAGTTTTCATCAAGGGGCATATATTCTCGCCCAATAAGCTTTCCATCTGCAGAGAAAAATGCTATTGGAGGAGATTCAAGATTAGGGGTTATTGTAACAATCGGAGTTCTCTCGACAATAATAATTTGTAATCTAGCAGGGAACCAAAATCTTCTTATATAAACGTTTTGAATAGGCTCTAATTGAATTATACTCTTTTTAAAATCATCAGTTTTGACCAAAAAAATTGGTTGTTTTGGAACTTGATTTCTTCTAAGAGCTGATAATATTTTTTGATCAGGTACTATATGATTATTTATTATTTCTAAAGCTGGACTATTTAAGCTGTCAAAAGCATTAGATTTTAATCTCCATTGTGGCATTTTTAAAATAAATAAAATTAAAAAAACTAGTCCAAAAATTAAGAACAATTTATAGAATACTCGCAATCTAGCTAATCGCTTTTGTGATTGCCTGATTTGACGTTGCATTTTAGCTTGTTTTAATCTTCTATTTTGATTATATCTAGGTTTTTCGTCTGACATTATTTATTTAATCCTACGCTATGAAGTACCATATCAACTAAATTATCATAATCTATTCCGCAAGCAGCTGCTTGAGCTGGCAAATCACTTGTATCGGTCATGCCAGGGTTTGTATTAATTTCTAGAATATAAGGTATATTATTTACGATTAAGAAATCTACTCGTGAAACACCTGAACAGCCACAAACTTCAAACGCTTTTACAGCATGCCATTTAACTTTTTCTGTCATTTCAGCAGATAATTCTGCTGGAAGTATAAATTCAGTCATTCCTTTTGTATATTTAGCTTCATAATCATACCATTCATTCTTAGGTCTTAGCTCTAAAATCTCTGTTGCAAATGCTTTACCTTCTTTTTCTAAAACCCCAACTGTTGCAGCTATACCAACTAAATATTCTTCTATCAAAATTTCTGCGTTATATTTACGCGCATCTTCTACAGCTTTCACTAGCTCTGATTCATCATTAACTTTACTCATTCCAAAACTAGAGCCTTCAGAAACAGGTTTAATCATTAATGGATAATGCAAATCATTTACCTTTTCAACAGGATCTTCATTTGGAAGCAAATAGACTGAAGTAATTAAAGGTAATCCCGCAGTTCCCATAACTTTTTTAGTGTATTCTTTGTTCATACAAATTGCGCTAGACATAACACCGCAACCTGTATAAGGAATTTTTAAGATTTCTAAAACCCCTTGAATACAGCCATCTTCACCATATTTACCGTGAAGTGTATTATAAGCATATTTAAATCCTTTTAAGTCGTTCATTATATTTTCTGACACGTCAACGATTTCAGCGTTTTTATATTCTAATCGTTGTAATGCAGCCAAAACATTTTTCCCTGAGCGTAATGAAATTTCTCTTTCTGAAGACATTCCACCACAAAGTACCGCTATTTTTGAATCTTTTGATATAATATTTTGCATATTTCTTCCTCTTTTTCAGTTTTATCTCCTATAAAAATTAATTCAGGAATCAATTCTATTTTATAATTTTCTTTTACTGCTGTAAACATTTTTAACATTAGTTCTAGCACATCTTCAGAGCTAGCATTTCCTTTATTTATAATAAAGTTTGCGTGCTTCTCGAATACTCGAACTCTTTCAAAGTTAAAATCTTTAGCTCCAATACTATCAAGTAATCTTCCTGCTGAATCATTTTCTGGGTTTTTAAACACGCTACCAGCATTTGGTATAGCTAAATTTGGTTGTTTATCTTTTCTAAAAGCTAAATTTTTCTCCATACGTGCTTGAATTTCTTCTTTATTAGTTTTATCCAATTCAAATTCCGCACTTAATAAGATATATTTACCATTTTGTAATATTGACTTTCTATATTCAAACCCCATTTCTGATTTATTTTTATAAATTACTTTTTTATTCTCTTTATCATATAAGGTACAACGAATTAATTTATCAGAAATGCATTGTCCATGGCAAGAAGCATTCATATAGATTTCGCCACCAATTGAGCCAGGGAAACCTATCATAAACTCAAAACCGCTTAGTGATGCTTCGCAAGCTTTTTGGGAAAGCAATGGCCCTTTAACCCCACAATCTGCAATTACTTTTACACCATTAATCTCAAAATTTTTCATCTGCGTTGTTAAAATTACGTTTCCATTATAACCGTTAGATGAAAACAAGATATTTGAGCAATTCCCAAGTAAAATATAATCATCAAGAGTTTTTAAAAGATAAACAAGTTCTTCTTGTGTTTTAGGAAACCAAACTTTACTTACCTCTCCACCAATTTTGTAAGAAGTATGTCTTTTTATCTCATAGTTTTCTTTAAACTCTACTTGCATACTGTATTTTTATCCCTTTAAGTATTTCCCTAAAGTTGTAATTGTGCCAGCACCTAATCCAACAACAATATTACCTGATTTTAGAGTTGAAATAAGTTGACTCGCCACATTTTCCATCGTTCCAGAAAAATGTTCTGCATTAATCTCTTTTGCAAAATTTTCTCCTGTAACTCCGTCAATAGGATCTTCCGAAGCAGAGTAGACATCTGTTACAACAATACGTCCAGCATTATAAAAAGCTCCTCTAAACTCATCCCAAAGCCCTTGAAGCCTTGTATATCTATGAGGTTGAAAAACTGCTACGATATTCTCTTTGCCAAACTTCGTCGAAGCAGCGTCAAGCACAGCTTTTATTTCTGTCGGATGGTGCGCATAATCATCATATACTTTAATATTGTTATCTAAATCACATACATGCTGAAATCTTCTACCCATACCAGTAAAAGGGGTAAATATATTTTTAATCTTGTCTATATCTAACCCGCTTTCTACTAGAGCAGATGCAACTGCAAGAGTATTGTATATATTATGAACTCCAGTTAATTGAATCTTAATCTCAGCAAGTTTATCAGCTTCTTTATAGAAATCAAAAGTTGTACCTTCATTTGATGTTTTAATATTTCTAGCTGTGTAATTCGCATCATTGAATCCAAAAGTAATAAATTCACCAGGCAATAATTTACAGCCATTATCATCTGCATTTACAAGAACTTTTTTAGACTGTGAAATAACTCGTTCAAATACTTTTACAATATCATCCATTCCGTTTTTATAAAAATCTAAATGGTCAGCTTCTAAATTATTGATAACTAAAATGTCTGGATGGTATTTTACCAAAGTTCCATCACTTTCATCAAGCTCAGCAATAAAGTATTTTCCCCCTTTATGTTGGGCGTTTGTAGAGATTTCTGGAACAATTCCCCCTACTACAAAAGCCGGATCAAGGTTAGCTTCATCTAAAACATAAGAAGTCATTCCGCTTGTAGTGGTTTTGCCATGTGTACCTGCAAATCCAATAAAACATTTACCACCAGCCTGAGCTGATTCTGCAATTTCTTTTAATAAATCAGAACGATGATAAATTTTTAATCCTAGTTTACGAGCCTTAATAAGCTCAGGATTAGATTCTTTAATTGCAGTGCTGACTATAACTGCATCAGTGTCTTTTGGAAGATTTTCTTCTTTATGTCCAATATTTACCCCCGCACCTAGTTTGCGCAAAGCATTAATATATTTGCTATCTTGAATGTCTGAACCTGAAACAGAGTGTCCGTCTTCTAAAAGATACTTAGCCAGCCCACTCATCCCAATTCCGCCGATTGCGATAAAATGATATTTTCCCAATTTTTTACCCTCTTAAATCTACAAAAATTATATTACAAAGGGGGGGAAATGTATAGTTATTACCAAAAACAAAATGTATTAACAAAATTTAATAAAAAACGCAAATTATATTAATGACGGGTTTTTATACATAGTGATGTGTTATAAAGGAAATGTGTAATGATTAATTCTGTATCATTAGGTCGAATGTAAATAATACAAAATCAATTAAAAATGAATCAATTGCAAATATTAATAGCATAGGTAGTACTATCGGAGCTGTTGTTGCAGGTGTAGCTATTAATAGTGCATTACCTTTTTTATATGGTCCAACTTTGGTAAATTTAATAAAAAAACAAGGGACCTATGTCGGCGAAAATGGTAGTATAGTACAAAATGCTGTAAAACAAATGCTTAAAGATGCACAATTGGATAAAAAAGGAGTGAGAATTAAATTTTTAAACCCTAGAGAAAATAAGATTATTGACAAGAAAAAAGTTTTTAATAGAGAAAAATTTGAAAGAAGTTTATTTGATAGCTTACACATTGAGCCAATAAGAAGAGGAGAAAACGCCTGTTTTGTAAGTAAAGATACAAAAACAACAACTTTAACTTTATCAGAGTGTATTAAAATTTATAAAGAAAAAGGTTACAAGGCTTTACAAAAAAAGATAAAAGAAACGCAAAAAGTTTATATAAAAAAGAATTCTGTTCTGCTACCTAAAAATAGATTACAAGGCGCTGGTTTTCAAGAATTAGGCCATGCCATGAATAGTAATTTTAGTAAATTTGGGAAATTTTTACAAAAATGTAAACCTATATCACTATTAGCACCATTTATTTTAGGACTTTATGGCGCATTTTCTAAAAAAAGTAAACCTAAAACTAAAGATGGAGAATTAACAACCGCTCAAAAAACAAATAACTATATAAGAGATAATGCTTGGAAATTAGCGATTCTAGCAGCATTACCAATGCTTATAGAAGAAGCAATGGCTACATTAAAAGGTCAAAAGTTCGCTAATAAACTTTTAAAGCCAGAATTGGCAAAACGAGTTTTAAAAGGAAACTTAGCGGCATACTCCTCATATTTATTAATGGCAACAACTGGTGCTTTAGCTACATTCTGTGCAGTAAAAATTAAAGATAAAGCTATAGAGAAAAAAGAATATAAAATAAAATTACAACAAGATCTTCAAGCTGAACTTGAACAAATTGTCTAGTTTATTGTCCTAGTTTTTCTTTTAATTCTTGTACTTCATATTTTAAACGATTTAGCTCGCATTTTATAGGGTCAGGTATTCTATTGTGCATAAGCACCCCGTCTTCATTTACACATTGCTGTTGCACAACTCGTCCAGGAATACCAACAACAGTAGAGTGTTCTGGGACATTTTCTACAACAACTGAACCAGCCCCAACGCGCACGTTATCACCAATCGTTATATTACCTAAAATTTTTGCACCAGCACCTATAATAACACTATTGCCGATAGTTGGATGTCTTTTTCCCGTATCTTTACCAGTACCACCTAGAGTTACTTGTTGATATATCAAAACATCATCACCAATAATTGTTGTTTCTCCTATAACAACACCTTCCCCGTGATCTATAAAAAATCTATTACCAATAGTTGCTTTTGGGTGGATTTCAATACCTGTAAAAATTCTAGTCCAATAAGAAATAAATCTTGGTAAAAAAGGGACTTTCCAATAGGCTAATTTATGAGCAATTCTGTGCATTAAAAGGGCTTGAAAACCTGGATAACAAAAGATTATTTCTGCAATATTGTTTGCAGCCGGATCTTTTTCATAAATTACTTTTATATCCTCTTTTATTTTGTTTATTGCACGTATTAACATTCTAACCTCTCAATATTGGGTAGTTATACAAAACCTAAAAATCTAGTTTGCCTGTTGTAAATAACTTTCCATTTCCCTTTTAGAAAACTGACAAATATCTATCTCCACAATCAGGGATAATTACTACAATAACTTTGTCTTGATTTGTTTTTGCAATTTCTTTTGCTGCGACTAAATTTGCTCCTGCCGAAATCCCTACAAAAACACCTTTTTCTTTTGCTAAAAATTTAGCTTCTTCAATAGCATCTTCACTTTTAACAGTAATAATGCCGTCTAAACTAGACATTGTTGAAATATCTGGTTTAAAGTTCGCTCCAATACCCTGAATTTTGTGCATTCCAACTTTACCTTTTGTAAACAAAGGGCTTTCAAAAGGCTCAACACCAATAACTTTTACATTTTTAGGTAAAAACTTTCTTAGTCCAAAGGCTGTTCCACCAGTCCCAATTCCTGCGACAACAATATCTACAGAAGATTCTGTATCTTTTAAAATTTCTTGTGCAGTAGTTTCGTGAGCGTTTGCATTATCAAAATTTGAAAATTGATTTGGTATGAACACTTTTTCATAACCGGAAGCTAATTGCTTTGCTTTATCAACAGCACCTTGCATGCCTGCTTCTGCTGGAGTTAACACAAGTTCTGCTCCATAAGCGGAAATAGCCTTTTTGCGTTCTTCTGACATACTTTCTGGCATACATATAATAAGTTTTAAATTTAATACAGCACAGACCATAGCTAGAGCAATACCAGTGTTTCCGCTAGTCGGTTCAATAATAATAGTGTTATTATCAATATCCCCTCTTTTTAAAGCTTCTTCAATCATTGAAAAAGCAGCTCGAGCCTTAATTGAACTAGAAGGGTTAAAAAACTCTAGCTTTAACAAAATATTATCTGAATACTTAACTATTGGTGTATTACCAATAGTATCTAAAATATTATTATAAATCATAGGCCTCTATAAATCAGATTATATAAGTTTAGCAAATTTGCGTTTCCCTGCTTGCAAAACTTTATTCATATTAGATGTAACTACAAATCCCATATCTGAGATTTTTTCACCATCAAGCTTTACTCCGCCCCCTTGAATTAACCTTTTTGCTTCGCCTTTACTCGTAACAAAATTAAGATTTACAAGAAGATCTAGAAGACTTGTTTCTGATTCAATCTTAACACTTTCAATATCATCGGGTATTCCCTTATTAGATACTACATTGATAAAATCAGCTTGAGCTTTATCTGCGCCATCTTTACCATGATATTCTTCGGTGATCATATGAGCTAATCTCATTTTAATGTCACGAGGGTTTATTGTATTTGATTCTATTTGTTTATCCATTTCTATTAATTCCGCTTGAGGGACATCTGTTAAAAGTGAATAATAACGAGTGATTAAGGTGTCAGGAATGCTCATTAACTTGCCAAACATATCTTTTGCACTATCAGTAAGAGAAATACAATGTTCTGGATAAGTTTTAGACATTTTAACAATACCATCAGTTCCTTCTAAAAGTGGTAACATCATAACTAGTTGTGGATATTTTTTACCATAAGCAGCTTGAATATCACGTCCTAAAAGAGTGTTAAAACGCTGGTCAGTACCTCCTAGTTCTATGTCAGAATCAATTGCAACTGAGTCATAAGCTTGCATTAATGGATAAAAGAATTCGTGAATAGCAATAGGACGTCCTTCTGTGTATCTTTTGGCAAAATCATCTCTTGTCATCATTTGAGCAACAGTTATTTGAGAAGCTAATTTTAATAAATCAGTAAAACTCATTGAATGAAGCCAATCTGCGTTATTAGTAACTTCAGCCTGAGTTGTATCAACAACTTTTGACATTTGTTCAAAATATGATTTTGCATTTTCTTCAACTTGCTCTTTTGTTAAAGCTGGTCGCGTATCAGTTTTGCCAGAAGGATCTCCAATCATAGCTGTTGCACCGCCAACAATTAATACAATTTTATGTCCAAGTTTTTGAAATTCTCTTAGCTTTCTCATAACAACAGTATGCCCTAGATGTAAGTCGGGGCGAGTCGGATCCATACCTAATTTAACCCTTAAAGGCGTATTGGTATCATGTGCGTGCTGTAATTTCGCCGCTAATTCGTTTATTCCTCCAGGAAGAACTTCTGCGTTACGAGTTAATTGCATTGCTTGTTCTAAAAATTCAGGTCTTATATCTACCATTATAATACTCCATATCTATATTAATTATTGCTTAAATACTAAATTTGGTTGTCTTGCTGCTAGCGTCTCATCAACTCTTTTTATAGGAGTTGTCATTGGAGATTTCAAAACTTCTTCTGGATTTTTTTCAATCTCACTAGCTATTTTTATCATAATATCGATAAAATTATCTAAAACTTCTTTAGACTCGGTTTCTGTAGGTTCTATCATAATTGCTTCATGAACAATTAATGGGAAATAAACTGTCGGAGGGTGACAATTAGAATCCATTAATCGTTTAGCAATGCCAAGGGTCGATACACCTTGATGATGCTGTTTTTCTCCTGACAATACGAATTCGTGCATACAAGGCTCGTCATATGGTAAATCGTAATGGCCTTTTAGCTTTTCTTTAATATAATTTGCATTTAATACAGCATCTGCGCTTGCTAAATTTAGGTTAGAACCCATCATTAAAATATAAGCATATGCTCTTACTAAAACTCCAAAGTTACCGTAAAAGCTTCGAACTTTACCAATAGAATTTGGTAGGTTATAATTTCTAATATATTTATCTCCATCAAATTCTACAATTGGCGTCGGCAAAAATTCTTTTAGTTTATCAACAACTCCAACTGGACCAGCACCAGGGCCACCACCACCATGTGGAGTTGCAAATGTTTTATGAAGATTTAAGTGCACAACGTCAAAACCCATTAAAGCTGGATTTGTCCAACCCATAATGGCATTAAAGTTTGCTCCATCGTAATAGAGCAATGATCCGTTTTTATGCATTAAATTTGAAATTTCTAATACTTGTTCTTCAAAAATTCCCAAAGTATTAGGGTTTGTCATCATAATTGCAGCAACATTTTCGTCAAGTAATGTCTTTAAAGCTTCAATATCTACTTGACCCCTTTCATTAGATTTAACTTCAACAATATCAAATCCACACATTTTAGCACTAGCAGGGTTAGTTCCATGCGCAGAATCTGGAATAATAACTTTGGTTCTATTTGTTTCACCTTTGGTCTCAAAATATTTTTTTATAACCATCATGCCTGTTAACTCGCCGTGCGCTCCTGCTGCTGGTTGTAAAGTTATAGCATCCATGCCTGTTATGTATTTTAATTTTTCTTGAAGACTATACATAAGTTCTAGCGCACCTTGGGCATCTTCATCTGATTGTAAAGGATGTAGATTTGCAAAACCTTCTAATGAAGCCAACAATTCGTTAACTTTTGGATTGTACTTCATCGTGCAAGAACCCAATGGATAGAAGCCTTTTTCGATGCAAAAGTTTCTATCAGAAAGTTCTTTATAGTGTCGCATAACTTCTAATTCACTTAGTTGAGGTAAGCCTATTGGAGCTTTGCGCAACAAAGCTTCAGGAATAACTCCTTCTAAACGACAATCTTCAAATTCGATACCATTAACCCCGTTACTTTTTTCAAATATTGTTTTCATGTAATTTTTCCTGTTCCAATAAATCTTTTTTTATTTTTTCTAAGCCATTTTGTATAATTCTTGAAATTCTTGATTGTGAAATGTTAAATTCTGCTGAAATATCTTTAAGTTTTTTGTCGTAGAAATATTTAGCTTCAATCAAATCTTGTTCTCTTTGAGAAAGCTTTTTCATTGATTCACAAATTCTATTTTTTAGTTCATATATTTCAGCTTTTTCGTCTGGAGTTCTGCCAGTATCTTTAACAAAAGTTGGGTTTTCGGCTTCTGCCATTTCTTCAATAGAAAGAATTGTTTTATAAACGGCATCTTTTATTTTTTCTTGTTCTTCTAATTCATCGTGACGTATAACATGCCATTTATAGCGTCGTCTCATTTCGTTTCTTATAGCCCATTTTATAGCTTTTACAAGGTACGCTTCATTATATTCATCTTTACTATTACAGATTAAATAATAAACGGTATAATTCGCGAGGCTAATAACTTCTGATAAATCAATCAATCCTAAATGCGAAAATTTGTTGAATTCAATTTTGGATATTGTTTCAATTAAATCTTTATATCGAGAAAGACTATTCCTTATTTCTCTCTCTTTGTTTATACTACTTAAATCTTTCATATTTTATAATATATCAGAAACTAATTTGTTTATCAAATTGATTTTTTTACTTAAAATATGTTACAATATCATCAAAGAAGAGGTTAGCAAAATGAAAACTTTAAAATATATTAAAACGCTGTCCTTAGTGTTTGTCTCAGCCATTATATTAACTACTAGTAATATATGTACAGATATTGTTGTTGCGGAACCTGTTGCGACTCAAGTTACGCAAGCTAAGTTTTTAGATTCAGGTTTGTCACCATTAGCAATAGTTAATTCTCCAAGTGCATATTTAAATAAGACCGTTACTTTTAATGCTAAATTTGATAAATTTTCTACGCTAGGGTTAGATTATAAACCTGCATTAAAATCCTCAGAAAATTATATTTCTTTTTTGATTAAGAGAGATGATACAACTTATGATATTCCTTTATCAGAAATGAAGTTGTTTTTAAAAAGAGAAGAAGCTGAGAAATTTATTGAACTAAAGTCAAATGACGAGATTCAAATAACTGGTAAAGTTTTTTCTGACGCGCTAGGAGATGCTTGGATTGAAGTAAATAATATAGTTATTATAAAAAAAGCATCTGAAAAGAAAAACGGAGTTTAATTATATATGGAAAGTCTTGAAAAAGATAAAAACAAAGTGTTTTTAACAGTACATGGGCACTTTTATCAACCTCCAAGAGAAAATCCTTGGCTTGAAGCTATTGAGCAACAAGATAGTGCATTACCTGCACATGATTGGAATGAAAGAATCAATAATGAGTGTTACAATCCAAATTCTGTGTCTAAAATAGTTGATTCTAAAAACCAAATTTTAAATGTTGTGAATAACTATGAATATATGAGTTATAACTTTGGTCCAACCTTACTATCTTGGATGGAAGAATATGCTCCTATGGCTTATGAAAGAATTATAAAAGCTGATATTACAAGTAGAAAGCTTCACGGTGGCCATGGTAATGCTATTGCGCAAGTTTATAATCATATCATTATGCCTCTTGCAAACGAGAGAGATAAACAAACTCAAGTTAAATGGGGTAAGAAGGATTTTGAATATCGTTTTGCTAGAGAACCTGAGGGCATGTGGTTAGCAGAAACTGCTGTCGATGACGATACTCTTAGGGTTTTAGTTGAAAATGGAATAAAATTTACGATTCTTTCACCATATCAAGCTCAAAGAATTAGAAAAGAAGGTGAAGAAAATTGGCAAGATGTAAGTTGGGGAAATATTGATCCAGCTCGTTCTTACAGATATTACATTAAATCTGCTCCAGGTAAATTTATTGATTTATTCTTCTATGATGGAGCGATTTCGAAATCGGTTGCTTTTGATGAATTATTAAAAGATGGTAATAAATTTGTTAACAGATTAAAAGATGGAATTTCTACAATGAGGGATTATCCTCAGTTAATCAATATTGCAACTGATGGTGAAAGTTATGGACATCATACGAAATTTGGAGATATGGCATTAGCTTATGCAATGAAACTAAAAGTTAAAGAAGCCGGTTTTATTGTTACAAATTACGGTGAATACTTAGAAAAGTACCGTAGCAATTGGGAAGTCGAAATAAAACCTGTTTCTTCTTGGAGTTGCTTTCATGGAGTAGGTAGATGGTCAGATGATTGTGGTTGTTCTACTGGTGGGCACCCTGGATGGAATCAAAAATGGAGAAAACCACTAAGAGAAGCTCTTGATTATTTAAGAGATGAAATGGTTGCATTGTATAAAAAATTCGGTAAGAAGTTCTATCTTAACCCTGAGCTTGCAAGAGATAATTATATAACTGTAATTTTGGATAGAAGTGAAAATAATGTAAGAGCTTTTCAAGAAGAGTTTTTTGTTCCTGATTTGGATACTGAACAGAAAATTTGTGCAATGGAATTGCTTGAAATCCAAAGGCAAGCGATGTTAATGTATACGAGCTGTGGTTGGTTCTTCTCTGAAATTTCAGGAATTGAAACTGTTCAAATAATGAAATACGCTGCGCGCGTTATGCAATTAGCAAAATCTTTTACTAAAAAAGATTTTGAACCAAAGTTCTTAGAAATTTTATCTGAAGCAAAAAGTAATCTTCCTGAATTCGGGTCAGGCAAAGATGTTTACGAACGTTTTGTAAAACCGTCTGTTGTTACACCAAAACAAATTGTAAGCTTATGGGCGATTTCCTCTTTATATTCTGAAATAGAAGATGAAGAAATTGTATATTGTTACAAAATAAAAAAACATTCTTATAAAAAAGTTGTAAAAGGTAACTCGAAGTTAGTAATCGGTCATATTGAAGTTAAATCAATGGTTACATTAGAAAAAACTAATTTAATGTTTGCGCTGCTTCAATTCTCAGGAGGAGACTTCCATTGTGCAATTAAAGAATTTTCTGATAGCTTTATGGAGACAAGAAAAGAATTGATTAGAACATATCTTGTTTCTCCATTAACGGAAATAATAAGAACGATTGATAATTATTTTGGGAAAGAGTATTTCACTCTCAAAGATATATTTATTGAAGAAAGACGTAAGATTCTTCAAACAATGCTTAAAGGTAAATTGAAAAACTTTGCAAACACTTACGAATCTATGTATAATGAAGGCAAGGGTTCAATCTATCATATGCAAACTTTAGGACTTGAAATACCTAATGAGTTCAAGATTTCCGCACAATACGTTTTGACAAAGCAATTTAATGATTTGTTTGTTGATTCAAAAGGTTTTATTAGTACAGATATTTTACAACAAGCATCTGATATAATTTTTGAAGCTAAAAGGATTGGCATTGAAATAGATAAAGCTCCAACTGCAAAAATATTTAGTAAAAAAATTGCGCAAAATGTTAGCAGATTAGCATATGCACTTGATATACAACAAGTAGATGCAACTTTAGAGCTTCTTGATTGTATTACAAAACTGGAGTTAAGTGTTGATATCGCAGAAGCTCAAAACTATTTCTTCTCAAAAATTGTCAATAACATTGAAGAGTTAATCCAAAATATGACTTGTTCTGCAGATAGAGAGCTTGTTACAATGCTATTTGAAATTGGCGAAAACTTAAATATAAATATGGATTACTACAAGCAACAGTTCAATAAGGCATTAGTTAGAGGCGGGAAATAAGTGCATATAGAAACTTTCGGTATAGATAAAAGTTGGATTGATGCTGAATTGGATATAAATCTAATAAATAAAGTTATGTCTGTTATTACTGAAAAACGTAAAGATAGAGTGATATTGCCTTCACACGATGATGTTTTAAATGCAATTAAACTTACACCTCTGGATAATGCTAAAGTGCTTATTATTGGGCAAGACCCATATCCAAGCGCTGAGCACGCACACGGGTTAGCGTTTTCAAGCCTTTCAGCCAAGACCCCAGCAAGTTTAAAAAATATTTTCAAAAAACTTAAAGAAGATTTCCCTCAAGGAAAATATGAATCGAATACCTTAATTGAATGGGGGAAACAAGGAGTTATTCTTTTGAATACTGCATTAACATTCGAGGGAAAAGATTCTAAACTTTTAAAAGAACATACAAAGCTTTGGGAGCCTGTTATAAAAAATATCTTCGAAGTTTTAATAAAGAGAAATAAGCCTCTTGTTGTTATGCGTTGGGGTAACTATGCTCAAACGGTAGGAGAATGTTTTAACAACAAACCTAATATTTACCCTCTTGATACAACTCACCCTTCACCTTTTTCTGCAAGGAATGGTTTCCTAACTTCTGATCATTTCAAAAGATGTAATGAAATTCTTGGTGAAAATTCAATATGTTGGAATACATAGTTTGGATTTTATAGTTAGTTTAGGAAAGAGTATTATTCCACTAGTGAAGCAAAGTAGTTATGTAGAACATAGGCATATATTATACCAAAGGTTGCGCCAACTAAAACCTGCATTGGTGTATGTCCAAGAAGTTCTTTTAATTTACCCCCAGCTTCTTTAAGCTCTTGCTTATAGATATCCATAATAATTCTATTTAAACACGCAGCTTGTTTTCCAGCAGCACGTCTAACACCTGCAGCATCATACATTACAACCAAAGCATAGCCAGTTGCCATTGCAAATTCAATCGAGCTAAATCCACAAATTAAACCAACTATTGTTGATAATCCCATTACTCCTGCTGCGTGAGAACTAGGCATACCACCTGTTGTTGTAAATAATCTTAAATCAACTTTGCGTTTCCATATTAAATGTACAAAAAATTTCAAAATTTGAGCAATAATCACAGCTGATACTCCAGCTATTAGTGCTTCATAACCTGTTCCGTAAATTTGACTTAAATTCATCTATGCTCCTAAAATTCTATCTCTCAATTTGTCTAAAATAGTTCTAAAAACTTCAGACCTATACTTGTCGACTATACCATAACAATCGTTAATAAGCAAACCAAATTTCTTCTTAGCATCTTCAAGTCCATAAAGAGAAATATATGTAAGCTTCCCACTAGTTTTGTCTTTACCAATAGTCTTGCCTAATTCTTCAAATGTTGAAATCTCATCCATAATATCATCATAAATTTGAAAAGCTAAGCCAAATTTATGTGCAAAGTCATCTAGTTCATTCAATTTACTTTTATCAGCAATTATTGCACCACATCGAATCGGTAATCTAAAGAGAGAAGCTGTTTTATTTGAATGAATAAAATCAAGGGTTTCTTCTGCCGAACGAGTTAGGTTTCCACTTTCGGATTCAATATCGACAACTTGTCCAGCTATAAGAGCATAAGCTCCAGCAAATTTTGTATATTCGTGAACTAGATTCAAAATAATCTCATCTGGTAACTTATCCCTTGATTTTTCTATAATTAATTGAGGTGCGAATGTTAAAAGCGCATCTCCTGCAAGAACAGCATTAGCTTCCCCAAATACTTTGTGATTGGAAGGCTTGCCACGTCGAAAGTCATCATTATCCATGCAAGGCAAATCGTCGTGTATAAGGCTTTGGACATGCAACATTTCAATAGCACAGGCTGTTGGTAAAGCTTTTTCTATATCCCCACCGAGCATTCTAACTGTTTCAAGGCACATAATCGGCCTCAATCGTTTACCTGGAAGCATTAGAGTATATTTCATAGCTTTAAAAATTTCTTCTGGATATGTTATTTGAAGATATTCATCTAATTTTTTATCTACTAAATCAATCCATTTTTTCATTATCTAAATCCTTATAAATATTTTGTTTTTGTGTGTTTCTTGCGCATTGACGCTTTCTAGAACTTATTTTAACAGCAGTTTTTTCATGAGTTAATTTGTGTGTCGTTTCGACCTTGCTCCCTTGGTATTTAACTTTCTCTTTATAGTCCTTTGCTTCTTCAACAAAAGCTATATAACTTTCATAACGTGTAATATCAATTTCACCTAAATGAGCCTTGATAGAACAGTCCGTTTCATTAATATGCAAGCAATCTTGATATTTGCATGTGCCTTTATGAGGGAGCATCTCTACAAAAAGAGAATCCACATCCAGTGGTAAGAGAAAATCAAATTTTAAATTGCTGAAACCTGGAGTATCAACAATACGAGAATCTTCATCAATTTCAATAATTTCGCAATGTCTTGTAGTATGAGTTCCTCTCCCAGTTTTATCACTAACTTCTTTTGTTCTCAAATTTATGTCACTAATAGAATTAATTAAACTTGATTTCCCAACACCAGAAGCTCCACAAAGTACTGAAGTTTTACCTTTTAATATCTTTTTAAATTCATCTATACCATGCCCTTCTATAGCAGATGTGAATAAAATATCAAAGCCAAGTGGTTCATAAATTTTAAAAATTTTTTCAATCATAGAGTCATCATTTGATAAATCATTTTTATTAAAACAAAGAATAGTTTCGATATTATGATATTTTGCAAAAGCAATATAACGATTTAGCTGTAAAAAACTTAATTCGGGTTCTTTAACTGCAGAAATAACTATAACTTGGTCAATATTTGCAACTGTAGGGCGAGTTATGAAGTTTTGGCGAGGAAGAATTTTTTCTATAGCGCCATTTTTAAATTCAACATAATCACCAACAAAAACTTTTTGTTTCTGTTTTTTTAAGACATGTCTAAGCTTACACTCAAAGGTAGCACCTTCGGATTGAACATAGTAAAAATCTGAATGTATTTTAAAAATCTGTCCTGTTTGCATAAATTAATATTACAACTCAGTTCTATCAATTTCTTTGGTTGTTGTGAATTTAACAATATCACCTTCTTGAATGTCATTAAATTTAACAAACGAAATACCACATTCAAAACCTTGAGCAACTTCTTTAACATCGTCTTTAAAGCGTTTAAGCTGATCAATAGAACCTTTGAAGATTTCTCTACCACCACGATAAATTGTTGCAGTATTGTTTCTATGGATCTTACCTTCTGTAACATAACATCCAGCAATTTTTGTAATTTTACCGATAGTAAAGATTTGTCTAATTTCAACAGTACCTGTTTCAATTTCTTTAACTTCAGGTGAAAGAAGTGATACCATTGTTTTTTCAATATCTTCAAGAATTTGATAAATAATATCATATTTCTTAATAGTAACACCTTCTCTTTCTGCAGCTGCAAGAGCATTTGAATCTTCTTTGACTGTAAACCCTAAGATTAAGGCATTTGATGCAGATGCTAACATAACGTCAGCTTCAGAAATATCACCTACACCCACGTGAATAATTTTTGTAATAATTTCATCAGATTCAAATTGAGCAATAGCTTGAGCAACAGCTTCTGCTGAACCGTGTGTATTTGCTTTAATAATTAAGTTCAATTGAGTTGCGCCTTCATCTGCAGCACCAGACTCGCGTCTCATATGAGCAGGTAGCATTGCATCTAAACGTTTATTTCTTTCACGTTCTTTACGCTTATCAATAATGGCTTTCATCTCTTTTTCGTTTTGAACTACTTCAAAATAATCTCCAGCATTTGGAACTTCTGTAAGACCTAATATCTCAACTGGAGTAGAAGGTTCTGCTTTTTGTATTCTTTCACCAGAGTCTGAAAGTAATGCTCTTACACGGCCACAAGCTGTACCAACCACAATACAATTTCCAACTCTTAATGTACCATTTTGGACAAGCAATGTCGCAACAGGACCTTTTCCTTTATCTAAGTTTGCTTCAATAACAACACCTGAAGCTTCAGCCTTAGGATTAGCTTTTAAATCTTGAACTTCAGCTACAAGAAGAACATATTCTAACAATTCATCAATACCGTCACCCATTAAAGCCGATACTTTAACAGCAATCGTATCACCACCCCAAGCTTCTGGGACAAGTCCATGTTCTGTTAACTGTTGAAGTATTCTATCAGGATCAGCTGATGGTTTATCACATTTGTTAACCGCAACAATAATAGGTACATCTGCAGCTTTTGCGTGATTAATCGCCTCAATTGTTTGAGGCATTATGCCGTCATCAGCTGCAACAACAAGAATTGCGATATCTGTTGCTTTTGCACCACGAGCACGCATTTCTGTAAATGCTTCGTGACCTGGAGTATCCACAAAAACAATTTTTTTGCTTTCCGCATCGTCAAGATAAACAGTATAAGCACCGATAGATTGTGTAATGCCACCGACTTCAGTTGCAACAATTTTATGTTTTGAAGCTCGTATACTGTCAAGTAATGTTGTTTTACCGTGGTCAACGTGACCCATAATTGAAACCACGGGCGCTCGTTTTTTAAGTAATTTTTTATCAACTTCACTAAGAGCTTTTTTCTTTTCTTCTTTTTCTAGTTCTTCTTCCATAAATGCTTCTAAATCTTCTTCAAGAACTTCTAATTCATACTCTGCGCAAACTTTTTTGATAGTCTCAACATCAATAAGCTGGTTAACAGTTGCCATTACTCCTTGGAACATTAAAAATCGAACAATTTCAGCTGGAGTTTTTTGAATTTTATCAGCAAGTTCTTGAATAGTCATAGGCTGATTCACAACAATAGAAGTTACGGCTTCTTTTTCTGTTATTGCTTGAGTACGCTTTTTATGCTTTTGAGCCGCAGCTTTTTCAAGAGAAATCATCTCTTGATCTTCTTTTTTAGAGTTGTAATCTTTATCTTTTTTACGATTATCACCTTTTTTCTTTGGTACAGCAGGTCCATTTTTGCCCTCATAAATTTCTTGAGGAATAATTCTTCGTTCTACAAGTTTTTTATCACCATTTTGCTGCTTATTGAAAGGTTTTTTATCTCCACGTTCTTCATTTCTGGCATCTTTTGACTTATTTCCATCATTCATATTCTTTGGAGGAGCTTTTCTAACAATTTCAATACGAGATTGATTTTTAGGATACTCTATTTTTGTTCTTTCAA
>JAZRJK010000031.1:0-14269 GCA_045645765.1 Candidatus Gastranaerophilaceae bacterium
AGTATCACATTCAAATGAGTGCATTTTGCCTAAGAGTTCTTTTGTTTTATTACTAAATTCAATAATTTCAGGACTCAAAGGTCGGTTCTTTTTCTTTTCTTGTTTTTGTATAACTTTAAGAGTTTTACGGTTTTGTACATACATATCACGAATTTTATTGTACTCTAAAATATCTTCATTTGTGCGTTTACACCAACAAGTAAAAGAATTACATTCCTCAATTTTTTCTTGAATAGAATCTTTGAGTAGCAATAACGGTTCTATTCTAGAATTTGAAGAGAAATAACCAAAACTTTTTAAAACTAATTCTTTTGCTTCATCCAAAGAAAATCTTTGCAACAAATTTAATACCATTGAATAACTAGGAGAGAATTTACTTTCTAAATCATTGGCATCACTGAGCACAAGTTCCGCAACTTCCTCTGGAGTTTGAAAAGCCGATCCAATTATTGTAACATAGCCTATTTCATCCATTCCTCGACGGCCAGCACGGCCTGACATTTGTAGAAATTCGCTCGCTGTTAATATACGATGTCCACTATCTGTACGTTTGCTAATTGAACTAATCACTGTAGAACGAGCTGGCATGTTAATCCCAGCAGCAAGTGTTTCTGTTGCAAAAACAACTTTTATTAACCCTTTTTGAAAAAGCTTTTCAACAAGAACCTTCCAGCCAGGAAGTAGTCCTGCATGGTGAGAAGCCACACCTTGAAGCAAGTATTCAATATGTTTGTTTTTATATAAATAATAATTTTCTGCAATATATTCATCAATAATTTCTTTGATTTGTTCTTGCTCTTTAGGAGTTACAAGGCATAACTCGGCACATCGTTCCATCTGTTCATCACATTTTTTTCTTGAAAATGTGAAATATATTGCTGGCAACATATTTTTTTCATGCAAATTACGTACAACATCTTTTACTACAGATTTTTTTTGTACAACTTTACCTCGTTTAAACTGTTTTTTTTCAGGTTTAATTTTTTTATTCAAAGTTCCATTAGGAGTTAATAATGGTAAAATAGTATTCGGTTGAGATGAGTCAAAATAATAGAATCTCAAAGGTACAGGACGAAAATCGGTATTAATCAATTCAGTTTTAGAATGAACTGTATTAATCCATTCTGTTAGCTTATCTGCATTAGCAACCGTAGCAGAAAGAGCAACAATTTGAACATTAGTAGGACAATAAATAATACTTTCTTCCCAAACAGTACCCCTTTGCTCATCATTCATGTAATGAACTTCGTCTAAAATAACATACCCTACATCCTTCAAATTGTCTGTAACTGAACCAAAGTTTGTGCCATAAAGCATATTACGAAAAACTTCTGTAGTCATAACAACAATCTGCGCACCACGGTTAATTGAAGTATCTCCGGTTAAAAGGCCAACCTTTTCCGCACCATATTTTTCAGAAAAATCATTAAATTTTTGGTTAGAAAGAGCTTTAAGAGGGGTTGTATAAAAAACTCTTTTATCTTCTTTTAAAGCACAATGGATTGCGTGCTGTGCTATTACAGTTTTACCAGCGCCTGTCGGAGCACAAACAACAACGCTTTTTTTATTGTTAATACATTCACACGCTTCTTTTTGAAAATCATCCAACTCAAAAGGGAAATCGTACATTAAAGACCTCTTTCAATACTTATCATTTTTATTATGACATATATTGAACATAATTACAATTCAAAAAACGTGCAACACAATTGTAATTATGTTGCACTATTTAATTGTAACATATTGCTAAGGATTTGTGAACCCCAATAGTCTAAAAGGTAGTGATAATAGTATTTTATTAAAAGTTTTTATTTAGATTTGTCTGTACTTTTTCTTTCTTTTTACCTCGCAAACAAAAAGAAAGAAAAAGTACCCAAAAGAAAGAAAAACCCATGCTGGTTTTCCACGTCTTCACAGGGTAAAAACCCTGTTCAGCCGTTTTTTAATTTTGGGCTACGCCCAATCTCTTTAGCCTCGCAAACTCCCTTCGGTCAAACAATGCTCGGCTTTTTAAGGTTCTTATATTGTTAATATCATTTTAAAAGCTCACACATAGAGCTTTTTAAGACATTTACCCCTGCAACATAATTACAATTGTGTTGCACGAGTAAATAGATTGTTACACATTCTAAAACTCCAAAATTATAATAAGCGAGGTATGAATTATGCGAAGATTGAGCGGTTTTTCCCTTATGGAAATGATGACAACATTATTAATCATCTCTATTGTTGCTGCAGCAACGGCACCAATGATTAATAAAAAGATGACGACAAATACCAATAATAATGCGAGCCCTTGGCGTCCAGTTGCGGATGGACACGCGTATAACTTAACTGGTAGTGATAACATAACAGCTATAATAGGTGACGATGAAGTCCATACCAACAATCGTTCTAGACTACATATTAGGAGTACAGGTAAACGTCCTCAAATAACATTAAGCAATAACGATAGTACTGATACGTGTACCCCCGCGAAAATCGCATATAATAATACTCATGGAATTTTATTCGGTAATGGAACCATATCTGCAACAGGAGACCCTTCTGTTGCAATAGGAAACAGCCCTTCTGCAGCAGGAGTATCATCAATAGCAATAGGAACATCTGCTAGTTCAGCTACTGATTATTCAATAGCTCTAGGTAAGAGTGCCAGCGCGACAACAACAGCGGGTGCTATTGCAATAGGTAATGCAGCAAGTGCTAGTACAGTGTCTTCAGGCTCTGTCAATGGTCCTATAGCTATAGGAGCTAATGCAGAGGCAACTGATGACGCCGGCATTGCAATTGGTTCAACTGCAATATCGAAAGAGGGAGACTTAAGAACAAGAGCTGGTTATAATTCAATAGCAATTGGTTTAATGACACAGGCAGTAGATATAGATGGTATAGCTATGGGTTCACAAGCAAATGCAGGCAACACAGCTATTGCGTTAGGATATTGGGCGTCTGCATCAGGACAATTCTCAACCGCAATAGGTGAAAGCTCTTCAGCAGCAGGAGAAGCTTCATTAGCTATTGGCCAGGGTGCTAATGCAACTAATGGTTCTTCAATCGCAATTGGTGACGGTGCGAACGCATCTGGATTAGGTGCAACAGCAATTGGCGATGGTACAAATGCTAGCTCACAATCCTCAACTGCAATAGGTAATGGTGCCAAAGCAAGCCACTTGTCTTCTACTGCAATAGGCGCTGGGGCAGAGACATCAGCTGATAAGCAAATCGTTCTTGGAACTCCTGATAGTACGGTATATATTCCTGGAAATTTGGTTGTTGGGAGGATGACGTATTTGGGTGTTAATGAAACAGAATTTTCAAATGCTGTACAAGGTACAAGTCCAGTTGCTCTTGTTTTAAAAACAAAATATGAACATAAATTACGTCATATCTACGAACACGGTGGTGATAATAATGATTTGTTTGTAGGTAGTGAAGAAATAACTCTCGGAAATTATCCTACCCAAACATCTTCCGACCGACGTTTAAAGAATGTTGGAAAAGCATTTACTGGCGGATTAGCTGAGCTTAAGAAGCTTGATTTATTCCACTACACATACAAAAAAGACGAATCAAAAACTCCTCACGTTGGTGTAATGGCACAAGATTTACAAAAAGTATTCCCTGACGCAGTAAATAAAGGCACAGATGGATTCTTAAGAATTCGCTTAGAAGACATGTTCTATGCGCTTATTAATTCAGTAAAAGAGCTTGATGCTAAAATAGAAAATTTAAAAAACAATGAAATACTTGTTCTAAAAAATAGAGTTGATAAACTAGAATCTGAAAATAAAAAACTCATAAAACAAAATCAAAATTTTGAAAAACGATTAGCTGAGCTAGAAAAAAAAGTTAAATAAGTTTTATTTAAATTTTAAAGCAGGTTAATATCGCTCAAAAAGGCGGAGGTTCGCTCAATCACCTCCGCCGCCTGCTTTTATTACCGCATTAAACCAGCATAATCTATTTATTAAATCATTAAGAAAAAATAAATATTCTCCTATTATCATATTTGAATACGTATAATTATTGTATATAATATTTTATAAGGGGAGGAAATCATGGAAAATCCATTCAAAAAAGCAGTAGAAAACAACGAAGAAATTGAAAACGATATAAAAGAAGATATTCAAGAAACTCAAGATGAAACAGCTACTAAACAAACAGAACAAGTTACAGAAGAAGCTGTTATTGAAGAAAAAAATGAATGGCAAGAGAAATATGAAACATTAAACAACCAATATATTAGACTTGCCGCTGATTTTGATAATTTCAGAAAACGTCAAGAAGCTGAGCGAGAAAGCTTACTCAAATACGGCGCAGAAAATACTGTTAAAAAACTTATTGAAGTAATTGACAACTTTGATAGAGGAATTAAAGCTCTAGAAACAGTTGAAGATTGCGAAAAAGTAAAAGAATGCTATCATTTAGCTTATAAAAACTTTAATGATGTTCTTACAAAAATTGGCTTAGAAGTTATTAAAGCAGAAGGCGAAGAATTTGATCCAAATTTACACGAAGCTGTAATGCAAACTCCAACAGATGAAAAACCTGAAAATACAATTGTTGCTGAGCTACAAAAAGGCTACAAGCTTGGTGACAAAGTCTTAAGACCTACGCTAGTTAATGTGGCAACAGCACCTTAGGAATAAGCGGATAAATATAAGTAGAAAAGTAGACTTTAGTCTAACATCAATAGATAGAAAGAATAGCAATGGTAGATTATTATGAAATATTAGGCGTTGACAAAAACGCAAGCAAAGATGAAATTAAGAGTGCTTTTCGAAAAATGGCTCGACAATGGCACCCTGACATAAATAAAGCTCCTGAAGCAGAAGCTAAATTTAAAGAATTAGGCAAAGCGTACGAAACACTAATGGATGACGACAAGCGTGCGACTTATGATAGATTTGGCGAAGATGGACTTAATAACGCAGGTTTCAACACACAAGGACCTTTTGCTAATGGTTTTGGGGACTTGGAGGAAGTCTTTAATTCATTTTTTGGCGGAGGCTTTGGGGGATTTGGAGGAAGTCGCAGACGAGATCCTAATGCACCACAAAGGGGAGATGATTTAAGACTTGATATTGAATTAGATTTCAAAGATGCTGTTTTTGGAATCAACAAAGAGCTCAAGATTGACCATCTAGAGACTTGCCCATCTTGCAATGGTACAGGCGCAAAAGCTGGTTCTAAACCTCAGACTTGTCAAACTTGCGGAGGCCAAGGCAGTGTTCAACAAACAACAAGAACTGTTCTAGGACAATTTACTCAAATTGTTACTTGTCCTCATTGTCACGGTAAAGGAACTGTAATATCAGATCCTTGTCCAGATTGCCGTGGGGAAGGTCGCAAAGAAGTTGAGAAGAAGCTTGATGTAAAAATTCCTGCAGGAGTTGATAACGGTTCAAAAATGCGATTATCACACGAAGGTGATGCTGGTAAAAATGGTGGTGTTGCAGGTGATTTGTATATTGTAATCCACGTTAAACCTTCGAACTATTATCAAAGAGAAGGCGTTAATGTATTTACAAAATTAGAATTAAGTCCAGCTCAAGCAGTTTTAGGCGACACAATCACTATTGAAACCCTTGACGGGGAAAGAGAAATTTCCATACCAGCAGGTATACAACATGGTGAAGTTGTCAAAATAAGAAATGCTGGTATCCCGAATATTTCAAAACCTTCAATTCGTGGAGAGCACGTCGTTGTTATGAATATAAAAACTCCAACCCATATTTCAAACGAGGAGAAAGCTCTCTACCAAAAACTCTATGAAATTGGTGTAAATAAAAATGGGCATAAAAGTGTCAAAGAAAAACTTAAAGGAGTTTTTAAATAACACTTTTTATGCTAATATTTATAACAACAGATGAATTGAATGGGGGAGTCTAGAGTGCGTAAAATATTATTACTATTTGGAATTTTACTAATTTCAGCAACAGCTTCTTTTGCAGCCAAAATACCAGATGATGTAAGGGAATATATTAATAATGAAGTCCCAGGCGCAGATATTCGCTTCGATGGAGTTATTATACTTCCAGACAACACAATTTATTTACCACTTTATCCTTCATTATTTTCTGATATAAAAAAGCTCGAAATAAAAGAATCTTATCCTGCAGGTAAAAATTTAGCTCAGAAAGCCGATATTATTATTTTTAATAATGATTTTGTGCTTATGAAAGTATTATCAGATGGAGAAGGGCATAGAACTGTAACTCGCTTACAAAATCCACCATTACAAGTAAGAACAGGGCTTCTTCCTCAAGATATGCTTGTTCCAAGTGGGCTTGTATTACCTGAAAATATAAAAGGTGTTATTGGTAACTTAAAAATAGACACAAAAAACGAAGATATTATAAAACAAACAACAGAAGAAAGCTATGAGGTGTTTTTAGCAGATACTGAAGAAATAGTGAATCCAGCATTAATACCTCAACTTAAAAATAAAACTTTATTCGTTACCACAAACTATTCTAAAAATATTCAAGTACTTGATCCTCCAGAAGTTTCTCCAAAATATTCTTTGGCTCAGAAGTCCATTCCAATAGACATAAAAGCTGTTAATAAAGGTAAATTTGTACTTGTTACATCTTATGAACGTCCATTTATTGACGTAATTTCTGTAGCAGATTCTAGATTTATTAAACAAATTAATCTCGGCTCTTTTCCTGAACAAATTGTTTTAGATGAAGTAAATAATAAAGCTTTTGTCACTTCGCCTAAAGCTTCTACGATTTATGTTATTGATTTAAATACAATGAGTTTAATTCAAAAAATTCGTATAAATGGCTATTGTGAAAACTTGATTCTGACAGAAAATAAAATGTTTTATATCGACAAACTCAAAAATGATGTTTGGGCAATCGAGCTTGATAATAAATATGCTTTAAAAAACATTGGAAGATTTCCTAATGTATCAGCATTAGCTTTTGTTAATAATCAACTTTATTTATCAAGTAGAACCAAGAGTAGAATCGCAGTTGTAGACTATACTACATTAGGTTTGATCGCTGAATTTACAGCAGTAAATAAACCTGTTGCAATGCAATTATTTGAAAATTATTTATATGTTCTAGGTGCACAAAATAATCAATTGCAAAAAATCAATATTGAAAATGGAAAAATTGTTGACACTATTAGTTTAGATACTGAAGGGTTTTCAAAAGGTTTTGAAAGAATTAACGGAACAGATTTAGCAATTATAACTGACGTAAAACAAAATAAATACACCGTTTTTGACTTATCAAAAGGAAAAATTGTAAAAACTTATGCTATGACAGTTCCTATTAATAAAGTTATCATTGCGGATAAAGTAAAGCTTTTTAATTAAGTAAGGTAAAATTTATGGATATAATCTTTGACGATACCACAGCTAAGACTTTAGCTGAATTAGAAAAAACACAAAAAGAATTTTGGAATATTCCAAGAAAAACTGCAGTTTTAATAAATACATTTATAAAAATGATGAATGTAAAAAATGCACTAGAAATTGGAACTTCTAATGGTTATTCTGGAATTTGGATTGCAAAAGCATTGAAACAAACTGGTGGTCAACTAACAACTATTGAATATTATGATAAAAGACAAAGCGTCGCCATAGAAAACTTCAAAACTTGTGGAGTAAATGATATTATAAGACCTCTACAGGGTAGTGCTTGCGATGTTATTGAATCTTTTTCTCCAGAAGAAAAATTTGATTTCGTATTTATTGATGCAAATAAAAGAGAATACGTTAAATATTTTGAGCTGATAAAACCTCATCTAAAAGACAAAGCTTTAATTGTAGCAGACAATATAACATCTCACGCAGAAAAAGTTCAAGCTTTTATTGATGCAGTAGATGCCGATGATAATTTTCAGTATGAAATAGTTGAAGTTCCTGGCGGAATACTTGTTGCATATAAAGGCTAGAATACAGCCTTGTCTTTTGCATAAAAACACCGTCTGCGCTCCTTAAACAAACAGTTCTTGCTACAGACGGTGTTGAGTTATTTTTGAAAAAAGATTATCTAACCAAAAATATACTCAATCAATCTTTCAATAATATTAGGATTTGCACCTAACTTATCTGCAGGAATTTTGATTGTTACGTTTTTCATTGGTTTATTATCAATGTAAGTACCACCAGGACCATCCCATTGGTCATATCCATAGTTACAATCACTAATAACACCTGCAGGAATATCTAAATCCTCTTTTAATCTGCTCAAATTAACATCAACTTTAGCTGTAATTTCATAACAAGCAGTGTATGAGCCATTATAGTTTTGATTATAAATCTTTTTAATAGAATAATTACCTTTGTTTTCTTCTATAACTTTATCAGCACGAGGGTTACTACTGAAGGCTTTATCCAAAGCATTTTTATACTCTTTTTCAACTTTTTCGATATAGCTAGCATCATTCAATTTAGAAAAATCAAAAGCTATCCCTTTTTTAGATAGTTCACTAGAGAATAAAGAAATTTCTTTACCATCAAGTTTTCCTTTGTTTTCCTCAGTGGAATATTTATCTATATTTCTAGCAATATTTCCAATTAAACCATTACCAAAACTTTTAATATCGTAATTTGTCATAATCTTCTCCTTATTTAAGAATATCTCGCATATTTATATTAAGTATATATCTTTTAAATAATTGCCTTTTTTATTTTATTTTGTTAAGAAATATTAACAAAGTCAAATCTTTTATAATAATAACAAAGGTGGGGAAACTAATATCTACTCAATTTAAGACCTACTAGACAAATTTTTTTTCTTGTTATACAATTGTAAATAATTGTTAATATCTTAATCTAGAGGTAAAAATGGATCAAATTATTAAAGTAGCTTGGGATTTAAATGAAAACTCAGAAAATCGCTACAAATTAGTATACGAAATTGCTGAATTGGCAAAAAAATTAGTTGATGAAACTCAAATGAAAAAAGCCCGAGACGAATTCGGTTTCGAAGAAATTTCTACAGATGGTTCTTATAAGAAAGAAAATCCTGTAGAACATGCAATTATGGTGAAAGCTTCGGAATCTGATAATACTGAGTTGGTAGGTTAGATTCTAAAAGGTTTTATAACAAAGGGGCTTCGCCAAGGCGAAGCCCCTTTTATTTGTATAGATTTGTAAAAATTTGTTAATATTTAAGCAATTTTTTATATTCATAGGACTTACAAAGAAAGGAAGGTCGAAAATGATTAATAATAAATATAGTAAAAAACTTATGAACCTAAGATGGGGGTTGTAGTACAATGGTGAATGTAGCAAAAGTATTTTCAACATTAGGCAACCCTGATTCCCTTATTCCATTGGCAATTAAAGACTCTGCTTCTACTGCTGGGATGACCGTTGGATCATATATTACAGGGAAAGAAGAAGGCCATGATAGATTTATTGATGAAGTCGGTACAGAAGCTATTTGGCTTGGCGGTTTACCATTTTTTAAATGGATATATGATAAGACTGCATTCAAAGCTCTAGGACTTGACTCAAAATTTGATGCTAGAAACCTAAAAGATAAAGAGCTTTTAAAAAAGATTAAAGAATTTGCTCCAACTGATAAAATTAAAAAAGAGATAGAAAAAATTTCGACCAAAGAGAGTGTTTTTAAAAATGCTGCAACTGGAAAATTCCTTGTATCAACAGCACTAACAATTGGCTCATACATCGGTTTAACTAAATATAAACAGTATTATACTGATAAAAAAATTAGAGAAAATTTGGTAAAAGAATACAAAGAATCTCAAACCCCAAAAGCTGATGATAAAAAAGATTCAAACAATATAAATCCATCTTTTAAGGGTCTAGGCTCTGCAATAGAAAGCATTGCATTTAGCCCTGTAAAAAATATGTGGATTCTAGACGGCGCAATCACAGCAGAAAGACTAGCTGACTCAAGAAGCAAACAAGAATTTATAGGTTACGCAATCAAAGAAGCATCTTTGCTATTCTTTATGTATTATGCAGGTGGAAAAATCCAAGAAATAGTAGAACAATTTGCAGAGAAAAAATATAAAACATCTATAGGACTTGATGCTAAAGTTTTAGAAGATGGTTTTTTAAAGAAAGCTTTTGAAGATGGTTCAATACAAAACAGCATAAAAGAGTTTAATGAAGCAAATACTTCTAAGACGAACTTATATGAGTTTTTACACAAGAAACCTGATAATCTTGTTGTTAAAACAGCAAAAATGTCTGATATTATCAAAATGTATAAAGAACCTCAAGGATTATTTAAAAAATCACTTGTTACAGATAAAATTGACACGAGAAAATTTATCGACCTAAAAGATATTGAGGATTTAAATAGCAAGATTGAGACTCTTTATAAACAATATAAAGAAGCCGTGTCTAATGGAAAAACGTCAGATGAATTTTTCAATAATGTTAAAAAGCTTAAAAGAAGCTCGATTCTTATAGGAATTGGCTCTTGCATACTAGCTCTTGGAGTACTCACTCCTGCTGTTATGCTATTGAACAGAATGGCTTCTGGCGACAACCAAGAATTTGAAACTAAAAAAAGAATTAGAGAACAGCTCATAAAAGAAGGCGTAATTGCATGATAAAAAACAGTTTTATAGTTTTATTAATACTATTTTCTATGCAAAAAGCTTATGCTTATAAAGTTTTTTATTATGATTCTGACGGAAATAGAGTTTATAAAACCATTGAACAAAAAGATTTTGCTAAATACAAAAATACACCAAGGCGTTCTTATGTCCGAAAGCCTCGAACTAATTGGGAAATTACAGACACTATGCGCGCAAGAAAACATACGTCATCACAAACAACTCATCGTAATTGTATAACATACAAATAGGGGTGGTGCTAAAGCACCACCCCTATTTGTTATAAATTATTTAATAGCTTTTTTTGCTCTTGCAAGACAATTATCTTTTCCAATAATTTCAAGAGTTGCTGTCATATCAGCACCGCGAGTCCTACCAGTGATTGCACCACGAATAGCCCACATCGTAGCTTTTGGCTTAATACCTTTTTCTTTAAATTCACCACGGAAAGTCTCTAATTTTTCGTGCAAATTATGTTCAGTCCATTCCCAGCCTTCGCCTTGTTCTACGAATGCTTTTAAAACTTCTTGAGACTCTGGTAAATCAAGTACAGTAGTTTGCACTTCTTCCTCTACATTTACCCCTGCACCACCGAAGAAATAAGGAACAGCATCTGTTATATCAGACAGTAATGTCAATGGCTCACGAGTGATTTCTACCATTCTTGTATATTGAGCATCTGTTAATGAACCTAAATCATATTGAGTTAAATATTTTTTAAGCATTTCTTTTAAAGTTTCAATAGGAAGAGCTTTAATATAATGACTGTTCATCCATTTTAATTTATCATACTCAAAAATCGAATTTGAAGAAGAAACTTCTCCGATTCTAAAATCTTCTGCAATTTTTTCAACAGGCTTAACTTCTTCACCGTCAGAAGGCGCCCAGCCTAACAGAGCAACAAAGTTCACAAGAGCTTCTGTCAAATAACCTTGTTCTACAAAGTCAGAAACTGCTGTTGCACCGTGACGTTTAGAAAGCTTACTTCTATCAGGTGCAAGAATCATACCCAAATGACCAAATCTTGGAACTTCAAATCCCAATGCTTCGAAGATTAAAATTTGTTTGTAAGTATTAGAAATATGATCTTCACCACGGATAACGTGAGTGATTTTCATTAGAGCATCATCAATTACAACTGCATAGTTGTAAGTTGGAGCTCCATTTGATTTCATAATTACAAAATCACCAATTAAATCAGTATCCATGTGTAATTTACCTTTTACAAGATCTTCAAACTCCAGAATTGAAGATTCATGAAAAGCTTTTTGAGCTTTTGCAATGTTAAATCTGATTGCAGGCTTTCTGCCTTCAGCTCTTAATTTTGCTTTTTCTTCTTCTGTTAAATTTTCGCATTTTTTTGAATAAACATATGCCTTTTTATTAGCTGTCGCTTCTTCTTTTTCTGCTTCCAATTCTTCTGGCGTGCAGAAACATTCATAAGCAAAGCCTTTATCTAAAAGCTCTTGTATATATTTTGGATAAATATCAAATCTTTCTGATTGAGTATAAGGACCATATTCTCCACCAACATCTGGACCTTCATCCCAGTTTAAACCTAAAGCTTTTAATGAATCAAAGATATTTTTAACATATTCTTGAGATGTTCTTTCAGCATCAGTATCTTCTATTGTCAAAACAAATTTACCGTTATTTTTTTTAGCAAATAAATAATTAAATAGCGCAGTTCTAGCTGTACCTACGTGTAAATTTCCACTAGGAGAAGGTGCTATTCTTACTCTAACTTCACTCATTTTATAATCCTTTCTTTATAACGTCATAAAGTCTTTAAGACGTTAAGGCGTTAAGTTCTTTAAACCTCAAATTGAGCAGACTCGCTCAATAAAACTTTACCCTAAAATTATCCTGCAAAGAGTTGTAAATGTAAAGGGGGTTAATAATTATATCAACTGCAAGGCGATGCTTGGTGACTGGTTCGCTGTCGCCATTAAGGTTGCACTAGCCTGTTGCAAGATTTGCTGTTGAATATACTGACTTGAAACTTCCGCAATATCTGCATCACGAATAGTCGAACGACTTGAAACAAGATTATCATACTGAATTGTAATCTCATCAAGCACAGATTCTAGACGGTTTGTTAAAGCTCCGTATTCTGTCTGATAATCAGAAATCTTTGCTAAATAATTATCTAATGTTGTTAAACTTGCTCTAGCACTATCAGAATCTGTAATCGCTATATTCAAAGAATCTAGCGTTGCTGGTAAATTAAAATTTATCTGTGAATTAGAACCGCTATTTATTCCTACTTGAAAACTTATAGCTTGACTTCCACCACTTACTGCAGGAGGAGTTGGTAGTACTGGAGTTTTTGCAACTGGCAATGTGCCATTATCTATCAATGCTTGCAATTCATCGGAGGTCTTTGCTGTTGCGTAAGAAGTTCCCGCTGAAGCGCATTTTAAAGAGTCATAGTAAATATTTTCTGAAGTTGACGCTAAATCCCCTTCCCCAATAATCGCACCAAAAATATTATTTAAAGGATCTATTAACATGCAAGAATATGAATTTTTTATTACTGAAAAATTTCCGCTATTAGTCCCAACTAATCCTCCCACCGAGCGCGCTGGTCCTATAGAAGGTTTTCCACCAATTTCACCCAGTGTATAGCAATTTGATATTAAATTATGATTATAACTTAAATAACCAACTAAACCTCCAACAGACTTATCGCTCGCATATACATTTGCATCAACCCAACTGTTTTTTAACGTTAATGTACAAAGACTTCCTGTATACCCAACAATGCCACCAACTGATTCCCAACCAGATACATAGCCTTTTGTATAACAATTATTTATACTAACAACTGATCCATCTACCCACCCAGCTAAAATGCTTACATTTTCATAACCAGTTACTTCTGCATTTATAATGCCAAGATTTTTAATCGTAGCACCAGATATAAAGCCAAACAAACCAACATTATCTTCGGGTTTATTAATTGTTAAATTCTTAATAACAAAACCATTGCCGTTTAATTCACCAGAAAAAGAATTTGAATAGTCACTTCCCACTGGCGTCCAATTATAACCTTCCAAGTCTATATCATTCATTAAGATATATTTACCTGATAAATTATCCTTCATTGCTTGAAGTTCATCAGCAGTTTTAATAATTGTATAACCTTGAGCAATAGCTTCATCTTCTGTTAATTGATTAACTTCTTCGATAAAACTACCTGTTACATACATAGCTGGAGCTTGAGCACTTGATTCTAACAATTTTATTCCATTAAACTCTGCACTTGATTTTAAACGTTCAACTTCTGCTAATCTGGCATCAATTTCGCTTTGAATTGCCTTTAATGATTCTTCACCGTAAGTACCATTGCTGGCTTGTTCACATAAATCACGAATTCTTTTAACATGGTCGTCTATTAGTTCAAGATTCTCAGAAATTGTAGCGACCATATCCATTCCCATTGCAACGTTATCTTCAGCTACCATATAAGCATTCATTCTTGTGGTCATATTCGTGCTTATAGAGTAATTTGCAGCGTTGTCTTTGGCGTGGTTAATCTTTGCGCCCGTAGTCATCCGCTCAATCGCTTGATTGAGTTTGTTTGTGGATGTTTTCATGCTGTTTTGAGCAATTAAGCTTGAAAGGTTTGTGTTAATGCTTAACATTTTTTACACCTCACTTCCAAGCTTATCGTGCGCATACAAAGTTGAAGGCAAGAGCTTTTAGC
>JAZRJK010000032.1:0-2157 GCA_045645765.1 Candidatus Gastranaerophilaceae bacterium
TCGTCAGAGCCTTTATCGGATGCACAATTAGAACAAGGGACGAGGCATTTAATAGGATTTGCAAAATGTTTATTAATGCTACGACAGGAGATTATAGAAAATGAAGGCAATAATACTAACTCGTGTTTCAACGAAGATGCAGGAAGAAGGCTTGAGTCTGCTTGCTCAAAATAACCGACTTCAAGATTATGCAGACCGAAAAGAATTAGAAGTTATCAAAACCTTTGAGATTATTGAAAGTTCAACGCACGGTGAACGTAAGCAATTTATGGAAATGATAAACTTTTGTAAGAAGCAAACGGGAACCATTGCTATTATTGCCGATACGGTAGACCGTGTACAAAGAAGCTTTAAGGAAAGTGTTCTTCTTGATGAATTAATGCGAAAAGACAAGATTGAGCTACATTTTTACCGTGAGGGAATGGTATTAAACAGCAAATCTACATCAGTTGATATTATGAGATGGGATTTCTCGGTAATGGGTGCGAAAGCTTATGTTTTACAATTAGCCGAGAACGTTCGCCGCTCTAATGAACAAAAGAACAAAAATGGTGAAATTACAGGCATGGCGCCACTTGGATATGAAAACTATGTAGATGAAAGAGGAAAGAAGTTTGTCAGACCAAAAGAACCTGATGCAACAATAATAAAAAAAATGTTTGAAATGTATTCTCTCGGTAACACAAGCGTTGCTGAACTGGCGCATTATGCCAATATAATGGGCTTAAAAAGCCGCAAAGATACTCCTATTTCAGTAAACAGCATATATTATATGATGGATAATACATTTTATTATGGTGAAATGCGAACAATTAGAGGTGTTATGCCACACATCTATAAACCTTTAATTAGTAAAGAACTTTGGGATTTATGCCAAGAACAAAAGGCTTTGAGAGCTGGGGATGTAGGTAAATATTCGCAGAAGCCAGTGGTTTTTAAAGGAATGGTACGTTGCGGCATAACAGGAAGGACATGTCCTTGTGAATTTAAAAAAGGACAATTTTCTTATATAGTATGCTGGATGAACAATAAAACAAGGAGTTACATAAGAGAAGAATATATTATTAAACAAATTAGTTCCATTCTAAACCGAATAAGACTCCCCAACAATGTGATAATCGAACTCCAAAAGGAATTAAAATCATCAAAAGCATCGGAGAAAAAGTTTTACGCTCAAGAAATCAAAAAACTCCGTGCGGAACAGGATAAACTCAAAGAAAAGCTCAATAATCTGTTTGATTTAAGACTTGATGGGGAACTGGATAGAGAATCATTTGATACAAAACGTAATGAAATACAAGTTAAGATGAATCGTTTGAAAAATAAGGTATCAGCACATGAAAAAGCAGATAAAAACTTTGATGAAACTATTTTAGGGTTATTAGATATTGCCACACAAGCAGGGTATGTATTTGAGAAATCCAACAATCTTGAACTAAAGAGATTATTGCTGAAATTTGTATTTGAAAGCCTTACTTTAACTGAAGGTGAATTAACATATAAATTAAGATTTCCGTTCAATGAGTTTGTTAATAGTAAGATTTTGGTAACACAAGCAACCAAATCATACGAACCGATGCAACCCCTTGCAGAACAAAGGTTACATGGAAATGATAACGAAAATCTACAAATTGGGGATATAAAATCGTACGAACTCGCTGAAAGCCTTAAAAACAAAAGGCTAGCAAAGAATTTTGCCAGCCTTCTCCAAATTGGTGATGCAAAGCTTACGATTTACGAGTTAAACAACTTATTTTTTTTACAAATATACACTATAATCTTTTCAATGAAATAATTTTTCATCACATTAAAATATGTTAATTTATTTAAAAAAACATTTACACAATATGAAATCTGTAATACCCCTTCATCAGAATAATTGAGAGGAAGTGATACTATGGAAGTTTTTATTGAATATGGATTAGACTTTGATAATAATCGTTACGGATTTGGTCGTAGTGTGGAAATAGAATATGAAGATGGCACAGAAATCCGCACTAAAGATAAATATAAATTAACCAATCGTAGTTATTACTTTAGAATCTGGATAGGCAAAAAAGTGTTTATATGGTCGCAAGAAAAAGGATTTTATATCAAACAAAAAAATCGTAATAATTTTAAAATCGTCCTTGGTTATGGCGGTATTTGGGTGAACAA
>JAZRJK010000033.1:0-13341 GCA_045645765.1 Candidatus Gastranaerophilaceae bacterium
TAAAGAGATTCGGCGTAGCCGAAGAATTAAAAAACGGCTGAACAGGCAAAAGCCTGTGAAGACGTAGAAAACAGTGCGTGTTTTCTTTATTTTCTTTGGTACTTTCTTTTGGTTTCTTTGCTAGCATAAAGAAAGAAAAGAAAGTACGAAAAAAAGAATAAAAAATATTTTTATATCACCCCTCACCCGAATTTCTAAGCTCATTTTATTCGCTAAGAAATTCTTCCCTCTCCCACAAGGGGCGAGGGGTATAGCGTTTTATTAAAATTTAATTGTAACAATTTCTTAACAATTTAAATCAAAAAAAAGCAATTATTTTTGACAAAAATACTTTATAAATGTATAAGTACCCCCGTGCAACACAATACTAATTATGTTGCATCGGGTAAATAAAAATCTAAGAAAAAATTTTATTTTAGTTGTATTGATGGAAAAGAATAAAAAATGAAAGGTTTTTTAATATGGTAGCTACTATTAGTAATACTTTGAATTTAAGTAATATTGATTCTTATCGTAAAGGAGTCTTAAACCCGAATTTTAGAGGAAATTCTAATAATTCATTAGAGAAGGTTCCGACTCAAGATACGATTGAAATATCTAAATCTAAAGAAGAAAAAGGTATGTCTAAAGTTGCAAAATGGGCTTTGGGCATTGGAGGCGCTTTGGCGACTCTTACTATTGGCGGTTTTTGCATAGCAAAAGGTCAAAGTAAACGGTTAGAAAAGCTTTATAAAGAAAAACTTGTGCTAAGTAATTTGCCAGAAAAGCTTGATTTTAAAGAAGCTAAGACTGTTGAAGAAGGTATTAAGTTTGCAAAAGAAGTTCTTGGGATTAAGAATGTAGATAAAAATTTTAGCCTTGAAGCTATTAATTTTGTAAATAAAGGACTTGTTGATGTAAGTAACGCTAATAAAGGTAAAGTTTTCTTACCAACAAAGCTAAAATTCAAAGAAATGGAAGATCATGCTATAGCTGGGGTTTATAAGTATATTGAAGACGATTCTTTTGGCCGGTTGACTGTTAATAAAAAATATTTCGATAGAGATTTTTTGATGAAATTTTTAAAAGAACATATTCCTGGATTAGATGATTCAAGTAAAATTAGTAAAGAAGTTGCCAAAGAAACTGAAAAAGTTTTAAAAGAAAAGGGGTACGATAAACAAGATTTATTAGGTATAACTTGGAGTGATGAATTTAAAAATTTAGTTAAAAAATTTAAAGAAACACCAGATAAAATGAGTGTTATAGATCTGCGTAATTTAAAGGGTTTGTACAATGCTACAGATAAAATGTATTATGAGCAATGGCATGTTTATCCTTCTAGATGGCTAGAAAAAAATAAAAATCTTTTCCAAAAAGGTGGTATTGAAATAAACCTTGAAGAAATAAAAAAATTAAAAATAAAAGATCAAACTGAGAAGATGTTTGATATTCTTAAACAATATCATGAAAAAACTGGTAATATCATCTCATTAGAATCAGCGAAATTTATTCCCGAAAGAACTATTTATCATGAAATGGGACATTTGCAAGATTATGCTAAAAATCTTAAAAATCTAAATTTACAAGAAGTTAAGTTTTGGCAAAAAGCTAATCGTGGTATTTCGGAGCTAGATAATCGTTGGCGTGGAACTACGTATAAAGGTTTTGGTGAACTCTTTAAAAATAATCCAGAAAAAATGAAAAAATTATATCCTGATATGTATGAACATTTGACAAATGTCGAAATTCAAAAAACTGCTGGTAAGGTTAGTAATTATGCTCAAACAAGCATTGGAGAATTCGTTGCAGAGGTTTATGCTGGCCTTATTTCAGGTACAAAATATGCGGATGACGTAATGGAACTATACAAAAAATATAATGGTCCTATTCCAGGTATTGGTTAGTATGAGATAAATATTTTAATTCAAATTGGTTGTTGAATCATACATTAATTTGTCTGATTGTGTAATTATAATTTTAAAAATTACGATTATTCTGCTTGTAGAAGGAGAATAATTATGTCTGAAAAACGTTTATTAAATTTTATTTTTATCGAAGGTTTGTTATTGACTGTTCTTGGATTAACAATTCTTATTTTGCCGAAATTAACTAGTGTTACTTTTGGAGTTATGTTGAGTTCAGCATTTATTGCTTATGGATTGTATAAAGTAATTACTTCATTAATAAACAAAAGTTATATTTCAAATATTCTTTGGTCTATTTTTATTGGAGTATTTATTTTAACGATTGGTATTTTATTGTTAATGGTACCAAATGTTAGCTTATTGTGGCTTGTAGCTTTAACTGGAGTATTTTTTCTTTTAGAAAGTATATCATCAGTAGCTTTTATGGCAAAGATGCGTTCGATGTTTAATTTTATATCTTGTAAAGGTTTTGCTGCAATGATTTTATTCTTAGTAGGATTAATTATTATATTAGGATTACCAGTAATGTCATTTTGGGTAGTCGCAATGCTTGCAGGTATTGGATTTTTAATAAAAGGTATGGCAAAAATTACTTTAGCATTTGCAAATCATAATAATTATTAATATTAGAAAGGCCTGTGGTTTTGACAGGCCTTTTATTCTTTGTTAATTGAAAAGTAAACATCTTTAAGTCTTTTTTTACTTATATGAGTATAAAGTTGAGTTGTTGAAACATCGCTGTGTCCTAAGAGTTCTTGCACAACTCTTAAATCAGCTCCGTTTTCTAATAAATGAGTAGCAAAGCTATGTCTTAAAGTATGTGGAGAAATATTTTTTCTGATTTTTTTTCCGCAAGAGTGAATGAAATTATAAACATCCTGTCTGTTTATTAATCTACCACTTTCGTTTATTAAAAGTTTTTTAGTATTTAGTTTGTATTTTTTTAAAATGATTTCTCTTATCGGGATGTAGTCTTTTAAAGCATTCAAAGCTTTATTCCCCATTGGAACAATTCTTTCTTTAGAGCCTTTGCCGAAGCAACGAACATATTTTGAATTTAAATCAATGTCGTTAATTTTTAGATTGACAAGCTCTGAAACTCGTAGGCCGCAACTATATAGAAGTTCAATAATTACGGTTTGTAATTCTGATAAATCAATTTTTAAAATATCTTCTATTTCTTTTAGTGTAACGACTTTTGGTAATCTTTGAGGTACTTTTGGTTGCTCTAATGTTGAAGCAGGATTTTTCTCAAGAATATTCATTGAAGTTGTCCATTTAAAGAATCCTCTAAGCGATGCAACTTTCCTAATTACGCTTGTTGGTGCTAGTTTTTTTTCTTTTAATGTGCGAATATAAGTATTTATTTGTATTCTATCAATATTGTTAATTGAATCATTAATTTCTGCAAAAGAATATAAATCTCTGCGATAAGCATCGATTGTATTTTGAGAAAGCCCCTTTTCAAGCTCTAAATATTCAAGATATTGAGAAATGATTTCATACATTATAAGCCAAATTTCCTATCATCATTGTATATTTAGCTCTATATAAAATCAATATTAAAATAAGATTTGTGTACCTAACATTAATCTATGCGAATCTTTTGTTGCATCGTTTTGGCAGAAAACATAGTTTAACATTAGTTTTAAAGCCTGCCCTTTAATAAAGTAATTAATACCCGCAACATATTCTTTAGTTTTATTATTTGAAACATCCTTATTCGGATCGAATTGGTCATATCTAATAAGAGCTTGTAATTTTGGAGTTATTCTGTAAGCTAAAGTAGAATAAAAACCGCTGGCATGTTTATCAATCGCATGTCCTATTGGGCCGTTATACCCATTAGCATCTGCCCATTCAAAATTTAGTAACCATTTCTTGTATTCATATCCGATATAAGCGCCAGTCACAGTGTAATCTGAATTCCTATCTCCACTTTGAAGCCCGCCACCTATTTTTAGTTTTCCATATCTTCCATCTGTTTTACCAAGTGGTTTGAAATTAACCCAACCTACGAATTCAGTTCCTGGAAAAAACTCTTGGAAATAGGTATCAGAGCTATAAATACCAAAATCATAATCAACAAGCGAGTAATCGCCACTTACTCTTGCGCCAAGTTTTCTTACCGTACCAAAGTTTCTTGATATTTGAGAACGGGTTATAAATGGTAATGTATAAGGGCTATAACCACCTTCCATCCCTACAGGAGGTCTTGTATTACCTAAACAAAATCTATGATGTGGGACTTTATTTGTTCCAATATACATATCTGCAAAAAGATTTTGTGCAAAATTTCTATTTGAAAGTGGCGAAACGTTTAACATAATTCTAAAATCGCCATTATTATTTTTTAGCTTGCCATCTAAGCCCATATTGATAACATCAAATGCGTAATCAGCGTTATGGTATTTGCTCTCTGAAAAATTGAAATTTGTATGAGCTCCGTAAGCTCCCCATAAATGTAAACTTTCCCAAGGAGATTCTTCTTCAAATTTTTTAGTCAAAATATCTTTAAATAAAAATGTTGGTTTATCAATTTGTTCAACTTCCAAATGATATATATCTGATAATTTTTCTTTAAGAGTTTTTTCTTCAGTTTTATATGAATCTTTTTCAACTTCTGCAACATAAGGAGTCGTGTTTGGAAATTCCAAAACAACTTCTTCTTGCGCAGGACAAGAATTAAGGGTGCATATTAAAGCTATTAATATCGGCAAAATCTTTTTCATAACTCTCACCAGCATAATAGCACTTGAACTAATTTTTTCAAGGGGGGGGGGAGATTATAGGGGTAAATCACAATTGAAAAATTATTATGTGTAAGTTATCTTATTAATAGAAATATGTGGTGTTATTAAATGAAAATAAATGGTGTGTATTGTCTAAATTTCATGGGGAAAATTATTGATTCTCATGCTCATGTAGGAAAGCATGAACAAGGGCGTTATCTTAAATCAGACCTTGATGTTTTTGTAAAATCAGAGCTCCCGAATAAAGATACTGTTGAGAAGATGATTGTGTCAAACTTAGATGTTTTGCACGGTATAAAAGACGAGTTTAAAGGGAATAAATTAACACTTGAAACGTTTAAAAAAGGTGATAAATATGCCCTGTTAGCTTCTTGTAATCCTAAGGAAGGTGAAATTGGTAATATAAAAAAGCTTTTTAAAGAATATCCAAATAGTTTTGTGGGTTTAAAATTCCATTCTGATATACAACAATTAGATTTATCAAGTAAAAAATACGAATCTTATTTAGAATTTGCATCGGAGAAAAAATTACCGTGCCTATTTCATAGCCAAGTTGCACTATTAGAAGGAGGTAAGTTAAATCAAAATATTAAACATATTGCTGACCCTGAATTAATTTATAATTTAGCTAAAAAATACCCTAAAACTCCAATAGTGATGGCTCATTTAGGAGCTGGCTGGAATGAAGCGCATGATAAAGCAACTGATATACTTATAGAGTCTACTAAAAAAGGTGATGCAAATCTTTATGCAGATATTTCTTGGGTTGATATTGACCACGAGCACACACATGTGGTTAAGGCAATTAAACGCTTAAAAGGAATTGGCGAAAAGGATTGGACTTATGGAGACCAAAGCTTTCGTCTTATGTTTGGAACAGATGCTCCAATTGATAGATTTATAAAAGATGATTCAAGAAAGATTTATAGTGATTTTGTGGATAAAATTAAAGATGCTATTAGAAACGATAAAGATTTAAAACCTGAAGCGGAAAAGATTATTGAAGATTTGTTTTATAATAACGCAAAAAAATTGTATTTATCAAAAAAAAAAGAATCTTTAAAAATTTATAAAGCTATTTTGGTGCTAGTTACTTTAAGCTTTTTGGGTGCAATTGTATATTATATTTCGGAAAGGCATTTAAAAAAGTATCACAACAACTAAGTAGATTTTGGATATTTCTCGTGATATAATTTAACCTGTGAAGAGGTTTATTATAAATTTAATTCTTAAATACAAACACATGATGCTTTTAGATAAATATATCTTGAAGCAAGTTATAGCTGTATTTATTATGGGTGTATTAGTTTTTACTTCAATTATATTTGCTTCTGATACTTTCATTACATTGATTAAACAAATTTCTAAATATGGAATTCCGTTTAAGATTGCGTTTATGATAATAATTTTGCACTTGCCATCAGTTTTTGTAATGACAATTCCTATGGGTGTATTATTGTCAACGGTTATGACATTAAACAATTTGAGCTTGAGCTCTGAAATAACTGTAATGCGAGCTTGCGGAATTGGTTTAAACAGAATTGCAAAACCTATTTTTGTGTTTGCAATTGTTATGTCTTTGGCAAGTTTCTTTATTAATGAAACAATTGTTCCTGTTATGACAAAGCAATCAACAGATTTGGCTTTGTTCGCATTTGGACAAAAAAATATTCCTGAAGGGAAGGAAAATTTTACGTTTAAAGAAGTAAAAGAAGGTGGGACTTTAAAAAGATTATTTTATGTTGGAAATTGTGAAGATGCGATTTTACACAACATAACAGTTTTAGATGCTTCAAAAGAAAATTCGATACAGATTCTTCAAGCTAGAGAAGGAAAGACCTCTCCAGAAGGTTGGAAATTCCAAAAGGGAGCGATTTACACAATATCTGGTAATGGAAAAACTTTGGATACAACATTGTTTAACGATTCGACATTTACTTTTGGTATGGACTTATCAAAAGAAATGAATCGTAATGTTGCAAGCGAACATAATTTTATCCAGCTATTAAAATTTATTTCTAAAGAAAATCGCCCAGAATTAAGAATTGATTTATATGATAAAATTGCATTGCCTTTAACTACAGTAGTTCTTGTTTTAATAGGTGTTCCTTTGGCAATTACTCCTCCAAGAGTGAGATACAATCGAGGCTTTTTATTTAGTATATTAATTATCTTTGCATATTATCTAATAAGGGCGTTATCAATATCATTTGGGGAAGCTGGAACTCTAATACCTATATTGGCGGCTTTCATGCCGAATATTATTTTGACAATAATTGGCGTAGCTCTTTATTACAGAAAAGTTTACACAATTTGTTAAAAATGTTATAATTTGGATTATGCAAACTTTAACATATCTTAATGGAAGCGTAAAGAATGGTAATATAATGCGTTGGTCAATAAACCCGCTGGTTGTTTATATTGCACCAATGAAGTTCTATTCGAAACCTGGTGAAGATGCAAAATATAGAAAAATGGTAACTGATGCTCTAAGCGCATGGTCTGTAGCAAGTGGGGGCAAGGTTACTTTTAAAATAACAAATTCTCTTTATGAATCGAATATAAATGTAGATTGGAAGCGTGTTGATAGAAAAGCCTTAGGACATTGTACTTTTAATTGGGATTCACAAGGGCGTTTATATGGGGCAGAAGTTTCAATAGGTTTAACAGATGGGCGTATTCATAAACAGTACGATAGTGATATAGAAGTTTATCATACAATTTTGCACGAAATAGGCCATGCTTTAGGTTTAGGTCATAGCCCTTATACCCAAGATATTATGTATACTCCGCATCAGTATGGTAATGCATCACTTTCGGCGAATGATAAACATTCGATTCAATGGCTTTATCGTATACCAGCAGGAGCATCTGTTCAGAAGATTGCTGCCAAATATTCTATGTCGACATCTAGCGATATTGATTCTGTTATAAGAAGGATTGATTCTAAGAATTCTGTAGAAAATAATTCGCAACAAAAAATGGCATTGAATACAAGTAGAGATTTATTGCAAGAAGCTGCTAATATAGGTGATTTAAAACGCTATAATATGATGTTACAAAACATATCATTATCGCAAAATGTAAAGAATTATTTCAAAAAACACTCTAGCTAGCAAAAAAATTGAAAAAAATGTTTTATATATAATTATAGGTTGTTTATATGTCTGAATATTCAAAATTTAAATCAAGTATCGAAAATGAGAAAAAAACGGCTCCTGCTTTGAATCAGTTGTCGAACCCTTTGTTTGCGAAAAAAACAGAATCGAGTAATGCATTAACGGATTATACGCAATCAATTCCACGTGGAAATTTTGATAAAGATATTGCTGAAATTTTAGAAGTTGTAAGAATTTTGAATAATCTTGCGCCTATAAGAATGCCGGAATATAACTTTAATATTGATGAAATTAATGGAGAACATTATTATAGACCAGACGGTTCATTGTTGTTAATAAGAGAATATGACAGCGATGTTATAAGAGATTATTATGCTACTCAAATGGATGAAGAATGTGAATATGGGGTAAGCAGAATTTTAGAACATGATAAAAAGGCCGGTAGATTAAGAACTAAAATCGAGCCAATTACTCGTAAAGGAAGTCGTTTAACAACGAATATAACAATTTTTGATTCAAAGATTAATAATAAATATACAATCATACAATTATCTGATGGAGGCTTTGTAAATAATATTTCTGAATTTACGGGGAACGGAAAATCTTTTCAAACATTATTTAGAAATATTCAGACTCTCAAACCCGCTCGTTATTTAGAGGGTAAAGAATCTATGGAGGCTGGATTCATAATGACAGATTGTATCTTTGATTTAGATGGAAAAATTGTGAGAATAAAAAGATACGCAAATAATAAAGAAGTTAATATTAACTATACCCAGGATACAAAAAACATTTCAGTTAAAACGAAACAAAACTAAAGACTTTTACTCAACATACTTTCCATCAAAAAGCTCTAAAACCATTTTTTCTTGATCTGATTCTAGGCGTTCAATTTTTTCTTTAGAAATTGGTTCTTCTTTTTTTGATTCAACGTTAGCAGATGCAGTTTCTGCTTGAACAGCTTTTTTAGGAGTTTCTACTGGTTGAACTGGCCTGGGAGACACCTCTGCTTGTGGTGCAGACATGCTAGCTGGTGATGTAGTTGGTTGAATTACTTTGTCTCCACTTTGAGCAAGTCTTACAGTCACTGGTGTAGAATCTTGGTTAAACATTATATTAGCAGCTTCAACAATCATTTGTTTTTTGTTAGAATCGCTAATTTGCGCAACAAGTCTTTCATTTTTGAATGTTAGAACAATGCCTTCTGGCGCTATTTGCAGAGGTGTTGCAAGTTTTAATAATGCCGTAGTTGAAGGACTTTTGATATTCATTAAAAGCATTTGCCATAGAGAATTTATATCATTTCCACTAGCTTTTTTAGAAACAGGTGGAGGTGTAAATTCTTCTTGAGCAGGCGCTGAAACAGATTGTGTTACAGGTTGAGCTGCCTGTGCTTGTGGAGCAGGCTTGGAAATAGGAGCAGGTGCTGGAGGAGCAACTGGTGCCGGTTTTGTTACAACTTGCGTAACTGGTGCTGAGTATGTAACATTACCTCCTTCTAGAGCTCTTATCCTGTTTTGTAAATCCAGTAATGTTGTATTTTCAGTCATATTAGCTAAATCAATCATGCCTACTTCAAGCCAAAGATGTTGATTTGTTGCAAGCTTAATTTCTTTTATATAATAAGAAATTCTTTCTATTAAAAACACAATTTGTTGTGTTTCTAGAGAATTCTTTTGTGCTGTTAATTCTTTTATTTGTGGTTCATTTAACCCTGTTAGTTCTAATAATAAATTTTCTGAACATGTTTTTACCACTAGTAAATTTTTAAAATATTCAAACAAATTTGTTAAAATTTGCAAAGGTTCGTTTCCTGAATTGTAAATATTATTTAGAATTTCGATTGCTTCAGATGCGCACGATGCGATAATTTGATTTGACAACTTAAATAATGTATCAAAAGAGATTCTTCCTAAAATCGAATTTACATCATCAATAGTTACTTCTTTTGAAATACCTAAAATACTTAGTTGATCTAATAAAGAGATACTATCACGCATTCCTCCTGCAGAATTCTTAGCGATTGCAAAAAGGGCATCGTCGGTAATATTTATTTTTTCTTGGTCTGCGATATAGCGAAGATGCTTTACAATATCATCAGTAGTAATTCTTCTAAAATCAAATCTTTGACAACGGCTTTTAATAGTATCTAGGACTTTGTGAACTTCTGTAGTTGCAAGTATAAAAACAACATTTTCAGGAGGTTCTTCCAATGTTTTTAAAAGTGCATTGAAAGCATGATTTGTTAGCATGTGTACTTCGTCTATAATATAGATTTTATATTTTCCGTTTACAGGAACATACTGCACTTTTTCTAAAATATTTTGAGTATCTTCAACTTTACGATTACTAGCCGCATCGATTTCTATAACGTCAATTGGAATTGAATTGGTAATATCTTTACAACTTGAACATTCTCCACAAGGTTTTGTTGTTGGCCCGTTCTGGCAATTTAGAGATTTAGCTAAAATTCTAGCTGTAGAAGTTTTACCAGTACCACGTGGTCCAGTGAAAAGATATGCATGCGATATTTTGCCAAGTTCAATTGCACTTGTAAGAGTCTTTTTAATATGCTCTTGACCTACTAGTGTTTCAAGAGTTTGTGGACGATACTTCCTGTATAATGGTATATAATTTCCGCTCATAATAAAATAGTCTACCATGAAAATTGCAACAAGTTAAGTTTTATAATAATATAAAATATATGAGAGCGCTAATATTACTATTTTTTTTATTTATAATTGGGATAAATTCAGTACAAGCTTATGAATTAGTTTTGCCTAAGGAGAAAAAAACAATTGTAAGTACCGACTATGCTTTTTTTGTTGGCAAAGCGAATAAGGCAGAATCAATAATAATTAATGATGATAAAGTTTATATAGCTTCAAATGGTGCATTTGCTCATACGGTTAAATTAAAAGAGGGAGAGAATCGTGTTGTTGTAAAATCAGATTTTGCGACTCAGATTTATAGGTTTTATAAAACACCATCTGTTCAGTCTGTTAAACCTGAAGTTGTTGACTTGGTACCTCAATTATATCAAGTTGTAAGAGACAATACACCTCTTAGGGCAACTCCTGTTGATTATGGCATGAATCGCTTGTCACACCTTTTTGCAGGTACAAATATTTTAATTGATGGTAAAAAAGGTGATTTTTATAGAGTGTTTTTGACAAAGAATAAATCTGCTTGGATAGCGAAGGATTCTGTAAGACTGGCGAAAGAAGAAGTAGAACCTAAATTTATTACAATGAACAGTGAAACATTCAAAAATGCTTCAAAACATGTTATTGAGTTTACTGAAAAATTGCCATATACGATTGAAGAAACAGAGAAAGAGATTATTTTCAAAGTTTATAATTCTATGGTGCCAGAAGGTACTGTCTATACAGTGAATATAAGAAAACCTGAAAAATATACATATGAGACTAATTTGTATAATGGTGTTTACGTTTTCAAAGTTTCAGAATTTCCATTGTTGGAAAAACCTACATTGGAAGGCTTAACTGTAGTTGTTGATGCTGGTCATGGCGGCTCTGAAAAAGGAGCTATTGGATGCTTGGGAGATAACGAAAAAGATATTAATTTAAAAATAGCAATGGAGCTGAAGGAGATTCTTTCTCAAATGGGTGCAGAAGTTGTCTTGACTAGAGAATGTGATGCGAATGTTTCATTGGAGGATAGGGTAAATATTGCTAGAGAAAATTGCGCGAATGTTTTTGTGAGTATTCATTTAAACTCGATTCCTGATGTAAAATTTGATGTACATAAGAATAGAGGAACGAGCGTGTATTATTATAATAATAATTCAAGAGATTTGGCAAAAAATGTGCAAAAAACATTGATAGAATACCTTGATACAAGAAATGATGGTATAAAATCTGCAAGCTTTGCTGTATTACGTCCGACTGACTATATTGGAATTTTGGTAGAGGTTGCTTATATGACAAACCCAATTGATTCTTTGCTGTATTCAAAAGAAGATTTTCCAAGAGAAACCGCAAAATCAATAGCAGAAGGCTTGCTTAATTTTGCTTACACAGAATCAGATTCTGAATAGTTACTCAAAAGTTCCTTCTCCTAAGTGAGAGTGCTAGGGTGAGGGTTTAATCTGTACGAGTTAAATCCTTGTAGAAAGGTATTTCTAATCAAACAACTCAAAAAAAAATACTAGCCCAAAAGTACTAACCCTAAGTGTTGACTTCTCTTGAAAAAAGTTATATAATAGAGCTATATATCATAGTGTTATGTTATACGTTTTAAATATGTAAAGAGAGGTTCTAACATGAAAAAAATGAAATCAGGTTTTACTTTGGCAGAGGTTCTTATTACGCTCGGTATTATTGGTGTAGTTGCAGCATTAGTAATGCCTTCTGTAATATCTAGTTATCAATACAAAACTGTTGGTGTAAAATTGGCGAAGTTTGCTTCTCAATTAGAAGGTGCGGCGCGTCCTTTTGTTGTATCGAATAATAATTTTGATTCGACTGAGGATACAGGTAATTTAAATAATATACAAGCATTTCTTCAGGAGTCTTTTATTGTAACCAATGCTGGAGAGTTAGAAAATGAGGATGGTTTTGATGGCATAACTGATAATGATCCTGGTAACCAAGATGGAACTGATGAAGGTGTTAATAAACCTTTACCAGAATTTAGTGATGATAATAGGGTATTTAACTTAAAAGACGGTACTTCTATGATGGTGTACACACTAGATGATGATTATCGTTCAAATATAACTAATACCGAAGATACTGCAGTCAATGCTTCAACATATGATAATAGGCAAGTTGGTGATGCAATGTTTGCTGTTAGATTTGCACCAAGAGTGCAAGGGTTGCCAAGAAATGCTCAACAAACATACGACTTTGTTGTAACAGAGTTGGGTTATGTTTATCCACATTCAGATGACGCTTGTTTAATTAATATAGTTGGTGCGGACTATATTACAAATGCTAGAACTTATTCTAATAACGCTTGTTCAAACTCTGATAGAGGAACGACTGCTGAAGACTAGTGTAAGATTTTATATAATGGGTGCGATGATTTACATCGCACCCATTATTCATGCTCAAAAACATCTCTCTCCTAAGGGAGAGGGCTAGGGTGAAGGGTTAATGAAAGCCAAGTTGTTGCTGATTAAGGGCTCAGTCTGAACTTCTTTTAAATTCAAAATTAAACTCTTTTAATCCAAATTTTAAGAAATGTAAATTTAATTTTAAAAAAGGTGTTGACATAAAATTTTGACTTGGTACTATATAAGATGTCGGAAGTTTGAAAAAGACATCTACACAAATCGACAATATAGTCTGAGCGAGGAATTTAGTAATCGCAAGAGTGTGTAAGATACTTAGTCCGATTTTGAACCGAAAGAATAGCATTTATAATTTATATTATTAAGTTATCTGAAAAATGGTTTAAAAACTTGAACATTGACAACAGAATAGCTGAAGACGAGAATTAAGGAAACTTAATTAAAAAACTTGTTAATTCAAAAAGCAATGATAGGACAAAAAACGCGATAAGCGAAGTCGAGCAGTTTAATTTCGAAAGAGATTA
>JAZRJK010000034.1:0-6959 GCA_045645765.1 Candidatus Gastranaerophilaceae bacterium
ACCCCTTAAATTTCTGCTACTGCAGATTAAGGTTAAAGATGCTATTATGGGAAACGAGCTGTAAATTCCCCTTAAATTTCTGCTACTGCAGATTAGTGACCTGAATAATGTCTTTATAATCAAGCTGTAAATTCCTCTTAAATTTCTGCTACTGCAGATCCATGCCATACACACAGATGGGTTTATTTGCTGTAAATCCCCCTTAAATTTATGCTATTAAGTAATGATGAAAAGAAAAAGATAAATCCTGAAAGCTGCTAAACTTTCAGGATTTGTTTTATAATATTGTTATTGAATTATTATTTCGTACATAGAGAGTGGTATTTTATACATTACCAACGTTTTTGTTTGGTTAAATTAGTTTTTTTCTCTACCTTTGCGTCAAAATAGAATAACATATTATAAAGTTTAAATAAAACTGTTAAAATATACATATTTTTTTAATTAAACAATAAAATAATAATATATGGGAATGTCAATTTTAGATCTATACATGGCTAATAGTATAGACAATACAGCAAGTAAAATTAGAGAAAAATTAAATACTGTACGTAACAAGCGTAAGTCTTCTGCCAAGCGTTGCATTTGGGAAATGATGCAAAATGCAAAGGATGTATTTAATCCAAAATATGGAGGTGTTTCTATAGTATTTGAAATTATTGATGAGCATACTTTTGTATTTCGTCATAATGGTTTATATTTTACATTAGAAAATGTAACTAGTCTTATTCAGCAAAAAAGCTCAAAAAGTTCTACAAATGAGGATGATAATGTGACTGGAATGTTTGGTACTGGTTTTATCAGTACCCATCTTATTGCAGAAATAATTGATGTGAAGAGTATTTTAATAGATGGAAATGATAGATATCGTTATTTTGAATTAAGATTAGACCGCTCAGGTTCTTCAAAAGAAGAATTGATTCCTAAAATTAAAAAATTGATGGAGGATTTTGCTAAATTGGATAATGATGAAGATGGTAAACTTTTTCCATTTGTAGAAGACTATGATAAACATACTGAAAATGATTTTGATACATCATTTACATATCGTATAGAATCTGATTCTCAATTACAATTAGCACTTTTGGGAATCAATGATCTTGTCAATACTTTGCCCGTAACAATGATTAATTTGCCTAAAGTAAAATCTGTTAGAGTTATAAATCGTTTAGATGGTACAGATGTATGCTATATATGTTCTCGCAAAGAACAAGATGAAAACGTTGTGTTATCAACAATTATTAATGGTGAGTTGACAAAAAAATATCTTACTTATTTGACAACTGAAGTTTCTCTTTCGTTAGAAATTGAAGAAAAAGATGGTGCATGGTATGCTATTAAAAGAGATGATAAATTACCTGTATTATTGCGTGATTTCCCTCTCATTGGTTCTCATCAATTTTATTTCCCATATTTTTTGAATGGTTTTCGATTTATACCGACAGAGCCACGTGATGATATTCAATTACATGGTGATTCTGATGATAAAAATTCTGTTTTAAATCGAAATATATTTGAACATGCAGTTGAAACTGCATTAAAATTCAATCAATGGTTAATCAATCATAATATACGCAATAGATATTTACTTGCTGTATCAAGAATTCCTAAAACAACAGAGTCTTGGGATGAAGAGACCTCGAAACCTTGGATTGAGAGTATTCAAAAGGAATGGCGTAGCAAGTTGCTTAATCAAATTTTATTAGAAAACGAAATAGATAATTATGCTATGTCAGAAATGCTTTTACCTGATTGTTCTAAAAAAGAAAGTCGTGAAATATTTTGGGACATTTTATATCCATTCATAAAAGATAAAAAATTACCGAAGAAAGAGCATATACATGAATGGCGTGAAATTATGGCTGATTATGAATCTTGGAATTGCTCGATTAAGTACTCAATTGAAAATTTTCTTAGTGATTTATCTTCAAAGAATGACATTTCTTATGTATTAGGAATGTTTGATGATAATAAAGAACTTGCATTTGAATGGTTAAATAAAGTTGTTAAGTTTACTTTTGAAGAATTAGGGGGTGATGCCTTTGAAAAATATGCAATTTTACCCAACCAGAAAGGAAATTTTAAAAAGGCAAGTGAATTAAGAAGAGATAATACTCAGCCGATTCCAGAAAAAGTTAAAAAGATTTATCATACGGCATTTAATCAAGATGTAGAGGATAAACTTTTGGATTCTTCAATTGATGTAACATACGTAATGTCAATTAATGAATATAATCTATCTAATTTTATAGCAGAATTAAATTGTTTAATAAAAGATTCTAGTAAGTCTTATGGTAATCGTAGAGAAGCTTCTTTTGAATTGGCAAAATTGTATTCTGGAGAAAATACAATGAAGCATCGTGAATCTATGTATTATTTGTGTGCTGGTGTTAGGAAAGATGTTAATACTTTTGAAAAAGTTGATAATCTATCTGATGATATATGGAGTGAAAGTGATAAATTTATATTAGAGCAAATACCTATTTGGATTACTAGTAAATGTACTAGTTTGACTACTATTGGAGAAAAATTTCTAAAGTATGAAAATGCGGATGATAAAGTAATTATTAAGTGGTTAAATTGTTATCTTAAATTATGTTCTGATGTGAAGTGTACTTCTCAACTTGAACGTTTTGCTATTTTCCCAAATCAGAAAGGAGATCTAAAAAAAATAGATGAATTATCGTATGATAATAAAATACCAGAGGAAATTAAAGATTTATCAGAAATAGTTACTACTGAAACAAAATGGCGTTCTTCTTTATTAGATTGTCGTATTGAAGGTTTTTCTTTACATTCGCCTAAATCTACATCTGATATTTACCATAGTATAGCTAATACTTTTGACAAATCCACTCAAAAATTATTAATTGCTAAACATGCTATAGCTCTTAATTATAAGGATGATCCTGATACACGATATATGTATTCTGTTCTTAACACTATATATGGTGATATGCCAATTTCGCAAAAAATAGAAAATGCAGATGGATTTGATTGGGAAAAATTTATAGCACATGCTATTGAAGAAGTTACAAAAGAAATCGCGTTGAAAAAAGATATTAACACACTATCATCTTGTTTATCGACAGAAAAAAATATATATGAAGCAACAAAAAGCATTGAATGGATTGATAAATTGTTGACATTTGTGTTAAATTATCGAGGAGGTAGATATAAAAATAAGGTAACAGAACTTGAGAATCATGGTATTTGGGTTAATCAATCTGGAGATTTTTGTATGTTTTCGTCTTTGTCGAAAGATGGTGGTGTTTTAAGTGAATTAAAGGATTTAACAGCAAATAATCTTATAATAAAATTTAATTATAGAGATGTACTCCTTCATAGTGCTTCTACTATGAGCTATGCTATTGATGTCAATAAAGTTATTACTCAAGATGTAGTTCTCCGTAAAATAGATGAATCATTAGAAAAATATCAAGAAGAGCAAAAAGATAAACAAAATCCAGAATTTAGATCTTTGATTTTTAAAATAATGGAATTAGATAAGCAATATCATTTTTCTGACAAAATGGGATTCTATAAATTAAATAAAGATAAATTAATTGTAGGTTCTTTGGGTGAAGGTGATACTATGAAAATGGTAGCTGATATTATTCAACAAGGAGATGATAAGATAAAAGAAATTAAGGAAATATTAGAAGATAATAGTCTTGAAGATTTGAAAAGAATGAAAATGTTACTTTATGGATTTTCTGAAGATAATGAAGGTAATTTGGTTAAAATGTCTTATGAAGAGTCTCCTTGCGGTGGAATGTCTAAAAAAGAAATGGAAGAGGCTAGTGATTTTGCAAAACAATGGGTATTGGGTCATTTGAGAGATTTGGGTTATAATGTAGATAATATTACACGTAATGAGTTTTCTTGTGTTTCTGGTGTGACTAAAGATGGCAAAGAATATCCACTTGTAATTCGGAGTTATAAGGATAAAAATCGAGGATTTAGTCTTAGTGCTCCAGATTGGATTCAATTATCAAAAGAAAATTCAATGTTGTGGATTGTAGATTCAGATGGCCCTAAATGTATCCCTTTTGATAAGTTAATTTCGAAACAAGGGAATATAACTTTGCGTTTTAATACAGACAATTTGAATTTAGAACATTTGTCAGCACCACAAAAGATGTTAGTTTTGGCTAATGCGTTTCAATGGTTCAAAGGATTACAGTTTGATTTTAGACTATTGTCTAATAGTGGTTTATCTGCTTCTGATAGATTGTTTTCAGTTGAAAAACTTCCGTCTATTGAAGAGTCGTTGTCAATGAATAAAGGGGATGATGATAGTTTTATTATTTAGTATTAAGATATGCAATTAAAAAGAGATAGACATTGGCGTTTCCTTGAGGATGAAATGAAGGCAGAATCGGAGGCTTTTGTTAAAAAGTTTGAAGCAAGAGCCGATTATTTGCTTTTGGATACACAAGAGATGTTTGTAGGTAAGTTTGTCGCTTTTCGAGATGGGGAGATGATAGTGAAATTTGCTAATACAAGGAATTTGCCTCGTAAAGGAGAATTTTTGTTTTGTATGCTTTTGCCTCAAAATTTGCGTGATTATCGTAAATGGGGAGATAAAACATACAAAAATCTTTATGACGAAAGATTTAAGGGAACTGAGAGTGTTTGTATCTGGCAAAGCGCAACAGATGATCCTTGTTTTTCTTTGGTAGGTTTTCGTCGTATAGACATTGATTTTGCTGCAATTTTGGAGAAAGCAAAAGATGTGGTGCTTGTATTTGCTCCAAATAGACCTCCGTTGGAATATGTGAAAAATTTGCAAACTTTGGTTGCTAACGACTATAGCAATTCTGTTTCATCGGTTTTGGATGCTGATTTTAATATTCAAGATTGGGTGCCAACTATATTGCAAGATAATGTATCGGATTTTGTATTCCGACAGTTGTCTCTGACTGATACAATAATTTTGCAAGGACCTCCAGGTACAGGGAAAACTTATATGATAGCAGAGCTATGTAGGAGATTGTGTTTAGAAGGTAAATCAATATTGGTCTCAGCTATGACCAATCGTGCCTTAATGGAAATTGCTGAAAAACCAGCATTAAAAGAGTTATTGTCTTCGGGTAAGGTATTAAAAACTAATATGACTGTTGATGAAAGTCGAGAATTGTCGGAGTTGACTTCGGTAAAAGAAATACTACCAATTCCGGGATCTATTGTGCTTTCGACTTATTTTATTACCAGTGGTTTTGCTGTTAATTTGGCTACGGAGCAATCTTTTGATTATATTATTATGGATGAGGCTAGCCAGGCACTTTTGGCTATGTTTGCCGCATCTAAAAAAATTGCAAGGAAGCAATTATGGGTTGGAGATGTTTGTCAATTAGCACCAATAGTGTCATTGAATGAGGATATTGTGGAAAGCTCTAATTATAAATATTTTATAAATGGATTGGAACTTTTGTCTTGCGCAACATCTAATCCGATTTTTCAATTGTCAAAAACTTACAGATTTGGTGATAGAGCAGCGAAATACACAGGAGTTTTTTATAATGATACTTTGGCGGCGGTTGACGATAAACAATATATGAGTTATGGTTCGTTATCTAATATTTTTAATGCGGTAGGTGGTCCAACTTGTATTTTAACTGATTTAGATTTGGGCGATTATGCTCCTGATTTTTTAGTGCAAATGGTTGCTTTTTTGGTTGGCACAATATTAAAAGAGCATGATAAAAAGCATATTGCAGTTTTGTCGTGCTTTATTAAAACCGTTAAAGCATTGCAAAAATCAATTGTGCAGTTTGTGACTAAGAAATCTAATGTTTTAGTGGAAACTGTAGCGCGTGTTCAAGGATTGACAACGGATATTACAATATTTGTGATACCAAATGTTTCTTATATTAGGTCGTTAGAAGAACATTTGTTTAATGTTGCAACAAGTAGGGCAAAGGAGCATACTATTATAATTGCAGATAAAAATATTTTTAAATGTTCATTTATGAATGATAAAGTTAGAACTTTTATGGAGAGGTTGCGAGAGGAACAATGTGTGTATATTCCGAGACAACAGGTATCAGGATTTTTGGATTCGGCTAATTTTATTTCATAAAAGTATAATAAAATTTTGTTTTATTGCCGAAAAAGTGTTATCTTTGTAAGGTGAAAAAATAGAGGGGGGGTGATTTACCGCTTTTATTTACAGTTACGGACAAAAATGCTCAAAAAAAATGAACTTTTGATTATGTTTTGTATTGTTAAAAATACATTTTTTTATAGCAGATTTTTCTTCTATCACATTGATAGATAGTTTGATGTGAGAGGTCTGCTGTAAATCCCCCATAAATTTCTGCTACTGCAGATATGCAGCTTCTCTTGCATTCATGGTACAATGCTGTAAATCCTCCTTAAATTTCTGCTACTGCAGATTCCAGATCCTTTTCTGCTATTTCAACTAGTTGCTGTAAATCCCCCTTAAATTTCTGCTATTGCAGATGGGTAATTCATTACTGTCTCATCAAGTTCCGCTGTAAATCCCCCTTAAATTTCTGCTACTGCAGATTATGGAAGATAATGTTTTCAGCAGAATTTTGCTGTTAATCCCTCTTAAATTTCTGCTACTGCAGATCAAGCCAAGATTTGAAAGCAGTCACGTCTGCTGTAAATCCCCCATAAATTTTTGCTACTATGATATTATTTTTGGTAACATGGAATTTGATATATTTTAGATAGAATAATTCTAAGCATATTCCCCTAAAAAAAATACTTATAAATTTGTTGTGTTCTCTGAGAAAAAATATTAATTTTGCGAGCAATTATGAATTCTTGTAGGAGAGTGTTTGACGAAAAATATTGTTTGTTATGAAAGAAGAAAAACATTTAAAATCTCACTATGAACAAGCGGTTGAAGCTATAAAAACTGCTATTTTGGAAAGTCAATATCAAGCTGTAAAATTGATAAATAAGGAGCAGTTGTTTTTGTATTT
>JAZRJK010000035.1:0-38040 GCA_045645765.1 Candidatus Gastranaerophilaceae bacterium
GTTCAAGATACTAGAGAACAAAAAGGCAAGCACGAACATGTTTTGGAGTGGTTTGCTAACAATGATTATAAAGTGGTTAGAAACAAACTTTTTTGTGGAGATTATACATATTTAAATGATATGTCAATTTGCATAGATACAAAAAAGGACATTCAAGAATTATGTGGCAACGTATGTCAACAGCATAAAAGGTTTACCGACGAAATCAAAAGGGCGATGGAAAACGAAATAAAATTAGTGTTTTTAATTCAAGACGAGAACGTTAAAACACTTGAAGATTTAAAAGAATGGAAGAATCCAAGAAGATTTGAAAGTAGACAAGCAATAAAAGGCGACGTGCTTTATAAGACATTAGCCACGATAGAAGATAGATACAACACAAAGTTTTATTTTACTACTAATGCTAGATGCGCAGAAGATATAATAAAAATTTTAGAAAAGGAGATGTAACTATGCTACAAGATACTGGATTTGTAAAGATACATAGACAAATAGTAAATTGGGAGTGGTACGATGACATAAATGTATTTAAAGTGTTTTTACACTTGCTTATAACAGTTAATTATGAAGATAAAAAATGGCAAGGTATAACAATTCCAAGAGGTAGTAAAGTGACATCATTAAGCAACCTTGCAAAAGAAACAAAATTGAGTGTTAAACAAGTTAGAGTTGCACTAAATAAACTAAAAATGACAGGCGAAGTGGCAAGCAAAGTGACAAGCAAATATACCTTGTTAAGTATAGTAAAATACAACGATTTTCAAGAAAATAAAAAAACAAATGGCACACAAAAGGGCAAGCAAGAGGACACACAAATGGCAAACGAAGGGCAAAGTGAGGGCAAGCAAAGGGCAACAACTAAAGAATATAAAGAAATAAAGAAAGAAAAGAAAGATAAAGAAGATAAGAATATATATGGCGAGTTTCAAAATGTGAAACTCACAGCATCAGAACTTGAAAAACTAAAAGAAACTTTTGGAACAACTAAAACCGATAAAGCCATCACATTTTTAGATGAGTACATAGCCGAGAAGAACTACAAGTCAGCAAGCCATTATTTAGCAATTAGGCGTTGGGTAATTAATGCAGTTGATACTAAAGAAACTAAACAAACAGTAGGTAATAACACAAACAATGCTTTAAATCACAATTTAGAATTATTAAGGAGGCTGTAAATGACAAGAGAAGAAACAAAAGGTTTTATTGCTAGTTTAACAATGACGTATCCAAAATATTATCCAATGCTTAACGAAGATAATATGCGAATACTTATAGACTTATGGCATCAAAGTTTTGAAGATATACCATACAAAGTGGTTATGCTAGCATTTAGCCAATACATAAATTCAAAAGATAGTGCATTTCCACCAGTAGCAGGACAAATCAAAGACATAATAGCAAGAATGAATCCAACACAAGATGTAACACCAAACGAAGCATATGCATTAGTATATAAAGCAATTTGCAATAGTGGTTATTATGAGAATGCCAAAGAAGAATATAACAAGTTGCCTAGCAACATTCAAAGAGTTGTTAGTGTTGAGCGACTAATGCAATTAGCAAAGAGCGAAGATGAAGCAAGTTTGGTAACATTTGAAGCTAGTTTTAAACGTGAATATACAAAAGCTCTTGAAGAGAAAAAGAGTTTTGATGCATTACCTATCAAACAACAAGAAAACGTCTTAAAACTACAAAATATGACGTCTAACTTATTCGATTCGTTAGTGTTAGGACACAAAGAGAAACTTTTGGAGGTGGGATGTGACACAGTTAGAGAAAACTAAAAAGATATTTTGCTACAACGAAAGAACTTTAAATGAACTAAATCAAGTCGAGATTAAGTTGCTAGAAGAAATGTCAGAACTTACACAAGCGATTTTAAAGTATGACATAACAAGCGATAAGTTGTTAGAAGAAGTAGCGGACGTGCAAATAATGCTTAATCAATATAAGTTGCTAATCAATAGCGACAAACTCGATAAAATGATAGATTTTAAACTTGATAGAACTATTTTAAGATTACATTTGGAGGAGGAAGAAACATGTTAAATATATTTAAATATAAAAAACTATACGAAGAACTTTTAATAGATTTTAATTTACTTGGAGATAGATGCGCTGAACTTGAAAGACTAAACAAAAATTTAAGAATAGCTGTTAGTACCACAAAGAGATACAATGCCAACTGCAAGGTTCAAATTGAATTTTTAGAAAATGAAATATTAAAACTTAAAGAGAAAAGCAATGGCAAGAGCAGTTCAAAGAAAAAAACAATATAAAGATTTTGCAGTGTGGTTATGTCCAGTTTGTGATGCAGAAATAGACCCGTGGGTAAACATTATGGAAAATTACACCTATAAGCGCCATAAAGGAAATCATGGTGATTATGTTTATTTTTGCAGTTGGACTTGTATGAGAAAATGGGAAAGAGTAACAGGCTATAAACCTAATAGATACATAGTAGAGAGAAAAAGAAATGGAGGAAATAATGGATAAATTTGTGGAAGATTTAAATAAAGAACTTGAACTTGTTAGAAGAAATCAAAGAGCAATTTTAGGAGTTATTAAATTAAAACTAAATGACTTAAAACTTGAAATTGCCAAAGATGAATGCGACAACAAACTTGCTAAATATAGCAGAATAGACGATATAACAAAATGCATTAATGACTATTTAGGTATAACACCAGAAGAAATAGAAAAGGCTAGTGCAGTTGTAGAACGTTTAATAAAATAAAAATATAAAAAAATAGGGCTACTTTTATGGTAGCTCTATCGTCAGTTTTAGAAATTGTTTTTTAATAGTCAAAATTAATCATATTTTGTGCCTAATTTTAATTTTTATGTTATTTTGATATAATTACCTATGTCGAGTATAAAAATGTCTTAAAATTGATTTAAACGTGTTGTTGAATATTTTTGCCGTTATTGTCCTTTTTGTTCAATGTCTGCTAAAACTAATTTTCTTATATAATCACTTTTACTTGCTTGCTTTTCTAATTGTTCAATTACTTTTTGGTCATCTTCTTTTTCAGTGTTAAATTTTAGCAAAAAACTTTTGCATTTAGAATTATATTTATCTAATGCTTTTCTTTTTGATTCTAACATTGTTACACCTCCTAAAAATTAATTCATATTGCTACCTGACCTTTCTTAAAATAATATTTCAAATTTTGTTTTCATATCTTTTTTTCCTTTAAGTTCTAATATTGCATTTTGTCTTTTAATGGCTTTTATAAATTCTTCAACTTGTTCAATAGTTTCAAAACTTTCAACCGTTATTCCGTTTTTATTGCTTAATTTTACACTATACATTTTTTTCATATCATACCTCCAAAAATTTTGTTTTTTATTTATTGCAAGAGGGGAGAAGTTCCCCAACTTGCTTTTTAAATTTTTAGTTGATTTTAAACTCTTTTTAGTCTATAATATAGACGTAGGAGATTTAAAAAACTTGAGTGATTAAGTTCATTTTGAAGTTCTATGAACCCTAAAGACTTAATCTTTTTGATTAGTGAGTTTCTCACAATGTCTCCTTTCTGATATCGAGGGTGCAACTCGGTATCTTTTTTATTGCACCAAACTTTTTGTTTGATGCTAATGCTATTATATACGATATCGTTCAACATGTCAACAACTTTTTTAAAACTTTTTTCTTAAAACCTGCAAAGCCTCATAAAACCTAGCAAAAATCGTAAAAAATTTTTTTCAAAAACATTTACATAAAAAAATGGAAAATATTTATATCCCGTTTTTATCCCTAAATTATCCCTAATTTATCCCTAGACATATCTAAAATGACATGTTATAGTTATAATAACGAGAAATGAAACAAGAGTCTCATGCGCATATTAAATAATAAGTTAACCTTTAACACCTTTAAGCACTTTATAGCCATTATTGAGCCATTGAGTGCTATTTTTTATGCAATTAAACATATAGGGCATCTAAACATTATATAAACCATATAACACACTCTAAACCCTTATAAACACTACATAAACCTTTAGAGCCTATATACATTATATCAACACTATTACACACTATGGAGGTATAAATGAAACGTTTAAACATAGATGCTAACACCAAATATGCTGATTTGCCTCTAAATTACCAACAATGTATAGATAATTACATTCAAACTGGTTCTCTTAAAGAATCTTATAAAATTGTAGCAAATTCCAAGCTTAATGATAATAGTCTTAACAGTTATGCATATAGGTTTTTTAACAATCCATTGCTTAAGCCTATAATACAAGAAAGACGCCTTGAAATCTTAAGGGAAAGCCAAATGAAACCAGAAGATATTATTAAACGTATTGAAGATATAGCCAATGGTAAGGTAGAGGACCAGTACAGCCCTAAAACAGCTGTTAAAGATATGTTAAATGCTGCTAAACTATTAGCAGATATAAACGGAATGACACAAAAGAATGATATCAATATCAATAATGCTATTGCAGTACAGTTCGTTAATGACTTAAAAGAATAACATAAAATGTAAAATATGTTAAATATCAATACTAAATTATAAAATACATTTACCAATTACATCATTGAATAGTTAAAAACCTAGCATTTATCTATGTTGTAGCGATTTGGTACAATACGTCAAACTTATGTTTTACGAATAGTTGTCAAAAAAGTACACACAAACAACAAAATATACACACTATACATTCTTACCTACCTATACACCTTACTACCTATATATCATTAATACATCATATACAGCAGTAAGGGGGTAGGAAAAAAATCACTATGGTTTTATATATGTATATATGTCTCTCAATAGTAAATAGAAAAAACAAAATACGGGTTTTCAAACATATAAGGATTTAAATACAATAAAAAGTGGTATATTTAGGTATATAGAATAATATAAAAAGTGGCAAGATAGAGTAATGGAAATACAGGTTCGAATCCTGTTCTTGCAATAGTCAGTAAAGACATTAAAAACCGGTAGCCTTACGATACAAGGATAAAGTTCATTTACACACCTCCATTTATTTGTAAAGCATTAGGGGTACGTTTTAAGCGACGTATCTTTAGTGCTTAATTTTATTTAAGGGGGTGGGGTAGGAGATTTAGTATGAAAAAGAAAAAAGAAGAGGTCAAAAAAATTTCAATACTAGGTACAGAATACGAGATGCAAAAAGCAACTCAAGACTTTTTAAGTAAAACATATGGTAGTTCGGGATTTATATTTGGGCTATGCGACTACGATAAAAAGAAAATCTATTTAGACAATGAATTAACAACAAGCGAATATATAAAAACATTAAGGCATGAGATAGTTCATGCTTTTTTCTTTGAAAGTGGATTAGATATGCAATCTGATTTTGCTAGGAATGAAGAACTTGTTGATTATTTAGCATTACAAATGCCAAAGATGTTTAAAGTTTGTAATGATTTAAAAATAATTTAAGGGGGTGGATTATGCCACCATCACAAGCATTTAAACAACTGCAAAAAGAAATTTGCGAGTTAGGTTATGAAATACAAATAAATCAAATTGATAGATATAGCGATAAGTTTACACCGCCAGGAATATCGACTAAATATGAGGTACTTCATTGGGAAAATGGAAAACCTAAACGTGAACTTTATATATCTAAAAAGATTGATTTATTTTTTTGGTTAGAAAACAAACTGAAGGAATTAAAGAATGGCAGATAAACAAAACGTAAGACAAGTTTCATTACAACAAATAATAGGTAGAGGATATAAAGAATTTTGGAACTTTAAGGGCATAGAAATATACTTGCAAGGTGGGAAAGGTTCAAAAAAATCTAAAACAACAGCATTACGCTGGATGATGCTTTTAACAATGTATCCAGAAGCTTGTTTATTAGTTTGTAGAAAAACAGGAGCAACACTTTTAGAGTCAGTATGGAGTGATTTACAATGGGCTTGCGAAGTGTTTGGTATAACTGAATGGAAATTTAGAAAAAGTCCAATATCTGCTCATAATGAACGAACAGGTCAAAGAATATTCTTTAGAGGATTAGATGACTGGCAAAAGATAGCATCAATATCTACAGGAAGTCCTAACTTATATCTATGTTGGGTATGGTACGAAGAGGCATTTGAGATAGACGATAAAGCGACATTTGATAGAGTAAACAACTCAATTAGAGGTAAGTTGCCTGACGGCTATTTTAAACAATTTGTATATACATACAATCCATGGGAAGAAAGCAACTATGTTGTTAAAAAACTAACCGAAAATTTGAAACCTAATGCGGAAGTATTAGAGGAAAAAGGAAAACAAGAAAAAATAGTTTGTGGAAAATATGAAATAGAAGATAACAGATACAAGGGCGGTAAAGCAATAGTCGATACACAAAGACTATATATGATTACTAACTATAAATTAAACGAGTTTTTAAGTAATCAAGACCGTGCTGTGTATGAAGAAATGAAAGTCCACGAACCTATTAGATATAGAACTGAAGGTTTAGGAATGCCAGGAGTTGAGCCTGGAAATATCTTTAGAGACAATATGGCGACATTCCAAAACTATTATGAAGATGCACCAAAACTAAATTGGAAATGTTTAAGTGTTGATGCAACTTTTAAGAAAGAATCAAAGAATAAAGACAAAGGAAAAGAAACCGACTATGTAGCATTGCAAGTTTGGGGAATAAGTGATGATAATCAATATTACTTAACACATAGACGTAAAAGACATTTATCATTCCTAGAAACGTGCGATGAAATAGATGAGTTAGTTAAATTGAATCCGGATTTAAATGCTATTTTAATCGAAGATAAAGCGAACGGTAGTGCGATTATAGAGGTTATGAGAAAGAAATATCCTTTTGTAATTGCTGTTGAGCCAAAAGGCGGTAAAAGGTCAAGAGCCGAAGCAGTAGCGCCATGTTTTGAAACTGGTGCAGTGCATTTACCTGATAGAGTTTGGATAGAGGAATATAAAGCAGAGTTTATCGCATTTCCAAACGGCGACCACGATGACGAAGTCGATTGTACATCTCAAGCGCTAATGCGATTAATGAATATAACGTTAACAAGATTAACAAATGAACAATTAAAGAAACGTCAACAAGAAGAGGAAGAATACGATAGATTAAGAAATTCAGTAGGCATAAATGTAGATACTGAAACCTACATAGATGCTTATAGTTTATGGTAGCCTCCTTTCTATATATTTTATATACATACATTTTAATTTTTAGGGGTAGTTTAGCGACTGCTCCTTTTTACGTGGCAACATATCCAAATGGTTAAGGAGATGGTCTGCAACACCATTATTGTTGGTTCGATTCCAACTGTTGCCTTAACTGTGTACTAATGTCAAATTCCAACCTTCCACAATATTTTTAAAAAATAGTTTGGGCATCTAGTACGCAGTAACTTTTTTAGCGAGGTGCAATATGTTTAAAGTTTTTAGAGGAAGAAAGAAAATTGAAGAATTATCTGAACAACTAGAAAAGGTTAAAAGCACATTAATTGTAATGGATGACTTGTTAAAGATAAGAAATGCAAGACTAGATATTTTAGAAACTGAAAATAGGGAACTAAAAGAAAAAGTTGAGCAATTATTAGCAGCAAAAACAGTTGAAGATGAAAGACAAGAAAGTGTTTTAAGAGATATTCAAGCAATTCAAAACTTTTCTTTAGATAACGTAATGAGCGAAATTATGAAAGGATAAGAACTATGGCAAGATACGATAACGAAAAAATGACAAAAGATTGGCGCTTATATGTTGCAGGACTTGACTTTAATAACGCCAAAAACATATTGTCGCAAGCCAAGATTAATACTGAATTTTACGAAGGCAACCAATGGTTAGGCGCTGAAGATACAACATTGCCAAAACCAACATTTAACGTAATAAAAAGAGTTGGTAGCTATTTTGTAGCAAGTTTAACATCAAGCCCAATTAAAGCAAATCTAACACCACTATTGTATGAAAATTTTGATAAAGAAATCGCACAAAAGAGTGGAAGTGCTGAACTTGTAGATATGGTTAATGCATTAGATATAGCAAATGCAACAATGAATAAAGTTATGGAACGTAACAACTTTCAAGACAAAATAAGAGATGCAGTAACAAGAGCGTGCAAAACAGGAGACATGGTATTTCATTTTAAATTCAATACAAGTTTAAAACCTTATGTATATGCGCCTAAATCAAAATATGAAGGCGACATCGAAATCGAAGTTGAAGATGGAACAAATGTATTTTTTGGAGATGCTAACGTACACGATGTAGAAAAGCAACCATACATAATCATTAGCGGTAGAGATACAGTTGAACGTTTAAGAAAAGAAATGAAATCTAAAGCAAATGTTGAAGATATTAAACGTGATGATGACACACAAAACTTTATTAGACACGAATTTGAAATCAATGCTGATGAAGATGAAACAAACAAAGCAACTTATATTATTAAGTACTACAAAAAGAAAAACAAGGATGGAAACATTACAGTACATGCAAGTAAGAGTACAAAAGAAGTTGAAATCTACAAGGATTTAGATACAGGGCTTACGCTTTATCCTATAGCATTTGGAAATTGGGACAAACAAAGCGGATGCTATCACGGAAGAGCATTATGCACAGGACTTATATCTAATCAAATATTCATCAATAGAATGTGGGCAATGTGGATGTATAGTTTACAACTAAACGCATTTCCTAAAGCAATTTATAACGCATCAAGAATTTCACAATGGAGTTCTAAAATAGGAACTGCAATACCTGTTAATGATAACGGAGAGCCAAACTTTGATATCAACAATATGGCTAAATACATCGAACCGCCACAAATGAGTACACAAATTGTACAAGCATTAAACGAATGTATGGCACAAACAAAAGACATGCTAGGTATATCAGATGCAACACTTGGAAACGTAAACCCAACGAATACAAGTGCTATTGTCGCAATACAAAAATCAAGTGCTGTACCACTTAAAAACCAACAAGCAAACCTTTATAAGTTTGTTGAAGATAGCGTTTTAATAATGCTTGATATGATAGCGAGCAAATACGGAATTAGAGATGTAGCAGTAGATTTAAAAACAGCAATGAATGGCAACATCGTAACACAATATGATTTTACAAAGTTGAAAGATTTAGCATTAAGTTTAGATATCTCAATAGGAGAAGGAAACTACTATGACGAAATTGCACAACAACAAACACTTGATAACTTATTAATGCAAGGACAAATCACATTACAACAATATTTAGAAAGAGTAAGTGATAGCATTATTCCTAAACGTCAAGAACTATTAAAAGAAGTTCAAGCAATGGCAGGAATGATACCTAGTGTCCCACAAGTAACGGGAAGTATGGGCGGACAAATTGCAACAAGTGATAGTGATGAGCAAATTATAAAAGCAATGCAAAGCCAAAGTAATGCAGAACAACTACAAACAATGCAACAAATGAGCCAATAATTTATTTTTTATATATAGACCTTAACATGTCGTTAAAAGGTTAGTTATAACTTATCTACCAAGTGTAGAAAAAGATTCTTAATACGATGAAAAGTTGGTTCGTGAGCTGCGGACTATATCGTATTATGTACTTCCTTGACACGAACGGAAACTGTCACTTGCAGACAAGTAAAATAAACCAATTTGAAAGGAACAAGAAAATATGAATGAAGAATTACAAAACGAAGTATTAGATGACGATTGGGACATCGACGAAAGCGAGATTCCATTTGCTGAAGATACTGAGGAAGAATATGTTGAAGAAGTAGACACACCAGTTGAAAATGAAAACGATTCTAAAGAAGAGACACCAAGTGATACTGAAGAAAAAACTGAAAGTAATGAAACTGTTGAAAGTGAAACTAAAAACGAAGAGTTCGATTTTGAAATCACATACAATGGTGAAAAAATGAAACTTTCAAAAGAAGAAGCAATTACCTTGGCACAAAAAGGTAAGGACTACGATAGAGTTCGCAAAGCATATGACTTTATTAAGGAATTAGCCGACGATGAAGGAAAAAGCATTGAGGACTTTATGACAACTACTAGCGATAATCTTAAAGATTATAAAATAAAGCAACTAGCTGAAGAAAAGGGTATATCGGAAGAAGTTGCAAAAGAACTTTACGAAAGTAGAGTTGCAAAAAGAAAGTCGCTTGCAAGTGAAAAAGAACAAACTGAAAAGAATGAAATCGAAGCAAAGAAAAATGCTGAATTTCAAGATTTTCTAAACACATACCCAAACATACAACCTAACGAAATTCCACAAGACGTATGGACAAAAGTTCAAAATGGTACGCCATTAAAATATGCTTATATGGAACATGAGTTAAGTAATTTAAAAACAGAAAATACACAATTAAAAACAAATGCAAAAAACAAAGAGCAAGAAATTACAACAGGTACACAAGCAACATCAAAGCCAAAAGACGAATTTGAAGAAGCTTGGGACAGTGCCGATTAGTAACAACTTGCTTTTTTTAATGCAAGAAAAGGAGTAATAGAATATGGCAATTAATTTAGCAGAAAAATATGCAAAAAAAGTTGATGAAAAAATACAAATCGACGCATACACAGGAAAAAACTTAAACACAGATTATGAATTTACAGGAGTTGAAACAGTAAAAGTTTACACAATAGATACTGTTGATTTAAACGAATACACAAGAAATGGTCTTTCAAGATATGGAACACCTGAAGAATTAGGTGACAGTGTACAAGAAATGTCAGTAAAACAAGACTGGGCTTTCACATACACAATAGATAAAGGAAATGACAAACAACAATTAAACATCAAAGGTGCAGCAAGCACATTAAAAAGACAAATCGCTGAAAAGGTAGTACCTTTCCTAGATAAATATAGATTCGCAATATTTGCACAAAATGTACAAGAAGGAATGAGTGATGCAACAGCATTAACAAAAACTAATGTTTATGAAAAATTCCTAGATGGTACATCAAAACTTGCTGAAAAAGGAATATCAGAAGGTCTTGTATCTTACTGGACACCAGCAGCATTTAACAAAATTAAATTAGACAGTTCATTCGTTAAGGGTGGAGATATGTCACAAAAAATGTTATTAAAAGGACAAGTTGGAGAAGTTGACGGAGTTGCTATTGTAGTAGTAGCAGGAAAGAGATTACCAGGTGGAATCGAATTTATGATTACACAAAACAAAGCAATGGTATCACCAGTAGTTTTAAGAGATTACAAAATCCATCAAGACCCACCAGGAATAAATGGTAACCTAGTAGAAGGAAGAATTTTATTTGATGCATTTATATTAGGTTCAAGAAAAGATGCTATATATGTACAAGGAACAAGAACATCTGATATGACAATGAAATTAGGTGCAGGATATACAGTAACAGCAACAGGAGCAAACCTATACAAAGAAGAAAAAGCATATTACAAAGTAGCAAATGCTGAAATTACACCAGCAGCTATTGGTTCAACATTCAAAGCTGACGGATATACAGCAATGAACTCAATTAAAGATGTAGTAACAGGAACATCAACAAACAAATATGCTGAAATCGTTATTGTAGATAGAGAAGGAAAAGTAAGAGATGCAAACGTTGTTGAATTAAAATCAACAGCAGCTTAATTTAAAATTGAATAGTAAATTAAGATAATGTGAGGAGTGGCAAGATAATTAAGTTTATTTTAGTCACTCCTTTATTTTTTTATAAGGAGTAAGTATGAAAACTGTAAAAGAAGTATTTGAAATAGCAATGGCATTAGCCGACAGTTTGAATAATAGTGGGCAAGCAGTAATAGGGGATAACTTGGAATATCAACATAGAACTCCTGGTATAATTAATACACTAGAAAGCGAACTAGCGAGATTAAGTAATTATAGAATTACACAATTATATGAATACGATAAAGCAGGGGAATGGCAAGGGTATGAATTACCTAGTGATTTTAGAACTGCTGAATGGATAGCAATAGATGAAAATGGAAGCTTTTATAAGAGTGTTAAATATAACGTAAAAAACGTGAAAGAGTTTAACGAAGAAACACAAGAAAACGTGATGAATAAAAAGATATTTTTTAAGTCGACAAGAGTTGGAACAATAAGAATGGATTATATACCTAATCCACCATTTAAGAAAAGTTTAGACGATGCAATTTCATTAGATGATGATATAGCAACGAACGTGTTGCCTTATGGTTTAGTTGCATTGTTATTTTTAGATGAAAATCCAACGTTAGCAAGTTTTTGCCAACAAAAGTATGAAGAAAACAAAAAAGATATAGTAACAAGTCCACTACCTAATGTATTAGAAGATGTTGAAGAACCTTATGCAGATAGTTATGAGGGATATTAATGGCTAACATACCAGTAGCAAACAAGCCTAATCCTATAACAATAGATAAGTTTTTAGGCTTAAATAGTGCCGAAACAAGTGAAACACAACTTGCATTAGGCGAAGCAAGTGAAATGAAAAACATTAGAGTAGTAGAAGGATATAAAATTGAAAGTGTAGATGGTTATGAAAATACACTTGAAACCGAACAAGATGTAATATCACTATTTCAATGTAAAGTTAAAGATGAAGAAATGCTTATATACCAATTAGGAAATGGGGATATATACAAACGAGTTAATGATGTAGATACAAAAATTAATGGTGAATTTGTCGCATCAAAAGCGACATTTATCGGATTTGAAGATAAATTATATATTCTTGATGGCAACGAATATTATGAATATGATGGAACAACATTTAAAATTGTAGAAGGATACGTTCCATTAGTAGCAATAGGAACTGAACCAAGTGGGGGCGGAACTGATTTTGAAGGAATAAATCTTTTAAGTAACAAAAGACATCAAACATTTAGTCCTGATGGAACAGCAAAAGAATTTGTTATTAGAGAAACAAAAGTTGCAAGTATTGATAAAGTACTTGTTAATGGCGAAGAAGCAACAGGGGTAACAAAAGATGTTGAAAATGGTAAAGTTACATTTACAACAGCACCTACAAAAGCAGTTGATAACATAGATATTTATTGGACAGTAAGTGATGAAGAAAGTAGAAAGTTAGTTACAAGAAATAAATATATGATGCTTTATGGTTCAAGCAATGACACAAGAATATTTATATATGGAGATAGTGAAAATAAGAATAGATTTAGATATAGCGATTTGGGAAATGGCGAATTAAGAGGCGACTATTTTCCTGCAAACAATTTTAAAGATGAGGGCGCAAGCAACTATGCAATAACAGGTCTTGTAAAGCATTATGATAGATTAGTTGTACTTAAAGAGAACGAGTTGAGATATGCAGAATATAGCGACTTAACAACAACTAATACAACAGGCGACACAGTAACAATTCCTAGCCTTGCAAGTTATCCTTTAAATGCGACAGTTGGAAATATACCAATGGCGCAAGTTGGTGTTTTAGATAACTATCCAATAGCGATTGGTAATAAAGGAATGTATCAAATAGTGCAAAGTAACGTAAGAGCTGAAAGTAATGTTCAATACATTAGCCAAAGAGTGCAAAACATACTTGATGAAATGGATTTAACAAAAGTCATTACATACGATTATGAAACAAAGCACGAATATTGGATTATAGAAGATAAGAAAGTTTTAGTTTATAACTATGAACTTAATGTGTTTTATAAGTTTGAATTTAGCGACAATGTTTTAAGTATAGTTGAATACAACAAAAAATTATACTTTGGAACTAATAAAGGATTAATGAAGTTTGACAGCGAGGTACAAACTTTTAACGGACAAACAATAGAGAGCGAATGGATAATGGGGTATTACAACTTTGGGCATGAAATAAAACGTAAAATGCTAACAAGATTATATGTTAGTTGTCAGCCTTATCTAAACTCAAATATAGATATAGAAATTGAAACTGATAGAGGTTTAAACAGTCAACAATATGCAATAGACGTATTAATGGCAAACTTCTTTGATGTTAATTTTAATCGTTTTAGTTTTGATACAATATACAATCCAAAGCCAAGAAGAATAAAAGCAAAAGCCAAAAAGTTTGTTTATTTAAGATTAAAGATAAAGAACAAAGAATGGAAAACAAAATTCAAAATATTATCTATCGCAATGCAATGGTCATTGGGTGGAGAAACTAAATAACGAAAGGAGCAAGCAATGACAAAATTAACAAAATTAGAAAAAGACATATCATACGTTAGTGCTTTAAGCGATTATCCTAATAGTAATGACGGAATGACATCAAGCCAATTAAAAGAAACTTTTGATAAGTCGAGCAATGATATTAAAGATTTTATTAATAATGTTTTAACGGAAGAAATAGATGCAAAAACTGATGAAGATGCTAACACATATGCTACAAAAGACGAGTTAAGAGAAGCACAAATGGGACAAATTGTAGATGGTGCAGTAACATTAGATAAATTAGCAGAAGATGTACAAGAAAGAATAAATAAAATTGATACAGTTGAAGAAAAAGCAAATTATGCGAGTTATAAAGTTGATAGTGTTGAAGAAAATTTAAATGAAACTATTGGAACATTAGATACTACAAAAGATAAAGTTGAAAACATATTTCAATATAACATACCAACCGTTGAAAAAATAGAAGCAGATAATACAAATGTATTTACATTACCATATAATCTATCAAATCTTAATGTAAATCAAAGAGTACTAATACAAGCACCAAGTGAAACTAATATAACTGGTGTAAGTGCAAATATGCTTAATAATATACCGGTTGAAACTTTATTAGTTCCAAATCAAAAATACGAACTTGTATATGATGGAGAAAAGTTTGTAGAAAATAATAAAGTTTTATATGATATAACACTTGAAGAGGCTGTTAGTCAAATAGATTTAACTGGTATAGCTGATATGTTTAAAGTAGGAAAAAATTACTCTTTTCACGTAATGGGTACAGCAGCTGAAAATAATACTATAAGCCTTGGTAGTAAAGCAATGGGATATTTAAAAACAAGTCAATATCAGTCAATAGCATATTTCACAGTATCTATAACTAATATGGGTAAAGTATTAACTGGTGTTTATAGTGGAAGTGGAAACGTGGCAATAGTAGATAGTAGTGTTATAAGTAATAATGAATACATTAAACAAGCTAATAATAAAAATATAAATGTTGGTACAAGATTTATTATAAAGGAGATAGGTTAGTATGGAGATAAGAGTATATAACGCTTTAACAAACGAATATTACACAAAAGAAGTAATATTAGACGATGAACAAAAACTAGAACAACTAAATCAAAACAAAGAAGCCAAAATTAAAGAATTAGAAACATTTATAAATAATGAAAAAGAGAAAGGGTTTATCTATGATGATAAGCCTTTTAAATTGGATTCAGTTGCTCAAAATCGAATCAATATGTTAGCAACTGCTGTTTCATTAGGCGCTAATGTTTTTCCTTTGGAATGGTACACAGCAAATGGAGAGTTTGGAACTATTACTTTAGAAACTGTTGAAGATTTTGGCGCTTGGTATGCAAGTGCAACAAGCAAAATTTTAGAAATTGAAACAAAAGAATCAAATTACAGATATGATATAGAACAAGCACAAAGTGAAGAAGAACTAAATAAAATTGTATTTGAATAGGAGGCACTTATGCAACTTAAAAAATATGATGTTTTATTAAAGAAAAATGGTAAAAGTCTTGTTAGCAAAGTGATACACCTATTTACAAAAGACATATATAATCATGCTCAAATATACATAGGTGACTATCATATCATTGATGCGATGCCAAACGGAGTTAAAGTTAGAAACTTTGATAGTTCTTTGGGCGAGTTTGATGCTTATAGATATACAAAGCCTATAAGTAAAAAACAAGCTGAAATGATAGAAGAATTTTTACAAAAAGCTATAAATCATAAATATGACTTTTTGCAACTGCTACTACAAGCATTTAATCTCAATATAGGAACATCAAACAAGTATATATGTATAGAACTTGTAACTAAAGCATTTGAATATGCCGGTCTTGATGTTGGAGAGTGGCAACAAGGATTTAAACAAATAACAGATACAAATCATTTTAAAAAAATTTAAATTAAAAATGCACGTGGGACTTTAAGTCCCTTTTTAAGTGCAAGAAAGGAATAATGATAATGGCAAAATCATATAAAGTTAAGAAAAATGATGATGGAACAACAAGCATAACAAGAACAAATGATGATGGAACAACAACAAGTGTAGATAAGAATTTTGCGCCAACAAGTGGAGTTGGGAGAGACGGAAATATAGACAGCTCAATAAATGCAAATCCAAGCGGTCAAGGTTATGGTGGTGCTTCAAGTGGTGGAAGTTCATCTTCGAGTTCAAGTTCAAGAGATGCATTAATAAACCAATATGTTAACAGTGCAAAACAAGCGAAGATAAACCAACTTAAAAATGCTTATAATCAAAACATCGCAGCAATAGCACAACAAGAAAGAGAAACTGAACAAAATGCACAAGCAAATAGAAACACTGCTAGTGTACAAAGCCAATTAGCACAAAGACAACTTGACAACTATTTAGCAGCAAATGGACTTTTAAACAGCGGAACAAATGCACAAGCAAGAATGAATAACGTAGGCGCATTACAAAATACACTTGGTGGAATTACTGCAAATGAACAAAATGCTTTAAATCAACTAGCAAGCCAAAGAACACTAGCAAAGACAAATCTAAATAATGACATTGCAGCAGCAAATGCAGGTTATGATGCACAAGCGTTACAAATGCAACTACAATATTTAGACCAACTAGAACAAATGAGAATGCAACAAGACTATGCAAATCAACAAGCATTACAACAAAGACAGTGGGCATTAGAAGATAGAGACTACAACAGAGATATGAATTATATATGGGACAACAATTTAGGAAGATATGTTGATAGTAATGCATATTGGAGTAATTATTGGAACAACAACTTAACAGCATATCAAAGAGCGCAACTTGCTAATGCTAATAGAAGTAGTGGTGGTGGAAGTACAGCACCAACATATGCGACATTAAGTGGTAAAAGCCCTTATGAAGAATGGTTAAACGAATTTAAACTTGGAATAACAGGAGAAGATTTCAATACTTGGAATGCTCAAAGATATGGAACACCAACAAATGAAAATGTTGAAACAGTAGCACAACAAACATCTTATGAATTACCTAGTGATTTATTTGGAGAAGAAGAAACAAAGAAAGTAACATCTGATAGAGCAAAAGCAATATTAAAAGCATTTGGGAAATAGGAGGAAATATGGCAACACAATATGGCGAAGCATTATGGAAAGCAGTTAATGTAGACAAAACTGTTGATATAAATAAAGTACAAGATAAATATAAAAAACAATACTTGTCATATGGAATTGAAAATAACTTACTTAATGATGAAGATAAAAAACAAGCAATGAAAAAGTACGATTTAAAAGATAATGGAAGTTATAAATCAAAATCACTAGAAACTTTTGGCGCTGCAACATATGGCGGTTTGGGTAGTAGTGTTATAGATACTGTTACAGGTGCAAAAGATATGATAGACACTGCTACAGACAAAATATTTGCTGACACAGGCAATAAATATGTTGATAGAGTTAAAGATGTGGCGACAACAACTATGGGAGTTTTAAATCCTGCATTAGGCGCTTTAAAGTTACAAGACAAAATCAACGAATGGACGGGGCAAAAAGATTTAACAACAGAAGAAAAACTTGAACAAAAAGATGCTTTAAGAAATGCATTAGGAATAAATCAAGCGAATCAATATGCACAAGAAAGAGCAAATGAAACTACAGCAAATGCGATTGCTAATTTTGGAGGTCAAGTTGTAGGAGGTTTAGTTCCAACATTAGGAACAGCCCTTGCAACTGGTGGTGTAGGTGTAATGCCACAAGTATTCTCACAAACTATGGGTAGTAAGAGTGAAGAACTTTTAAAAAGTGGAGATGCTAAAACATTAGAAGAAGCGCAACTAAAATCATTACCATATGCAGGTGCTAGTGCATTAGTTGAAAGAATGGGTGGTATTGGTGCAAAGAATGCAGCTCAAGAACTAGGAAAAGGAATATTTAAAAATGCATTTGAAGAAGGAACTGAAGAAGTAATTGAAGATATCATAGGTAGAGCATTAGATTTAAATCTTATGCAAGGTAGCAAAGAAGATGTTAGAAAAGCCATTGAAGAAAATCCAACACTTTTAAATGCATTAAGCAAAGCAATATATGGAACTGATAGTTCAGTAATTAATCCTCAAAGTTTAGCACAAAGTTTTGTAGGTGGAGCATTAGGTGGTGGAATTTATGGTGGAATTGGAAAAATTGCTAATAGAACAACACAAAATGTACAACCAACAGTACAAAATCAAGAAAATGTACAACCAATACAACAACAAAAAGGAAATTTAACAAATATCAATACTCAAATTGGTAATTTAGGCAATTTAGAGACACAATTACAACAAATTAATGCTCAAAATGGGCAAATTTCTAATAATATCAATTCTAACGAACTTTCACAACAAGTTGATACAATCAATCAAAATAATTTAGAAACGAGCCTTAAAAACGATTTAAATGAGAGCAAAAAAACAAGTTTTGCACAAAATATTATAAATGAGAAAGATAAAAAAATAAATGCCCAAATTTTAAAAAGTGGCGGCATATTACAAAGTGATTTTGCTAGAAAATTTAAAACAGAAAATAAAATTTTATATAAGGCATTAGATAATTTATCTAAAAAATTAAAAGTTAGCATAGAATTTGAAAACATAGGTAAATCAAATGGTTATTATAATGCCACACAAAATAAAATAGTATTAGATATAAATGCTGAAAATCCATTAGAACAAGTAGCAATACATGAATTAACACACAGAATGAAAACTTTAGCACCAGAAGAATTTAAAAATTATAAGAAGTTTGTTAAAGATACATTAAGCCAAAACATGAATAATGAAACGTTTAAAGATTTGATGTTGAAATATGATAACTTATATAATCAAAAAGAACAATTAGAACTAGATGAAGATTCATTAACAGAAGAAATAATATCAGATTTTAATGGTATAGTTTTAGGGCAGGATACACAATTCATCGAGAAACTTGCAAAAGAAAATCCAACAGGATTTAGAAAAATCATTGAGTTTTTTAAACAAATTATAAATGATATTAAAACTAGTTTTACAGATACAAACTCAACATTTATAGATACAGAAAAAAATATAAAAATTAAAGACACAACCTTTAATCTTATGATGAGCCAAATCAATGAAGCAGAATCTAGATTAAATAACTTGTTAAATAGCATAGGACAAGAAGATATAGTTGTTAGTGATGATGTTAAATATTCATTAGGAAAGTTAACGAATGGTGAAGATGTTGTTATTAAAGAACAAAAAAAAGACATTGCCATAGACGAAAATATGTCTAAAATGGTTTCTAAAAAAACCGGTAATGCCTTTAAAGATAATATAACACAAACTGAAAATAATGTCAATTTTTCTCTAAAAGACAGTCAAGGAAACGAACTAACAAAAGAACAACAAGAGTATTTTAAAAATAGTAAGGTAAGAGATAATGATGGAAAATTAATACCAATGTATCATGGAACTAATGCAGATTTTAATGTTTTTGAACATAAGTATATGGGCAAAAATGGAACTGCACATGGAAAAGGATTTTATTTTTCATCAAGTGAAGAATTTGCAAAAGGTTATGGAGATGTAAAGAAAACATATCTTGATATTAGTAAACCATTAAGAGCAGACGAACTAACACTTACACAAAATGAAATGATTAAGTTTTTAACTGAATTAAGTAATCAAGAAAACGAAGAAATACAAGGAATAGATTTATTTGCAGATTATTTATATGATGGTAAAGAGAGAACATTAGAAGAAGCAATATCTTATGTTGCTGATTTTGAATTAAAAAATTCAGTAACAGATGCAGATGTACTAGCAGGACTTTTAAATGTATTACCAGTTAAAATGACTACTTTTTATAAAGTGTTGAAAAATTCTTTAGGATATGATGGTATTCTTTATAATAATTTCAATGAAAAAACAAGAAAACATGATATTTTAAATGCAGTAGTATTCAATTCTAATCAAATTAAAAATATAGATAACTTAAATCCAACAGATAGTGATGATATTAGATATTCATTGAAAGAAAGAGAAAAAGGTTTCTTAAAAACAGCAAGTGAAAGCGAAAAACTAAATGAAGATAATAGATACGAAGTTTTAATGAAAAGAATTTATGATGGCTCATATGTTGTTAAATCTAACGAAGAAACAAAGAATGATGCACAATTAATAATTGAAAATGCGCAAGGACAAGACGAATATCAAAAATTAGATAGTGTATATAATCAAATAAAAAGGAATGAATATAGCAACACAGGACTTGAAAGTGCATTGTTAACTGAAATAATAGACAAATATCAAGAGTTAGGCAACAATAACAAAGTGCTTGAAGTAATTGATTATTTAGATGATTTAGCAAGACAACAAGGTAGAAGTATTCAATATTTAGCACAATGGAAAGCATTAAATGGCGAAAATAAAGCATTATGGGTTAAGAAAACAGTAGATAGTTATAATAAAACACGAGAAGGCAAAAAGAACCCTATAACATTTACACAAGAAGAATATGAATCATTAAATAATTACTTTAAAACATTAGACAACATCGTTAAACAAGAAAACGATAAAACAAGAGAATTACTTGAAAAATCATTAAAACAAGAACTCGTAAATAGAGCAGACTTTAATAATAGTTTAGAAAGAAAATTAGCGACAAATGCATTAGATAGTAGTGAGTTAACAGTACAAGCAATTAAAGAAAAACTAGAACAAATGGCAATGGCACAAGTATTTAGACGTGCTGATAGCACAATATTAAAGAAAGTTAGTACATACCAAACAATGGCACACTTGTTAAACACATCAACATATGCAAGAAACATCTTATCTAATGAAAGTATGAAAGCAATAGACAATGTTGCTAAAAAAGTTGGTGGCTTTATTACTGGTAATAGTATTTTATCAACAAGTTTAGATAAAGAAACAAAAGCAAACATCAAGAAAGAGGCCAAACGTCAATCAAGTGAAACAGCACTTAATATATTGTTAGGAATAGATGGATTTGAAGGAACAAAATATTCTAATGCAAATGCCAAAACTATAACTGGTGTAAGACCTACATTTAAAAATAAAACACTAAATAGCCTTGAAAAAGTTTTAGGTTTAGAACTTAAAGTTCCTGATGAAAGCATGAAAACTAGAGTCAGAGAATCAGTTAAAGAACAATACAAAAAAGCAATGGGCGAAGAAGCATATAAGCAATATGAAAAAGAAATTGAAAAAATTGCTGATGATGAAGCTAAGTATATAACATTCCAAGATGAAACTTGGGCAAGTAATTTAATGAAGACTATTAAAACATGGGCAAATAAATTGTCAACTGGTTCAGAAGAATTTGGGCTTGGAGATTTTGTTGTTAAATACACACAAGTTCCAGGAAATATCGTAGCTAGAGGTATTGAATATTCACCATTAGGTGCATTAAAAGCAATTAAGAGAATGCTTGATATACATTCAATGAAACAAGCAGGAGAAATAACAAGATTTGAAGCTGATAAATTAAGTGCTGATGTTGGAAGAATGTTGACTGGTTCAACACTTATGGCATTAGGAGCATTGCTTGCTAAATATGGAATATTAACATCTAATAAAGAAAAAGATGAAGATTTAACAAATTTACTTAAAGATGCCGGAATAAGTCCTGGTAGAGTTAACTTATCACAATTAACAAGAGTATTAACTGGCAATGCTAGTGATAAGGTAGAAGAAGGAGATATATTAACAGATTTAACTTGGTTGCAACCTATATCAACAGTTGTAAATGCTGGTGTAACATTGCACGAAGCTTTTGAAAAAGAAAGACAAGATAAAATATTACCTGATATATTAGAGAATTTTTTAGATTTACCTTGTAACCAAAGTTTATCAACAATAATGCAAGCATACCAATATAAAGATAAAGAACAACACGGACTTGAAGCAGCATTTTATGGAGTGCTACAAGCAGGTGGTGATAGCTTGGCAGGTTTTGTACCTTCAATAGTTAGACAAACGGCAAATGCAATAGACCCAGTAAGTAGAAATACATACTCTAATAAAAAAGACGGAACAGCATTAGGGCAATTATTAAAACAAACAAGTAAAAAGACTTTAAAAAATATACCATTTGCTAGCAAACTTGTAGAACCTAATATAAGGGCTGATGGCGAAGAAAAAGTATATTTTGATGCAGGAACAGTATTAAATGCACTTATACAAGCAAGCCCTTCAAGAGTAACAAAGGTAAATAAAATTGAAGGAACTGACAAAATAAAAGAAGTTCTAACAACAAGTGATGGCGAAAGTTTAGCAAAGAGCAGTAACTTACCTTTAAGATATGCACCAAATCAAACTCAATATACAAAAGACGAAGAAGGAAATAAAATTCCTTTAAATGATAAACAAAAAACAGTTTATATGAAAGCATATAGCGAATATTATAGAACAAATTACATCAAGTATTTAGGCAAAATAAGTGAAAATGCTAGCGATAAACAAAAAGAAAAATATGCTGAACAATTAGCAAAAATAAATAAATATGCAAAACAATATGCAGAAAAAAAGGCACTTGAAAAATAGTGTCTTTTCTAATGCAAGAAAGGAATGAGAATGGGAATTATAACAGTTGTTGGAAGTGTGTTAAGTTTGATTATATCAATAATTACTATATTTCAAATAGTGATACGTGTAAATGGGACACTTGTAAGAGTTAGTTGTAGTATCGACAATTTAAGTGAAACATTAAAAAGAACAACCGAGTTACAAGAAATACAAAGAACTGAAATCGAGGCTTTAAAAATTGCAGTAGCGAAATTAACAAAGTAAAGGAGATTAATTATGAAAGAAATGTTAATTAAAAGATTAGGAAACTTACTTGCAATAAAATCACTGATAACAATAATGTTTGTATTGTTGTTCGCTTACACAGTCATAGCAAAAATAGAAAATGAGACATTAAAAACATTATTAACAATGGTGGTTGGATTTTATTTTGGAACTCAAGTAACTAAAGAATAGAGGTGGTTTGATGACACAAAAAGAAAAATATCAAATGATTTTAGAGAAGTTTAATATTAAGGAATACTTTGATAGAGGATTTAAAGGTCAAGATGTTAAAATAGCAAGCATTGAAAGTTTAACAAGTGAACATGGAAGAAAAGTGTATTTAACATTAAAGACATATGCGCCACTTTGCGATGTATATTCATTTAATGACGAATTTGGAGTAAGTGCAGTAGGAGACCAAAACACAATAGACACAATAATGTTTCCTAAATTCGTTGACTGGTGCATAGAAAAGAAAATAGATATAATTACGAGTTCTTTATGTTGGGGAGCTGATGAAAAAGTAGAAAGAGAAGGCATACAAAAATTGTATGATAACGGAATAATCTTTTTAAATTGCGCTGGCAATAATGGAGATGAAGATAATCTTAACGAAGGATATGATGCTAGTAATATTGATGTAGGTGTTATTAGTGTATCTGGTGTAACTATTAATGATAAAGGAGAAATAAAATGGGCAGGGCGCGATTATGGTAGTGCAATAGATGTTTTAGGAATTAGTGAAAACTTACCTATTTTATATGATGCTGATAAATTTATGGCTTGGAGTGGTACGAGTGCTGCCACTCCTTTTATTGCATCAATGTTTGCAGTATTAAAAAGTAGTACAAATGTAAATAGCAAAAATGCTATGAGTTATATTGAAAAATATTCAGATATATTTGAATATGATGGTATAGATTATAACTTATTTAAAATGCCTGTGTATAAAAAAAGTTGGAAAGAGGAATTTGATGAAAGTTGGCAAAAAGCAACTAAATTAGGTGTTGTTGATGGTACAAGACCAAATGACAATATCACAAGAAATGAACTAATCGTAATACTTGATAGACTAAAATTATTAAAGTAGCGAGGTTAAAATGTACACAGATTTTGATTTAATTGTTAAACAGTTTAAAAATGAAATAAATATAATTCCATTAAGTGATTTACATTTAGGTGCAAGTACTTGTATGTTAAAAGAAATAAAAGAAACTATCAAGATAATAGAACAAACGCCTAACTGCTATACAGTTTTAGTAGGAGACATAATCGACAATGGTGTAATTACTGGAAAAGGTTTAGGAGTTTATGATAATGTATTATCACCAATGAAACAAATTGAGCAAGCAGTTGAATTATTAAGACCTATTAAAGATAAAATACTTGCTTGTGTTAGTGGTAATCACGAAGATAGAAGCGAGAAAGCATCTAACATAAATCCTATGTATCTAATATGTTGTGAGTTAGGAATACTAGATGTATATAGAAATAATTTAGCAATTTTAAAAGTGCAAATAGGTGAACGACAAGAAAGTTCACATCGTAGAAAGACTTATACATTATTGGTTCATCACGGAAGAGGAACTAGCGAAAGTGCTATTAAAAAGGATTGGGATTTCATAGGAAAATTTGAAGGCGTAGATGGAATAATCACAGGGCATACACATAATCCTAGAAACGCAAAATTTGAGAAAATAGTAGTTGACAGTCACAACAATGTAGTATTTAAAAGAGAGATATCAATTATAGTTTGTAATTCATTTTTAAAAGAAGCTGACTATGCATTAAAATCAATGTTAGTTGGCGCTAGCAATTCAATAAGCAAAGTTAGGCTTTGCAAAGGTAAAAATAAAAAAATAGAAATAACATTTTAGGAGGTAATATGGTAAAGACTTATAATACAAACGTTAAGTTATCAGAGCATTTTAATTCTATCGAGTTTGCATGTCCAAGTTGCAATGTAATGAAAATTGATACAAGTATTATAGAACTTTTGGAAAAATTATTTCAAAAAATGAATGCTTATAAAATAATTATAACAAGTGGTTATAGATGTAATTATTATGAAATGAGCCTCAAAGGTGGAGTTAAGAATGGATATCATACAAAAGGAATGGCAGTTGATATTAACGTATGGAAAAATGATAAAACAAGATATTCAAGCAAAGATATTTGTATTGCATTAGAAGATTTAGGTTGGAAACACGGCATAGGAATTATATCAGCAACTGCAGTACATATCGACAGTAGAACAAGTAAATATTGGTTTGATGAACGTAAAGGAAATGCATCAATAGGAAATAGTTTTTATACATACTTTGGAGTGAAAAACAATAGACAAAAAGTAAAAGAGAAATTTACGTTAGCAGAAGAAACTATGAAGTATTTAGATAAGTACAAATATGCTAATGAACTATATATAAAATTATTAAAATAAGGGGATGTGTTATGTTAAAAGAAATGTTGAAAGTTTTATACAAAGATAATAAAAAACTAAAAAGGATTATAGCATTTGAAATAGTTATAATTCTTTTTTTGATTAGTGTAATAGGAATGTTTATGTTTAAGTTCTATTACAACGACCCTAATAACCCACAAATATCACAAAAACAAAAAACAAACTATGTAAGAGTGATAGACATTAGAAAAAAGAAAGGAGAGATGTGGGTTGAAGAATATAACGTTTGATTTTCCTCCGCCTGTATACGAGGAAATTTTAAGGCAAGAGTTTTTAAGCAAAAGAGAAAAAGCAATCATAGAGTTAAAAAGAAATCACTATATGGAATGGACGAATGATAGAATTGCAATGGAACTCAACATTAGCAGTAGACAGTTGCAAAGAGAACTAAAAAAATTAACGTATAAACTTTTAAAATATATAATATAGTCGAATTAAGTCACAAATATGTCAGTTTTATGGCAGTTTGTGGCTTCTTTTTTTTGCTAAAATTTAAGTATAGTAAAGGAGAGATATTATGTTTAATTCAAATTTTAATTCGTATCAGTCGCCATACTTAAATGGTTTAGGAAATTATCAAAATGCACCAATGCCAATGCAACCTCAACAACAAGTTCAACAAGCACCTACACAAAATGTCAGTTGGATACCTGTAAATGGAATTGAAGGTGCAAAAAATCATATAGTGCAACCTAGTCAAACTGCTTGGCTTATGGATAACAATGAAAGCAAATTTTACGTTAAGAGTGCTGACAGTTTAGGAGTAACAACTTTAAAGGCTTATCAGTTTAATGAAATTGACGTTAATTCAAGTTTTAAGACAGTTTCAAACGAAACACAAGTAAATCTTCAAGAGTATGTTAAAAGGTCGGAAATTGAGGAAATAATAAGCAATAAACTACGTGAAATTGCACAAAGCGAACTAAAAGAAAAGGGGGAATAATATGGATATAGAAAGATTAAGAAAAGCGATAGAAATACAAAAAGAAAGTATCATCGAAGAAATAATTGTTAAGTCTGAAAGAGGCGACAAAATTACTAATGATGAGTTAGTGATGCTTGAAAAATATTATGATTTATTGGAGGTAAAATAATGAATCCGTTAGCAAGTATGATGGGCAAAATGTACAACCCTAAAAATATAATAATGAATGTATTAAAAAACAATAATGACCCTAAAATTCAAGAATTAGTACAAATGGCTAATAACAATGACACAAAAGGGCTTGAAGAATATGCTAGAAAATTATGTGAGACAAAAGGAATAAATTTTGATGAAGTATTTCCAAACTTTATGAAACATTTTAACAAGTAATCTTGCAAGATTAATATATATTACAAAAAACAAAAAAGATAGGAGGAATTTTTTATGGCTTATGGAAGTGAAGGATTAAGCGCTTCAGATGTTGCTTTACTTACTGGAAACACAGGAAACAATGGTGGGTTTGGTAATGGTGCTGATGGCGCTTGGTGGATTATCATTTTCTTAATCTTCGCATTAGGTGGATTTAGAGGAAATGGTGGATTCGGAGGATTCGGTGGAGGAGGTTCTGGAATTGGTGAAAACTATGTTCTTGCTACTGACTTTGCTACAATCGAAAGAAAATTAGATAGTTTAGCAAATGGAATTTGTGATTCAACTTTTGCCTTAAATAATACAATGACAAATGGATTTGCTAACGTACAACAAACACTATGTCAAGGATTTAGTGGTGTAAACAGCACAATAGTAACTAATGGTTATGAAACAAGAAACGCTATCACTGATTTAGGGTATGCGCTTCAAAAATGTTGTTGCGAAACTCAAAGAGGTATAGATGGTGTTAACTATAATATGGCTATGAATACTAATGCTTTACAACAAACATTATGCATGAACACTAGAGATATTATAGATAGTCAAAATGCTAACTATAGAGCATTACACGACGAAATAGTTGCTAATAGAATTGAAGATAAAAATGCTCAAATTATGATGCAACAAAATGAAATTAATGCTTTAAGACTTGCTGCTAGTCAAGCAAAACAAAATGAATATCTTGTAGAAAGATTAGGAACAAAATGTCCTGAAGCTGCTTACATAGTACCAAATCCAAATTGCTGTTATGATTACACAGTAACTAGAAACAACGGATGCGGATGTGGTAGTTTTTAATAATATTTTTCCACGAAAGTGTGATACAAAGGGGTAGTTCGCACTATCCCTATTTTTTTAAAAGGAGGTAAAAATGAGTTGTATAAGAAATTGTAGATTATGTAGAAATTTTATTATAAGTCAAGCAGTAACTTTTGATGGCACATCGTTAATAGTGAATCTTCCACAAAGAGCATATAATGATGGGTGCGAATATTGTATAGTTATCGCTCAAACATTACCTGAAACTGCTACTATAAATGCGCCTGTTGTTTTTACAATAGGTACTGGAACAACTGAATATCCATTCGTAAATAGATGCTGTGAACCAATTTTAGCAAGCCAAGTAAGGGATAGACGAATGTATAAAAGTATGGTTAGCACTTCAATTACAAGTGGCGTGTTTAGATATAGTGGAAACTGTCAATTACCTAGCATAAGCACATCGAATGCTGAAAGTTTACCAATAGAAGAAACTCCAGCAGTTGATGACGGAGGTGGTGCTTAATGGTTGAAGGTGTGTTAGAACTTGTTGAACAAGAAATAACTTGTATTAGAGACGCCGGTTTAAACAAAGAAAATTTAGACATGTTATTCAAATTAGTTGATATTCATAAGGATATCATTAAAGAAAAAATGATGGAAAAGGAGGAAGAAAATATGTACAACTATGGAAGAGGAGAATATGGCAGACGCAGAAGAGATTCGAGAGGTAGATACATGGAAGGTGAATACGGAAGAAGAGGTAACTTTAGGGATAAATCCGAAGAAATGTTCGAAAGAATGCAAGAAGGCTATAACGAATACAATGAAGCAATGGGAGAATACAATAGAGGTAACTACAATGCCAAAGACGAAGGTATAGAAAGTCTTGAATATATGTTAGAATCTTTTGTACAATTCTTTGAATACATTCAAAAAAATGCTGAAAATGAAGAAGAAGTAGAATTGATTAAAAAGTATGCAAAAAAAATAAAGGAAATGTAAATGTGGGTCTATAAAAATAAAAATCCACTTGGAAGGCAAGTAAATGATTGTGTTATAAGAGCCATATCTTTGGCCGAAGGTAGAAGTTGGGACGATGTATATAGCGAATTAAGTAAAAAAGCACAAGAAGAAGGGACTTTAATTGATGATGCAAATTTTGTAGAGTTTTATTTGAACGATAGATACAAGAAGATGTGTTATAAGAAAAAAGGTCTTAAAATTAGTTTAAATGATTTTGCAAAGCAATTTAATCGAGGTGTTTATCTCGTGACAATGCAGAATCATATTAGCTGTGTTATGAATGGAATTATTTATGATATTTGGGATTGTGGATTAAAAGAAATATGGTGTGCTTGGAAAGTTGAATAATTAAGGCTAGGGAAACCTAGTCTTTTTTATGTGTATTTTATAGACTACATGTAGACTACAAAAGTGCTAAAAACCTTTATTTTACATTATATGAAAATACCCATGGTATAATAAAATAGCGCCGTAAAAGCAAGAAAATGTAATAAATATCGATATTTACGATTTTTGAAAATGGTTGAATTTGAGTAGATAGACTACAAAAAGGTTACAAGTAGACTACAAGTAGACTACAAAGCATCAAAATTAAAATGGCTATGATTATAATAAATCGATAGCCTTTTTTAAATCTTGAATTTGTGAATGTGTATAAATTTTTTCAGTCATTAAATAATCACTGTGTCCAATTATTCTTTTTATAGATGTTTGATTTGCTTCAGCTTGATATAAAAGTGTAGCAAACGTATGTCTACAATCGTGAGGGGAATGCTTCATATCTAATTTTTTCATTACAACGTCCCATACTTGTCTTTTATAGTAATTATAACTTAAATGTTGATTAGTTATTCCAGATATAAAGTATTCGTTTTCTTGCGAATATAATTTCTTTATATATTTAGAAATTTTATTGCTTATAGGAATTAATCTGTTTTTACCGGCATCAGTTTTTATACCTACTTTTAAATATCCTTCTTTAAAATTAATGTTTTTATTTTCTAATGTTAACAGTTCGCCACATCGCATTCCTGTATAAATCATTATTAGAATTGTGTCTATTCCACTTATGTAATCAACTGAATCAAATAACTTTTCAATTTCTTCTTTAGAAAATATAGTTCTTGTTTTAACAGGATTTTCATCTTTTTGTAACGGCATTATATATTCAGCATAATTTTTTGAAACGATGTCATTTTGCATTGCATATTGAAATAGTTGTGAAAGCAAATTTTTAACTTTCTTTTTACTTTGATAATGCAAAGGAATGTTTCTAATCAATTCATTCATTGCATCAGTTTTTATTGTCGACATTTTTAAATCGTAGAATGGTTCACAATGTTTGATTGCTAATTTATAGCCTTTTATAGAAGATTTTGAAAGTCCTTCAAATTTATTTATAGACCATTTCTCATATAATTCTTTAAATGTTATATCGTTATTGATTAAAGAAGGATTTTTATTATAATCAGATAATAATTCCATTGCTTCTTTTCGTGTAGAACAGTAGCCAACATATTTTTTTTGTTGTTTACCATTTTTGTCCCAACCAACAGTAACACGTACCGCATAAGGTTTTCTCCTATTGCCACCTAATTTAATTATCGAACCAAATCCGTTGGGGTTTCTCATTTTATTTTCTCCTTAATTATAATGATATTTAAAAGCACGTCTAAAACCTTTTTTCTCTGCTTCTTCAACAGTAAATGCCCAAAACTCGCCTTTTTTATCTATCTTAATTTTATCGTATTGTTGGTCCATTGGTAAATGATAAATCTTTTTGTTATCTTTACCTATGTTACATTTTATCCTTGGAAAATCTTCTAATTGTTTATTTTCTCTTATGTGTATGTTAAGTAATGTAGCAAATTTTTGCGCAGTTTCTGAAAGAGAAGTAGAAGTAACAAAAACGCCTTTAACTTCTTTTAATGTTTTGTTATTTGCTATGCAATACTCTATCATAGTTCCATATAATTGATTTATTGCATTTTCATGTATTTCTTTATGTTTGCTCCAATTCTTACATTGAACTATGTGAATTGAATCGCCTTTTTTACATATTAAATCTCTTCCTAAATCTTCAAAACCTTTAAGAGTTCCAAAGTATTCAACATCCCAACCATCTTTTTCATATTCGTGACCTATAAACAACTCATAATCTCTACCAATCTCCCATTTAGATTTTCTACGTTCTACATATCTATCTAATGCTAATTGATTTCTTTGAGTAGTTGTTAGATTATTATATTCTTCACGACTGATATAATTCATTATCGTATCGTGATTTTGAACTTGATTTTTAACATTATTATATTTTTGTATGTCATTAACTTTTTCTTCTAATATATAGTTTGAAACTGGTGAAATTTGTTTTAAAATTGAAAGTTGTTCTTTGTAATTTTTTAACTCTTTATTTTCTTCTTTTAATTCTTTAACTTTGTTAAATAAATAATAAAGCCCACCACATAATGCCATTAAAACATAAACTATAATTAAAGCTAAAATTTCATCGTCGTTCATTCCTTCCATAATATCTCCTATTATAACTTTCTTCTTATTTCTATAACTTTACCAACAATTTGCACAGGCAAACTAATTATTTCATCATTAGAATATGATATAGGCTCGTAGTTAGAGTTAAAAGGTATTAATGTGATTCCTAAATTAGACTTTAAGACTTTTTTAACAGTAGCTTCATCTCCATTAACTAAAACTATTCCAACAGCACCACTTTCGATGTCTGGTGTTCTTTGAATAATTAAAACATCTCCTTCTTCCATTTTAGGAAACATTGAATCGCCTTTAACTTTTAAGCCAAACAATTCGCCGTATTTTTTGTAGTCATTAGATAAATTCTCCCATTCAACAACATTTCCTTCATTAATTAGTGTAGGGTTACCCGCTCGCACTTCATTTAATATTGGTATTTTGTAATAGTTTGTTTGATTTTCTTTTTTTTCAAGCCCTAATAAATGGTCAGTTGTAACATTAAAAACTTTTGCAATATCACATATCATTTCATAACGTGGTAATCTATCGCCATTAGAATAATTAGTTATAGCACTAGGTGCGACACCTAATTTTTTTGCTAAATCTCTTTTTGTCATATCGTGTTTTTCTAACAAGTTAGTTAAAACTTTTGAAAAATATTTACTTTTTGTAGCCATTTAAACCTCCTTCCTACAACAAAATGATAACATAAATTTTAAAAATAAAAATAAAAATTCACAAAATGATAATTTTTTGTTGACAATATTTTTTTTGTGTGTATAGTGAAATTATAAAATGAAAGGAGGTAAATATGGAACAGTTACTAAAAAGTAAGAGAGCATTAAATTCATTTACACAAGATGAAATAGCTGATATTCTTGGACTTTCACGTGAATCCTACAGAAAAAAAGAATGTGGAAAAATTGATTTTAAACAAAGTGAAATTAAAAAAATTAAAGATTGTTTAAAACTAACGAACGATGAAGTATGTGAAATTTTTTTTACAACATAAATTCACATATCGTGAAAAAAATCGACAATAAAACAAATAAAACGACAAAAAGGAGGGAGAATGAACGAAATTTTAGAAAAGTATCCAATTAATTTGTCAGTGAAAGAAGCTGCAAAACTATTAAACAAAACTGAAATGTTTGTAAGATGTGGCTTAAGAGCAAATAGATTTAATTGGGGAAGCGCAGTGCTAATTGATAAAGAATGGAGTTATCACATAAGCACAAAAGCATTAATGAATTATTTAGGATTTGGAGGAGAAAGTAAATGAAAAAAGTAAGAAACGAAAAATTATACAACTACATCATGACATACTACATTAATTCAGAAAAGCCAGTATCGCAAAAACAAATTGCAACACAATTTAATATGTCGATTGGAACAATTAAGAACTTTATGTTTAGACATGACTTAAATAAGAAAAACTATTATGCAAAGACAAAAGAAAAAGTAAAAGATTATTACCAAAAAGGATTAACAACAAAGGAAATCGCAAAATTGCTAGAATGCACAACACAACATGTTTATTTTATGGGAAAGGAAGGAAAGTAAGATGAAGAAATTTAAAATCAACTATGTGAATTGCTATTGCGCAACAATAACATTAATGTTTATCATATTAGCGCACGTGCTAATGATTATCACAACAAACTTATCAAATAGAATTGATATTTTAGAAAACCAAATAAAAAATAGTGCAAACATAACCACCGACCAAAGTTGCTATCGTTTACACTATTAATCAAAAAAACACAAAGAGAATAAAACCTTGTAAGTAATGTTCTTTTTGTGTACTCAAAATTATAACACAGGTTGTAAAAAAATGCAAATGGAGGATTAAAAATGCAATTATATAGTCAAAATGACAATTACAAATTATATCAAGGAAATATGTTAGATATGTTAGAGGTTATAGAACCTAATTCAATAGATAGTATAGTGACAGACCCACCATATGAACTTAATTTTATGAGTAAAGGATGGGATAATGCAGGTGTTAGTTTTAATCCTGATACTTGGAAAAAGTGTTATGAAGTATTAAAGCCAGGAGGATATTTATTAGCCTTTGGTGGCAGTAGAACATTCCATAGAATTGCAGTAGCCATTGAAGACGCTGGATTTGAGATTAGAGATACTATAATGTGGCTTTATGGAAGTGGTTTTCCAAAGTCAATGAATATAGGTTTAGCCATAGATAAAAAGAATGGTGTAGATAATAGAACAGGAAATATATTAAAAGGCGTTGGCTCAAACAATACTAACTCAATGAAAAATGGTTTGGGTGAAAGTCAAGAGTTCGCAAGTGAGTATGAAGAAAGAGTTGCACAAAATGAATGGAATGGTTGGGGAACTTGTTTAAAACCATCATTTGAGCCAATTATAGTAGCAAGAAAGCCATTTAAAGGTAGTTTAGTAGATAACATTATAGAAAATGGTGTAGGTGGAATAAATATTGATGAGTGTAGAATTGAAGCACAAGATAAAGAAAATTTACAAAAGAATTGGAATAGAAAACAAAGCACAAGTTCTAATATTGTAAATTATGTAGCACAAAAAGATATTGATTTAAATAGTTATACTCCTGATGGTCGTTTTCCAGCAAATACAATATTAACTTATGATGAAACTGATTTTGATGAAGTTTGTGGTGGTTTTCCTTATACAAAAGGAGATAGTCCTAATAGGAAAAAAAGAAAATCAAATGGTAGTCCTAATTTTGTAGTTATGGAAAATAAAAGATTAGGATTAAAAAATAAAGAATCCATTATGGAAATGCCAAATCATTGTGACAGCGGTTCAGCTGCAAGATATTTCTATTGTGCAAAAGCAAGTAAAAAAGATAGAGATGAAGGACTAGATGAATTTAAAAATATACATCCAACAGTCAAGCCTACTGACTTAATGCAATATTTAGTAAGACTTGTAACTCCTAATAATGGTACAGTATTAGACCCATTCAATGGTAGCGGTAGCACAGGTAAAGCAGTTATGTATGAAAACAAGGAAAGAAATAAAAATTATAAATACATAGGAATAGAACTTACAGAAGAATATTTACCAATAGCAAAAGCAAGAATTGAATATGTAGGAGGAATAAAAAATGAATTGTATTAATTGCAAATATATAGATTTAGAAAATACTGAATACTCAAAATTTTGTGAAGGGTATATAAGGTTTGGATGCAAAATAAACGGCACTACTGCTTGGATTAGTACAGAAGATGAAAGCGATGAAAAGGCATTGTGTAGTAGTTATGAAGGGAGAGAAGAATAATGCCAAAATTAACTTATGCAATAGATAGCGAAGTGCTGTTGAAAGCTAAAATACACACACAAATAACATTCGATTATGAACCACTTGTAGATGACTTAAATGCTTGTATCATTAATGAAATACAAAAACAAAGTTGGAGCGATATTGATGATTATGACATAGATAAAATTGAAGATGTTTTAGAAATTATAGATAAGGAGGAATTGGAGTAGATATGGAAGAAAAAATAAAAGAATTAGAAAATTTTACTTTAAAACTCCTTAAAGAGTATATGAAAGAAGAAAATGAAAGAATGAAAGAAAAAATAGAACAATTAGAAAGTGAGGTAGAAAATGAAAACAGCTAAAGAAATGTTTGAAGAATTAGGGTATAAAATTGTTAGAGATGATGAAGAATTTTTAGATTATGAAACAGAAGAATATTACATTAGTTTTTGGAAACATAAGAAAATATTTTATAAGGTTGAATATGGTTACGATGCAGGAGATATTACTATGCAAGAACTAAAAGCAATAAATAAACAAGTAGAAGAATTGGGGTGGAATAAATGAAAGATTTCATTAAAAAAATAATATTTGGGGTTTGGGAAATAGTATCAACACTAATACCAGTAGCATTATACCTTCTAATATATGGATTTATAATATATTTTTTTGCAATAGGATTTAAAGTTAGCAATGATAAAGCAATACAAAGAGCAAATGAAAGCACTTGCGACCATAACTGGCAAATTACATCTAACTATTATTGGACATATAAAGTTTGTGATAAGTGTTTTATAAAAATAGAAATATAAATGTTGTAGGAGGCGCAAATGGAAGATTTAATGACACTTAACATCGCGGAATTGATGTTTAAATACTACACCTCAAAAAAAGAATACAAACGTGCTTATGCAGAGTTTAAAGCAGTTGAGGAAGAAATTGAAAGACGTGGAAATGTGAAAATGCAAGAGAGTATAAGAACAAAAGGCGCAAATGGTGTTCGTGAACAATTAGATAAAGAAATGGAGATAGTCAATGGAGATAGTTAAACATTGTAATGACGTTGAAAAAGCACTTGTAGATGTTAGAAATTTAATATGTTTAGACGGGAGAATAAACAATACAAGTTACATAGTTATAAGTAACCATATAGATATGGCGCTAAAAGAATTAAGAAAATGCACAAAGGAGCAATAATAAAATGACACATAACGAAAGACAAAAAATTTATTATAAAAAAAATCGTGAGCAAATTTTAATCAATGGGCAAAAAAGACGAGCAGCAGCAAAGTTAAATTCTGAATATGTTAAGTATCATTTTAAAGGAATTAGCATAAACAAGATTTTTAAATGTTGGAGATATGCAGGATATAAAAGCTGCAAAGAGTGTAATTGCACTAAAAAAGAATGCGAAAAATATTTAGAAACATTATAAGGAGGAATAATGAGTACAACAGTTAAAAAGATGTTAAAGGAAGATATTGAACTTAAAGAACATCTAATCGATAATTATTGGAAACTTTTGCAACATTGCGAATATATAGAACGTAGATTAAAACGAATTGAAAATGAGCTATTTAAGGAAGATTTTAAATTTAAAGATGCAAATACAATAACTATAAAACCTTATTATAAATATTTTGAACAAGAGGAGGAAAAATAAATGGGGATACCAGTACTTATATTAGGAGAAAGTGGAAGTGGTAAAAGCACAAGTTTAAGAAACTTTGATGTTGAAGAAATAGGAATATTTAATGTGGCCAACAAGCCATTACCATTTAGAAAAAAATTAAACAAGATAAACAATGCGAATTATAGTATGATTTTAAAAAGTTTAGCTGAACCAAAACTAAAAAGATATGCAATAGATGACAGTCAATATTTACTTGTAGGAGAAATGTTTGATAGAGCCAAAGAGAGTGGCTACAACAAATTCACAGACATAGCGCTTAATTTTAGAAACTTGATAGATTTTATAATCAAGAAAACACCTGATGATGTTATAGTTTATTTCTTGCATCACTGTGAACATACCGAAGATGGAAGAGTTAAAGCAAAAACAGTAGGGAAAATGTTAGACAACCAACTAACAGTTGAGGGCTTATTTAGTATAGTTTTACTTTGCAAGACTGACGGGCAAAGACATTATTTTGTGACGCAAAGTGATGGCTACACAACAGCGAAATCGCCAATGGAAATGTTTAATTTAGAAATAGACAATGACTTAAAAATGGTTGATACAACGATTAGAGAATATTATGAAATGTAGGAGGTAGATGTGAAAGAAAAAATAAAAGAGTTAATTGAAGAATTAGAAGAAAACATTAAAGATATGGAAGAAGAACTAAAGGAAATAGAAAAATTAAAATTTAATGCTTTTGATGAAAAAGAATTTGTAGATGCTTCTATTAATTTTAGATTTACAAGGGGATGTACAATAGAATTAATGTTTGCGGTAGATAGATTAAAAGCAATTTTAGAAAGTGAGGTAGAAAATGATAAAGATATTAAAACTAATTAAACAATATAACAAAGAAGCAAGTTACATAAAAGAAAACATAGGAATGATTAATTACATCAAATGCTACTTAAAAATAGCAAAGTATGAAAAAAGAGAAATCACAAAAGAAGAACTTAAAGAATATTTAGGAAGATATGGAATGGATTATAACAATTAAATGAAAAGGAGGGAATATGAACGTAAAGTATGAACTCGAACGAAACTACAATGTATTGAAATATGAGATAAGCGAAATTCAATACGAACTTTTAAAACTAGACGAAGAATATTCACCTAAAATTACTGCTAAATATGGTGGCATAGGTGGAGGAGCAACAAACACAGTAAGCGACAAAGTTTTTACTGCTGTTTCAGATAAAGAAGAAAAAACAAATAGATTATTGGTACAACTCGAAAGAAAACAAAGCAAATTAGAATTGCTAGATAACTTAATAGCAACTCAAAACACAAAAGCACAACGAATAGTAAGAGGACATGCTATTGATAGTAAATTCTTTAGCGAGATTTCCAAAGAGTTAAAAGACATCAATGGTATTGACCTATACAGCACTGAATACTGCAAGAAAATTTATTACAAATCAATAAAAAATATGCAAAAGATAGTTAACGAAAATAACAATAATAATAACAATAACAAAGGAGAATAATTATATGAAAAATTTATATTTAGAAAATGTTGAAGAAATTAAAGGATTTACAAGCCCAGATATTGGAGCATATGTAGGAGTAATTAAAAATGTATTTGATAACACTGAAAAAGGATGTTTAGAACTTGAACTTGATATAGCTGAAGGTCCAATGGCTAACTACTATGAGGGCTTACATATGCAAAAGGGATTTTGGGCATTAAAAGCATTCCAAAACTACGAAAGTAAAGATGCAGCAAAAGACAAATTTGTTAAAGGATTTTTTAAAGGATTCATAACAAGAGTTGAAACTTCAAATCCAGGTTATAAATTCAACTACGATGAAAAAACACTTATAGGAAAAAGAGTAGGAATGATTTTAGGTAAAAAAGAATATACAGGAAATGACGGCTCAATTAAAACAAAAGTATATTTACATGAATTTAAAAAGACAGAAGATATTGCAAACGGAAACTATACATTACCAGCATTTAAAGAACTAGAAAATAAAGCACCGGTAGTTGAAGAATATGATGGAGATTTGCCATTTTAATTAATAAATAAAAAGTTTTGGTGGAACAGTCGCATTTTTTGCGACTACCACTGAAACAAATGGAGGTTTAAAATTG
>JAZRJK010000036.1:0-10068 GCA_045645765.1 Candidatus Gastranaerophilaceae bacterium
GAATTATTTTATCAATATTTAAAAGATTTTGATTTGGCTTTCACACAAAGTTATTCTGACCACCACGCATATTCTCAAAATGATATTGATGATTTAGTTAAAAAAGCACAAAATTTAGGAATTACAAAACTTGTAACAACAGAAAAAGACGCAGTAAAACTTGCACTTTTAGGTAAAACAAATATTTATGCGCTAAAACTTAAAACAGTATTTGATGTAGAAGATTTATTAAAGTAATCAGTATATTTTTATATACAAATAGGCCTACTTTGCCCTATATATTTGTCCCCCCTCTGTACATTTAGCCCTGTTTGTTTTAAAATTAATGTACCGACTATTAAGATATTTTAGGGAGTTAATAATGAGACTACACAATTCTTACACAAATCAGATTGAACAGTTTGAGACAATTGAACCAAACAAAGTTAAAATGTACGTGTGTGGCCCAACAGTATATGACAATGCGCATTTAGGTCATGCAAGATGTTACATAACTTGGGATGTTTTATATAGATACCTAAAATTTAAAGGCTATGATGTGACTTATTGTCGTAATGTTACTGATGTAGATGATAAAATCTTAAAAAAAGCTGATACTGAAGGTAAAACTCCAGAAGAAGTTTCAACTTATTGGTATAACAAATTTGCTGAAAGTATGAAAGCTTTAAATAATTTAAAGCCTGATATTGAACCATTTGCAACAAAAACATTAGGCGAAATGATAGCTATTAATAGAGATTTAATCAAAAATGGTTACGCTTATGAAGCAAATGGCGATGTTTATTTTAGAGTTAAAAAATTTGATAGATATGGTTATCTTTCAAAACAGCCAATTGATCAGCTAGAAAGTGGAGCTAGAATTGAAGTTGGGGATCAAAAAGAAGATCCTTTAGATTTTGCTCTTTGGAAAAAAGATGAGAAATTCGGCTACAATTCACCTTGGGGCGTTGGTCGCCCTGGCTGGCATATTGAATGTTCTGCAATGAGTAGAAAGCATTTGGGCAAAACAATAGATATTCACGCTGGCGGTGCGGATTTAATTTTCCCTCACCACGAAAACGAAATTGCTCAATCAGAATGCGCAAATGGTTGTAAGTTTGTAAACTATTGGCTTCATAACGGTTTTGTAACTATCAATAAAGAAAAAATGTCAAAATCTTTAGGCAATTTCTTAACTATTGATGATATGTTGAAGCTTTATGATGCAAATACAATTCGTTTCTTCATTCTCACAAACCACTACAGAATGCCTGTTGAGTTTTCAGATGAAGCGTTACAAGCAGCTGCAAATGGAGTTAAGAGAATGCTTAATGCTAAACAAACTAAACTCGACGAGTCTTTAGATTTAACTCAATTTGAAGAGTACAAAGAATTCGTTAATGCTATGGATGACGATATGAATACATCAAAAGCTCTTGCAGTTCTATTTGATTTAGCGAATAAAGCTAACAAAGATGTCGATTACGCATTTACATTGTTGCATAAATTAGCTACTACATTGGGCTTTACTTTTGAAAAAGCAAAATTATCAGAGGAAGAACTAGGACTAAAATTATCAGAAATTAGTTCTGAGCTAGGGGAAACTTATTCTTCTATGGATGAAATTATTTCAAAAAGAAAAGAAGCTCGTGATGCAAAGAACTGGGATATAGCAGATAAGATTCGTGTAGCTTTAGATAAAGTGGGCATCATTTTAAAAGATTCTAAAGAAGGTACTACATGGGAGTTAAAATAGAAGAAAATGTGAATTATCATTACGAGGAACGTAGTGAAGAAGTAAGCCATATAAAAATTAGAAGATTTTGGTCTACTTCGTTATTTTCTTTTGCTCGCAAAAACATTATTGTACTGTTTCTTTTATTTTCTTTTATCTTAAATCTATTCTTAGCGACGTATTCAGCAGAAGTTTCAGATCTTGTTCGTGTAGGAATTACTGATAATAAATTCCAAAATGTTTTAAGACAAGAAACAAAGCTATATGCTACAGCAGAAGCTAGCATTTGTGATAAACAATCTCGTAGATTGCTTATGAATATCCCTGCGGAAGTTGATATTAATATTAAAAACTCTCTAGCAGGCATGGAAGTTACAATTGAAGGTAAAACTTCAGTATTAAGAGATTTTGTTTTAATTTCACCAACTGGACTTTTAGGAGTTAGAGACTTAAAAAGGAAAGGTTTACCTGCAGTTTATCACGGTGCTTTTGAAGTGGTTCAAAAACCTGACCATACAGGTTTTTATGTTGTAAACCTTGTTGAAATTCAAGAGTATTTAAAAGGTGTTGTACCCAATGAAATGCCTATACGATTTGGCTTAGAAGCCTTAAAGGCTCAAGCGGTCGCCGCAAGAAACTATGTTTTAACTCCGAGAACTCAAGCTTATGAAGAATTTAATGTTGTAGATAGTGTTTCAAGCCAAGTCTATTTTGGCGCAAATACTGAAGCTGAACTTGCGACAAGAGCAGTAATGGAAACAGACGGAATTGTAGCTCTCTATGATAATGATTTGATTTTAACTTTATATAGCTCAACTGCTGGAGGTTATACAGAAAGCTATGCTTATGCTTTTTCTGATCCAACAACAAAGGCTTTTCCATCAATAAGTAAACCTTATTTGCTTGCAGTTCCTGATAAAGAATACTTTGACTCTTTAGAAGATGAAGATAAAGCTAAAGAATTTTACAAATCAAGAGTCCCTTCTTACGATATTGATTCACCATATTATAGATGGCAAAAGACTTGGGCGGTTGGTGAATTGGAAAATGTTTTAAAAAAAACATTAGTTGCACAGTCAAAAACCGGTTTTGTTAGTCCTGTATTTAGAGAAGGTGATGAGTTAGGTCGGATAAAAGATATAAAGGTAATGCGCCGAGGAGCTTCTGGTAAAGTTATAGAGCTTGATATTATGACTACTAAAGGGTGCTATCGAGTTTCAAAAGAATTGGTTATTCGTAGAGTATTCCAAAAAGATGGAGTTTCACTACCCAGTGCTAATATTGTGTTTGAAAAAGAACTAGATTCTTATGGTAATCCGATTGATATAACAGTTTATGGTGGCGGTTTTGGCCACGGTGTAGGGATGAGCCAATTCGGAGCAGGATTTTTGGCAACAAAGATGAATCAGCCTTATTATAATATCTTAAGACATTATTATACAGGTATTTCTTTGGGTACAAAGCCAATAGAAGTTAAAGATCAGCCGGTTAAACAAACTTTTTGGGCTCCTATAGGTAGAGCTGAGATTGTATTAGTAGGGCAAATTGTTCCAAAGTTAACAGTTGAAATAAATGGTAAAAAAGAAGAATTTACGATTAATAAAAACTTTTTCCAAAGACAGGCAAAAATTGATATTTCAAATTATATAGAAGATGGCGCAAATACTATAGTGTTTAATCCGACGGTTTGCCCAATAAAGCTTTATGTCGAATTAATTGAAGCCTATGAAAAGAATACTTGCTTTGATAAGGGGGAAGACATTGACAACGATTAAGGGAGAAACTCCGAGTATATTACGCGCAGCCTGGATGATTGCATTAGTCACAATTGCAAGTAAATTTATTGGCTTTGCACGCGATATGGTTGTTGCAAACTTTTATGGCGCAACAATGGTTTCAGATGCCTATTTTTATGCGCTTCAGATCCCATCATTGGCGATAATTATTTTAGGCGGAGTAGGAGGGCCTTTCCATAGCGCTACAGTAGCTGTTTTTTCTAAGCTTGGAGTAAATATAGGCGAAAAGCCTAGTGAGGTTGTTAATCGTTTATACAACACGTTTTTAACTATAACTTTTCTTGTGTTTGCTTTGTTGGCAATTTTAGGTTTCTTTTTGGCAGACAAAATTATGGGACTAATTATATCTGCGGGAACTCCTGAATTAATCAGCTTGGCGACACAACATTTTAGAATTATGTCGCCTATTATATTGATTGGCGGAATAATTGGTATTTTTTACGGGCTTTTGGTGACTCATCAAAGGTTTATTTTACCAAACTTGTCACCAATGATATTATCTGTAGTAGTTATTATTGCAATATGTTTAGTAAATAATGATAAATCTGGGGTAGTTTTGGCTACAGCGACATCAGTTGGAGCAATATGCCAACTATTATTACAATTCCCGGCTTTAAGAAAAATTGGATATAGAATTCGACCGAACTTTGAATTAGTTAATAACCCTCAGTTTAAAAATATTATGGAGTTGCTATTCCCTGCGATTTTGAGCTCTACAATGGGACAAATTACGATATATATTGATATGTTTTTCGCTTCAACTTTGAGAGAAGGCGCTTGGACTTCTGTTGTGTTTGCAAATCGTATTTTTCAGTTCCCTGTTGGGATTTTAGTAACAGCATTTTTAGTGCCATTGTTTCCTATATTTTCACGTCTTGCTGGAGAAAGTAAACTTGAGGATATTAAAAACTATTTTAATAAAGGTGTTGGGACTCTGTTTTTTGTAGCGATTCCGATAATTATTTTAATTTTAACATTGGCAAAGGATGGGGTATCATTAATTTTTGAGCGTGGCGCATTTCGTTCAGATGCAGTAATAATGGTTACAGAGGCCTTATGCTTCTTGTCGTTCTCTATATTACCTTATGTGTTTAGGGATTCTATCACTAGAGTATATTATGCATTTAATGACTCAAAAACCCCTTTTGTGATAGCTATGACGTCAATAGCTTTAAAAGCTATTTTAAACTATTTATTAATCTTAAAACTTGATATGGGTATTGCAGGAATTACTCTTTCAACATCTTTTGTTACGTTATTCAATGCAGTAATGCTTGGGTTATTGATTCATAAAAAAGTTAAACTTGCATATAAAGATTTATTTGTAAATTTTGCGAAAATGATTATAGCGGGTGCTTTAACGTTAGGAGTTTGTATTATTGCAGGGGATTACTTTAATCTTATTATGTTACCTAAATATGTGTTTGAAGGGGCAAAAATCTTAACGATTACATCGCTTTGTTTTGTAGTTTATTTCGTTTTAAATTTAATTTTAAAAATGAGCTATGTAGAAGAGCTTGTTAAAAGATTAAAGCGCTAAAAAACATTTATGCATATAATTAAGTTGTATATTGATAACAAGATTTAGCAACTTTAAAATTTCTTCAAATGAGCATAAGCTGCATCCATAGCCTTTTTGCCCATTTTCCCAAAATCGATTGTGTACATAGTACTTTCACCAATTTGGATAACATCGGTTATATGTCCAACACCAAGTTTATCGTGAAAAACTCTTTCACCAACATTAAAATAATACTGTGTCGTTGCATTTTTAACCTCATCAGCTTTTATTTTTTCTTCAGCTTGCCGTTCTTGTTCACGTTTACGTTCTTCTAGACGGCGTTTCATAACATTATCTTCAAAGAAAGCTTTTATTTTTTCGTCTTCACGTTCTTTGTTAATAGGATTTTTTTGTATAAACGCTCGTTTAGGAGTCTGTTTTACTACATTAGTAGTTTTATTAGTGCAGCTTGCTAATCCTTTATTACCAGCAGGAGCTATAAAGCTTTTACCAAACCCATTAGAACCTTGTGAAGTTTGTCCAAAACTAGAACCAAAGCTTGTAACAGGTTTAACGTATCCATCAGAATCAGTAGATATTGCAGATTTTTTATTCCATTTATTTTCATTATTGTATGTTTTTGCAGATTTAACAGCACTAGAGAATGTTCCTCTACTTGAAGATGAATAATCACTTTCGAAAGATCGTTCTGATTCAATTAATGTACAAGGAATTTCTTCAATAAATCTACTTGGTGTGTAGTATTTGTATTCACCCCACATTTGCCTACGTTTTGCAGTTGTTAAATATAATTTTTGTTCTGCTCGAGTGATGCCTACATACATAAGCCTACGTTCTTCTTCAAGCTCAGATTTAATCATCAAAGTTCTCTGAGAAGGAAAAATTCCTTCGTCACATCCTGCAAGGTATACAATTGGGAATTCCAACCCTTTAGATGCGTGTAGAGTCATAAGAGTAACATTATTTGCAATTTCGTCCATGCCATCAATATCAGAAACTAATGATACTTGAGTTAAAAATTCTCCTAAAATATTATCTTGTTCTTCTGGCTCAAATTCATTTGCAACGTTTACTAATTCTTGTAAGTTTTCAATCCGAGTTTGATCTTCATCAGATCCTGTTGCTGTAAGCTCTTTTAAATAACCGCTTTTTTCTAAAACTAAACTTAAAAACTCTGGTAATTGATATTTAGATTGAGCTTCTTGGAATTTCATAATAAGCGTAGCAAAATCTTTCAATTTACTTGCCGTTCCAGATTTAATTGTTGAAATATCGTCTACATTTAAAATTGCATTAAATAAGCTTATATCATTAGCATCAGCGTACTCTTGTAAGTGTTTTAATGTAGTTTCACCAATTGCACGCTTTGGAACATTAATAATTCTTCTTAATGATTGTGAATCATCGACGTTATGGATTAATTTTAAATAAGCAATCGCATCTTTGATTTCTTTACGATCATAGAATTTTAGCCCCCCATAAATTCGATAAGGAACTCCAGCTGCAATAAGAGCTTCTTCTAGCGCACGCGATTGAGCATTTGTTCTATACAAAATAGAGAATTGATTATAATTTTCAGAAGTAGAAGTTATAGATTTAACGATGTAACGAGCTTCATCTGCTTCATCTTGAGCTTCATAATAAGTTATTTTTTCACCCTCTCCTTTTTGTGAATAAAGGACTTTATCTACACGTTCCTCATTGTTTTCTATTACAGCATTTGCAGCATTCAAGATGTTTGCAGTTGAACGATAATTCTGTTCTAATTTTACGATTTTAGCTTTAGGAAAATCTTTTTGGAAATTCATAATAATTCTAAAATCAGCACCACGCCAGCTATAAATAGATTGGTCGACATCACCTACTACACATAAAGAACGCTCTTGAGGTACTTCTGGTAATAAATTAGTATAAAGAGCATTAACAAGCTGATATTGAGCTTGGTTTGTATCTTGATACTCATCAACTAAAATATGCTGGAATTTATCATAATATTTTTTTCTAACCTCAGGATTTTGTTCTAATAACTTTACTGCAAGCATAAGCATGTCATCGAAATCGATTGCGTTATTATTATTAAGAGCATTTTCATAGTATTCAAAAATCTTTGCAATATTTTGAGATTTAAAATCTCTTGCAAAAGTTGCAAAAGTATAAGCATCTTGCATTTTGTTTTTTGCATTGGAAATAACTGTTTTAACTAATTTTGGTGCATATATTTTATCATCAAGATTCAGTTTTTTTATACCTTGTTTAATAACAGCAAGCGAATCTGTTTCATCATAAATTGTAAAGTTTTTATCAAGTTTTTTACCTGATGGGAAAGTAAAATTTTCAATATCTTGCCTTAAAATCCTTCCGCAAATACTGTGAAAAGTACCCACCCACATATATTTAACAATATTTTCACCTAATATAGAAGAAAGTCTTTCTTTCATTTCACGCGCAGCTTTATTTGTAAAAGTTACAGCAAGAATTTTACCCGCTATAGCACCATGCTGAATCATATAAGCTATACGAGTAGTTAATACTCTCGTTTTTCCACTACCAGCTCCAGCCAGTATTAATAAAGCACCCTCTGTTGTTTTAGCCGCATCTTGTTGCTCGGCATTTAGTGTAGATAAAATATTTTCCATTCCCCTATTCCCAAATCTATGATTATGTGGTATTATATACCAGCATACACAAAATAATTATTATTTGCAATTAATGAAGGTGGTACAATGATTGAAATTTTAAATTCTATTGATGATGATTCTAAACAACCCTCTATTATGGTTCCAATGGGTGATTTAGATACGGCTGAACATAATCCTGACGTTATCGATGAGCTAGCGCTAGAGCTTGCCACTATAAAACAGTCCGCGAAGAGAATTGCAATCATTGGTTCTCGAAACCTTGCTATAACTCATCAACAAATGATTGAAACTTTAACAACAGCTCTTGTTATGCAAGGTAATACAATTATTACGTCAGGGGGTTCTTGTGGTACAAACGCAGCTGCAATTCGTGGTGCAATGAAATCTAATCCTGATAAATTAAAAGTTATTTTGCCTCAAACAATTGGTCAACAACCTTCTGATGTTCAAGATCAACTTATTGGTGTTCCTAATATTGTTGAACATTCAGATAGAGCTATGATGACTTTAGCGGATGCTTCTAGAGTTTGTAATAGAGAAATTATTGACGATTGTAATCAATTGATTTGTTTCTTATCTCATACTAGTAGAACTTTGCATACAGCAATTGAGTATGCTGAAGAAAATCATAAAGTTGTTACAGTATTTTATTTAGATTAATTAAGTTTTTGAACTTTTGATTTGATTTTGAATAGGATTTAAGTTTATGGATTTAATAAAAAAACTCACAGGGAAAAACCCTTCTGAGTATGAAATGGTTGCTAAAACACTCGTAGACAATTCTGATGTTGAGTTGTTTGCAAAATTAGTTAAACAAGATGATTTTTTATTTGATTTTATAAAAGAAAATGTAGCAAAACGTATTCAGCAAGCATGTAATAAAGAGAATTATTTAAATCTACTAAACTTTATAGAGTACTATTCTCCATTTTATGATACTATGATTGCAAGGGTTTTGTACTCTTTTAGTGGTGATGAATTACTTCCAGAGATGAAGGAATATTATTTAAATGGTTCTGATTCGGCTAAAGCTTATGCGGTAAAATATTTCTCGTTTGTTTCTCCTGATAGATTACAAGAACTTCTACCTCTTTTACGTCAAACAGCCTTGTCTAAATATAGCCCCCTAGTTATGAATTCTATAGAAGTTTTATCAATATTAAATGACGATGTCTCTAGAGAAGATGCGCTAAAGCGATTAGAATCAAAGGATGAGTTTGAACAGTACGATGCTGTTAAATTTTTAGTAGCTTATCAAGCAGTAGATTGTTTGGATAAGATTATAGATGTTATGAAAAAAAGCTCTTTTGCTGAAAATATTGCAGCTGAGATTCTGTACTTAATTAATATAGAAAATTTAATAGAAAAAGATTTTGACTCAGCGATTTTAGTACTTTGCAATATAGTAAATGCAATACCTGAAATATTAGCTCCATCTGTAGTCCTCGATTTTAATTTGTATAATATTATAGACAACTTACCTCTTACAAGTTCTAGCGCAGTGTTTATAAGACTTGCAAAGGATAAATTCCAAGAGCTAACTTCTAATGATGAATATCTTTTTGATTGTGATAAAAATACTAAAGATGAAGTTAATGACATAAGCTGTTTGTTATGTAAATACAATAACGACAAACTAAAAAGTTTATACTACGATGAATTATTCGAAGAAAGTGATTTTGTCTTTTTTGCTATTGATTTTGTTGATGAAATTGATGAGCTTGAAGCTCTTTTAGATAGCAAAAATGAAACGCTAGTTTTAAAAATTCTAACATTATTAAAAGATAAAAATCTCTTAAAACTAGAACACAAAGATTACGCTCTTAAAAACATTATTTGCGATAATATTAAAAATATTGTAGAGATTTTATAATATATAACTACAATTTCCTAATTCAAAATCTTTGTTGAATTCTTCTACTTTATCAGAAGATACTTTCCAACAAATTTTACCTTGTGGATACTTAGCAAAATGCCTTGTTGCACAAAGTGTTGAAACATAGCAAGCGTCAATTATGTTCATAAAAGAAATATCTACATCCAAATTCTCACATGAATGTTCATTTATATGAGAATTAATACATTGCACAATTTCTTCTGAAGCCACACCTTCAGGTCTTAATGCTTCTACTAATTGGGGTAATTTATTAATCATTTATTTTCCTTTTATACAACTATATTAACGACATAAGTCATTGTTTTTTTAATTAGATTTTATATAAATCATCCATGTAGATGAGTCTTTTTTGTAAACACAATGTAACGAAATGTAACAATTTAGTATAAACTATTAAAGTTTTATTAGAAATGTGCCGTAAATAATACTACAAGGGACAACAAATTAAGGAGCACGACATCAAATGGGAATGGCGGCATCACAGGCACGCTTGCTTTGTT
>JAZRJK010000037.1:0-8152 GCA_045645765.1 Candidatus Gastranaerophilaceae bacterium
AACAAGCAACGGCGGATTTTCTTAAAAGAAAATCCGCCGTCTCCAAACTCTTAAACAAAAAAATATTTTACAAGTTCTTTGAAGCTTTTACCAGCAGAGAAAGCTGGTACAGTTTTAGCTGCAAATTTTAATTCTTTACCAGTTTGAGGGTTTCTACCTGTTCTAGCAGCTCTTTTGCGAGCTTCCCAAGTACCAAAACCAACTAAAGTAACTTTTTTACCTTTAGCAACTGTTTTTTGAATAATTTCTAAAGTAGCTGTTAAAACTTCAGCTGATACTTTTTGAGATAATTCAGTTTTCTTTGCAATCTCTTTTACTAATTCTTCTTTGTTCATGATAAATCTCCTATACACTAGTACTCTCTTGTGTGTCAATACTGACATTCACATAACTCATAGCTTCATTATACACATTGTTTCTAAATTTGCAAGTTTTTTAAATAAATTTAATAATACTTAACAAAAAGTATGCTATAATATGCAAGTAGTGTTTATGAAAGGAGATCTTTTTATGTGGGAAAATGATATTAATATCCATGAAGTTCGTGAAATTAGAACAAGAACCTGTGTATATTTTGGCTGTGGTGCTATCAATAAAATCAATGATATTGCAACAGATTTTAAATCTAGAGGCCTAGATAAGGTAGTTGTAATAAGCGGCAAGAATGCTTATAAAGCTACTGGGGCTTGGGATGTCGTTGAAAAAGCTCTAGTTGAGAATGGGATAAAATATGTAAATTATGATAAAGTAACACCAAATCCTGATTCAATCGCTGTAAATGAAGCAACAAAACTTGCTAATGACTTTGGAGCAAAAGCTGTTATAGCTATAGGTGGTGGCTCACCAACTGATGCAGGAAAATCAGTTGCAATACTTTTAAAATATCCAAATAGGAATGCAAATGATTTGTATGAATTCAAATTTACACCAACAGAAGCAGTTCCAATTGTAGCTATAAATCTAACTCATGGCACAGGGACTGAGACAAATAGATTTGCTGTTGTAACTTTACCTGAAAAAGATTATAAACCTGCTATTGCGTATGACTGCATATACCCGACTTATGCAATTGATGATCCAGTTTTAATGACTAAGTTATCACCTAAACAAACTCGATATGTATCTATTGATGCAGTAAATCACGTTGTTGAAGCTGCAACCTCTAAAGTTGCATCACCTTATACAGTTACTCTAGCAAGAGAAGTTACAACGTTAGTTGCTAGATATTTGCCAAAAGCAATTGAAAACGCTGACGACCTTGAAGCTCGTTATTACTTAGCATATGCAGCTATGATGGCAGGAGTATGTTTTGACAATGGATTATTACATTACACACATGCTCTTGAGCACCCATTAAGCGCGGTGAAACATGAACTTTCTCATGGCTTAGGATTGGCAATTCTACTTCCAGCTGTTGTTAAAAACATTTTTGAATCAAGAAAAGAAACTCTTAAATATATATTAGAACCATTAGCGGGAAAAGTTGAAACAGCTAATGAAGCTGAAGCTGGAATATATAACTGGTTAAAATCTGTTGGTGTACCTTCAAAATTAAAAGATGAGGGGTTTACAGAAACAAATATTCCAAACTTAGTTAATCTTGCATTTACAACACCTTCTCTAGATGGCTTACTAGGACTCGCTCCCACAGAAGCAACAAAAGAGGCTGTTGCTGAAATATATACAAATTCCTTATAAAAATTTAATTGCCCTTCTTGAATTAAGAAGGGCAATTAATTAAAAAAAGTAAAAAAATTGTTTTTTTGACATATTTATATTATACTTAAAATATATTAGGGCGATTGGCGCAGTTGACTCTGCCGACGAGAAGGTGACTAAATGTCACATTCGAGGAGAGGTAGCATCACATCCAACAAAAACAAAGTTTTTGTTTTATAATAAATTTATAACTTAATATAACAATAAGGGCGATTGGCGCAGTTGGTAGCGCATCACATCGACATTGTGGGGGTCACTGGTTCGAGCCCAGTATCGCCCAAAGAGAAGAGGGGAAACCCTCTTTTTTTTTTATATCTTCATCAACTCACTAAGCCTTTGTCCAAATAAACGAATGGCATCTGGAGTATCAAACTTCGCAAGAATATTTCCATCTGCATCCATCATATATCTATTTACAGTAGAATTTTTATCACTAGGAGTAATTTTTACATAATGCATGCCCCAACTACTAGGCTTCGTTATATATATAGTTCTAGCAAACTCCTTATCAACAATTCTTAATCCATTTTTATAATTTTCTATAGGATTAACATTATCGATGCAAAGTGTTTTTAAGATATTTATTACATGTTTAGGCGATTTTTCCTGCAAAACCTTTTCAAATCGTTCTTTAATAGTTTCTCGAATACCGTTTATCGTTCTTATTGGTTTAGAATTCAAGTCCAATAAAATCTGAGATAGTTTTTGAGGATTATCCTGTACCATCAAATCTGTACTTATCGTAGGATAAAATTCAAAATCTAGACGCTTTTCTTTAATAAAATTTATTAACCTATCGTCATAACTATTTCTTGCGACTAAAAAAACATCACCCTTTTTTTCAAAATTTTCAAAAATTACCTTTCCTTTATTAATTAATTTAGGTAATTCTTTTTTTGCCTCTACTGGCATATTCTTAAAACGATAGCCGCTATTAAAATTTACAGTTGAAACACTTTTTGTATACATATTTACCTCTAATGTTTAAAAAACTGTAAAGATATAATTTGCTACTTATTATTTAATTAGCGTTTGAATTTCTTTAAAACTTGGGTGCTTTGCATCACCCAGTAATTCAAATATAACCATTTCGGCGGTTTTAATCTTCACTCCAGCTTGCCTCATTATATCGATTGCCAATATATATTCACTCTCGAAACGACTACCGCACGCATCAATTACAACAGTAACATCATATCCTTTTTTTTGTAGCGCCATCACTGTTTGATATACACAAATATGTGTCTCTATGCCACAAACTACAATTTGAGTTTTATTAGTTTTTGAAATATTCAACTCAATATCAGATTCTTTAATTGCATTAAATGCAGTTTTTTCTAGAATAACAGCCCCATTTGCAAGACCTTCAATAGTACTTCCTAGCCCTTTAGGATATTGTTCTGTTACCACCAATGGTATATCTAATATTTCTCTAACTTTTGCTAAAATTTTACATTTTTTTTCGAGCATATCTTTATTAAAAGCTGCCTGCAAAAGCTTTTCTTGTATATCAATAAATAAAAATAAACAATTCTCTACATTAAACATTATTACCTCTATCTTTTTTATATTCTGCAATAAACTGTTCCAATAAATCACCAAGTAATCCAGCCTCTAATTCTTCTGGTTCTAAAACAATTCTTTTAGCATCAATTGTATCAAAATTTTTTTGATAAGTTATATCAATATTAATTTTAGAGAACCCAGGACTTGTAATCCTAAAACAACTTGATGAATACTTATCTTTAATATAAAAAGTACCATATCCATCACCAATACCTTGTTCTAAAGTTACACCTGCAAATTTTTCTGCATATTTTTGTTGTATTTGATAAAAAACTGGAGTAATTATTTGTGAAATTTTCTTCTCAAACCCTTGTCTAAACATTTTGAAATTCGAAAATTGTGCCCCAGAAGAATTAATATCGCCTAATTTATTTTCTATAATTTGATTAGTTAAAACAATATTTTTTTCAGAATTTATTGCAGTATGAAGTTTATTTAACGACTCATTTATTAATTGTTGCCTCTTTTGATTAGAAACATTACAAAATCCAGCATAAATTTTTTGTGGGAATTGCGAACATATTTTATCCCATAGTTTTTGTGCTGCTTCAATATTTGTATCAAAGATAAATAAAAAATACTTATTAGGCGCATAATTCATTAAAATGTCATTTTTACGTATATTATTTAATATAATTGCTTCTAATGTACTTGGATTAAGTATAAACTTCACCTTTTCATTTGGTGATATTGCAATAAACACAGCCTTTTTTTTATATGCATTTATTTCTTCTAATTCTTTATCTATAATGTAATTATAGTCTAAAAACACATCCTTTTCTTTTGCAACTATATTATTTCGAACTAAGAGCTCACGATATTGCTTACTTCTTTCTAGCATACCCGACATCGTAAGCGCAGGTATTATACGCGAGCGAAAATCCGAATCAGAAGTTAAGGGGGTCATAAAATCATAAATCCCTGCGCGAAAACATTTTCGTTTAAAAACTTCATCCTCATTATAAGAAAATATAAGAATCGGAGTTCCTTGAAAAAGTTTAATTAAATCCAATGTTTTACTCTGAGCCCCTTCACTATTTACAATCAAAACAGCAGTTTCTAATAAATGTACTCGTTCTGGTATCGCATCAAATTCAAAAGTATATAGTTCATCGCTTTTTCGTAACTCAAGTTTTGCTCTAATAAAATCAAAAAAATTAAAATCATCAGAAATCAAAACAATTTTATTCGCCATTTTTACCTTAGCCTATGTTAATTCAGAAATTAATAACTCAGCTTTCTCTTTAATAGCTTTTCTTAATTCTTCTAAGTCATTAATATCAATACCTAATGTTTTTAAGAAATCTTTATCCATTTTATTAGGATTATAATTTTCTTGCATTAAATTATCAACCGCACAAACAAGATTGCAAGGAACAGGTATTGAAGAAAGAGATGGATTATGATGGTAAGAAATTATATTAGCTAATAAAATCGGTAATTGCCATCTCTTAGCTAATAAAGAACCAGACTTAACATGATCTGAGTCAAAATAATGCTTTTCAGAATCTAAAATATCACTACCTTCATTAACTGCATTAATAACTTTAGTATATAGTTTAGGATTACTTGTATGCAAAACTATTTTTCCAACATCGTGTATAAAACCTGCAATAAAAGCTTCATCGGCATCCATAATTTTAGTCAACTTAGCTAAATATTCACAACCAGCAGCAACTCTAATTGAATGTTTCCAAAGTTCTTTATCTCCGGCATTTGACATCATTGGTTTCATTGCAACTGCAACGATAATATTCTTTACTTTAACCATACCCAACAAAGATAACGCAATATTGATGGAACTAATTTGTTGAGAAAAGCCGTAGTAAGCCGAATTTACAAGCGCCAATATTTTAATTGTTAACGATTGATCATAAACAACGATATCCCCTAACTCTTTCATACTTACGGTAGGTTTTTTCATTAAATTTAACGTTTTTACAATAACACTAGGCATTGCTTGAATGTCTTTTATTGAATTTACTAGTTCTATTGTTTTATCCATTTATTAATACCTCATCACTATACTTGTAAATGTTTCTTTATTGATAAGAAACTTCCGATTGCTCCAAACGCAGTGCCTATCAAAAGCAAAGTTATTATAACTATATTTTGAGCATAAGCGGACATTGGAATCAAGAAAAATTTATGAACATTCATTAACAAGCTTTGCACCCAATTAAGTGGTAGTACCGCTATAATCGATGCTACAAACCCATAAAATGCACCTTGCATTATTAATGGAGTCTTAATATACCAATTTGAAACTCCCATTAAACGCATAATTTCAATTTCTTCTTTTCGAGATTGAATAACTAACTGAATTGTATTATTTATAATTGTTATAGTTAATGCAGCAGATATTATTATTACAAAAATCATCGTTGTATTTACTACATGAGTTAGCAACTGAATTTTTTTAGCTAATTCTTTAGCATACCCCATATCCTCAACACCTGATATATTCTTAATATCATTAAATACCGCTGGTATGTTCTCAGGTTTATCAACCCTAACTCTTAATGTATCAGGTAGCGGATTCCCCATATCTGCAGGTAAACTTAATTCTTTTCTTAACCCTTCCCAAGAATCAGTTTTAGGGATTAGCTTTACATATTTAACGTGTTTTATATCTTTAACACGGTCTTTAATAACAGATACTTGAGCATTCTGATTTAAATATACTGAAATTTCAAGAACATTACCTAATTCACCAGCAAATGTTGACAATGATAAAGTAAATCTGAACAGCACCCCAAAAAGTGTCAATATAGCTGCCATTGTGGTAATTATAACCAAGTTAATAATACCAGTTCTTTTAATATCATTTACAGCTTCCATTACTATTCTATATGCGATTCGTAATTCACACAGCCAGTCTTTAGGAATATGCTTTTTTACTTGTTTTTTTAATTGTTGCCTATTATTGTCCATAAGTTCCCGCCTGTATGTCTCTAATAATTTCACCATTTTCAAGAGTTAAAACTCTTTTTCTAAATCTATCAACTAATGTATAGTCATGAGTTGATACTATAACAGTAATTCCTCTTTGATTAATTTGCTCTAAAATTTGCATAACTTCCAAGGAATTCTTAGGATCTAAATTCCCAGTAGGTTCATCAGCTATTAATAAAGGTGGACCATTAACAAGAGCCCTCGCAATACTAACCCTTTGTTGCTCGCCTCCAGAAAGCTCAGAAGGTTTCGCATGTGCTTTATCCAAAAGCCCAACGACTTTCAGAGCACCTGTAACACGAGTTCTTATATCAGCAGAACTTATCCCTAAAGTTCTAATTACATACGCGATATTATCATAAACTGTTTGATTCTGTAACAATTTATAATCTTGAAACACAATTCCCATACATCTTCTAAGATTTGGCACTTTATCAGAAGGTAAATTCGCAATATTAATACCACCAATCAAAACGGTACCCGTTGTAGGAGTTTCTTCTTTATATAGCATTTTCATTAAAGTTGACTTCCCTGCCCCAGAAGCACCTGTAATAAAGACAAATTCTCCTGACAGTATATCAAGATTAATATTTCTTAATGCAAAGTTATTTTTATATTTTTTTGTTACTGATCTTAATTGTATCATACTATTTCAATTACCCTATTTACAATACCTTCCGCATCTAACCCATAATGTTTTAACAAGTCTTTAGGAGAACCGCTTTGACCGAATTCATCATTCATGCCCAATCTAATAACTTTAGTAGGACAACTCAACGACAAAGTCTCACAAACAGCCGAACCAAGACCGCCGAGAATTGAATGATTTTCTATTGTTATTACTAACTTGGTTTTACTAGCACTTGCAATAATTGTTTCTGTATCAAGAGGTTTTACGACTGGCACAGAAATTAATTCAACACTAACACCTTTTTGTTCTAATAACTCTGTTGCTTTGCAAACTTCTGATAAAATATCACCATTTGAAATAATAGTAACATCTGTTCCAGATTTTAAAACATTCGCTCTGCAAGGATCAAATTTATAATCTACGGGATAAATATCTGGTAAATTATTTCTTGAAATCCTTATATAAACAGGCCCGACATGCTCTGCTGCAAATTCAACAGCCTGTTGGCATTCATTGCAATCTGCTGGCACTATGACAGTCATATGAGGCAATCCACGCATTAAAGATACATCTTCTAAAGCTTGATGAGTTGCTCCGTCTTCTCCAACAGTAATCCCCCCGTGTGTACCGATAATTTTAACATTTGTTTTTTGATAACAAACAGACGCCCTGATTTGATCATACGTACGTCCGGTAGCAAAGACTGCAAACGTTGCTGCAAAAGGAATCTTATCTGTTAAAGCTAACCCCGCAGCAGTTGAAATCAAATTTTGTTCAGCAATTCCAACATTGAAAAATCTCGCAGGATATTCTTTTGCAAAAAGCTTTGTTTGAGTGGAGCAAGATAGATCTGCATCTAACACGACTATTCTCGAATTCTTAGCCCCTAATTCTACGAGCTTTTTACCAAAAGCTTCTCTTATAGATTTTTTTTCTTCATAATTAACTGTGAGCATTAATACCCCCGTTATTTAATTATAACACAAACTTAAAAAAAGGGGGGATTTCTTTAAAATTATTTAAAAAAATCACAAATCAATTTTTCTTTATGAGGAATTATTCTTTTAATATTCTCTACGAATGTATTTTTATTTAAACTTTCTAAATCTTTTTTAAGAATCGCTTTTTTTAAGATAAGCGAATTATACAAATCTACGCACAACTCAGAATTCAAAGCCTGTTCATCAAGCTTCTTAATTTGCAATTCTAACTGAAAAATTTGTTTTTTTAATATTTCTTTATTGTTCATTACTATAAAGAATAAATCTTTTTTATTAAACT
>JAZRJK010000038.1:0-9142 GCA_045645765.1 Candidatus Gastranaerophilaceae bacterium
CTAACAGATTCGGCAACAACTTTATCGCATAAAATCAAAAAGTAATTTCTACTAAATTATTAAATATATAAACTAAAACTCTTATTTGGGTAATTCATTTACCCCTCTCTTATATAACATCTTACTATCTTACATCTTACACAAGTTTTAGCCCTCATTTGAGGGCTTTTTTTTTTATTCGTCTACTAGATAGAATAATTTGCCCAAGATTGTATTAATGGCTTTTTTATTTAGAATTTAATCGTTTTATCCAGCCCCACCCCCTTTGAGTATTTAATTAATAGTTTATGCGCTCTATCAGCTTGTTTTAGATAGGCTGAATAATTTTCATCGGATTCGGAAGCTATCGTATTAAGCATTGTTCTTGTAATAATAGCTTCCTTCATCAATTCTTCTAAATATTGAGGAACTGTTAAAATATCACTATCTTTTTTTAGAGCAAAAATTTCTTCACCTTGTGAGTTTTCCCCAATGGCAAGAGTTGTGTAATCTATGGTTACTAATCCTTTTTCTTGCGGAGCAGGATAAAGCACAATTTTGTCGTTTTTAATATAGAACCCTTCTGGTACTCCTAATTTTGCATCTAAATCAAGAGGATTTTCTATAAAATTAAGTAACTTTGAGTTGTATTTTACTGCATATTTCCCTTTTTTATCCTTTTTTATTAGGCCATTTGGCAAATCATATGCATCCATTTTGGGAATGGTTAAGATTAAATGCGTACGTTCTCTGAATGGGAAATCATAAGACGCAAGGATTTCTATAATAGATTTGTTGATAGCTAGCACAAAAGAATCTTCAAACTCACTATCAGATATAGCATCATTGTCATACATTGCCCATTCTTGTGAAGCGGCTGTGTTGTATAAGTCTAAAAGTGTTAGAGTCATTTTTTCTCCTTTCTAAATTTTTCCTGTAATTTCACTAACATCATAATTTGCGAATTGTTTTATATAGCTTTCAACTGAAGTTCCAAATCCATCTTTGCCAATACATTTACCTCCGGATTTTAGATACTCAATAACCGAGCCCGCACCTTTCAAGTGAGCTCCAGCAAGTAGACCCGATGGAGTTATTAAAAACCCGTTAATAATAAGTCCTAAGTAATTATGCGCACCTACAGCTTTTAGGTATCCCCACTGTTTTTTCTTGAAAATTATTTGCGCGTTTTCTTGAGCCTTTGGATTATTTAAAAAATCCTGAATAGATTTAACCCCGTCTTTTCCAAGGAATTCGCCTGACCAATCGTTGTTATACCTTCGAGAAGGTTTTCTGTAATAAGCGGCATCAATAAGTGCAGCTTCTCCCATTTGATATTTACCAGCGTAACCATAGCGGTTGAAGGCTTTATAATTGCCCGCGGATTCGCGAGCACCGAGATCGTTTAAAAATTGTTGTAGTGTTTTCATGTTTTCTCCTTTTGAATAAAGTTAAAATATGTGCTATCGTTTATATATGAAAATAAATCCAACAAATAAAAGTAATATAAATTTCCAAGCAATCGTTATTCCTGAAAGCATTGTCCGAAAAAAGATTTTAAAAAACCTTGCAGAAAATGAAATAACTGGTTTAAAAGAAATTTTAATAAAACAGAATAATAATCCGGTAAATGTTTATATCGGGTTAGATAAAGACAGATTAACAGCAAAAATATTTTGTCCTTATCAACTTAAGAATTTTAAAGAAAATTATAAACAAATTCCTTTTTTTGAATCGAATTTAAATTTTGTCAAAAGAATAGCAAAAAAATGTGATGAATATAAAGCTCAATTAGTAAAATTTTGTAATTAGTAAATATTTTGCTATAATACAATAACTACCAGTTAGTATTTTCCCACGGGCTACGGGCCCGCTTGTTTAGGACGTAAGGAAAGGGCTTGCTGGTAGGATAATAAAATATAGTTTGACAGAAGAATTCGTCCTGTCTGTCAACGCAAGGTTTAAGCTCAGTGTGAACCCTCTTAAACGCTACATTAATATAAATGCATAAATAGGCGGTTTATGATTAATCTTTATATTGATGGTTTTTCCCATTTATTTCAACCCTAGGTTTTTGGAGCTTAGCGAGGTGTTATAAATGGGTTTTTTAATGAAAAATTACAAATAATATTAAGCTTATTAAAAAGCATATAGCAATATATTTTATTATATTTATAATCGAATAAAATAATTCTATCAGTATGTCTAAAATAGAATATTTATCTTCAAATACAGGTTCTTTTTTAATCCGTCTTCTATTTAAATATTTTTTTGACGGAAACCTATCTTGCACAACCCACAATCTACCTTTTGAATAAGGAGCTGTTTTTTTACCTATACACAAATTGACGAAAATTGGTAAAATTGGCAGATATGGTGGTTTTACGTTTTTACTTGAATAAAATTTATTCTTTTTTAATAATCTTTTAGCAACTTTTTCTTGCTTAAAAGTCAGTTTATCAAAAGCTTGCCCATTTACATTTACAAAATATATTTCAAAGTTTTCTTCTTTTTTTCTTAATACAGCCCAATGAACAACTTGTCTGTCCGGATAAATTTTGAACCAAAAGCTTTCCGGCATATCAAATTTTTCGAACTCAGGATGTCTTTTGCGATAAGCATCGTTGCTCTCAATAATTTCGGGAGTTCTATTCATTAGCCATTTAAATTCATGAAAATTTTTTGTTGATTTTAACATAATTTAAAACCTATAAATAAACAAAATGTAATAAATAAAAATAGAAAAATAATAATAAGCACTTTAAATATACTTGGATGTTCTTTTTGTAGATTTGTGAAATAACTAATAAAATCTGCTAAAATCTCATAAATATTTTTTATTCCTGCTTTTTTAATTGTTTTGTAATTTAACCATCCAGCTTTTGAATACAAAGCCTTTTTTTTGGATTTAATTAAACTTACAAAAATGGGTTGTATTGGTAAATAAGGAGGCTTTTTCTTCTTATTTGATATAAACCTACTTTTTACTAACAGCTTTTCTGCTTCTCTTTCATCTTCTAATATCAATCTATCAAAAGCTCTGCCATTAACATTAATAAAATATATTGCAACTTTATTAATATTAAACTGCCTAATAACAGCCCAATGCACAACTTGAAATTCTTGATAGATTTTATACCAAAAATACTCCGGCATATCAAACTTTTCAAACTCAGGATGTTTGTTACGATAAGCTTCATTATATTCAATGATTTCAGGTGTTCTATTTTTAAGCCAAATAGCTTCTGGATATTTTTTTGGATTCATGGTCATTATTATAATATATATTTGAAAATATATCAAAAAAATATTATATTTTTCATAATAAAATTTAATGAATAGTGTCGGATTATAAACCCGACACTATTTTTAAAACTTACCACCAACCCTTTTTGCGCCTACGTTTTAATTCTTCAAGCCATTCATTGTGTGACAATGGTTTTTGAATAGACTGCTGACTAGGGTTGAGATTTGAATTAGAATTTTGTATAATGCTATTATCCGCTGTAAGTTCGGTAGTGAAATCAGTGTACCGACTATCGACATTTGGTTTGGACATAGGTGCATCCGCAGCCAAACGCTTACTAGCGGATTTGTTTTGTGGATATGCTGTAAGCACCCAATTACGTTTTTTGCCATGCCAATCTGTTGGAATAGCAATTTTATTATTAACATCTTCAATGTAAATATTTGAAGGGTGTAACTCATCTTTTGTAAGAACCCCTTTATTTATGGTATTTGGAATCTTTTTAACAAAAGATTCACCTTCAATTTTATTTTTACGAGTTCTTCCATCAATAATATGTTCTATACCATAACCTTGACCTGTATTATAATCTTGTTTACCATAGACAAAGTCAATATCACCAATACCACGTTTTTTGGTTGCTTTTGGTACAAAACCTTGTTTTTGTTCAAGCAATTTTTCAATTGCTTCTGCTGGTTTGCCTGATTGTTTAGTAAAAGCTATACCCCAGTCCTTACGTTTATCTAGTAATTCATCAAGGTTTTTGATTTTAGGGGTATTTGCAACAACTTCGCCAGAGATTTTTCCTAAAGCAGAACCCACTGTACCTCCAGTTAGCCCTCCTATTACACTTGATTTTAACAAGTTTTCATCTTCAAGCATACCTTGCCCTAGTCCACTCATTGCACCAGATGCTAAACCTTCTACACCACCTCTTGTTATATTTTTCTTAACAATTTGTTCAATTAAAGGTTTTGTTGTTTTTATTGCTCCTGTTGCAACTTTTGAACCTAGAGCTCCTGGCACAAATGCACTACCAATTTCTAAAGCAGCTCCTGCATAATCTTTTAATTGTCCAAGTGTGTATTGACGATCTATTTCTTTATCTCTTGCTTCATAAGCTTGTTGAATTTTAGCTACTTCTGCTTTTTTCTGAGCTTTTAATTCATCGCTCCAATCTTCTCTTAAGTCAATTTCTTCATAAGGTGTAAGATGTTTTTCATGTGTAGCATTACCTTCCAGTACTGGTGTAGCCATGCCGGTCAATTTTTCTTTTGAGTTTTTTGGAGAAGCTGATTCGGTGTTTACTCCGTTAGCCTTATCCCAAGCTTTATTAAAAGCTTCTAACTCACGTGCTTCTTGAAGCTTCTTTTCTGCTTCATATTTATCAGAATTTTTAAGCATTTGCTTTAATTCTTCCCAGATATCCTCGTCATCTTCACGACGAAATCTATCTAGCCAAAATGCCATAAAGACCTCCTTTCAAGTTTCTTAAATTTTTAATTTTGTTTTTCATTATTTACCCCTTTCTATAACTAAATCACGTATAGATCCGTTGTTAACTTTAGGTTTTTTACTTATTCGATCACGATATTTTTTACCGTTTTTTTCTAATATTTTGTAATCCTCCGGAAACTTTTCTTTCAATTCTTCCGCTGTTATATCAGGAAGCTCAAAAGTATGTCCCGTTGGAATAAATTCAATTTTATACATTTTTACACCCTCATCCGGCTTTTAGCCACCTTCTCCCATCAAGGGAGAAGGGACTAAAAAGCATGCTACTACGCTTCTACAGGACGAACTCCAGCCCATTTTGCAACCGCAAAAATTGTGCCAGTGAATCCTTCTGCAAAATCTAAATCAATTGAACCATCCGCTTTTTCAAAACGAGATAAATCTTGAAGTTGGATAGCTGAAACTCCTGCTGGTAATTCAATTACGATATCACCTAACATTGAGTTAGGATAAGCTTCACCAGCTTTTACTGTTAAAAGTGATTCACTTGCAGAGTTTTCAATCACAATAAACAAAGAGTTGTTCTTGTTAGAAAACGCTTCTTCTATAGTAATTCCATTAGCTGGAGCTACGTCTGTTTTTTCAATGCAAATATTTGCAACTGACTCTGTGTGATCAAGAGTCGGATATTGAACATTAATAATATCTCTAGTCATATTTTTTCCTTTCTTTTTTTACTTTTGTTGGGTAAGTATTCCTAACTTACATTATTTACCCCTATGCACTAACTTTTAAAGGTGCAGAAACTTTAACTGTACCCAACATATCTGCACGAGGAGCTCCAACACCATATAAACCATAGCCTTTGTAGCAAGTGTTGAAGTTCTTTTCAGGTACATAGAAAGTTGTGTTCAAGTCTGCTGAAATACCACCAGCAAGAGTTTTGTCTTTAACCCCGAATAGAGGATAGAACACACCGTCTTCAGGTTGAGCAATATTATTTGAAACAAGGATTTCCCAACCACAAAGATTGCCGATATAACCTTTTGCCATTTCTTTTTTGCCAGACTCAGTATATTTAAGTTCGTCTAATTTACCTAAATAGAATTGGTATTCAGGAGGAATTACACAAACCATAGAACCGTCAACCCAGTTTGTATGGCCTTTGCCGTCGCCTCTTTGGAATTTAGCTTGCATGTAAGCAAAAATATCCTTAGCAATTTCCGGAGTTAAAGCTATTGCAGAGCCGTTATCATCAAGATAGTGACCTGCACGAGTATAAAGATTAGCATAAGCTGCATCAACTGATGCTGCGAATTGTTTAATCGCATCTTCTGTATAATCTTTAGCCAAAGTGACCATATTATCAGGTGTTTCTTTATTAGCTTCAATCATTTTTTCTTCCATTTCTGAAAGTTCGAAGTGGAAAGCTTTTCCTCTGTCGATTTTAACTTTGCAAGTAGATAATGTTGCAGCTTCTGCAGTTGGTAAATCACCACCATCGTAGTCAAAAAGTCTAACAACGCCAGGCATTGTAATATCAACTTCGTCGCCTTTGTTGATAGATTGTTTTAATTCTGAATGAGCAAGTTTACCAACAACAAGCTCGTTGTAAAAATACTTGTTAAAAGCTTTTGAAAAAGCTTGTACAATCATTTGTTTTGTAGATGTCATAAATTTTCCCTTTCTTTTTTAGTGATGTTTTAAGGGGCGCCGACGAGAAACTCGTCGGCGCCCCTACTAATGTTTAATCTCAAATTAGATTAGCCTATCTAATAGCTCATCTACTTCTTGAGGAGTCATTTCATCAAACGACTTTTTAGGTGGGGCAAATTTAGATTTCGGATTCTTTGAGTAAGTCATCGAATCCAAAATATTTTGAGTCTCGCTAGATGCAAGCTTCTTTTTTTCGTGAGCTTGAATTCTTGTTGATACATATTTTTCGATTAGGTCAATCATCCTTTCTGTATCAAGATCTGCGCCATAGACATAAAGAGCTTCCTTGTAGATCTCTTTAAACGTAGGGTCTTGGAAGTATTCGGGAAGATTATATTTTTCTTTATCTCTTAAAATTGTTTCAAGATATTCTTCCTTTTTTGCGTTAAAGAAATTAAGGTTTTCTTTAAATTCATTTACCCCAGCGATTTCTTTACGCAAATTTCCGAGTTCTTCCGACGATTGTCCTTGTCGTTTTTGAAGCTCTTCGTAAGCTCTTGATAAATCCTCAACAGATTTAAACTTACCTAAAATAAGCTCTTCGGAAGGGTCTTCTGGCATTTCTGCATCAATAGATTGTCCTTCTTCTTGAATTTCGTTTGATGAAGAATCAGAATCTTCATTTTCTTCAATTTCAGAGTTATCGACCGAAATCGGCTCGTCAATTTGAAGATTAGAATCTTCTAATCCTGTTTGAATTTGATTTTCTTCCATAAATTTTCCTTTCATAAAAAAACAGGCTTTGCCTGTTATATAAACTAAAATATATCGTTAACGTATTTTGTTTTACCACCAGCCTTTTTTACGCCTACGTTTTAATTCTTCAAGCCATTCATTGTGTGACAATGGCTTTTGAATAGACTGCTGGCTAGGGTTGAGATTATTTTGCAAAGGTTGTATAATATTGTTAGGTGATGTTGGTTCGACCCGACTCGGTCGATTACTAACATCACCTATTTGTTTAGACATGTAGTATTTTGCTCCGTCTGGAGTATCTGCAATTAAAAATTCTTTACTATTATTTTTTAATTTATGAAATCCTCTTATATTATCTTTAATTCCATGTTTTTTATGATGAGGTAATTCATAATTTACATATTCAGCGTTATTTAATTCTTTTTTTAAAGAATCAAAATCTCTGCCCGCATTAGGTTGCTTTGAAACTGTTTCTAATCCTGATTGTGTATATTCTATATTACCAATTTGTGGATGTCTTGACTTAGTACCTTGAATATAGTCTTTATAGAAATCTGTTTCTTTTTTCCTTAATAGTTTTAAATCCTCTATTTTTTTTAATTCTTTCCCTCTAATAACTTTATGAGCATTTGCGGAGATTGTGCCACCAGCAGCACCTAGTATTGTAGCTGCTCCGCTATCTTGAGCTGCTGTTTTGAAAGGATTTTCATCCATTACTAAGCCTCGTCCGAAACCTTCTATTGCACCTTTTAAAGCCCCGTCAGAAGCTCCATTTACTAAATTCTCACCTATTTCTTGTGATAATTTTTTACCCACTTTCGGTGCCAATTTCTTTTGCAAAGTTCCAACACCTTTGGCAACCAACCCTACACCTTGTGTAGCTAATTTAGGTCCTTTAATGCTCGGATGTAAACTTGCAACCTGTAAACCAATCCCCGCAATGTCTTTTAATTGTTCCTTTGTAAGAATATTTTTTACAGTTTCTTTTGTTCCGTTAACAACCTCTGAAAATCCTTCTTTTGGAAATATTGATTCTTTAGGTAAGGTTCTATCAATATAATCATTTATCGGAATAATTTCATTGATTTTATTTCTAAGTGGTTCAATTGATTTATTAAGTAAATCTTCATATTTTGAATATGAGTTTTTGGGAGAAGCTGATTCGGTGTTTACTCCGTTAGCCTTATCCCAAGCTTTATTAAAAGCTTCTAATTCACGTGCTTCTTGAAGCTTCTTTTCTGCTTCATATTTATCTGAATTTTTCAACATCTGTTTTAGTTCTTCCCAGATGTCTTCTTCGTCCTCGCGACGAAATCTATCTAGCCAAAATGCCATAAAGTCCTCCTTTCAAATTTAATTTAACTGATACATTTTGAATTTGATTTTCTTCCATAATTTTTCCTTTTATAAAAAAACAGGCTTTGCCTGTTATATAAACTAAAATATATCGTTAACGTATTTTGTTTTACCACCAGCCTTTTTTGCGCCTACGTTTTAATTCTTCAAGCCAATCATTGTGTGACAATGGCTTTTGAATAGACTGCTGGCTAGGGTTGAGATTATTTTGCAAAGGTTGTATAATATTGTTAGCACTCTTAGTGGAGTCCGTGCTAGTAGCATGTGATGTACCACTAGGAGTGCTTCTTGTCATATAGAATCTTTTAGGGCCATTATTTTTATCAACCTCTATTAAATGATCGCCATACTTACCTCGATAAACTTCAAAATAATCTGTAAAAATCTTTCCCTTATCTTTATTAGGTTCATTCGCTAATCTTGTTGCATTTTTTATATCATTTTTTAATTCAGGGTAATTAGATGCTCCTTGAGGATTCCATCTTAATTGTTCTTGATTACCAGTTTTAGAAAAAATTATTTTACCATTTTTGTTTAAATCTATTCCTTGAATATAATCTTGATAATATTCTCTAGCATCCTTGCTATATTGTTTTCGAGATGATTTATCTAACAAATCAATATTTCCATATTGTTTTAAATTTTTCCCTTTAATAACCTTTTGAACATTAGCTCCAGCAGAACCCACTCCAG
>JAZRJK010000039.1:0-2535 GCA_045645765.1 Candidatus Gastranaerophilaceae bacterium
TAGATATAGACGTATCATCATCTATCGGCTTAGGAACAGTATTTGCGGCACTTTCGTATGTTGCTATGATTATATTTGGTGTAAAAACTCAAAAGGATTTTACAATTAGCAAACCTAATTTAAATGGAATAAACATAGATATGGATAATGTAAAAGCGGCCGGAGCGGAGTTTTTAAAAAATGCACAAAGTAGCATGTCTAAGGCGGCACAAAACATATCTAGCAACATTCAAGTGCCTGCACATTCTTCCAAAAAACAAGTCGATGATACTCTTGAATTGATTGAAAGACTTGCAAAAATGAAAAAAGATGGCATTTTAAGTGAAGAAGAATTTAATGATAAGAAAGCTAAACTTTTGGAGGAAATCTAAATGAGGAGATTAGTTTCTATTGTTGCACTACTGGTTGGTATATGCTTTTTAACAGCTTGTGGTAATACACAAGACGAAATAAGTGTAGTAGATAAATATAAAACTATTGTACAAGAATATCTTGACAAAGGTGATGTTGAAACTGCGAAAAAAGCTCTTGAAGAAGGAATTGGCTTGACAAATGATGATAGTTTAAAAGCTATGCTTGAAGATGTCGTTTCAAAGGGAAAGAAGGTTGAGGAAGAATCTGGATAAATGTCAATAAAGTAGACAGAAAAAAGTGGAAAAATTACACACTCATAAACATCGCTTCCTTTTCATTAGGAGTAAGACCATCGTTATGATAGTGAGGTCTTACCGAATTGTAGAATCCATTTATGTAAGTAAATAAGCTGGTTTTTAATTCGTCAAGAGTAGAGTAGTTGCGTCTGTTGGTTTCTTCTTTTTTCATATATTTGAAAAAGCACTCCATAACAGCATTATCATAGGGATGTCCTTTTGCAGAAAAAGATTGCACAATATTTAGTTTATCAAGATATTGTCTGAATTGTTTAGCGGTAAACTGAGAGCCTCTATCAGTATGAAATATAACACCTGAAATATTTCCTCTGGTAGCAATGGCAATATCTAAGGTATCAATGGCTAGTTGAGTGTCAATTTTGTTTGATACCTTGTATGCAATAATTTTCCTTGAAAATAAATCTAAAATAGCACATACGTAATAAAACCTATTAGCAACACGGATATAAGTAAAGTCAGATACCCATACCATATTTGGAGCTGGTTGATTAAAGTTTTTAGCTAAAAGGTTATTACAATGAGATTCGGTAGTTTTAGAATAAGTACTTTTAGGAGGTTTAACAGTACTCATTTTAGGCAAGTTCATAATTTTCATCAAGCGGTACACTCTGCCGCAACTGATGTTAATGCAATAATCACGTCTAAGACATTCAGTAATTTTATGTACCCCCAAACGCTTATCTGTTTTAGAATAAATATCAAGAATGTATGAACGTATAGTTCTGTTTTCAAGATCTCTTGCAGAAGGTGTGTGATTAATCCACTTGTAATACGTACTTCTATTTACACAAAGAACCCTGCAAAGAGTAGAAACAGAATGTTGAGCTGAAAGAATTTTAACTGTATTTAATCGTTGTTTGAGTGTGGAGTGAATATTGCAATCGCTTTTTTTAATATAAGGTTTTCTTCCTCAAGCTGAGCATTACGTTTTTGAAGAGCTTTGACTTGTTGTGCGGTTAGAATTGTATCATCGTCAATTTTAACTTCGGAATAAAGCTTAAGCCAATTAGACAAAGCACTTGAAGAAACGCCATATTCTTTGTGAATTTGGGCATAACTTTTGCCGGAATGATAAAGATTGACTATAGATTTTTTAAAATCAGAGGTATATTTATTTTTTGTTGACATAATATTTCTCCTTTCTATGTCTACTATCATATACTATTTTCTTTTTCTTGTCTACTTTTTTAGTATACATCCAGAATATTGCAAGAAAGGAAAAAATGAAAATGAGTGTAAAAGAAAGATTACTTGCTATTAGATTATCTAAAAAACTAAAAAAGCACCCTGATTATGCTGAAAAGTTAGGTGTTAAAATTGATTTTAAAAGTATTAAAAAATAACGAGGAGGATTTTACAAATGAAGCTTATTTCTAAAATGATCGGATTTATATTCAAATCAATTTGTTTTGTTATTGGTATAGTAATAGCATTTTATCTAATTACAATGGTAACCGCATGGATTTAGCAAAGGAGTTGGTATAATATGAAGATTAAAGAAAAGATTCGGGAAACATACCGCATTGGAAAAGAAAAATGTTCTCTGTTTGTAAAAAAGCTAAAAAAAGGCATTCGCAATGTACTTGTAATTGGAGGATTATTTGTTGTTATATTGTGTATTGCCAATGCAAAAATAAACGAACTTGAGGCAAACTTACGTGCTGCATTACAAGAAAAAGAACATATTGAAGTTACTAATGTAATTGTAAAAGAAAAATTGATTCCACTTCAAGAATTAGCGACATCACAATTTGAATATACGGGAATCAAAGAAATAAGTAATTCAAGAGAACTGCTGGGTGTCGATATACCTCTTACAACTAAAGAAATTGACATTACCTATTCAGGCATAATAAAGGTAGGT
>JAZRJK010000040.1:0-55647 GCA_045645765.1 Candidatus Gastranaerophilaceae bacterium
AAACGCTATTCAAAGCGAAGCTAATGCAATTACCTCTGAAATTATGCGTTTGTATAACACAGCGCAATACAATGGTGTTTCATTGTTTGATAAACCAGAATACATTATTCCTGACCATCTTCCTAAAGCAGGTAAAAGTGGGTTTATTGATGAAGCTGCTCTTGGTGGAGAATCTGTTATAGCAAAAGAAGAATACAATGGTTTTATTAAAGATCCTGTAACCTATACAGATGCAGAAATCAATGCTATGCTTGCTAGTGGAGAAATAGTTGCTCTTGATAATAATGTCACATCTTTTACAACAGGTCAAAAGTATTTAATCTCAAATAAATCAGAACTAAAACGCTTGGCTGATTTGGTTAATAGTTACAAAAACAGCTCTGGTGCTATATTTATCTTGGGTGATGATATTGACTTAGAAGGCGAAGAATGGACTCCAATTGGAGATTATTCAACAAACACATTATATCAATTCAAAGGTGTTTTTGATGGTAACGGTCATGTGATTAAAAATTTGAAGATTGATTCAACAGAAAATTATCAAGGACTGTTTGGGCAAACAGCAACAGGTTCTGAGATAAAGAATGTTGGTATTATAGACGCAAATATTAAAGGACATAATTATATTGGAACTCTTGTCGGCCGTTCACTTTCTTCTATAAATAACTGTTTTTGTGAATCTAAAGTCACTGGTAATAGCTTGCTTGGAGGTTTAGTTGGAGAAGCTGATTCAACCTTGATTAATAGTTATTCGACGGGGTCTGTGATTGGTCAAAATGGATATGCTGGAGGACTTACAGGTTCGGCTGGTGCAGCAATAGATAATTGTTATTCAACTAGTGATGTTAATAGTAGTGGCAATTTTATTGGAGGACTTACAGGTTCGGCTGGTGCAGCAATAAATAATTGTTATTCAGCTGGTGATGTTAATAGTGATGGTAATTATGTTGGAGGACTTACTGGGAGATCATCTTCAAGTATAACTAATTGTTTTTCAAAAAGTAATGTAGTAGGGGGTACTAATTATGCAGGTGGACTAGCTGGTACTGCTACCCAGATAAGTAATAGTTATGCAACTGGTAATACGAAATGTTCTGGAAATATTGGTGGGCTAGCTGGTCAAACAACATCTACTATTGTAAACTGTTATTCCACAGGTGATGTATATGGTGGCTCTGGTAATAATGCTGGAGGACTTTTGGGTAATGCTTATTCTACCATAACAAATTGTTATTCAACAGGGAATGTAATTGGCAAAGGCAATTATGTTGGAGGTTTGCTTGGACGTGTCACTAAGCAAAGTGGTGAGGTTACAATATCCAATTCAAATTCTTATTCAATTGTAGAAAGTAAGCATTCTAATAGGACAGGTAGCTTAATTGGTACTGCAAATTTAACATCAGATGGTATAAGCTTTGGAAATTTAAATATTATAAATTGTGAATCAATCGCGCAAGATGTTAGTTTAATAGGAGGTGTGTATCAAAATCACACAAGACTTAACAATTATGATATGTCAGCTATGTTAGCAGGAATTAGTGACGTAAAAATTCTTGATACATCTACAAATTTACAAGTTGGGATAAATGGTGATAATTCCTGTCAGATTAATTTTAATATGAATTTTGAATTCGATATTTCTGCTATCTCTGCTGGAATTGAAACCGAAGGCGCATTCAATGCTATCAATGATTTTATGGCTCTTTTGAATGAAAAATCAACTCAACTCGGTGCGGTGCAAAATAGATTAGAGAGCGCACTAGATTCTATTGAAGTAAATATTACAAACCTAGCTTCTTCTCGTTCAACTATTCGTGATATAGATATGGCAAAAGAAAGCGCTACATATATCCAACAACAGATTTTACAAGAGGCTGCCGCAACATTAATGAGCACAGCTAACCAAAGTCCAGCAATAGCATTGCAATTGATTTAGTTTTTACATCTCCTTAAGGAGAGGCGCTACGCACGTAGGAAACTCTTAAGTCGGTCGTATTATTACTTACCCTTCACAACTGCTAAGGTATGGTGTCAACCAGTATGGAAAGCTCATCTCAGAGTCTAAAATATTTTTTTCAATTCTAGCTTGTTATTAGACGTCCAAGGGCATAATTAATGTATTTTATTCTAAAACATGTTATTATTAAAAAAAATGAGGGTTTAAAAATGTTTTTCAAGAGCCAAAAAACAAACATGGAATCAGAAATTTTTGAACAAACAAAAATCATTCCACAAATATTAGCTAAATACATTGATTCTGAAACTGGAGAAATAAAACTTAGCCTTCCCCAAAATATTAGAAAAATCGTAATTGTTGCAAGTGGCTCATCATATCACTGTGCAAGATTTGCGGTTGATTTAGTCGAAAAAATTTCTAAAATCGAAACTAGAGCAATATATTCTAGTGAATTTCTTATCAAAAACCTCATTCCAAAAGACGAAAATACACTTTATGTTTTTATTACTCAATCTGGCGAAACCAGCGACACATTAAAATCAATTGAACGAGTAAAAAAAGAGTCAAACTTACCAACTCTTTGCATTACGAATGTCGAAGATTCTAGCATTTGGAATGCTTGCGATTACCAAGTAGCCTGCCATGCCGGAGTTGAAGTAGGTATCGCTGCAACAAAATCTTTTACTTCACAAATGCTATGTTTAATACTTATTTCACTTAAATTAGTAGAAACAATTGAACAGGATAATATTACAAAAACTCTTAAAAATTCGTTATCAAAACTTCCTTCAATTATTGAAAAAGCCATAGAAAAAAGAAAAGAAATAAAAAAACTTGCAAAATATTTAGCAAAAGAAAATACCATTGTAATAACAGCTGACGGGATTTCATATTCTCTAGCAAAAGAAGGTGCTTTAAAAATTAAAGAGACTTCTTATAAAAACATCAGTGCAGCTATTTTAGGTGAATTTATGCATGGACACGTCGCGGTTTTAAATAACAAGGCTACGCTAATATTTATCTCTGTTGACCAAATTTCTGAGCGCTCCATTAATAATTTGAATAAGATAAAAAAAGATTACAATCCTACAATTGTAATCTTTGGGAATGGGGATTCAAATATTAATCCTGATTTTCATATAAACGTTCAATGCGAAAACGAGATTCAACAATTATTTGCAAATGTAATTATTTTACAGCTCCTCGCTTTAGAAACTGCATTAAAGCTTAAGCGTAATGTTGATAGCCCCAAAGGGCTACATAAAGTTGTCGTCGATAAGTCTATTTAGCTAACACGTTTATCTCTATATCGAGCGACTCGTGCATTCACAGCATAGCAAGCATCTTCTAGCCGTTGCGACAATGCAAACATATTTCTTTGAACCATTGCAACATCGTTCATCGCAGATAGCATTTTATTAGGATCTACCATCGATTCCAATGCTTCATGATTGTCGACTTTTTCATCTGCGTATTTTTTGACCAAAAGCTTGTCAATGTAGTCTCTAGCTCCAATAGCCATAATTAATCTCCAATACTAAAATTTTCCCTATATATTAATAAAGTATTTTTAGATTAAAAAATTGACCATATGTAACAAAATATTACAACAACTCTTTCTGTTTAATATATCTTGGACGAGATTTTATTTCTTTGAATATTTGACCCAAATATTCTCCAATTATACCTAAACAGAATATTTGTAAACCACCAAAAAATACCAAAAGAATTACAATCGTAGCCCAACCGCTTGGAGCCGTTTGCAATACATATTTTTCATATACCGCTTGAAGACCAATAAAAGTACTGATTAAAACTGTAATAAAACCAATCGCAGAAATCATTCTAAGCGGGATTATGCTATACGAAGTTATACCATTTAAAGCTAAACTCGTTAAAGATATAAAATTAAACTTTGACGTGCCGACCATCCTTGGTTTTACATCAAATTTTACATAAGAAGTTTTTAAGCCTATTTCGTGAAAAAAACCTCTTAAAAAAAGTTCTCTTTCTTTATATTGTTCCAAAATATCTAAAGCTTTTTTGCTCACTAGTCTAAAATCTGAATGATGAGGCGGAATTTTAACCCCAAGTAGATTCATTAATTTATAAAATAAAGTTGCTGTTGATTTTTTGAATAAAGAATCACTCTTTCTATCATTTCTTATACCAGATACAATTTCAGCTCCAGCATGAAATTCATCCACAAACTTTTCAATAGAATTTTCATCTTGTTGCAAATCCGCGTCAATAGAAAGAACACAATCACAGCCAATTTCTCTTACATCTAAAAGTCCTGCAATTAAAGCTTTTTGATTTCCATAATTCTTAATAAAACTACAGCCTTTTATTTTGTGCCCATATTCTTGACGAAGTCGCTCAATAACTTCCCAAGTTTTATCCTTTGAGCCATCATCAACAAGATATATATATGAATCATTGCTAATTTTTCCTTTTGAAGCAATTGTATCCAAAACATTCATAAGAATCTTAACCGTAGATTCAAGAACAAGTTCTTCGTTAAAACAAGGTATAATTATAGCTAATTTTGTTTTAGTTGTTGTATTCATCTTAAACATATAATATAATATGACTGTAATTATTACAAGCAGGAGTTTAGGTTGGGTAAAAAGTTTATTCTGAACGCAGATGATTTTGGGCTTTGCAAAGCCATTAACTGTGCAGTTCTCGAAGCTTATCAACACGGAATTTTAAAAAGTGCAAGTATCGTTGCAAATGGAGAAGCTTTTGACGAAGCAATAAATACAATCCTCCCACAATGTCCAGATTTAGGAATCGGAATCCATTTGAACGTTATGGAAGGACTTTCGCTATGCGAAGATGTTACAAGTTTAATCAACTCTGATGGTAAATTTAACAATTCGTTTATTCAATTACTCATAAAAGCATACAATCCAAAAGAAAAAGATTTTATGGAGCAATTGGAACGAGAATTTCGATTACAAATTGAAAAAGTTATGTCTAAAACTCGTGTTAGTCATATTGATTCACATATACACATCCACGCGATTCCCAAAATCTTTGATTTGGTCTGCCGATTAGCAAAGGAATACGGAATAAAACAAGTCCGTACGCAGTTTGAAAAACCTTATATAATTCCCGATTTAAACAAACATTTAACACTAAAATACCCTATAAATATAATTAAAACAATTTTATTAGGATTTTTTACCGTTTTCAATGATGGTACAATTCATAAATATGAACTCAAAACAAATGATTATCTCATCGGAATTCTTTATACATCAATGATGGATGCCCTTGCGATTTCTTATGGATTATTAGCTGTTAAATATGATAACGTAACAATCGAAGCTTTGATCCACCCAAGCCGCTATGAGGACGGAACAGTCAATAATAGATTTGATGAATTCTTATTAACAAAAAACAAAAAATTAAAAGAAAAAATTGAAAGATTAGGGTTTAAGATAACTAATTATGTTGAAAAAGATTCTTAGCATAACTTTTGTAAGTTTTATATTCACTTTTACAATAATATTTTTTATCCCAAAAGATAAAACTTATAAAGTCATTGAAATTGCATCACCAACAAAAATTATCCTTGAGAATAAAACTTTTAGATACCATAATTTTGAAAGTTTTGATGATAAATTTAGCGAGAAAAACAGCAGAATTGCTTCAAGTTTAAATATAAGCAAAGAAGAAGCTTTTATTTTAGGAAACCTCTCTAAGTACTGGGCATCTAATCTTATAAAAGGTCGAAATGTCTATATCAAAAATAACGATTTAATCTTTAATAAAAACAGCTATCGCACAAAATTTTTATATTCTGGTTTCTGCCTTATTGATTCTAAACCTTTCAATCAAAAAGCTTTCTCTAGAAAGATATATGAAATCAAACGTGCTAATTATAAAGTTCTAGATTTAGACTCAGAAATTGTATATGAATTAAACGACCCAAAAGTTAAAACTTTAACCAATTTTCTCGTAATTCGTAAATCACATCTGAACAAAACTCTCGAAAAGAAACTTACACCCCCAATAATTACACTAGATAATATTAAAATCTTGCTATCAGATTCGACTACAAAATGGAAACCTGATAGATATTGTAGTTCTATAATCTGCAAAGAAATCTTAGAGAATATTAACAATGCCGAATCTACAATTGATATGGCAATTTATGGATATTCAAAAACTTATGCAATAGAAGATGCTCTAAAAAAAGCCATAAAGCGAGGTGTAAAAATTAGATTAGTTTTAGATAGCGATATTAATGGAAACAACATTTATTCTGATACAAATGATTTGAAATTCTTAATCCCAAATAACATAAGTGATAAAAACTCACCTGAAGTTCAAAATATAATGCATAACAAATTTTATATTTTTGATAATAAAATTTTGATTACAGGGTCTGCAAATTTATCACATACAGATATGTCAGGGTATAATTCAAATAGCATTATAGTTATACAATCCCCAAAACTAGCAAACATCTACAAACAGGAATTTGAACAAATGTATGCAGGGAAGTTTCATAACAACAAAGAATCTTCAAGACATCATAAACTTACAGTCGACGGAAAAGAACTTCAAGTATATTTTTCACCACAAGATAAAAGTTTGACAAAAGCCATTATACCTTTAATCCAAAAAGCAACTAACTATATCTATATACCAACATTTGTACTTACCGAACGTAGAGTAACAGAAGAATTAATAAAAGCTAAACAAAGAGGGGTAGATGTAAAAATAATTATTGATGCATTAAACGCTTCTATTAAACATTCAAAACATAATGAATTACGCGCTGGAGGACTATTAGTAAAGACAGAAAATTATGCTGGGAAAATGCACTCGAAATCAATAATTATTGATGATGAATACACAGTAATTGGTTCTATGAATTTTTCTAACAGTGGTGAAAACAAAAATGATGAAAATATAATAGTCATTAAAAGCCCAGAAATAGCTAAGTTCTACAAAGATTTTTTTATTTATCAATGGAACAAAATAGATAACAAATGGTTAAAAACTAATGTCCGAGCTGAAGGCAAAGATTCTTTTGGTTCTTGCTTCGATGGCATTGACAATAATTACGACGGTCTAAAAGACACTGAAGATCCCGCTTGTAAATAATTCAAAACTTGTATCATAAGTCCTATACGTAAAAGCTTTATTTATACTATAATCTTTCTATGAATTATTCTAATTTATTTGATTTCGCAAGAAATTTTTATACATCTTTTTCTTATAACAACAAATACGGTAGAGCTAAAATTCCTTTGCGCTATTTTCTAGAATTAACCTATCGTTGCAATCTACAGTGTCCTTATTGCTATGTTGGTTCTGATAGAAACAAGCCGGAACTAACTACTGAAGAATGGAGAAATGTCATAGATCAAATACCTTTTTATGGAATTGTAACTTTAGTAGGTGGAGAACCTTTAATAAGAAAGGACTTTATCGATATTTTGGCATACACCTCCAAAAAAGTTTTAAATAAAACTCATGTTGTATCCAATGGAGTTTTATTAAATGATGAAATTATAAAAGCATTTATAAAATACAAACTTTTATTGCTTTCTATATCGTTAGACGGCTATGGGGAAAAACACGATATAAACCGAGGCAAAAATGGAATTTTTGATAAAATAATTTCCAATCTAGAAAATCTTAAATCTCAAAAACCAAATCAAATAATAGACATAAAGACAATCGTTTTGGGAAACAATTTAGATGATTTAGTTAAACTTTATAAATTATGCGACAAAATGGGGTTCAACTTTTTCTCAATTTCATTTTTAAGAAATAATTATTGGAAACAAAATTCAATTTTACAAGAAAATTTTATCCCTGAATTCAATCAAAATTATCCAATTAAACCTTATTTTGATATAGAGCATTTTAAAGAAGTTTATAAGGAGATACAGAGCTTAAAAGGTAAAACTAAAATCAGATTCTCACCAAAATTTGAATACTCAAAAAATCATTTAGAAAAAATTGAAAAATTTTTTACATTACCAGAAGAAAAACCTGTTCAAGAAATTTACCAAAATTGCACTTATCCTTATAATAACATTATGATAAACCCCGAAGGATTTGTTTATCCTTGTTTATCTTTAAAAATTGGTAATGTAAAAGATAAACCAATAAAAGAATTATTTAACAGCCCCCAATATTGCTGTTTCAGAAAAAACCTAAAAGCTAGTGGCGGAACATTTGGAGCTTGTCAGTTCTGCTGTGAATTAAAACTAAAATAATGAGCACCAAATTTCTCTTTTGTGATATTATGTTCTTGTATTAGTTAGGGGGATCCACCCCGAGGGGGGGTAAATAAATTTAGCTTGTAGATGTCACTACTTGCTTAGCGTAGAACCCTCCCGTATCAGAAAGGATAGAGAAAAAATGGAAAAGAACAACGAAACTTTGAGCGTGCTACGTCACTCTTGCTCACACGTAATGGCACAAGCTGTACAGAAGTTATTCCCACAAGCAAAGTTAGCTATCGGACCAGCTACTGACAGTGGTTTCTACTATGATTTTGACTTAACAGATGGTTATGCGTTCACGCAAGATGACCTAGTTAAAATTGAAGAAGAAATGAAAAACATTATTAAACAAAATCTTACTTTTGAAAGATACGAAGTAAAGGACGTTGATGCAAAAATCGCAGAATTTAAAGCTGAGGGCGAAATTTACAAAGCTGAACTTTTGGAAGAACACAGAAACGATAATCCTACTCTTTATCTAACAAAAGATAAAGACGGAAACGTTTTATTCAACGACCTTTGTGCTGGTCCACACATTCCAAACACTTCTTATATTAAAGGCAACGCAATTAAGCTTTTGAAAGTTGCAGGAGCTTATTGGCGTGGTAATGAAAACAATAAAATGCTTCAAAGAATATACGCAACAGCTTATTGGAATAAAGAAGATTTACAAGCTTATCTAACTTTCATTGAAGAAGCTGAAAAACGTGACCATAGAAAACTTGGAACTCAACTTGATTTATTCTCTACTCGTGAAGAAATTGGTGGTGGTTTAGTTTTATGGCACCCAAACTTGGCTGTAATAAGAGAAGAAATTGAAAACTATTGGAGAAGTGAACATAGAAAAAGAGGCTACGTAATTGTTAATACTCCACAAATTGCTAAATCAAAATTGTGGGAAATATCAGGCCATATGGATCACTACAAAGAAAATATGTTCTTTGTTCAAAAAGACGAAGATTCTGATCAACAATTTGTAGTAAAGCCCATGAACTGTCCATTCCACATCGCTATTTATCAAGCTAATAGATATTCTTACCGTTCATTACCATTAAGAATGGCAGAATTAGGTACAGTTTATAGGAAAGAAAAATCTGGAGCTTTGGCTGGTCTTACTCGTGTTCAAGGCTTTACTCAAGACGATGCTCACATTTTCTGTACACCAGAGCAATTAGTTGATGAAATCAACGAAATTATCAACTTCGTTGCTGATACAATGGCTATTTTCAAAATGGATTTTGAAGTTGAATTATCAACTCGTCCTGAAAGCTATGTTGGTGAACTTAAAAACTGGGAAATTGCTGAAGCAGGGCTTAAAGAAGCTATGGATAAACGTGGTATGGTTTATGAAATCAACGAAGGTGATGGCGCATTCTATGGTCCAAAAATTGACTTTAAAGTTAAAGATGCTTTAGGTAGAACTTGGCAATGTGCTACAATCCAGCTTGACTTCAACTTACCTGCAAGATTTGATATTAAATATCAAGATAAAGATGGCTCAATGAAAACACCAATCATGCTTCATAGAGTTATCTTCGGTTCAATGGAAAGATTCCATGGAATCTTGATTGAACACTATGCTGGAGCGTTCCCAACTTGGTTAGCTCCTACGCAAGTTTCAATTGTACCTATTTCAAATGAAAAACACGTAGACTTTGCAGAAGCTGTTTACAAAAAACTTCGTGCAGAAGGCATTAGAGTTAAGCTTGATGACCGCTCTGAATCAATGAATTACAAAATAAGAGAATCGCTTCAAGACAAGAAAATTCCTTACGTTTGTGTAATCGGTGATAAAGAAATCGAAGCAAACTCTGTTGCTGTTCGTAAACGCGGTGTTGGCCAAGTTGGAACGATTAATATTGATGAATTTGTTCAAAATATTTTGGATGAAATCAAAAATCGTGCATAGAGGTAAATATATTTATAAAATTCATTAAAACATAAAAATTTAAAACTGTAGGTCGCGTTTAATTGTTATTAAACGCGACCTATTTGTTTTTTATTTATCTATTCATAATATGTTTTGCCAATTTGTAGCTTGGATTAATATGTTTCAATAAGGTATCTATACCTTTTCCAGCACGCTTAGCGATATCATGCTTCGTATCTTTGCTTCCTTTTTCGTAGCCTGTTTCGTAGCCATCATCGTAGCCTTCAGCGTAGCCAATATCTTCTCCGGTAGATTTTCCATCTCGATATCCATTTGTATAACCTTTCTTAGCTTTTTCTTCAGAGGTTTTTAGATGCTTATTTTCTTTTTCTAAATTCTCAATTGTTTGTTGCATTTTATTAATAGTTTCTTCATTGTTTTGATTATTTTGAAGCGCAGATTTTAAGTTGTTTATATCGTTACGCAACTTTTTATTTTCCGCTTTTTCTTTTTCTAATTCTTTCTTATAAGCATCTAAATCATCTCTAGTTATCTTTCCTTCTGCAACAGCTTTTTCTAATTCTGCTTGATTATTTTCAATTTCCTTTTCTACAGCAGCAATTTCTTCTTCTCTTGCTTGTAAAGCTTTTTCCATTTCTGCCAATTGAGCTTGTAATTTTTGGATTTGCTGTTGAGCATCAGCTAGAGGAGTTGTTTCTGATAAACCAATAGATTTTTTTACTTGTTTAGCATATTCAATATCGTATTTGCTATACTTACCACAAGTATTATCAATGATTGCGTTTAATACTGCAATTTCTTTATCACTATCAATAGCTTTTTTATCACCATCAAGTTTCATTACTTCTTTTATATCTTTAACAACATCTTGGCTCGCTTGATTTTTAGCTTGTTCTAAATCATATTTTTGAACTTCACCTTGTAAATAATTTACATCATGATTGCCTGAAGTGCCAGCTAATAATTCTCCAACTTTAGCTCTTTCTTCATTATTTGTAATTCCTTTTTTACCATCACTGTCAGTGATTTGTTTAAATTCAGTTAAAATTCTTTGTGATACGTTTTCTACCATAAAAGATACTCCTTTCTATTTTACATCTATAACATCTATGCTTTATATTTTTGTATAACGACATCCTTTTTGAAAACTTTAACAAATTTAACAAAATTGTTACAAAACTTAATACCAATGTTGCAAACTTCTTTTTTGAAGAATAATTATTACAACTTTTTTACATCTAAACCAAAATTTACATTATTAAACAACTCTTAAAACTTCATAAATATCCATTTTATTAGCCTTTCCCCTAATTTGAACATCTGAAATTTTTATAACATCAACTATTCCCTTAACTTCTTCGTATGTAATAGGGCTTATTAAAAGCTTAGTTTTATAAGTCTTATTATATCCTTCTAACCTACTTGCAAGATTCACCGTATCTCCAATTACCGTATATTCCATACGATTAATCGAGCCAATATTCCCAACAAATACTTCTCCTGTCGCGATTCCAACTCCGATTTCAATCTTTGGTTTATTTTCTTGTGCCCATTTTTTTTGAAGTTCTTTTACTTTTTGAAGCATTGCATATGCGCATTTCACAGCATTTTGTGCGTGATTTTTATCTTGAATCGGTTCACCAAAAATAGCCATTACAGCATCACCAATAAATTTATTAATAATTCCGTTATATTGTGTAATTATAGGTTCCATTTCTGTAAAATATTCGTTCAAGATTTCGGAGACTTGTTGTGGTGTCATTTGTTCACTCATAGACGTAAATCCACGAATATCAGAGAATAAAACTGTTACATTTGCTCTTTTTCCGCCAAGCCCTAAGTTATCGATATCTTGGATAACTCTTTTCATAACGTCTTGTGACATGTATTTGCCCATTGCAGACTTAACTTTTTCTTTGCTTCTGTTTTCAAGTACAAATTTATGGGTATAAGCTAAAATTGTTGTTAAGACAAACATAACAATAGGTGTTAGCACGTTTATTATAATTCCAAAATAAAAACAACTCACAGATATTAAAAGATAAAAACAAATTATGGCTAGAGTATTTGATATTGATTTTGCAAGATTACATACTCGAATAAATCCATATACAAAAAACATTCCCATTAAAGTAAGTAAAAAATTTATCCACTGCGGAATTACTTTTAAAAAGTCATTGTGTAAGATATTGTCAATTGCTGTCGCTTGATAATCAACACCAGGAAAATTTGATAAAATAGGAGTATTTTTATTATCATTTAACCCCGTTCCAGCAGGTACATTCGCACCAATTACAACAATTTTACCTTCAAACTCTTTTGGATCAATTAATGGTTTTTTGCCAGCTTTTAAAGCATCATAAGAATCCATTATATCTATTGCAGAATATTTTTTATGAGAATAAACTCCGTCTTTTAAGTTATAAAATTTTACCGGAGATAAATATTGATAATCATTTTTTGTCAATTTTATTTTATATTTAAGCTCGGGTATTTCTAAAAACTTATCAGAAATTATTATTTGTGGAGAATTTTTTGCTATTAAAAAGCTTTTAAATGCCAATGACGGATAAATACCATTATTATATTTAAAGAAATATTCATTATTTCTATATATTTCATCTCTTGCATATTCAGAAATATTTCCGTTAATAGGTCCTGATAACATACAAACAGAACCAGCATGTTTTACAGCATTTAAATATGCTAAAGGGAATTTCATCAAACTTTCATATAAAAGATAACTTCTGTTTGTTTTATCTTCTGTCTGAATTCGATACTTAGCAAATAAATTATCATAAGATTTTTCTCGTTCGCTTTTCCAAGGCACCATACTTGGCATAAATCCAACAACAAGATTATCAAATTTATCTAATGTACTAAAGAATTTCTTATCAGCCTCAGCATTTTCTTTATCCGAAGCAACTATAAGTGCGTCATAAGTTACAACTTTTTCATTCGCATATTTTAAAAAATATTCAAAAATTTTACAATTTAAGTCTCTTTTCCAAGGCCAACGATATTTTTCAACAGTTTTTGAATCAATTACAACTAACACAATATCATCACTACCGTGTATTTTTTTATTGTTATCGAAAGGAAGCTTCTGAACAAGTACGTGTTTAGTCATAAAATCATACGCTTTAGGCTCAGCAAGATTATATGTAATAAATCCAACAAATAAAAAAATTAATGTAATAAAAATTATAGAAAAGAGCGTTTTAAACTTATTCACTTATTCACCTATTCTCTTAGTTACTTCATTACTTTTTATGATATAATGTTTTGAGGGAAAAGGACACATACAAATGAGTGAGAATTACATTAATACAATAGCAGAAGAACGAATATATCCGATTATTAGATGCAAAGATAAACAAGAAACTATTGAAATTGCAAAAGCATTAGTCGAAGGGGGAATAAAAGTTTTAGAAATTAATGTTGAGAACCCTTCAATATATGAAGCTATTCAAGAAGTATCAAATTTTACAACCGTATGCGCAGGCGGAATAATTACTTCAACTCAAGCAGATTATGCCCTTAAATGTGGTGCAAAATTATTCGCTTCACCGCTTTTTCATATGAATTTGGTAAGAATTTCTAAAAATTTACGTATACCATTTATTGCTGGGACAACAACAGCCAATGAAGCTTATAGCGCTTGGAAATCACGCATACCTTTAATAAAGATATTTCCAGCTGATGCTATGGGCGGGGCATCTTATATTGAAAATATTTTAAGACAAATGCCATTTTTAAATCTTATGCCTATGGGGAATATAAAATTAGCAGATGTTGTTTCATACTTAAATGCCGGAGCAGTTGCAGTTGGTGTAGGGCGAGATTTTTATCAAGGCTTTACTCCAAAAGAAATTACTAACAGAACAAAAGAAATCTTAAACGAAGTAAGGGATTTTTCTGAATGGAACAAAAAATAGACATTGCAATAATTGGAGAATGTTTAATTGAATTATCTGCAAACGGTTCTTTGGCAGACACATCAACTTTAAATAAATATTTTGGTGGTGATACAGTTACAACAGCAGTTGCGATTTCACGATTAGGCGGAGAAGTCGCATACTTAACTAAAGTTGGAAATGATGGTTTTAGTGAATTTATTTTATCTTCACTTCAAAAAGAAAATATTGATACGTCTTTAATTAAAACCAATGACGAACAAAATGGAATGTATATCGTATCACATACATTAGATAACAAAGAAGTCTTATACTACAAGCGTAAAACTGCTGCAACTAAATTATCAATAGAAGATTTGCCAGAAGAAAGCATCAAAAAATTAAAAATGATTTACTCAACTGGAGTTGTTCAATCATTATCAGCAAGTTCTAGGGAATTAGTTAAAGAATCCTTTAAAATAGCAAAAGAAAATGATGTACTAACCGCTTATGACCCCAATTATACATCTTGTTTTATGAATTCTTCTGACACAAAAGAGTTATTTGAAGAAATTATAGATTATACAGATATTATTTTCTTAAGCCTTAAAAACGATGCCCTAAGACTTTACGAAGTAGAATCTATTGATAAAATCATGAACTATATGTGGGATAAAGGAGTTAAAACTGTTGTTATAAAATCCCACATTGATAATGGTTATTATACAGGATACAATGGCGATATTAATTTTACAAAGTTTTATAATACACAGAAAGCTATTGACACAACAGCATCTGGAGATGTATTTAATGGTGGATTTTTATATGCATTACTAAATGGTTATTCACCAGCTGATGCCGCAAAGTTCGCATCAATTGTGTCAGGATTACAAACTCAAAATTACGGAGCTATTCAGGCTATCCCATATAAAGAAGCTGTCTTGGAGAAAATTTAATGACAAAATATGTCATATCAGGATATATAGGATTCGAAAATTTTGGCGATGAAGCTATCGCTAGAGTTTTAACTTCACATTTAAAAGCCAAAGGGGTTGAAAAAATCACATTACTATCTTCAAACCCACATAAAACAGCAAGACAATATGAAGTTTATTCTGCTCATTTTTTAAAATTTTTGAAACCCATTATTGAATCCGATGTTTTGATTTCAGGCGGAGGAAGTTTGTTACAAGACATCACAAGTTTGAAAAGCTTGATTTATTACCTTGCAGTAATTGTAACTGCTTTAGTATTTAATAAAAAAGTTATAATTTTCGCACAAGGTTTTACGCCTTTTAGGACAAAATTAGGTAAATTTTTTACAAAATTTGTGCTTCAATATTGCGATAAAATTTATGTTAGAGATTCAAAATCTCAAGAAATTTTACAAAAAATGAATATCAATTCAGAGATTGTATCTGATCCAGTTTTTGGAATTGAAATTCCTGCAACAACAAAAGATGGTATTGGAATCCAATTAAGATCTTTCCATACTCTATCCGAAGATTTTTTAAAAAGTTTGGTTATAGCTGTTGCTGAAAATTTTCCAAACAAAAAAATTAAATTATATTCCTTGCAAGATTCTCTAGATTTATCCGTCATCGAAAAGTTTTCTAAATTACTTAAAGAAAATAATATACAATCTGAAATATACAAAAACTTGACTGTTGAAAAAGCCATTCAAGAGCTCTCAAATCTCGAATATTTAATCGGTATGAGATTTCATGCAAATTTAGTAGCCGCTAAAGCTGGCGTAAAAGTCTTGGGAATTAATTATGACATAAAAGTTCTTAATTTAGCTAAACACATAGGCTTTCCATTAATTGGACTAAATCAAAACAATTTCGACAATGAAATTGAAGAATTAATTAATTTAGATACCGCAAATTATAAAATTCCAAACTTTAAATTTCCAGAAATCTAAATAAATCTACTTATAATACTCCGAATTTATTTTGGCGAATTTAGTATTTGCATAAAAATATTTCAATATTTGATAGGCATTATATCCCTTTTTAGCTAAATTATTAGCTCCATACTGGCTCATACCAACACCATGACCATTCTTTTTAATACCATCATCAAAAGACGGAACAGCTTTTATATACGCTAAGTCTTTTGACCATACTTGAGAGGCATCTTTTGTATGTCCACCTGCAGAAGCTGAATAATAGGCTGGAATAATTTTCCCATCATGAATTAAAACAAGCCCTTTTGTTTCCATTACAGCATCATTCGTCTGAGGAGTTTCTGCTGTTGCCCCGCCATAAGCTTGATCCTCTGGCGTATCTTTCAAGTCATACCCAAGCTTTGCACGTTTACCTAAATTTGCAATCGCATAACTTCTTGCAGCAATAGCTTGTGCCTTATGAGCATCGTGCTCCCAACTTGATGGCATTTCAGATGGAACAACCCCTTGCAAGTACAACTCTATAGGAATATCGTTTATTACGGTCAATCCATCACCATTATTTAATAGCTGGAAATGACCTCTATACCATTTTCTCTTAACGCTAATATAACCTTCTTCTGTTGGTTTAATTACAATTTTATTACTGTTTATTTTTTTGAATTCACCATCGACTTTAATTGCTATCGCACCTTTATATGGCTTAAATTCATAACCTTTCATTCCGTCCATAACAAAAATAAGCTTATTTGTTTTACAATCAATTATTTCTGCATCAGTCGATGCTCCAATATAAGTTTTTTTAACATTTGTTTCAAGCCCGATTTTAATTGCAAAACAAGGTTGAATAAAAAATATTAATAATATTATTAAAAATAAAAATTTTTTCATTTCTTATAATATTATATAGCAAATTTATTTTTTACGTGTTTTCATGATGAATAGAAAGGTAGAAAATATGAATATCAATCCAGCAATGAACTTAAACTTTCAAGGCAGAGTTAATTCTAAATCTTTAAAAAAATTAACTACTTTCCGCGTTCCAGGTAAAAATGGCACGACTGTTGTAACAGATATTATTGAAACAGGTGCAAATGAAAAATTAACAAACCTTGAATATCGAATTATGCAAAAAGGTGAAACTCTAGAAAGAAAAACTTTTCAGAATAAAAAAGGCTTTAATCCTGAAAGAATTTGCGGCATTTGTGAAGAAATACAGAAAAAAGTCAAAGAAGGCTTCGATTTTTTAGATGAACTTTTAAAAGCACAAATTAAAGGTGGGAATTAATACATTCCTTTCATCGCCTTTAGCTCAATAATATATTTTGCTAATTCTTTGAATAAAATTTTGTATTTTATTAACGACAACCAAAGTTTTAGTATCGCAAATATGTCCGTTTTTAACAGAATTTGCAAGATTAATTCTACTCAAGATCCTAATATTAATAAATACTTTTCTAAAATAAGTAAATGGTGGAGATGAGGGGAGTCGAACCCCTGTCCATTGTGGATAAAAACTGATATCTACGAGTGTAGTTACTTATTATCTCGACTCAGCACGGAAAGTAACCTAACCTAATCTAAATCAAAGACTTTTTACGGAAGTCTAACCGTCGGTAGTTATCTTGATGCGCATACTACCATCTGCGCACTGCGTCTTGCATAATTTCATCTAGTCAAACGGCAAGCTGGTCGGACTAGAGGGCTAATAGCTGCAATTAGGCAGCTAGTCTGCTTTCGCGACCGAAGTTAGCATAAACAACATTAGATTTGTCGTTTCTTTTTAAATGCTCGTTGATAACCGAGAACAGCGCTCGGACTCGCAACCCGGATTTACCGATCACAGCGTCAAAACCAGTACATCCCCATATTTAACAATCAATGTGCATTCTAACAGTATAAATTATATTTATATCTTTTTCAAGCCTTAAATCTTCTCAAAATCTACTGCGCCGTGTTTACAGATAGGACAAATATAATCTTCTGGTAAAATTTCATTCTCATAAATAAATCCGCAAATCTTACAGCGCCATCCTTTTTTATTAGTCAGTTCTGGTTTCGGTTTAATATTCTTTTGATAATAATCATAAGTCACCGTCGATTTTTCTGACAAAATCTCAGCTTCTACAAGTTGTGCAATAAACATAATATGCGTACCCAAATCAATTTCTTGCTGTACATAAGCTGACATGAATGCATTTGTATTATTGGTTATATACAAAACTCCGTTTGGAGTGCGTTTTACATCTGGAAAATTAGTGAATTTATCAATATTCCTTCCACTTTGATAACCAAAGTTTTTGAACACGTCAAAGCTAACTCCTTCAGCTAAAACTGAAATATTAAACTTCTTTGTATTTTGAATCATTTTACAAGTATAATTATTTTTATTGACACATACAGCTAACTGACAAGGATTAGATGTAACTTGCATAACAGTATTAACAATACAACCATTGTCTTTTCCTTGCTCATTCACTGTCAAAACATATAGACCATAACCTATCTTAAATAAAGCTCCTGTATTCATTGTTATATCTCCATTTTTATCAATTATATCATTAATTATTAATATTTCGCTATTAGAATTATTTAAAAGCTTATTCTTTAACTCTTGAACTCACCTTAAACAAGAATGTAACAAAATGTAAAGATTTATTCAAGAACTCTAAAGTTTTTCGAAAAATTGCCGTTAACTAAATTGTCGGTAGAAAGTTATTAAGGGAGTCATAAAATGAACAACTTTGAAAAATTTAAACTAGCACTCAAGAAAAGAGAAGAAGAAAGATTCCAAGCTTTAAAAAAAGAGGTTAGGGAACTAAGGGAAAAAATAGAAAGAGCTTTAGAATTATTCTTTGAAAGTTCTACGGGACGTGCGCAAACAAATTATAAAGGACTTGAAATATACTAATTACCCTTTAACAATAATTAATGTTAAGCTTTCGTATCAACGAAAGCTTTTTATTTTGCAAATTAATAAATTATTGTTATAATTCCTATATTAATGATTAGAGGGATAGCATATGAAGAAAGTGTGGTTTTTATTAGTTATATTACTAAGTTTTACAAGTATAAATATGGCAAATGCGCTAGAAGAAACTGTTGGAATTTCTTTTATTTATATAAACGGTTCAAACAATTTAGCATATAATAATCGTTTAAAATTTAAAACTGCATTTATTGAAGATGTCAAAAAACTACATCCACAAATCAAACAAAAATTTGAGCAAGACGAATTAATAAATAAAATTTTTCTTCAAAATGGTAGATTTAAAATAAACCCAGAGCCGATAACTTTTTATTGGGGTGATAGAAGCTTAAAAGTTGTAGAGACCCTTGATAGAGATTTGAAATCTGCAAGTAAATATTCACCTAAAATTGCACACCAAGCTCGCTCTATTTTTGCACATTGCTTGCATGATGCTGTATGGGTACAAAAACCTCAAAATATGTCTAAAGTATTGGAGGATTTACATTCTGTTGTTAATAATGAAGTTAAAAAAGGTAACAAAGTCGTTTTATTAGGTTATAGTGCAGGTTCTTTTGTAACTTATCAATACTATATGAATAAATCTAATTCAATAATTCCATCAGAAATATCACTTGGAAAATATTCATCTGAAATTGAAAATTTTATTGCAGAAACTCAAATTCAGCCTACTTGTTTTGATGCCCTAATTGATGCTGATATAATTAAATACAATATAGAAACTGGTAAATTTTATCCAAATAAAGATTTAGATTTATTTAAAAAAAATTATAAAAATCTAGATCAATATACGCAAACTGCTTGTTTTCAAGGTGGAACCGTTAAAGGAATTATTGGTTTCGCATCACCTGCAAGGCTGTTTTATTCAGATTTATTAGATGAGAAAACTAGCATAAATTATATCTCTACACTTATGGCTAAATCTATAATTGAAAACGACGTATTTTATTTAACTGTAAATTATAGTAATGACCCTTTTGGTTTTTCTAATGCTGAAAATTTTACATACAATAAGCTTGAACAAATGATTCCTAACGGAATTAATCGTAGAAAACACACAGGTTTTATCTATAATAAATCTAATAATTATGTACCAAGAACATTTATTACTGCGCATCTAGCATACTGGGATACTCCAAAACGTTTTGCAAAAGCTATTGTTAAAGCTTTTAAAGAAGGCTATCCTCACTTCTACGGAATAGAAAAGTAATTATTGCAATCTTTTTTTAAAGAGTTAAGCTATATCTGTAATAAGTTTTTATGAAGGTATAGAAGATGAGAAAATTTTTATATTCAATTGCATTATTAGCGATAATTACACTTAATGTAGCGCCTTCCTATGCAGATAATACAGAAAATTTATCTGCAGAAGATGCACTAAAAAAATTAAAACAAGGTAACAAAAGATTTACACAACTACATCAAAAACACCCAGATGAAAGTAGTAAACGTAGAAAAGAAATGTTAAAAGGTCAACATCCTTTTGTAATAATCCTTTCTTGTTCAGATTCAAGGGTCCCTCCAGAATTAATTTTTGATCAAGGACTTGGTGACATTTTTGAAATTCGTAACGCTGGAAATGTTTTAGATGACCATGTAATTGGAAGTATTGAGTATGCCGTTATGCATTGCGGAGTAAAACTTATTGTCATAATGGGACATCAAGACTGTGGCGCAATTAATGCAACCCTTTCTGGAATATCTGAAACAAAATATATACAATCTCTAGAAGACTCCATTAAACCTGCAGTTGAACACTGTATAACAAATGGAATAGAAATAAACTCTGATAATGTTGTAAAAGCTCACGTAATGCAAGATATTAATGAGCTTATGGAACAAGATCATGAACTTGTCCAATATATGAAAAAACACAATGTAAAAATTGTACCAGCATATTACCATCTAGACACAGGAAAAGTCGATTTTCTAAAATAAATACTGCTTGAATTGAAATTTAATATTTGTTAAGATTAGTTTGATTGGAATTAGGAATTATAATATGTTTAACAAATATTTCGATATAAAAGAAGATTGGGTAGTATTTTACGACATTTTTTCAAAAAATGGCAACGGTGATAGCATACGTCCTATTGCCGAAGAATGGAAAAAAAGATTCCCAAATCATAAGCTTTTCTTTTGTGCCAAGAAAAAAAATCAACCCAAATATATCGACATGGCAGATGAAGTTCTAGTTAAAGATTCTTTGCGTTTTAAATACATAACGTCAAGAGCTAAATATATTTTTACAAATATGAGTTTCCCTAACAAAGGGAAAAAGAGAAATGGGCAAATTTTAATTTCAACTTGGCATGGTTCTCCTATCAAAAAACTATTTTTATCTAAAGACAAAAATAACAAAAAATTTAAAAAATATGCTAATCAATTTTTAAATTCAGATTTTTTCTGTACACAAAGTGAAAATAATACTACATATATGAAGGAAGCTTTGGCTTTAACAGACAAGCATTTTATTAACTCGGGTTTACCAAGAAATGATATTTTATTTTCACCAGATATTGATAAAATAAAAACGAATTTAAGAAAAGAACTGAATATTCCTGAAGGCAAAAAAGTTTTATTTTATTGTCCGACATGGCGTAGATATGATTATAAAATGCCAATGCCCTTTGATTTAAATGAACTACAAGAACAGCTTTCTAAGGAATGGTGTTTGCTTTTACGTTCACACGTAGGAAAACACGATTGGGTTGATAAAGATAACCGTAAAATCGACTTAACTCAAAATGATTTTGCTATTGATGTCGCTTCATATCCTGACATGGCAAAATTATACATTGTAGCAGACGTATTAATAAGTGATTATTCTTCAGCAATTTTTGATTTTGCAATAACAGGCAAACCACAAATATTTTATGCTTATGATTTAAAAGAATATCAAAACGAGTTCGGAATTTATCAAGATTATAAGAATTTTGTACCGGGAGAAATACCAGAAAACACAAAAGATTTAATAGAAGCTGTCAAAAATATCAACAATTATGATGAAAAATACGGAGATAGGTATTCGAGCTTCCGCGCAGAAAATTGTTCCTTTGACAAAGGAAATGCAACAAATATGTTAATTGATGAAATAATTAAACTTTAATCAGTAACTATTTTGTCATAAAAAGATTTACCAGAAGAACAGTCTTGCAACACTTTATATGATAATTTATGTATAAAAGACTTCTCTTTAAAATTTTGGAATTCTTTTTCTGAAAAATCTTTATAAAGATTTCTTCTTAAATGGCTCAATTCTTCTGTTGTTCTATATTCCATTTTATTCCAGCTATCAGCAAGCTCTAGAGTTGCATCTGAGAGCATTGATACAATATGCTCAAACATAAAATAATGAATTAAATAATCATTTTCTTGCCAATAATGCTCTATGGCATTTCTTATTAAATGCGGCCAAATAGAATCTCTATTCGCGTGAATAAAATAGCAAGACATTTTATCCCCAAAGCTATCCTTCTTAGGGTCTTTTTGTAGCACAAAAAACTCTGAATCAAAAATACTTTGCGGAATCCTATCTGTCAAATAGATTGTTGCATCAACCCAGGTTCCACCATAGGTTGTTAACAAATACAGTCTCAAAATATCACTAAAAATAGCAATCGGTATTTTCTTTTGCTCCAACAAATCATAATATTTTTGAGGTATTTTTACATACTCTTGAACATTGTCAAAAGAGAGCACTCTTATATCACATTCTGGGTGGAAGGCTCTAACTGTCTCTAAACATTTTTGTATAAGCAATGGGGCTTTATCTGCTCCTTGATGCCAATATTGCCATATAATAGGCTTTTGTGCCTCGTCAAAACTTGGCCTCGAAGTGTTTTCAATAGCAAAATTAACATGTTTTTTTAAATGCCATTTTGTCCAATTAGCCTTCAACTTGGAACGACACTTTTTATTCCAAATAAAAAGTTCTATAAAAATTTTAAATATTGAATTTTGTAATTTTAATGTATTCATCTTATACTTTACTAAATAATTTCTTTCTAATATCTCTCAATGTAAATTGCCTCAAAGCTTTTGGTAAATTATCTATATATTCTTTATAATCAGGATAAGGATTTTTCATCCTCCAAGGTTTCCCAGGTTTCCCTGCATAATGAATCATTACTGGGTTTTTACGAACTTCTTCTAAATATTCTTTTGAATAAATACCTTTTAAAAATCTATATTCACCAGCTTTTGTTACATCTTCATTATACATAATACTTTGGAATACACCATAGGTAAAAGAGATAGGTAATATTTTCTCACAGGCGATATTCATAGTATCTAAATCAAAAAACTTCAATCTATTATTCACAGTTTTTATAACTTCAAATACTTTGTCAACTGTTTTTTGTTTTTCCATTTCTTTTACATTCATTATAATAAAGCTTGAAATATAGATTTGTTCTTTTGTATTTTCAGGGAAATATTTATGACAAATCATCTCACCTTCACGGTTTAATTCAACAGGTACAGCCGCAATTTCATAACCAGTTAAATCAATATTATAAGCCTCTTGCAAATCTCCCTTAAACAAAACATCCACATCAGAATAAATAATTTTATCATATTCTTTAATAATATTTGGAGCAATAAGCCTATAGTAAACTAACTCTGTCCAAGACTTATTATTATGCGGGGCTCCTTTAAAAATATTAGGGTTAATATAATGAAAAGCTATTGTATGCCTTGTTCCTTCAGCAATAGCGGTAATATTTTTTTGATTTTCAATATCCAAATCTGAATGAAAAATTCTTACATCATACACTGTATCGTCTTTTGCAGAATTTAAAAGACTTTTTATTGCAACAGATGCTCCAAGTACAATTCTTGAATCAAAACAAAAAACAACCGGTATGTTAACCATTTAAAGCTCCTTTCAAATTGTTTAGAGAATCATTATAAATACTAGAAACCGTAACTTTTAATACATTTTGCATTTCAAGATATTTTTCTGAATCCATATTGATAGCCTTTTCCAATGCTTCTGCATAATCCTTTGGTTCTTTATATAAAATCGAATTGTCAGCATTAAATCTATTAATCGGCGCAAAGCTTTCAATTAAAATACAAGGTTTTAAAAAACCATAAATCAACTGAAAGTTACCGCTGGTACCGGTTGTAATATATCTTTGATGCTCAAAATTCTTATCATCATAAGCTGTTAGCATAAAATCTGCTTTTTCGATTTCATCATACATTTTATTAAAAGGTAAACGCCCTTTTATATCAAAATATTTTCTTATTTCTTTTGGTAGATGTTTTAGAGATCCTTTCCCAACAACTGTAATTTTAAAGTTTTGAATCCCTTTATTGTGCAAATCTAATACAGCATCAATAATCATTCCACAATCTTTCTTGCGAGGTTTAAGAGTTCCAACTGTGATAAAATTAGTAACACTATTCTTTGGGTTAACTTTTACATCACCAAAGTAATGAGGATTTATAACTACAGACTTTGCATCTTGATAATTTAGTTCTCTTAAAGTAACTAATCTCTCATCCCAAGTGCCTTTATTAATAGCAAAACTAGCCTCATGTTCTACAAAATGTAATTTCGAAAAATCTGTATCTGGATGAAAATAATTATAAGCACTTTGAGGATTTTCACAATCACAAATTTTCCCCATAGTCGTAACTAAGACCCCTTTAATATCACTTAAGTCAGATTCTGAAAAATATCTTTTAATTTCATCCGCAGACATTTTATTATAAGAGACATTGTCTAAATTATATCTGCAGAACAACCCCTCTTTTAATCTATCTTTATCTACTAACACAGAAACATGATAGCCTAAATCATGAAAATATTTAACGAACCCTGGAACTACTTCTGAATGAGATTTTGAACAAGGTTCCCAAACAATAAAAGTATTTTCTTTTATAACAGGTTTTTTAAGCGGAAGTAAATTTATTAAACCCTTTTTACTATTATAAACAATCGTTTTTAACCCCATAAAAAATGGAGCTACCATGTGTTTAAATAATTTTCTTGATTTTTTTTCTTCGCTCATTTAATAAACCCTTCTAAAAATATCTTTTCATCTTCATCAATCTCAGAATAGTTTGAATGTCTTGGATAAGAATTCTTAGGTATCGTCATATATTCACCATAAATACTTTCCAAAACTTTTTCTGGTTCATTTGGTGCTAAAAAAACTGCATGTTCAAAAGACACTTCCTTAAGTGGAAAGATATTTTCAAAATCATAAACCTTATTCTTCCAATTATGAGGAAAATCAATTCCCATAAATAAAGCTGGTTTCTTAGCCTTATCTGGCAAAATATTGCCTAATATATTTTCTCTAGTTATCTTTTTAAAAGACTCCCTCAAGAAATCATTCGATGAATTAACTTTAAATACTTTTTGTTTTCTTTCCTCAACAATTTTCTGAGACAATTCTTGTTTTTCTTCTATAGAAAGCTTTGAATGATAAAAATCATATGGAAAAATATCCAAAAACAAATTTTCAGATTTTTTATGAACAATCTTTACAAAGCACTTAGTTTTACCATTATTTTCAAACTCTAAACTTAATTCAGGGTTATTAGGGAAGCCGTTCTTAAATAAATCAATAAGCTTTTCATAATCATCACGTAACATACCTAAATCAATATCATCATCCCAAGGAATAAAACCTTTATGACGAACAGCACCCAACAAAGTCCCAAAATCTATCCAATATTGCAAATTGTTCTGAATACAAATTGAATGAAACTCCTCTAAAAGAGCTATATTGGCCATTTGAATCAATCTTAAATTTCCATCCGCAGGAGGAATAAGAGAAACGTCCTGAAAAGATTGATAATAATTTGCAATTTTATTACGCTCTCTTTTTATAGAAGGCCTTAGGCAACTAAACCTTATGCCTAAAATTCTAAACGTTATATGACTAGGGGTACTTTTTTCTTTTTTAAAAAGAATTTTCATTAAATCCTCTAACGCCACACTCTAATCTCCATTATAATAAATCTTTCCCTTGAAATTATACCATAAAGTTATTTATAATTCTTTTTTCTGTTAAAATATATTAAAAGATTATAAGAGGATTTATTTATGTCAAACGAAAATATTGATATTGAAATGTGTACAAAACCAAAACACATCGCAGAAAATTTTGCAAGAAAAACCATGCCTGCGAAAGTATCTTACGGTAAAATAAAAACATTGATTTTGGCAATGGCAGCTGGTGCCTTCATCTCATTTGGCGCACAAGCTTCTTTAACAGCTATGGCTGGAACTGATACTGTCGCTTTTGGATTAGCTAAAATGCTCGGTGGAATTATCTTCTCAGCAGGACTCATGATGATAGTATTTACAGGTGCAGAATTATTTACAGGCAATGTTTTAATAGGTATTTCGGTATTAGAAAAGAAAATCTCCATTGATAAACTTTTTAGAAATTGGTTTTGGGTATATATAGGAAATTTTATCGGAGCAATCATCGTAGCCACTTTAATCCATTATGCTAATGCATACCACGGAACAAGTGAAGTCCTTGGGGTTTTAGGCCTAAAAGTTGCATACAGCAAAGTTAATCTGACATTCACGCAAGCTCTTGCTAGCGGTATATTATGTAACTGGCTAGTATGTATGGCTGTCTGGATGGCTGCCGCAGCAAAAGATGTTTCAGGCAAAATTTGGGCAATATTATTCCCAATTACAGCATTTGCAATGTGCGGATACGAGCACTGTGTCGCAAATATGTATATGATTACAAATGGATTATTAGTTAAAACTTCTGAAGCTGTAGTTATAGCATCTGGTTTTACAGCAGAACAACTTGCGACTTTAAATTTAAAAGCGTTTTTAATAGATAACCTAATTCCTGTTACTTTAGGAAATATTATTGGAGCTTTACTTTTCGTTGTTGGCACTTTCTGGCTTGCGTATATGAAAAGAAAATAATATAATTAATAATAAAGAGGGTTTCGCAATGAAAAAAACTGCTTTTACTTTATCAGAAATGATTGTCGCAGTAGCTGTTATTGGATTAATAGCTGCTATAAGCGTTCCTTTAATTAACAACGTAATACCTGATAGAAAAAAAGTTGAAGTTTTAAAAATACATAAATTGCTAACAAACATAAATGCTGAACTACTAGCAGACCCCGGGTTATATATGCAAGATGAACCTGTAGGCTGTAATGGTCTCGAGTGTACAGCCCCCCCTAATAATTGGCCTCCGGCTAATATTAATGACATTCCTCAAAATTTAAACGATGCTGTAGTTAGTCCTGAAAGCAAGTACATTGCACTTTTAGCATATTATTTAAAAGCTTCAGACGTTACTGGAATTGAGGCAGGTTCTTCTAACGGCAGATTTACAACTCCTGATGGCTTAGTTTGGAGTTTAGATGAAGATAAAAATATAACAGTAAATATTAACGAAACCGGAGGAAACCCTTGTCCCTTTGGTGCTGGATGTGAAAATCCTAATGAATTCATATTTATGGTTGCAAATACTGGAAAAGTTTTTGGCGGAGATGCTTTAACCATAACTTATTTAAGCAATCCTCATAATCTTTCTGATAGAAAAAATGATTTTAGAAATGCTACAATATACCAAGAAAAACTTTTAGAAGAAGCTGAAAAATTAAAAGAAGAAGAAGAAGCTAGCAACGAATAATCAACCTACAAACTTAAAGCATATGCAAAAATTTCTCCGACTTGATGATTATAGAATCTTCCATCGTCTTTAGTAAATAAATTTACCCAGTGGCTTTCTGGTGTCCCATCTATAGAATAGGAAGGATTTGTCATCATTAAATGATGAGTATTTGTATCATACCTAAGCGGAAACAAGTCTTCCATTTGCATAAAACTCGGGAGCTTATCAGATGCATAAGTAAAAGCAAAAAAACAATTTTTGATACGATGCAACCTTTCCTCGTAGCTTCTCCCTCCTAAATCATTATCATTCGAAACTTCGACACCTGGTGCGTAAATTCGATTATATTTAAGCCTTTCTGACCAATATTTAACAGTTTCAAAATCATCTACATGCACAAAAGCTGTCCCAGCATTAAGCCCCATCAGACGATAGCGTTCAAAATCTTCAGAACTTTTTTCGCCAACAAAACTCAAATCTGTTTTCCCTGTACGAGATCGTATCTCATTCAAAATATATTGCATTTGATGATACTGTGGCAAAGCCCCAACACCAGTATAATTCAAACAATCATAGCCACCAATATGCTTAGCGGAATCAAAAAATATAGCCTCAAAACCTAAATTAATAAGCTTAACACATTCATTAATAAAGATTTCTTCGTGCTCTTTATTCCACCAACGAAAATTTTCATCTTCTTTATAAGGATGTGAAATTTTTATTTGATCTTCTGAAATCATCATTCTAAAACCAGTCTTTAAGCCCCTGAAATGAGCTAAATCATTAAAAGCTTTAAATTGCTCTTCTGGAGAAATGTCTATTTCATTATTGACTACATTTTCACTATATCCGACACCTAATTTTAAGCCATAGACAGAATTTTCTTCCCAAGGAGCTTTGTTATAACCGTCACCATATATCACTGGAAAAATTTGAGATAAGATAATACAATTTGCCCAGCTCTTTGCAGAAGGCGGAATTGCAGGTAAAAGTTTTATAGCGCTCATAAGGCCATTTCTACACTTATCTCCATGCATTTCCGCTATGGCACGATTATTTATTTCAATATAATTTGCAAATCTTCCCCAATTGTCACCATAATTTGGTGTATGCATACAACAAGGAAATTCACGATAAAAAATTTCTGCTTCACTTAGAGTAACTATTGAATCAACTGCTCTTTTGATCGAACGTCCAAGGAGTTCGGCTGGAAGAATATTTGAAATCCATTTTTTCTTAAAAGCTTCATTAATGCCATGATACGAATGTTCTTCTGACCATTTGTCATAATGAAGAGTCGAACTCCCTGTTAATGCAAGTAGCAATTTATTAACCGAATTAATTTCTTTCATAAACAGAGTATAAAATATACTCGATATTAAAACATTCTCCTTTTTTACCTTATACATATAGGTATATAAATAAAGATAAAATTAGGAAATACTACATAGCACTTCCTAATTATTATTTTTAAAATATTATCTACTATGCTTCAATAAATCTACCCATTGCACGAAATTTAGCATATCTCTCGTCTCTCAATTTATCAACTGAAAGCTTAGATAGCTCATTAAGCGCATTTACAATCGCAGATTTAATATTTTCAGCAGTTTCTGCATGATTTGTATGAGCTCCACCTAAAGGCTCTTTAATTTCTTCATCTATAATATTAAATTCTAATAAGTCTTTAGATGTTATTTTAAGCGCTTCCGCCGCATCTGCAAATCTAGACGCATCTCTCCAAAGAATTGAAGCACAACCTTCTGGTGATATAACTGTGTAATAAGCATGCTCAAGCATCATAACTCTATCAGCAACAGCAAGTCCTAATGCACCACCACTACATCCTTCGCCAGTAATAATAGCGATAATCGGCACTGAAAGTTTGTACATTTCTCTTAAATTAACAGCAATTGCAGCACCTTGACCAGTTTCCTCTGCCCTAATTCCAGGATAAGCGCCAGGAGTATCAATCAGAGTTACAACAGGTATATTAAATTTGTTAGCATGTTGCATTAATCTTAAAGCTTTTCTATAGCCTTGAGGTTGTGGCATACCAAAGTTATATTCTAGATTTTCTTTTGTATTTTTACCTTTTTGAATACCTATTATCATAACTGGTTTACCATTAATCTTGGCTAAACCTCCGATAATTGCTCTGTCATCCATGCCTTCTCTATCGCCATGAAGTTCGATAAAGTCTTCGCACATTAATTCGACATAATCAAGAAATTTTGGTCTTTCTGCGTGCCTTGCTATTTGTAATTTTTGTGAAGGTTTCAATTTTGAATACAACTCCTTTTTATAATCTTCTGCTTGTTTTTCGAAAATTTCAATCTGTGAATTCATATCCAATCCAGATTTTTCACTCATAACTTTTAATTCATCTATTTTATTCTGTATATCAATTATAGGTTTTTCAAAATCTAAAACAATTGCCATCTTATACCCCATGCATATCTAATATATTTGCTAGTGTTTTTCTTAAATTTTTACGCTTAGAAACAATATCTACTTGACCAAATTTAAGTAAATATTCAGCAGTTTGAAAATCTTCTGGAAGTTTTTGCCTAATTGTTTGTTCAATAACCCTTCTTCCAGCAAAACCGATTCTCGCACCTTGTTCAGCAATAATAATATCACCTAGGGTTCCAAAACTTGCTGTAATCCCACCAAAAGTTGGCTCTGTTAATAAGTTTATATACAAAAGCCCGGCCTCATCAAGCTTACCTACTGCACAAGAAGTTTTTGCCATTTGCATCAAACTTAATGCACTTTCTTGCATTCTTGCGCCACCTGATGAAGTAATTACAAGGGTTGGAAGCTTTAATGCAAGAGCCTTTTCCATAATTCTTGTAACCTTTTCCCCAACAACTGAACCCATTGAGCCACCCATATAATCAAAATCCATAACAGCAACTGCAATTTTATGACCTTTAATTTTAGCTAAACCAGTAATAACAGCCTCATCAAGGCCTGTTTTTTCATGGGCTTTCTTAAGTCTATCTGCATAAGATTCAGTATCCACAAAATTTAATGGATCAGTAGGTTTAACCCCTTTAAATAATTCTTCAAAAGAATCTTCATCAAACAATTGTGAAATACGAGTTCTTGCATTTATTCTAAAATGGTAATCACAATGTGGACATACCATCAAATTATCTTCTAATTCCGTTTTTAATATTTGAGAATCACAATGAACGCATTTTACCCAAAGTCCTGGAGTTGCGTCTTCAATTCCCCTCATTTCTTTAGCACGTCTTTCAATTTGTGCTTCTTTTCGTTTATCAAACCATTCTTGTATTGTCATAATATCTATTCGGCAAATGCCGTCCTTTACTCCTTTTGGGACAAATTTTATCCCATAATACATTAGTATTTTACACTAAACAAAAAAAATCATCACCTAATTGTAAAGTTTAATGAATTAAATTAACAATTGTATTTGTTGTTTAAATTTTAAAATACTGAAATAAACCTTTTAAATTATAAACTTGTTTACACAAATTTCGTATTATATTTGTCAATGTATTTTTTTATATCAAAATTCCTCTTTATTGAACCATAGCTAAATCTTCTTATTTTACCAGTAACCTCCCAATCTCTAAAAGCTCTATCATGTAAACCTGCAATTGCCCATAATATACCAACATAACCATTGGCAGATGGTGCATCAAAAGCATACTTATCATTCAAATATATAGCATAGTTTAACGCCTGTTCTGTAGAAATTGTCCATTCTAAAATTTTTTTAGCCCAATACATCCTTAAATATCCGTGAATCTTACCCTCATTAACAAGTTGTTTTTGTGACGCATTCCACAAACTATCATGAGTCAAACAATTTTCCAGTTCGTCTAATGAATACAAATATGTTCTCAAATCAAAACGATGATTTTCTAAAGTCTGCTTCGCCCAATTTGGAATAGAATCAATAGTTTTAAAACCTTTTGCGTATAAACAAAAATTATCCGCTAACTCTTTTCTGACAACCAATTCTTCTAAGAAAGCTTCTTTGTTTTCCCTGCTAGCATTTGACTTTACAACTTCAATTGCAACTCGCTGTGATGATATAAATCCTAAGTTTAAATATTTTGACAAATTCGAAGTATAATCCAATGTCGGATTATTTCTAAACTCATTATATTTAATTAATTTGTTTTTTATAAAATCCTCTAAAACCAAATCCGCAGAAGTTTTTTGTTTGCCAAAAGCTGGAAATTCTGTTAAAAATTCAGAAATATTATAATAAATTTTGGGACGAAATATCCCAGCTGAATATTCTTGTTTATTTGATACAAATCTTGCTGGAATAATATTATGTCCATCAATTTCATAAATTTTACAATTAACTTCATTAAGCCAACTCCTTTCTAAAATCGGATTAAAATCAATAATCAAAACCGCAATTTCTTTTTGTTTTATAAAACTCAAAACATCCTCAACAATTTCAAAATCAAGTCCTGCATTTATAAAATTGTTTTTTACTTGCATAATTTGATTATTAATAAAATCTGATTTTAACCAGTGCTCATAATGAATTTTTGGTGTAATAACTCTTAAATTAGCATTCAAATCTTTAGCGTTTTTTATTGCAAATTGCAAAGCAAAATTATCTTCTAAACGGATTTCTCGTTCACATAAATATATAATTTCACCTTTAATAATTTTTTTTTGATTATATTCAAATATTCGATGATGATTGATTTCAGTTTCAATCTCGAGGTTTCTTGTAACATATTCTAACATTGTATTTTTAACAATTTTCCTCATTATAAAACTATAACTGAAATCTTGATTTAATAACTTAACCAATAGAGTAAAATTTAAAAATAAACGTAGCATATAAATTTTTTCTTGACGTTTAATTTATAAGCGATTTATATTATTTACTAAAAGGAGAGTTTATGAAAAAAGTTTTATTAATATTATCTTCATTATTAATTATGAATCCAGTATTAGCAAAAAACATTAAAGTCGAAGCTTTATCAAATTTTTCAACCGCCAATCCTACTAAGACTTGGAAGCTTAAGGTTCTTGAAGGATTTGTCGCAGATAACGGAATTATTATTCACCAAGGAACCATTATAGAAGGTAACATTATTAACATTACATCACCCAAGAGATTAAAAAGAGCAGCATCATTTACTTTTGTACCTCAAACTTATTACGATCCCCAAAAAGGATTTACACAAGATGTAAAGAGAGATTTTCAAGGAAAATATAGTTCAAAAACAGAAATGACAGCAAAAAATGTTGCAAAAAAAGGTGCTATAACAGCTGGGAATATTATAGTTGGCGCTTTTGTTGCGCCTACAGTAGGACTTGTTGAAGGTGCAGTTAAAAATGAAAAAGGCAATAGAGCTAAATCAGCTGTAGTTTCAGCCTATGAAAACACACCTCTATCATACGCAAATAAAGGCAAAGAATTAGAATTCAAAAAAGGACAAGTCTTTATCATGAATTTCAAGCTTAAAGAAGAACCTGAAGACAATCTACCTAATTATAGCTATGAAATAGTAAATGATTAGACTAAGCCTTCTTTTAACGCTTTTACCGCAGCTTGAGTTCTATCATCAACTACAAGTTTTTGAATAATATTACAAACATGGGCTTTAGCTGTATGTTCACTAATTGTTAAAGTTTTAGCAATATCACTATTAGATTGTCCATCTACAATTAATTTTAAAACTTCATATTCCCTTTGGGTGAGATTTGAATGTCGTTCTTTAAAGACAGAGCGTGATAGTTGCCTTGAGGGAATAACTCCACAATTTTTATCTCTAATAAATGGTACAATCTGAGGATCAAGCCACATAGCACCAAGTTTTATCATTTTTATAACATTCATTAAAATTTCTGTTGGAATATCTTTTATAACATAGGCATTGGCTCCAGCCTGAAGCGAAGCTGTAACTTCTTCTTCTGTAATATGAGAAGTAAGAACAATTATTTTAATGTTATTGTTATATTCTGAAATTTGCTTTGTTGCATCAATTCCTGTAATATCTGGCAAACCTAAATCCATAAGCACTACATCAGGTTTGATAAGCTTAGATTTTTCAACAGCTTCTTTGCCGTTAGTAGCTTCTCCTATTATTTCCATTTCAGGATAATCATTAAATAAAGATTTTATACCAATTCTCATAAGTTTTTGATCTTCAACAAGTAATATTTTTATAGTCATAGTTTTCTCCTTGTTTATCCAACCTTATATTAAAAAAGCAAAAAAAATACTTAAATTGTAAATTTAGTACAATTTAAGATATTTTTAAAACTTTTAAATTAATAAATCAACTTTGAATTATTTAAACATATTTCTTTTGATTAAACTATCTTGCAAATCCAAAATTTGAAGATGATTTTCTAGCATAGATTGATTTCTACCTTCATATGATAAATCATAACTGTCATTGATTTCAATTGCTAGATTAAAATATTTTATAGCATCATCTAATTTATCTTCATTATAATAAAGAGTCCCGATAAGAGTATACTCGACTTCTTTATTTTTTGAAAACTCTAGAGCTTGATTATAATAATTTAATGCTTGCTCCAGCTCTCCCCTTGTTTGCATTACACAACCAAGCCCTCTTAGTGCAATCGAATTCTGTGAATCAGTTTTTAATATTTCCAAACAAGTTTTTTCACATTCTGCAAGCTTATTCATTTCATATTCTTTTTTAGCTTTTTCAAGCAAAGCAACAAGCTTAATTCTATTATTAAGCCTGCGTAATGATTTAGCCACAGATTTTAGTTTTTGCAAATCTTGTTCATCCATAATTACAAATTAGCTAATTGTATGCATTTTTTCAAATATACCTTTTTTCTGAACCCAGATTTCTACTTCTAAACGATTACCTTCTTCAATAAGCGCATTTTTTATTTCTTTAAAATTCAAATCAGACTCAGAAGTATCACAAAGCATAAACATAACAAAATGGCCTTGCATTAAAGTTTGTTTAATATCTTCAATATTTACTTTTGCCTTGGTTAATGCCGCTGCGATTCCTGCAACAATACCAACTTTATCTGTACCAGAAACTGTCACAATAATTTTGTTTTCGTCCATCTTAGACTCCTTGTTTTTCAAAATGTTTTCTTAAAAATGATAATCTATGATATTTACAAGTACCAAATTTATCTATCGCATTCAAATGCTCAGCTGTTAAATACCCAGCATTCTTTTTCCAATTATACATCGGAAATTCTTCATGTAGTTGTTCCATGTATCTATCCCTTGAAACTTTAGCCAAAATACTTGCACCTGCAATCGAAGCCGACTTAGAATCGCCTTTAATTACAAACTCTTGGGGGTAAATATATTCTCGAATAAGTTTGTTCCCATCAACAAGAGTAAGCGTATTTTCTTCTTCAATTTTTTCTATAACACTTGTACAAGCCAAATTCATAGCTTTAAGTGATGCATTCAAGATATTTATTTTTTCTATTTCGTCGACTTCTATACAAATTATTTCATTAATCGTATTATTCTTTATGACATCAAAAATTGAGTCGCGTTTTTTAGGTGTTAATTTTTTAGAATCATTTAAAATCGCCAAATCATTGATAAGACCATCCGTAATCTTATCAAAATATACCGCTGCAGCAAAGACCCCCCCTGCTCCAGGTCCACGACCAGCCTCATCTGTTCCAATAATAAATTTTTTATAGTTCTTATCAAAATCAAATAGTGCTTGAGATGTCATAAATTTCTCCTAAAAGCAAATAGTTTAAACAAAATATAGGTAAACACCGCACAAGAAAATGTCGCTATAATTTGCGCTATGTATACATTTAATTCAAACTTTTGAACAAAGATTTCTAACAAAGTCATATTGATTAAATAACTAAAAAGCCAAGTCATGCAACACTTACAATATTGTTTGAATAAATTCCCTTTTACGGAAAAAACAAAACATCTATGAGTCGTAAATGACACGATCGAAGACAATACCCACGCTGTAGCAAGCGCAACTTGATAGTACTGTTCGCCTATAAAAAAACATACAGCAGAAAAAATTAAATACGAAACTCCAGCATTAAAACCGCCTACCAACAAAAAACGAATTTTTTCTGAAATATTAAACCAATTCTCTTTTATTTTCATATTTAATACTGCCATTAATAATAAAAAAATTTGCCGCGTCTCGGAATCGAACCAAGGACACAGGGATTTTCAGTCCCTTGCTCTACCAACTGAGCTAACGCGGCAAACTTCTTAAATTTTCAAAAGCACCCAGTGCTTTTTTTATTATATTTGCTCAAAAATATTAATCAAGTTCTTTTTTTAATTTGAAGAAGGAGCCAGCCAAGCAGTAACATTTCGTCCTTCAACCATAGGCTTTTTCTCCACATTTATAGGATCGTTTGCCAAATCGTTTAAAAATCTTTCTGCTAATTCAACAGCTAAATGTGAATGCTGCATCTCACGACCTCTCAACATAACAACAATCTTTACTTTATTACCTTGAGAAATAAACTTCCTAATATTTTTTAATCTTACTTCATAATCATGAGTATCGATTTTATAACGAACCTTAACTTCTTTAACATCAACAACATGTTGCTTTTTCTTAGCTTCTTTTGCCTTTTTTTCTAGTTCGTATTTATATTTACCATAATTCAAAATCTTAGCTACCGGTGGAGCTTGATTTGGACTGATTACAACAAGATCTAAATCCGCTTCCTCTGCCATTCTTAAAGCTTGTGATGTTGGAACAATCCCATGGTTTTCACCATTCTCATCAATTAATCTTACTTCCTTAGCTCTAATTCTTTCGTTAATTAGTGGTTTGTCCTTACTTGCGCCTCTATTCGCGCTTCTATCTTCGTTAGCTATGACTTTGTCTCCTTATAATTGTTTTACATGTCTTATAATATCATACTTATATTAATTTTCAAGTATTATGGCACGTAATTAAAGGCTCACGCGGTTTTAATTCGGCATATAGTCCGCATTTATTGCAATCCATTTATATGCTTCAGAGGTACTTTGAGGTATATCTAGCACAAAAGTCCCCCCATAACGCCCTCTTGAAAACGTTAAATAACCATCTTCTACCAAATTATCCAAGCCTTTTTTTATTGTTTTTTCACTCGTTTTAAATATTTTAGCAAATTCTTTTATAGAAGGTAGCTTATCGCCGACTTTACAATTATTAACTAAATACTGACGTATTTTTAGTTCAAATTTATTATACAGGTACGATTCAACAACATCTTTATTTTGATTAATTACAATTGTCCCGTATTTACCACGTTTCGCGAACAAAATTCCCTCTTTAGACAAATGTTTAATAGCATCGTGTATTGTCTTAACGCTAGTATTAAACATTTTTGCTAATTCTGAACTACTCGGAAGCCTGTCACCTGTGTTTAAATTTTCTTCTATATAAACTTTTAAATTCTCAGCAACTTTTTCAACAAGAGTTTTAAGCTCAATTTTTTTTACTTCAAAATCAAGTTTATTTACACGAAAAACATTTTTATCTTTAATTAAAACCCCATCTTGAACTAATTGTGCATAAGCTAGCCTCACTGTAGTATTAGAAATCCCTATCATTTGAGCAAGTTTTCTAGTTGAAAGCAATGCTTCTCCAATTTCATAATTATTATCTGAAATAAACTTTTTAATAATTTCTGTAGATAAATCATTTTTTGACGTCAATTTTTCAATGCTTTTATTCTTAGGATTTTTTATATAAGTTCCAATACGCTGTTTTGATTCAACTAACCCCGCATTTTCAAGCAAAACAAAAACATTTTGCATAGTCCCTTGGCTCACTCCTATATGGCAAGCCAAATCAGCTTTAGAAGGCAAAAAGTCGTTTGGATGAATTTTGCCACATTCAAGAGAAAATTTTATCCAGTTTCTAATCCAATTATAGATTTTTTCAACTTTATTTTCATATGGCAAAAAATTATGCACATGTGGCGCCATATCAGCAACAGTAATTCTATAACAATTATTATTTTTATTTTCCATACACAATAAATGATAGCCCAAAAATATTTTATGCAATATAATCTCAGTTTAACAAAAATATAGTATAATATCTCTATGGATAATCTTGAACAGGTTAAAAAGGCCGTCGAAATCGAGGTCAAACACAAGTATATCAACATAAATGGAAAAAGCAAAAGCTTTTCTTCATTCATTTGTTCTGTATTACGGAGTGAAATTAAGCAGTATCCTGATAACCCAAAATGGAAGGTACTTTTAGAACATTTTGAACGGTATCCTATAGAAACCGTTCCTGCACGAAAAAAAGCACTAGAAAGATTAGTATCTGTAATTAAGGCTCAATACATTAACCCGCCTAAGGTTGAGATTAATTCAAACACGCAAAAGTCAATTTCACAGCTTGACGTTACATACATCAAAGGAGTTGGACCTAAAATTGCTTATATGTTAAATAAGCTTGGAATCTACACAGCAAGCGATTTATTATATTATTTCCCACGTAAACATATTGATTATTCTACTAGAACAAGAATTCGTGACTTAAAAGAAGGCATGGATACAACGATTTTTGGAGTAATAAAATCTGTTGAAGCTTTTACAACTAAAAACAATTTAGGAGTTGTAAAAGTTCGTATTGCAGACAATACTGGTAGAATAAGTTTAAACTTTTTTGCATCAAAAGCATCAAAATTTGTTCTTGAAAGAATGAAAAAACAGTTCCCAAAAGGCTCAGGAATTATGGTTTCTGGGACAGCTAAATTAAATTCTTTTGATGGAATGATAACACTTGATAAGCCTACATACTCACTTATGGATGATGAAGCTCTAGCACCTTCAAACCTAAATTTGGCAAGAATCGTACCGATTTATACAGTTAGTGAAAATTTAAGTATTAAAACAATACGAAAAGCTATTTTTAATGTACTTGAGGCTTATGAAACAGAGATTGAAACAATTTTACCAGATTTTATAATAAAAAAATACAATCTATTAGAAAAAAAAGATGCTCTTAGACAAATTCACTTCCCTGATGATAAAGAAAAACTTGACAGGGCTAGATTTTCACTTGTTTTTGAAGAATTTTTCTTAATTCAATTAAAACTTGCGATTTTAAGAGAAGAAAACAACAAAAACTTAGCTTCAATTCCACTGGAAGTCAAAAAAAACGGGCTTGTAATGAATTTTATCAATTCTTTGCCATTTAAACTTACAGGAGCTCAACAAAGAGCTGTAAATGAGATTTTGAATGATTTAAATTCAACAAAGCCCATGCAAAGACTTCTTCAAGGAGATGTTGGCAGCGGTAAAACCGTTGTTGCAACAATAATGTTGCTTGCAGCGATAGAAAACGGGTATCAGTCAGCTATTATGGCGCCAACAGAAATTCTTGCACAACAACATTTTAATAATATGTCTAAATGGCTTGCTCCGCTTGGAATACGAATTGAGTTGTTTTTGGGAAGTATTGGGAAAAAACAAAGAAGAATTGCAGAAACCAATCTTCGTAACGGACAAGTTGATATTGCAATTGGAACACACGCTTTAATCCAAGAAAGTATAGACTTTGCAAACCTTGGCGCTGTGGTAATCGATGAGCAACATAGATTTGGTGTAAAACAAAGATTGGCTTTAAGAAAAAAATCACAAAACCCACAAATCTTAACCATGACAGCAACCCCGATTCCGAGAACGCTTGCGATTACTTTAAATGGAGATTTAGATTTAACCATTGTAGATGAGCTTCCTAAAGGACGAAAACCTATACAGACAACTCTTACAACCTCTAAAAAACAGATTGCAGATTTAATAAGACGAGAAGTAAATGAAGGACGTCAAGCCTATATTGTCTATCCTTTGATTGATGAGAGTGAAACTCTTTCAGCCAAAGCTGCAACGCAAGAAAAAGAAATATGGGAAAATGAAGTTTTTCCGGAATTTAAAATTGGTCTTTTACATGGTAAATTAAAAAATTCTGAAAAAGATGAAGTAATGGAAAAATTCAAAAACAAAGAATTTGATATTCTTGTATCTACAACTGTCGTTGAAGTCGGAGTTGACGTACCTAACGCAACAGTTATTGTAATTGAAAACGCTGAACGCTTCGGACTTTCACAACTTCACCAATTAAGAGGTCGTGTCGGTAGAAGCGATTTACAATCTTATTGCATATTATCATCTAATACTAAATCTCAAGATACTCGCGCAAGATTAGAAATCATGACTCAAACAAACGATGGGTTTGTGATTGCAGAAAAAGACCTTCAAATACGTGGGCCAGGGGAATTCTTGGGAACTCGCCAAAGCGGATTACCGGATATGATTATTGCTGATATTGTTGCGGATTCTAAAATACTTGAACTAGCTCGTTCTGAAGCGATTAAATTCGCTAAAACTTATGATATAAAAGATTTCCCTTTATTAGAAAACGCTAAAGGGCTTAATTTTGATGGTGATATTTTTGGATAATTCTTAATAATTTGTAATAATACACTGCGGCTGAAAAGCTTTGTTGTAGAGCTTTTTAGTCATCTTTGTTAATTTTTGTAACAATTTTGTTTAACAAGCGTTATTAATTTTGTATATGTGGAATTAGTATAATATAATGGATATATATATAGTAGGGACGCATGCGATATCGTAAAATAAGAAGAAAGCTTTCAATTATTATTCACAATCTCCATAACCCGCTTATAGAGCGACTTTTAGCTCGGGGGGGGGGGGTAAAAGCCTTTGCCTTCAATCTTGTATGCGCACGAGAAGCTTGTGAGTCGAGTGTAAAAAAAGCTCTTGTCTCTAAATCCCAGTCAAGCGCATTGTTTCAATGGAAAATTGAAAAAAATTTATCCTCTCCAGATGGGGGACAGTTCAGTGTATTGTTATGCAAAACATGGAGGACTGCGCCATGTTGAGCATAAGAACCGACCTTTCATCTTTAATAGCTCAAAACAGCATGCAAACGAGCACCAACAAACTCAATCAAGCGATTGAGCGCATGACAACGGGCGCAAAAATCAACCACGCAAAAGATAACGCAGCGAACTATTCAATCAACACTAACATGACGACTAAAATCAGCGCTTACAATGTTGCAGCTAACAACGTCGCAATGGGCATGGATATGGTCTCTACAGCAAGCGATACCTTGTCAGAAATGCAAAACCATGCTGAGCGCTTACGCGCACTAGCAACCCAAGCAAGAAACGGAACCTACGGGGGACAATCTCTTAACGCAATCCAATCAGAGGCAGATGCGATTACAAAAGAAATCGAACGTCTCTACAATACTGCACAATACAACGGCGTAAGCTTATTTAATAAGTCAGAATATGATATCCCTTCAAACTTACCCCAAGCGAAAAGTGAATATAACGGATTTATATTGGATCCCGAGTCTTATTCTCAAACCGAAGTTGAAGCCATGTCTTCAATTCAAGATTATGATTTAAGCAAATCTCTTAAATATAAAATTACATCTGCTGAAGATTTGGCAGAATTATCAAAAATAGCAGCATCCGGAGAAGAAACTTCGGGAGTCATTTTTGTATTAGCTAAAGATATTGACTTAGAAGAATGGTGTGCAAAAAATGGAGATTGGATTCCTATAGCTGATTTTAAGGGTACTTTTGATGGTAATGGACATTGTATCTACAATTTGACTATTGATGACGACACAAAGAAAGATCAGGGTTTATTTGGTCGTACAAAAAACGGGTCTATAATTAAAAACGTAGGAATGTATGATACAAGTGTTCTTGCAGATTTTTATGCCGGAGGGTTAGTTGGCCACTCATCTTCTGCAATAATAAACTGCTTTGTTGTAAATGCGAATATAAAAGGAGATTGGGCAGGTGGACTAGCCGGATTTTCTTACGGAACGATTTCTGATTGTTATGCAAAAGGTAATATCAGAGGAGTTTATGTCGGAGGTTTGGTTGGTGGAACATCTAACAGTATTCAGAATTCCTTTACTGATACAATAGTTACAGGGTCATTCAGATTGGGAGGATTGGTTGGTTATATAGGTGGTATAACTATATCCAATTGTTACGCCAAAGGTGCTATTAGTGGAAGAGGTCCAATTGGAGGGCTGGTGGGAGAAATAAGTGTTGTAAGTAATAAGGAAGCGAATTTGTTGAATTGTTCTTCTTATGTAACGATTGGTGATACTACCGGATATATAGGTAGTTTTATTGGCAGTGTTTTGGTTACAAATGATGATATTAATTTTGGCAAAGTTAATACTGTAAATTGTCAAGCTTTATCTCAGGGCATAGATTTAGTAGGTCGTTGTGCGAATGTGTCAGGAACATTATTACCGGACCATGATATATCTTCTACTCTAGCCGGCATATCAAACACTTTTATAAACGATGTTTCAACAAAATTACAGGTTGGTATTAAAGGAAACGATTCCGGTATAATAACCTTAAATTCTAACTTAGAGGTAGATCTCACAAAATTAAAAAACAGAATAACATCCAAAGATGCATTGCAAAATATTGAGGATTTTCTGGGAGAATTGAGCTCAAAACAAACCGAGCTTGGCTCTATTCAAAATCGTTTGGAGTCAGTGCTTGATGAAATTTTAATCCAACAAGATAACTTGGTTGCAAGTCGTTCGACTATTCGCGATGCTGATATTGCTGAGGTATCGTCACAATATATCCAACAGCAGATTTTGCAAGATGCAAGTGCGACGTTACTTGCAAGTACAAAGAATATCCAGTACCAGAATGTCTTAGGTCTGTTGCAAAGCTTACAGGGGTAAGTTTTGAGCAAAGCTCTCCTCGCAATGACTCTAAAATCTTTCCATTCTTCATCAAGCTTAGCGTTGTTACTACATATTCTTGCAATCATGGATCAAACACGGCTATATTTCTTGGACCTTCATCTCTCCCATATATAATTGAAACGGGACTCAAGATAATAGTAAAATTTTAATTATTTTAATTCATAAAGTTTTGTAAAATTTTCATTCAATATATTACAAAATCGTTACAAAGTACAACATTTGAAGGGTTGAAACCCTTATTAACATGACTTATAATGGTATATAATATGCATGCAAAAAAAGGATTTTAACAAATGTCAATATCATTTAGCGGATTAGCATCCGGATTAGATACATCAGGCTGGGTAGAAGCTCTTGTTTCAACAAAACAAGAAAAAGTTACAACATTAAAAACCGATTTAAAGGCGTTCCAACAAACAAAAAGCACTTTAACTGATACTCGTGCGGCTTTTAACTCTTTGAGAACTGCTCTAGAAAAACTAACAGACGTCAAATTTGGTGGAGCCTTTGATTTATTTAGTCAAAACACTGCAAAATCTTCAAATGAGTCTATTTTTACTGCCACTGCTGGAGCTGACGCTTCAAGACAAAGCTATGATATAACAGTGGAACAACTTGCAACTTTCACAAAAGCTGTTTCAAAAGAAAGCGCAAGTGCCGTTGCTGATGATGAAACAAAATTAACTAGCCTTGGAATAACAGAAGGCTCTTTATCAGTATACGTAGACGGAGAAAAAACATCTATCATTATTGAAAAAGAAGATACTTTAGGCGATTTAAAAGCGCACTTAGCTGCTTCTGGAATAAAAACAGAAATTGATGAAAATGGAACATTAAAACTATCTGCTCTAAACGAAGGAAGTGTAGTTAATATAGGAGCTACAACAGATTCTTCTAATTTTGTTTCACTAATTGGTTTGGGCAAAAACGAAGACGGAAGTTATTCTTCTAGCAACTCATTATTTAAAGCTAATGTTGCATCTAAGCTAACATCAGCAGATTCCGGTTTTAATGGACAAATTACCGCAGGAACATTTACTATTGGCAATGCGACATTCACTATTAATGAAAACACAACATTATCTTCATTAATCTCACAAATAAATACAAGTGAAGATGCTCAAGCTACAGCTTATTGGGATGACGCAACAGGAAAACTTTCCATAACTTCTAAAAAAGAAGGTGCTTCATATATTAATATTGAAGCTGGAACAAGTAATTTTACTGATGTTATGGGCCTTACAACAAGCGTTCGCGATGCAGATGGGAACCTTCTATCGTCAAAGATGTATACAGAAGCTCAAGAATTAGGCCAAAATGCGATGTTAACCATAAACGGAACAAGTATTATTTCCACATCAAATACTGTTTCATCTGATGTTTCAAGAATTCAGGGCGTTACGCTTAACTTAAAAGGGGTAACAACATCTGAAGAAGATGGAACAACAAAAACTGCCAAGCTAGATGTTGGACAAGATACTTCAGGATTATCTGAAGCTGTTAAAGAATTTGTTAATGCATACAATAAATTAATGAGCAAAGTTGACGAAGTAACAGCAAACGGGGCTGATTTAGATGGTGAAACTTCTTTAACAAGTCTTACAAGGATGATCAAAAATTATGCTACAGGAAGTAATACTACTAATGGTGGTCAATTTAAATTATTAGCACAATTAGGCATTTCTACAGGTAAAGCTGATGGAAACAACTTATCTGCAGATACAACATCGCTTCAATTTGACGAAGCTGCATTTAAAAAAGCCTTAGAAGAAGATCCTGCATCAGTACAAGCTATTTTGGCAGGTGAAAATGGTGTTTTAAATATGATGGAAAATACTGTTGAAATGTCTTTAAAAGCTTCTGTAGGTTTCTTTGACGTTAAACAATCTACATTAGATTCAAATATCAAAGATATGGAAACAAAAATCACCAAACAAAATTCCAAAATAGATAACTATAGAAAGCAACTTGAGGACAAGTTTGCTAATATGGAGCTTATGATTGCACAAATGCAACAAAATTATAGCTCATTCCTAGCTGGTTAATTTTAATTAAAATAAAGAAACTAAAAATGCCTTGATTTTTTCAAGGCATTTTTAACATTTTATGTATTTTGTTAAGAAGTTTTCAAAAAGGTTTTATTTCAATTTTATAATTAATTTGTGCATTTCTTTCTCTTTTATATCGAGGAAAAGAGAAAGAAACGCACCCAAAGAAAGAGAAAACACTTAGTTTTCTACGCCCTCACTACAGTTCGGTCGTTTTCTTTTTTTATTCGGTTACACCGAATCATTTAGCCTCGCAAACTTGCACTTCGTGCTTTAAACAATGCTCGGTAAAATAAATTGGTGCGCCTAACGTAACGAATAATCAATGTTAGCGAGAGAACAACAAAGCAAGTGCTGTTTGAGTGCTATAAGCACGAGTTCACTTGCTTAGCTCGAGCGTTACAATTGATTAATGAGTGAAGTTACAGCGCACGAGTTTCTTTGTGCAACTTTCTTGACGATACAAGAAAGTTGCAATAAAAAATCTTGACAAAATTTCTTAACAAAATACATATTTTGTTATCTGGCAGGAGTTCTTTAATATCTTGCCAGATATTTATCCAATTCCCATTGGGAGACATAGGTTCTAAAAGAATCCCACTCTTTGTCTTTTGCTGTTACGAATTCGTCAACAATATGTTCTCCTAACGCAGCTTTTGCTATAAGAGAATTCCTCATATAACCCAAAGCTTCTTCTAAACTTCCAGGAAGTGCCTCTATTCTAAATCTTTTTCTTTCTTTTTCTGAAAGATTATAAATATTTGCCTCAACTGGTTTTGGAGGTTCTATTTTGTTTCTAACACCATCTAAACAAGCTGCAAGAATTGTTGCAAACGCTAGATATGGATTACAACTTGGATCAGGAGAACGTAATTCAACACGAGTTGAAACACCACGTTTGGCAGGAACTCTTAAAAGAGCGCTTCTGTTAGCTAATGACCAAGCCATATAAACAGGAGCTTCATAGCCTGGAACGAGACGTTTATAGCTATTTACTGTTGGGTTAAGTATTGCAGTTATGCTCTTGATATGTTTTAACATACCGCCAATTGCATATTTTGCAATATCTGATAACTGATATTCGGCTTTTTCATCATAAAACGCATTTTTGCCGTCTTTTGATAATGAAATATTACAATGCATGCCTGAACCGTTCATTCCATAAATAGGTTTTGGCATAAATGTTGCATGTAATCCATATTGAGCAGCAATTGCTTTGACTGCAATACGGAAAGTAACAACATTATCTGCTGCGGTTAAAATATCAGAATATTTAAAATCTATTTCATGTTGGCCATCAGCGCCCTCGTGGTGAGAAGCCTCTATATCAAAATCCATTTCTTGAAGTGTGCTGACAATATCAGAACGTACCGTTTCTCCTAAATCATCTGGACCAACATCGTAATAACCAGCTTTATCATGTGTTTTTGTAGTAATAACATCATTTTCGTCTTTTTCAAACAAGAAGAATTCTGCTTCCGGCCCAATATTCATAGAAAGACCAAGTTTTTGAGCTTCTGCCATAAGTCTTTTCAAGTTACATCTTGGACAGCCTTCAAATGGAGTACCATCAGCGTTATAAATATCACAAATCAAGCGTGCTGAATTTTTACCATCGCGTTCTTGCCAAGGTAGGATCTGGAAAGTATTTTTGTCTGGATAGAAAAACATATCGCTTGTTTCAATATCTCTAAACCCTTTTATAGAAGAACCATCAAGCATAATATCATTATTTAGAACTCTATCTATATGTTCTGATGGAACTGCTAAATTTTTAACTTGACCATTAATGTCAACGAATTGTAATTTTATAAATTGAACATTATATTCAGATATTAATCTTTTGATATCTGAATCTGTATAATTAGCGCCATTCATCGGCATATGTTTGAATTCCATCAAAACCTCCATTTCTTCTTATGCCTAGTATACTTTTTTTTTAAAATGCGGTCAAGATGTTTAAATATCAAAATTTTCATCTATAATTTAATTATGAGAAAGTTTATAGAATCTTTATTAGATTTAATTTATCGAAAAAAGTGTTATTTTTGTGGAAAATCAAAATATTCTTTAAAAATGTGTCCAACTTGTTTTGAAAAACTTGAATTTTCCAACTTTGAAGCGAATAGAATTATAGGCGGTGTAGATATTTATTGTGCAGGAGTTTATACAAAAGAACTTCAAAAACTTATTCGAGGACTAAAATATCATAAGCAAAGAGATTTGGCTTATTATCAAGCTAAATTTATGTATGAATATTTTAAAAATATAGAAGTCCTGCAAAATAAAGATTTTGAAATTATTGCAGTTCCTTTGCATAAAAAAAGAATTAAACAAAGAAAATATAACCACATGGAACTTGTTTGCGAAGAATTTTCTAAAATTAGCGGATTTGAATGTAATTTTGAACTTGTAAAAAGAGTTAAAGATACAAAACCTCAATATAAACTAAGTCGTTCTCAACGTTTAGAGAATCTTTCAAAAGCCTTTAAAGTAGATAAAGAAAAATATAACGGTAAAACTTTATTAATAATGGATGATATTTGTACAACAGGCTCTACTTTTGAGGAGATGATAAAAGAATTAAATGATATTGGTATCTCTGAAATTGTTTGTTTTGCTACATCTACACCAGCACAATAACTTAAAGATTGCAAAGCTACCTCATATATTTTATAATTAGCGCATGATAATAAAAGGCTATGAAGAAAAAATCACATTAAAATATTCTGAAATTGATCAAAATCTTGCAATGAAACCATTTGCTCTGCTTAATTTTTTGCAAGATATTGCAAGTAAAAATGCTGAAGATTTAGGTTTTGGTTATTCATATATTCATCCTAAAAATTATGCTTGGTTTTTGATTAAATATCGCATGGAGTTTGCAGAATATCCTTTTGATATACAAGATTTAGTTCTTAAGACTGAACCAAGAGGATATAACAGGCTTTTCGCTTTTCGTGATTTTGAATTGTATAATGGTGAAAAATTATTAGGAAGAATACATAGCATGTGGTCTATTGTAGATATAGACTCTCGTTCCATTATACCTGTAGCAGCTGCCATTCTTGATAATATATATATGACACCATTTCAAAAAAGAGAAGATGATTTAGTTTTTGCAAAAATATCACCAATTACATCGCCAACTTTAGAAAAAGAATTTGAAGTAAGATACAATGACCTTGATGTAAACGGACATGCTAATAATGGTAATTATATAGTTTGGGCTCTTGAACCTTTAAACTTTGAATTCAAAAATACTCATAAAATAAAAACTATTGATATGATTTATAAAAAAGAAGCGAAATTTGGTGAAAAACTTATATCACAAATTGAATTCAAAGATAAGAATACAACAATACACCGACTCCAAAATAAAGAAGGCGAAGACTTATTCCAACTAGAATGCTTATGGATATAATAATTCATTCTCGAGAATAGGCTGAAATTTAATTCTGTAGAAGAATTGAGAATATAAAAACAGCGTTTATAATAATAAAATCACTACATGCTTATTTTAGACGAGGCTTTAACATGACATCATCTATCAACCAACTAAGAATGAATATGCTTGATATGCAAGCTTACCAAAGTGTGAAGTCTAATCGACCTACTATTGATAATATTCTTGAAGAAGAACAAGAAAAAGTTTTTGCCCAAAAAGGTAATGAAAATTATAATGAAGCGATGGATTTTAATGGAGATGGCGTAGTAACTTATGATGAATACATGCGCTATTGCGAAGAAAATGCTGTTTCACAATATAATTCAAATCCAAGCATGACTTTTGTATCAACCACCCAAAATGCCGAAGGATATAATATACGCCCTGTTCATATTGGAAAAGCTTTAGATGCCTATTCACTTTTCGGTGAAGAAGCTATGAAACCTTATGTTGAAACAGAAGTTTAGATAATAACTTTTCCTTGTCTAAAAATAATGGTTTCATTATTTTTAAATCCAACAACCGTTGAAGCTAAGCCTTTTGCCACACATCCATAATCTGGAATAACTAAATCCACTTTGTTACCAATATAGTTTAACGCTTCTTCATAAGTCAAGGCAGGAACTTCACCTGATAAATTTGCACTTGTTGTTGCAAGGACTCGTCCGTCTATATTTTGGCAAAGCTTAACAAAAGTTTTATTATCAGGCACTCTTATTCCTACTGTATTGATATTTGAAGTTATAAAATCAGGCGTGTTCTCCGATTTTTCAACAACCAAAGTTAAAGCTCCTGGGAAATGTTTTTTTATTAATATTTGAGCTTGTTTTTCAATTGGTTGTTTAACATAATCAAAAAGAGGGTAAATATCATCTGACATTAATATTAAAGGTTTTTTTGACTCGCGTTTTTTTATTTCATAAATACGTTGTACAGCTTTTTCACTTGTCGGCAAGCAACCAAGTCCCCAAACAGTATCTGTCACAAAAGCAATTACGCCATCATTTTGTAGTATTTGATTTATTTTTGAAAACATTTTTTTCTCCAGTTTAGATATTTAGGAGTTGAGAAGTTAAGGAGATAATAAAAAAATATAAAAAAGTAATTTCTTATAAACTACTAAACTTATAAACTACTAAACTTATTTACTTTTTTATAGTATAATACAATCGTATAAAACAAACAAAGGAGCATTAATATGGTTCAACAATTTGGTACGCCACAAAAAACAAGACAAGCAGTAATACTTTTCTTAAAAGGATCTGCGACTCCAGTTGTAATGTATTTTGATAATCCACAAGCTGTTTATGCTGAATTAAAGCAGCTTATGAAAAGTCCAACACCAGTACTTGTAGAAAAAGAGCCTATTGGACCAATTAAGAAACTTTGCTTTGTTTCTACACAAATTGCTGGTTTGGTACTTCAAGAAGAACCAGTTGCATAGCAAAAACGTTAAGACATTAAGTTCATTTTAATAGATGAGCAAAGCGAATGTAAAAACTTAAGGACTTAAATATGACTAAAATCCTAATTGAAAATATTGAAAAAGAAGTTAATAAAACATTGTTCTATGAATTTAATGAATTTATGGAAGAATTTAATGCTGAAATTTCAGCTGACTTAACTTTGAAATCATTAGGACAATTTATAGAAATTTCTGGAACCGCTCAAGGAAAATTAAAATTAATCTGTGATAGATGTTTACATGAATTTGACTATGATTTAGATATTGAGATTGAAGAAACTTTTGCAAAGAAATCTCTTCAAGACGAGTATTCACAAGAGTTTGAGCTAACAAGAGGTCAGTTTATAACAGATTTAAATGGCGAAAAAGAAATTGATATTTATGACGTATTGTATCAATCTGTAATATTAGCTTTACCAAATAAAAAGGTTTGTGGTATAAATTGTAATGAGGACATGTTCATGTCCGATGAGAACTATCATGAACATGACTCGAGAATGGATATTTTTAAAAATATTCAAATAGAAAGAAAAGATTAATTGTAATAGTATAGTAAATATGCAAAATACGCTGGCAGTTTAATAAAAATTAGTAACAAGAAAAAGCAAAATACGGTAGTATAATAAAATAATCTAGAAAGGAAATATAAAAAATGGCAGTACCTAAGAAAAGAACTGGGCATAGTGCTCAAGGAAAAAGAAGATCAAATTGGAAAGCAACAAAACCTACAACTACAAAATGTCCTAACTGTGGTGCAGTAGCATTAGCTCACACAGTATGTACAGCTTGTGGTCAATACAAGGGTAAAGTTGTTTCAAGAAAAGCTGAAGGCTTTGTAGAAGCTACAGAAGTTAAAGAAGCAAAAAAAGCTCCTAAAAAATCAACAAAAAAGGCTGAAAAAGTTGAAGAAACAAAAGTAGAAGAAGTTGTTGAAACTCCTGTAGAAGAAGTTAAAGCTGAAGAAGTTGTAGAAGTAACAGAAGAAACTCCTGCAGAAGAAAACTCAGCTGAATAATAAATTTAATTTATTTATTATTGCGGAAGGTTATAAAGCTTTCCGCATAAATAAGTAAATTGGGATTATTGAATAAAAGAGGTGAGGATGACTAGAATAGCAATTGATGCAATGGGTGGAGATAATGCTCCTTTTGAGATAGTTGCAGGTGCGGTTTGGGCTGCAGCAGAATATGGTGTTGCAATTGAATTAGTTGGTAAAGAAGACCGTATAGAAAGCTGCTTAGAAAAGATTCAAAGAGAAGGTTTTTGGTCAGATTGTGGTAAAGCTGGTAGAAAAAGAAAAGTAAGAGTAGATGTAAAGTCTTTAGATATTAAAATTACTCATGCTTCTGAAGTTATTGAAATGGGCGAAGCTCCTGGTCAAGCTATTCGTAAAAAGAAAAACTCATCAATTGTTTTAACAGTAAATTCTGTTGCTACAGGAAGTTCTGATGCTTTAGTTGCAGCAGGTTCTACAGGTGCTGCAATGGCATCAAGCTTGTTTGGTTTAGGAAGAATTCCTGGTGTAGATAGACCAGCAATCGCAGTAACATTACCAACAATGAAAAAACCAATTGTTGTAATTGACGGTGGTGCTAATAGCAATTGTACACCTCAAATGTTAAAACAATTTGCAGTTATGGGTATGACTTTCTCTAAAAATGTTTTAGGTGTAGAAAATCCAAGAGTTGGTGTTTTAAATATCGGAGAAGAAGCTGGTAAAGGTAATGAACTTGCGCAAGCAGCTTATAATCTTTTAGAAGAAGAAAAAGAAAAATTTAACTTCATGGGCAACGTTGAAGGCAGAGAACTTTTCTTAAACGTATGCGACGTTGTTGTTTGTGACGGTTTTGTCGGCAACGTTGTATTAAAAGTCACTGAAGGTACTGCAACATTATTGTTCAAAATGATTAAGAGCACATTTAAATCTGATTTCTTGGGCATGATTGTGGGCTTGCTAGCGAAACCGTTCTTAAGAAGAATTTATGGCAGAATTAACTATGAAGAATTTGGCGGATGCTTACTTCTTGGCGTTAAAGGTATTACAGTAATTTCTCATGGTAGAAGTAGAGCTTATGCAATTAAAAATGCTGTTAGAGTAGCAAAAAACGCAGTAGAAACAAAAGTTAATGATACAATTTCTGAAATTATTGCTTAAACTTTTGTAAAATTTATATTAACAAAAAGCGGGATTATTTTCCCGCTTTTTGTTTGTGTTATAATTATCTCAAATAGTATAGAGGAGTATAGAGATAATGATAAATAACGCAATTCCTTTGAGAATAGCAGGGGTCGGGTACAGTGTTCCTGAAACAGTTGTAACTAATGACGATTTAACTAAGTTGTATGATACTTCTGATGAATGGATTTATACACGAACAGGTATTAAGGAAAGAAGGCTTGTATCAGGCAATGAAGACGCGTTGTCTTTAGGTATAGAAGCTTCGAAAAGAGCTATAGAAAAATCTAATATTAGTCCAGAAGAGATTGAACTAATAATTGTTGCATCATCAGCTCCACCACAATTATATCCGGCAATCGGTTGCAGAATTCAAGCTGCGTTGGGTATTCCAAATAATATTCCGGCGTTTGATATTACTGCAGCATGTTCAGGGTTGATTTATGCGTTAAGTATTGCTAGAGGCTATATTGCATCCGGCATGTATAAAAACATTTTACTTGTAGCAACTGATAACAATTCAAGATTATTGAATTGGGAAGATAGAACTTGTTCGATCTTGTTTGGAGATGGAGCAGGTGCTATGGTTGTTACAGCATCTGATGATGGAGTTGATGATATTATTTCAATTGATATTCGCTCAGATGGATCAATCGGTGATATTATTCAATTAAATTTACAAGGTAAAAATTGCCCTCTTGTAGAACAAAGAGAAGAAGGTCATCAATTTATCCAAATGAATGGTAAAGAAGTTTATCGTTTTGTAGCTCGAGTTCTTCCTGAATACGTTGAAAAACTTATCGCTGATGCAGGCATGAAAGCGGAAGATATTGATTATTTAATACCTCACCAAGCAAATATGAGAATCATACAAGCTGTTCAAGAAAGATTAGGATATTCTGATGAAAAAGTTGTTACCAATATCAAATATTATGGAAACACTTCTGCGGCATCAATTCCTTTGGCAATGGTTGAAGGTGTTGAAAAAGGTAAAGTTAAACTTGGCTCAACTGCTATTCTTACAGGATTCGGCGCAGGCATGACTTGGGGTGGATGCATTGTAAGATTGAGAGAAGGAATATGTTAGGGGTAAAGGATGAAAGTTAATTCAATAAAAACATTTGTAAAACAAAATTTGCCTTGGGCTTTCATTATTGGAGGCTTGGGATTAGCTTCTTACAGTACATATTCACATGTTGATAGAATAAATAGTGAAGAAACAAAAGCAAAAACTTACATTCAAAATAACGATCTCGAAAGATATAACATACTTGTTGAAAAAGAAGGTTGGCCTAAGACTTTTGATTGGGCAACAGAAGCTGAAATTTTAGAGCAAGAAATAAAAATGGATAGTATTGCAAAAACAAATTATGCATTAGGAATGCAAGCTGTGAGAGATAGTTTAGCTAATGCAAATAAAAAAAATCATTGTAGATTGGGTGAAACCCAACAATAAAAAGGAGAAAATATAAATGAAAAAAATAGCATTCTTATTTCCAGGACAAGGCTCACAAGCCGTAGGTATGGGAAAAGATTTATATGAAAATTCAAACGCAGCGAAAGAAGTTTTTGAAATCGCAAATACTACATTAGGTAAAAGTATTTCAACACTTTGTTTTGAAGGTCCAGAAGAAAACTTGAAACAAACAGTAAATACTCAGCCTTGTATTGTTACAATGTCAATCGCTGCAATGGAAGCTCTTAAAGAAAAAGCAAATATTGTTCCTGATTATGTGGCTGGTCATTCTTTAGGTGAATATTGCGCAATGTTTTCAGCAGGTGTAATGTCTTTAGAAAATACATTAAGAGCTATTCAAAAACGTGCTGATTTGATGAGCGAAACTAAAGGTGGAGCTATGGCTGCAGTTCTTAATGCATCAGAAGAAGTTTTGAAAGCTGGTTTAGAAGAAGGTAACAAAGTTGGTTATGTTGATGTTGCAAACTACAACTCTCCGGCTCAAGTTGTTATTACAGGTGCAGAAGAAGCTGTTAAAGCTACAAGTGATTACTTGTTAGCAAATGGAGTAAGAAGAGTTGTTCCATTAGCAGTTTCTGGGGCATTCCATTCTAAGTTCATGGAGTCTGCAGGTAATAGTTTTGCTCAGTTTATCGCTGATGTTGAATTAAATAATGCTTCAGTGCCAGTAATCACAAACGTAGACGCAGAAGCTACTATTGACGCAGAAGAATTTAGAGCAAAAATGCCTAAACAAATTTATTCATCAGTATACTGGACTCAAACTATTGAAAAAATGGTTGCAGAAGGTGTTGATACATTTATTGAAATCGGCCCTGGAAAAGTTCTTGCTGGGTTGAACAAAAAAATCGCACCAGAGGCAAATGTTTATAATGTTTTTGATTTAGCTTCATTAGAAGCAACAGTTGAAGCTTTAAATGCAGAATTAACAAATGTATAGAATACTTGATCACTTGATCACTTGATCACTTGATCACCGAAAATAAGGAGAAATTAAAAATGACAGAAAGAAAAATTGCTTTAATTACTGGCGGATCAAGAGGTATTGGTCTTGCTTGTGCTTTAGAATTAGCTAAAGCTGGTTGTGACATTATCATTAACGATATTTGTGATGCAGAAAAAGCTCAACCTGCTATTGATGAAATCAAAGCTTGTGGCGTTAACGCTTACTTCTATAGCTTTGACGTTTCTAATTACGATGCGGTTAAAGAAAATGTTGATAAGATGATTGCTGAACACGGCAAAATTGATATCTTATTAAATAACGCAGGTATTACAAGAGATGGCTTATTCTTAAGAATGGATATGAATCAATGGGAAAGCGTTATCAAAGTTAACTTAACTTCTGCTTTCTGTGTAACTAACGCTGTTATTAAACACATGTCAAAAGCAAGACAAGGTTCTATTATCAACATGTCATCTATTGTTGGTCGTCATGGTAACGCTGGTCAAGCTAACTACTCAGCATCTAAAGCTGGTATGATTGGTTTCACTCAAACTCTTGCTAAAGAATTTGGTTCAAGAAATATAAGAGTAAACGCTGTATGTCCTGGCTTTATCCAAACAGCTATGACAGCTGAATTACCTAATATTGATGAATACTTAAAAGCTATTCCAATGAAACGCTTAGGAACACCAGAAGATATCGCTAAAGTTGTTAAATTCTTAGCTCTTGATACTGAGTACGTAACTGGTCAAGCTATCGAAGTTGCTGGCGGTTTAATGATATAAGAAATAGGTTAATAAACAACAACGGACACCAATTGGTGTCCGTTGTTGTTTATATTTGATTTTTTAATTATTACTAGCAATAATGTCATTTAAAATATTAATTGCTTTTTCTGTTAAACCAGTATTACGTTTTAAGATATTTGAAGCTGGTGTTACATAAGGGTTTCCAGCGTGGTCAAAAGCTACAACTGTTCCATTTTGAACTGTTTGAATCCCTTCAGATACAGTTTGAACTTTAGTTCCAACTGGATATACTTTGAATGAACCTGGTGCCTGTTTAGTTACCTGAACAACGTCTCCATATGCTAGTTGCGTTGGATTTTGATAATTTAATTGCCCATTTGTTTTAAATGCTGCTTGATCAACATAAGAGCCTTTGAAAACATCTCCTGCACATACTGCTTGATCGTCAGCACCGTATAACATAATCATTGGGTCTTTACTTGGATCAATTGTATGATATACCTTACCATTGCATACCTTAGCTGGATCTAATTTTAGACTCGCAATCGCTTCTTCTTGAGTCATACCATTACTCATTGCTTTTGTCAAATCTCCAGTAGCCCACTTATCCAAAGTACCATAGCCACCATTAACTTGTTCAATTCTAGGATTGTTTGCTAAAACCTCTTCAGGTGTGCCATTTGGATTAAATCTATAAGCATCAACGTCATTTGGTTTTGAAATATAGCCTTCCGCTCCTCTATGTGCCATAGTTGATTCTGAAGTTACAACTCCTGATTTTATATAAGCATAGTTAGCCTTAGCATTTCTTGCAGAAATTTCAGCAGAAGATTTCATTGTTTGTAAAATATTTCCATCAGTACTCACTCCAGCATTTTTTGCAGTAGTCATTGTAGAGCCATAAGTAACACCTAACATAGCGGCAGCAGCAGTTGCTGTTCCTGTACCTTCAAGTGCGGCTTTCATTTCGCCGTCTGTTTCTGCTGTCGCTGCTTTATATAAACTATGACCTGCTGAACCAACAGTTAGAACTGCACCTAAGCCCCAAAGTATAGGAGC
>JAZRJK010000041.1:0-100029 GCA_045645765.1 Candidatus Gastranaerophilaceae bacterium
ATTAATTCTCAAGGAACAGAAATCCCTGATAGTAAAATTCTTTTAATTACTGATAGAGAATTATTTAATAAGCGTCAAAAAGATTTACCATCTGGCAGAAAAAGGCATTATAAAGAAAAAGCTGAATATCTTGAGAGTATAAATGATATAAAAGAAGGTGAATTTGTAGTTCACTCTGTGCACGGTGTTGGGGTTTATAAGGGTTTAACCCAACAAGAATTTGATGGTCAATTGAAAGATTATTTAACGATTGAATACGCTAATAAAGATAAATTGCACATACCTGCTGAACAAATTAATATGCTTTGTCGTTATAGAGGTTCTGGACAGATAAAACCAAAACTTTCAAGAATGGGTGGTTCAGATTGGGAAAACACAAAAGCTCGTGTAAAAAAAGAAGTTGAAACAATAGCTTATGATTTGTTAAGACTGTATGCAAGAAGAAAAATGCAAGAAGGCATTTCTTTTGCAGAAGATTCTCCATTACAATTAGAGATGGAGGACGCTTTTGAATACATAGAAACACCTGATCAAAATAAAGCAATTAATGATATTAAAATGGATATGGAATCAACTACTCCTATGGATAGATTGATTTGTGGAGATGTTGGTTTTGGTAAAACAGAGGTCGCAATGCGAGCAATGTTTAAGGCGGTGACCAATTTAAAGCAGGTTGCGGTTATTGTACCTACAACCGTATTGGCACTTCAACATTATCAAACTATTTCTGAAAGATTTAAACCTTTTGGAATCAATGTTGAACTGCTATGTAGATTTAGAAGTACTAAAGAACAAAAAGAAACTCTTAAAAATCTTGCAACAGGAAAATGTGATGTTGTTGTTGCAACTCATAAATTATTACAGGATGATGTTTTTTTTAAAGATTTAGGATTACTCGTCATAGATGAAGAACACAGATTTGGTGTAAGGCATAAAGAAAAATTAAAAGAATTTCGTGAAAATATTGATATTATTTCAATGTCCGCAACACCAATTCCAAGGACTCTTTATATGTCATTATCAGGCATAAAAGACATTTCAATAATTAATACCCCTCCTCAAAATCGCTTACCAATTAAAACTTTTGTCGGAGAATTTAACGAACAAGCTATTAAAAATGCTATAACAAACGAATTAGATAGAGATGGACAAATTTTTTATCTTTATAATCGTGTAGAAACAATAGAAGAATTTAAATTAACACTCCAAAAACTTATTCCGAATGCTCGTATAGCTGTTGGACATGGGCAATTAAGCGAAAAACAGTTAGAAGAAGTTATTGTCGACTTTTCAAACCGTGAAACAGATATTTTACTTTGTACAACAATAATTGAAAATGGGTTAGATATTCCAAATGCCAATACAATAATTATTCACGATGCTGATAAACTTGGTTTAGCGCAGCTTTATCAGCTTAGAGGTCGTGTTGGAAGAAGCGAAAAACAAGCCTATTGTTATTGTTTGTATAAAAAATCAAAAGAGCTTACCAAAGAAGCTGCTGAACGATTAAAGGCCATAAAAGAATTTACAACACTTGGAAGTGGATACAGAATTGCGATGAGAGACGTTGAAATTCGTGGTGTTGGTAATATATTAGGAACAAAACAACACGGACACATGGTTAATGTTGGTTTTGATACGTATTGTCAGCTTCTAGAAGATACTGTTATGGAATTAAAAGGTGAAAATGTAAAACAAAAAACTCCTACTATTGTTGATATTAACATAACAGCATTTATTCCTGATGAATGGGTTGGTTCAAAAGAACAAAAAATAATTGAATACAAGAGGTTAGCTGATGTTAAAAATGAAACAGAATTAGAATACATTGTTTCTGAATGGAAAGATCGATTCTCTCGTATTCCAGAAGAAGTTGAAAACCTCATAAAACTTATTAAAATTCGACTTTTAGCAACAGAATGCTCAATATCAATTATTAGAGAAGCTGGAAATAATATTAGAATTTATACCCCTTATACACAGTATGAGTGGAATATTTTAAAATCAAAATTAAATAAAGAAATATTAAGAAATCTAAAATTTACAATTGCGCCAAAAAGCTGCAATGAAGGTAAATCCATTCTTTTAATTAATTCTGATTATTTAAGTTTTAATGAAATGTTTAACATTTTGTCAAGTTTGTTTTATGATATTAGAATAATAATTAATCAGTATAGCTAAAGCATAAAAAGAGGAGTATAAGATGAAAAAAATTCTTACTTGCGCAGCCTTATCAATAGTACTACTATCTGGTTGTTCATTTTCAAAAAAAGGTGTTATTCAAGTAAATGATAAATTTATTACTAAATCAGAAATTGAAAAAGCTATCGATAAAGAATTAGATAATTCTCCGCTAAAAGCTTTTGGTGGTGCAGATAATATTGTTAAATCTGATGATAATTTTATGTATGTGCTATATAAAGAAAAAGTTGTTAAAGAATTAATTGTAAAATCTTTATTAGACGCAGAAATTGAAAAACGTGGTATAAAAATTAATGAAGAAGATATGAAAGCCGAAATGAAATCTATTATTGATAAAGTTGGTTCAAAAGAAGAATTAAACAAATTATTAAAACAAAGAGGAATTTCAAACGGTGAATTTATAGATGATTTAAAAACTCAAATAAGAATCAAAAAATTAGTAAGTTCAATATCAAATATTAAAATTTCTGATGCAGAAGCTAAGAAATATTATGATTTAAATATCAGTAAGTTTAAACATCCTGAACAAGTAAGAGCTTCTCATATATTAATTAGTTCAGATTTAGTTCAACAAATTAGGCAAATAAAATCTAAAAATAAAAACATTTCTGCTTCAGAATTAAACAAGAGAGTTGAAAAAATTGATGCAGAACAAAAAGCAAAAGCTGAAGCTATTTTAAAAGAAATAAAAGCTGATCCTGATTCTTTTGAAAAGATTGCAGCTCGTAGCTCTGATGATAAAATGAGTGGAGAACAAGGTGGAGAATTAGGTTTCTTTTCTAAGGATAGAATGGTTCCAGAATTTGCAAATGCAGCCTTTTCGATGAAACCTAATACAATTAGCGAGAATTTAGTAAAATCAAATTATGGTTATCATATTATTAAGGTTACAGATAGAAAAGAAGCTGGTACTGTAGCTTTTTCAAAAGTAAAAGACGAAATTAAATTCTTTTTAGAAACTCAAGAGCAAGTTAAAGTTCTTAAAAATTTAACAGACGGCTTAATGAAATCTGCTAAAATTGAATATTTTGACGATACATATAATACTGATAAATTACTTAAAGATAAAGCAAAACAAGAAAAAATTAAATAAAAAGGAGAAATAAATGAACACAGCTACAGTAATTGGTAGAGCAGGACAAGATGCTGAAATTAGATATTTTGAATCAGGAAAAGTAAAAACAACTTTTTCACTAGCTGTAAACCGTTGGGATTCAAAATCTAAAGAAAACGTAACAGATTGGTTTAATATTGAAGTATGGGATAAACAAGCTGAATTCGCTGGCGAATATATTAAAAAAGGTCGTGAAGTAGCAGTTGATGGTAGAATTTCCATAAGCAAATGGACAGACCAAACCGGCGAAGAAAAAGAAAGATTCCTTGTTATAGCTAATGATATTAGATTACTTGGTTCTAGAAGAGATGTAGAAGCATAGAAAGGAACGACTAAGTAAAATTTAATAGCTTAGTTATTTAGCATATGATTTTTTCTGATTTAGTTGGTATTATTGCAGACGATTTAACTGGAGCAAACGATACTGCATTACAATTTCAACAAAAAGGGGCAAATACAAAAATTTTATTAGACAGTGACTGTTCACCAAAGGTAAAAGCTGGAACGGAAGTGTGGGCTTTATCTAGTGAATCAAGAAATGTGCCTGCTGAAATTGCAGTTTCTAGAGTCGAAAATGCTGTAAATACTTTTGTCGAAAATTTTAATTTTGATTATTATTATAAAAAAATTGATTCAACATTAAGAGGGCATATAGCGTTAGAGACTTTAACGATGCTTAATATATTAGAATATGATGCAGCAATTATTATGCCCGCTTTTCCGCAAGAGGGACGTATTACAGTTGGTGGATACCATTTAGCTAAGGGGGTGCCTATCGGTAGAACAGAAATGGCTATTGATCCTCATGCTCCAATTACAGAATCTCATGTTCCGACACTTTTGGCTTCACAACTTGGCATCGATTCAAGTGACATAATAGGAACTATTGATTTAAGAACTGTTATGAATGGTGCAGGCCCAATATTAATAAAAATCAACGAATTAATAAATGCTGGTAAAAGATTAATTATTACAGATGCTACATCTATTACAGATCTTGAACAGATTGCTTTAGCAATAAATAAATGTGAAAAAAAACTTTTACCAACAGGAACTGCTGCAGGAGCTCAGGTTCTTTCAAAATATTGGCTAGCTGGTATTGAAAAAGAGGGTAGTGGAATAAATATAGGAACGCTTCCAAAATTTATAGTGTCAGGTACAGCTACGCAAATTACAGCTAATCAAATAAAAAAACTTGAACAATCTGATGATTATGAAAATATTAATTTTATAGCATTAGAATCCTCTGAAATTTTATCAGGAGTATCTGAGAATTTGGCTTCAAGAATAATTAGTAATTTATCAAGTAACGTTACAGTTTGTGTTCACACTTCTGATTTAGTCGCAAATTTTGATGGTTTCTCAGATGATTCTTTTGAAGCTGAGCTAACTAAAGAAAAATTTGCTAGCATGATAACTGATTTCTTAGCAGATTTAACACAACAAGTTCTTGAAAAAATAGAGGTAATATTAATAACTTTAGGAGGTGAAACCTCTTATAAGTGTTGCAAAGCTATAAATTCGAATGAACTACAACTTATTGATGAAGTAGCTCCTGCAATATCAATTTGTTCTGACATAAATCGGAAATGGATTATTACAAAATCTGGTAATCTAGGAAATAGCAATACTTTAATTGAAATTTTAAAATACTTGGAGCGCCATGAATAATTATTCTGAAAAAATTGCGATTTTAACAGGTGATCCTAATGGTATAGGCGCTGAAATTACTATTAAGGCTCTTAATATGTTAAATTTACCAACAAAAGACTTTGTGCTAATTACAAATCAAAAGATTTTGAATAAATATGGAATTTTAAATAAAAAATTTGAAATAATTTCTGTTGATTATAATGCAAAAATAGAACCAGGAGTTATTTCGGCAGAAGCTGGGGATTTTGCTTTTAGATGTTTACAAAAAGCTTGTGAAATAAAACCAAAGTTCATAGTAACAGCTCCGACCTCTAAAGAATCAATGCATTTAGCAGGGCATAGATATAATGGACAAACTGAAATCTTAGAGCATTTCTTGGCTCATAATGGACAAAAAGCTGAAATGCTATTTGTATCAAAAGATTTTAGAGTATTACTTCTAACTCGACATATAGCGCTAAAAGATATAAAAATTTCAAAGGAATTATTGTTTGAAAAAATTGAAAGATTACGAAATTATTTTCAAAAAAAATTAAATATTAGTAAGCCATCTTTCGCACTATGTGCACTAAATCCACATGCTGGAGAAAATGGAATTATAGGAAACGAAGAGATTGATAATCTTATACCGGCTGTAGAAAGTTTAAGAAAACGAGGAATTAATATAACGAATCCAATGCCAGCTGACACTCTTTTTGTTAAAGGTGTTCAGAATTATTTAAAAAATGAAGCAATGCCTTATGATTGCTATATTGCTTGTTATCATGACCAAGGTCTGATTCCAATAAAATCTATAGCTTCTGATAAAACAGTAAATATGACTATCGGGCTTGATATTATAAGAACATCCCCTTGTCACGGAACCGCTTTTGATATTGCAGGAAAAAACATTGCTAATCCTGAATCAATGATTGAAGCTATAAAAACTTGTTTTATTTAATACAATAAAAAAACAAAGGGCTTGCTTTAAAAAGCAAGCCCTTTGTTTTAATGTAATTAATTATCTATTCTTTTAAAAAAGATTCATAATTTCTTGCAAGTAAGTGTGTTTTAACTTGATTGATTAAATCTAGTGCAACCCCAACCATGATGATTAAAGAAGTTGCTCCAATACCTTGCAATGTTGTTATTCCTGTAATATAACTTGCTAGAGCTGGAACTAAAGCAATGATACCAAGACCCATCGCACCAATAAATGTTGTTTTGGTCAAAATTTTATCTAAGGCTTCAGCAGTAGGTCTACCAGGTTTAACACCAGGAATAGAAGAACCATATTTTTTTAAATTATCAGCAATTTCTTTTGGTTGCATATTAGGCATAATTGAAGCATAAAAGAAAGTTAATGCTACAATCATAAAGAAATATATTGCATAATAAGTAATTCCACTTGGGTTGAATATTTTATTTAAAACCATAACCAAATCTTGAACCCATCCAGCTGGTAAATTAGCTTGACCAACTAAGCTCAAAACTGTAGATGGAAATAATAGAATAGCAACCGCAAAGATGATAGGCATTACACCACCAGGATTAAGTTTAAATGGAATAAATGTGTTTACTCCACCATAAACTTTGTTACCAACTTGCCTTTTGGGATTAACGATTATAACTTTTCTAACTGCTTCTTGCATAACTACAATGAATATCATAGTTAAGAAGAATATTGCTAAAAGAAGTAGTAATCCCCAACTTAAAGAAACATTATTGGCAACTAAATCTCCTGTTTTAGAGGCATATAAAGGAATTCCTGAAAGAATACCTACAAAAATGATTAAAGAACCACCGTTTCCGATACCTTTTTCTGTAATCAATTCTGACATCCACATTACTAATGCTGAACCTGCTGAAAGCGTCAATACAGATGAGATATAAAACATTGTATGACTTACTCCTGCAGTAATAGCCCCAGGAACGTGTGACATATATGCCATAAATATGCAAGCTTGGAAAGCAGCTAATACAATCGCAAAAACACGAGTGTACTGTGATAGCTTTCTTCTGCCTGCTTCACCATCTTCTTTTTGTAATTTTTCAAGTGCAGGTACAATTACAGCCATCAATTGCATGATAATTGATGATGTAATATATGGACCTATACCTAATGCAAAAATTGAAACTTTACCTAAAGCTCCGCCAGAAAATAAATCCAAGAAACCGAGGATGTTATTTTGACTTGCTAAATTAGCAAAGTGTTCATTATCAATACCAAACAGCGGCATATGAATACCAAGGCGAAACAGAACAAGCATAAGAAAAGTAAATATTAGCTTTTCTTTTAAACCTGATGCATTCCACATTGACATCAAATCTGCAGTTGTAGGTACTCTCATTTTGCCTGAAATGCCATTAGCCATTATACTAATTCAACCTTTCCGCCTGCTGCTTCGATTTTTTCTTTTGCTGAAGGAGATACATAATCAGCTTTAACTGTGATAGCTTTTTTAATTTCTCCATTACCTAAAATTCTTAAACCATCACAAGAAGGATGAGCTTTTTTGATTTCTTTTAAAGATGCTAAAGAAATTTCTTCGATGCTTAACTCAGCTAATCTGCCAACATTAATTTCAGCATAATTTCTAGCATTAATAATTTGGAAGCCTTTTAATTTAGGAAGTCTTCTGTAAGCTGGCATTTGACCACCTTCAAAACCTCTTTTAGAGCTTCTACCTGATCTTTGACCTTCACCGTTATGACCACGACAAGAAGTTTTACCGTGTCCAGATGAACGACCACGTCCTACTCTTTTTGATTTGCCTGTTGCACCTTCAGCAGGTCTTAAATCTTCTAATGTAATTCTATCTGCCATTTTTATTTTCCTTTACTTAAATTTACTTACTATTCAGAAATTTCTACTAAGTGAGAAATTTTATTAGCCATACCCATAATTGTTGCACTGTTGTGGTGTTCAACAACTTGGTTTAATTTTCTAAGACCTAATGCTGTAGCAACTTTACGTTGCGCTTCAGAAGATCCGATTAAACTTTTAACAAGTTTTATTTTAACTACTTTTGTATCTGCCATTTTATTTATCCTTTACTAAATTTTATTATTTAAAAACTAATTTTTAATAGCCTACTAGTTTAATAATTCAGCCATTGTTAAACCACGTTTTTTAGCAACTTCGTTGAATGGTTTTAGAGCTTTTAAAGCTTCTAAAGTAGCGTTAGCTGCGTTAAGAGGTGATTTTGAACCTAAAGATTTTGAAAGAATATTTTCAATACCTGCAAGTTCAAGAACTGAACGAACAGCACCACCTGCGATAATACCTGTACCTTGAGAAGCAGGTCTTAACATAACAGCACCAGCACCTGATCTACCAGTGATAGGGTGTGGAATAGTTGTTTTGAAGATAGGTACTGTGATAAGGTTTTTTCTACCATCAGCAATAGCTTTTTGGATAGCGATAATAACTTCAGAAGCTTTAGCACAACCTACACCAACTTGTCCTTTTTGGTTACCAACGATAACGATTGCACGGAAGCTAAGTTTTTTACCACCTTTAACAACTTTTGTTACACGACGGATTTGAACAACTTGCTCTTTCCATTCTGATTCTGGTTTAACTTCTTGAGTTTCTACTTTTTTCTTTCTTGAACGTTGTTTTTTAGCTGGAAGCTCAGTAACAACTTCTTCTGTTTCAACAGCTTCAGTAACAACTTCTTCAGCTGCTACTTCTTCAACTGTTTCAACAGTTTCTTCGACTTGTGTTTCTAATTTTTCTTCTGACATAATTTACCTTTCTGTCTTTTAATTACATATAGTGTTCTACTTATTTTCTTTGTAAACAATTGAAAATCCAAATAAAAATGTACCCTAAATCTAGGCAACAACGGAATATTCAATTGTGGGTTTTTTCTGACAAAAGAATAATAACAAAAACATATCCTACATGCAAGGGTTTTAATAAGTTTTGTTACGATTTTATAAAAAAGATTAGATGTTTCTAGAATGACAAATAGCAATTGCAATCGCATCAACTGTATCATCAAGTTTTGGTAAATTTTGAGTCATCAGAGACAATCTTACCATTTGCTCTACTTCTTTTTTATCCGCTCGCCCATAACCTGTTAAAACTTGTTTTACCTCCATAGGAGTATAATTATAAATAGGGATATTATATTTTTCTAAAACTGTAAGTATAACACCTCTAGCTTCTGCAACCGGAATAACAGTTTTTTGATTTTTGAAAAAAAATAGCTGTTCAACAGAAGCACAATCAGGGGAATATTTATCAACAATAAAAGACAAATCATTATAGATTTCAAGCAAGCGTTTTGAATCAGAAAGCGACTTGTCAGTTTGAATTGATCCAGATGTTAATAATTTAACATTTTCGTTTTCAATTTCTATTAAAGCATAACCGACAATTGCCATGCCTGGATCTATTCCCAAAATTTTCATATCAACCCTTCTTGTTAACTTAATGTAGAATGTGCTTGTTCGACAATTTCACTAATATTTGGTATACATTCAATTTCATTTGAAGTAGAAAACCAAATTAGATATTCAATATTACCAGCCGGACCTTTTATTGATGAATAAGTTAAACCTTTAATAGTATAACCTAATTCTTTAACACAATTAATAACATTATTAATTACTAACTCATGGACTTTTTTATCTTTAACAACCCCACCCTTTTCAACAAGGTCCTTACCCGCTTCAAATTGAGGCTTAATTAAACAAACCATTTCATGAAAATTTGGATTCATTAAAGTTTTAAGGTTTGGTAATATTTTTTCTAAAGAAATAAAAGATAAATCAGAAACCAATAAATCTGCAATTGGCTCTCCTTCAGAATAAATATCTTGAAAAGAGCAAGTGCGTAAATTTGTTTTTTCTATTGTTTTAACTTGAGTTGAGCTTCTTATTTTCCAATCTAATTGTCCATATCCAACATCGGCAGCATAAACAAATTTTGCACCATTTTGCAATAGGCAATCTGTGAACCCTCCTGTTGAAGCACCCGCATCAAGGCAAACTCTGCCTTTTACATTTACGTCAAATGATTCTAAAGCTTTTTTTAATTTAAACCCTCCTCTTGAAACAAAAGGCATTGATTTTACTTGGAAATCATATTCTTTACTTGGGTCTATTTGGTAACCCGATTTTGTTATAACTTCAGTTCCAATCATAACATTTCCGGCAAGAATTGCAGCAGAAGCTTTGCTTTTATTCTCAAAATACCCTAAATCTACTAAAACTTTATCTAATCTTTCTTTTTTTGTCATATTAAATATTAAAAAATCCTTCCGCGTTTTTTGTCGTAATATCAACTATTTCTTCTAATTTCATTCCTCTTAGATTAGCAATTTCTTCTGCAACGTATTTTACATAAGCCGGTTTATTTTCTTTTCCCCTAAAAGGTACTGGGGTTAGATAAGGGGCATCAGTTTCTAAAACTAATTTATCAAGCGGAACTTCTTTTGCCACATCTTTCATTTTTATTGCGTTCTTAAAAGTTACAACTCCACCTAAAGCAATGAACCAACCTTGTTTAACACATTCACGCATGAATTCCACGCTACCAGAAAAACAATGAAATAAAACCTTTGAGTTATTGTTATGTTCCTTTAGAATATCATAGCAATCTTTATGAGCTTCTCTATCATGAACCACAATAGGAAGTTCTAATTTGTTTGCAAGTTTAATTTGTTTTATAAAAACTTCTTTTTGCAATTCAATAAATGATCTATCCCAATAATAATCTAAACCTATTTCTCCGATTGCAACAACTTTAGATTTTTTTGCTAGTTCAATCATTTTTAACTCAATCTCATTGTTATAAGTTTTTGCTTCAGAAGGGTAAATCCCTACCATAGAATAAACATTTTCAAGGTTTGAAAACTCGACAACTTTATCCATAGTTTTTATTTCTACAGAAGGAACAATAACTTTCCCTACACCAGAAATATCTGAATCAGTTAGCATATCCAAATGAGCATGCGTATCTATCAAATAGTTTTTCATGACTAAAATTATATCATAATTCAAAATCTCTTTACAAATTGTAATAAATTAGAAATAGTCAGAGCCTAGCTATTATTAACTTTGAGGCTATTTTTGTAAACATATGTAACAATTCGTTGTAACTAGCGTTAGAAATCCTGCAGATGTGGAATTTAGAAAGTATAATGGAAATATATCTAGATTAGGATGAGCTTTGATCAAATTAAGAAGACGAGAAAATCTTAGAATATGTGATTCGTCACCACAAGACACTTGTGGAATATTACCCTGCGCATATTCTAACCTTGTAGGGTGCAATTTATTGCACAAAAACTCTTTGGATATTGGGCTGTCCAGCGATAAAAATACAACCCTTCAAAACCCGCTTGGCGAGCGACTTCTAGCTCGGGGGGGGGGGGGCTAAAAGCCTTTGCCTTCAAGTTTGTATGCGCACGAGAAGCTTGTGAGTCGAGTATAAAAAAAGCTCTTGCCTTCAAGTTTGTTTGCGTACGAGAGCCTTGTAAGTTGAGTTATTTCCCTCTCAGAGGGAGAGGGCAGGGTGAGGGTTCATCCCAATGGGAAATTGAAAAAAATTATCCTCTCCAGATGAGGGACTGTTCAGTGCATTGCAATAAGACTTGCAATGAATCATGGTGCCTTATAGTGACTTACAGCTCAGAGAGATGTTTATAACAACCGTACATTATAAGGGGATTTAAATTTGTATTAATTACGATATAATGATATTCGCGTTCCGCGAATCAAAACAAAGCCCTTCTATATGCTTTACATTTCTTAACAATGCCTCCTCCAGAAAAACCCCGTCGTTATTCAATCCTAGGGTTGTTTTGTTGAGAAATGTAACAATTTTATCCAAAAAGCGTTATTAATTCCTAAAATGTGGAATTTATAAAATATAGGCATGGTATAATAAAAACATAGGGATGTGTTTACGTAGATGAACATAAATAGAAGAAGAGCAAAATTAAATAACAGTTTAACTATGAGAACCCCTCTAGTTATTTTGTGTTGCAATAACCCAATGTTTGAAAGTGGGGTGCTATGCTTAGTATAAACACAAACCTCTCATCTTTGATTGCTCAAAACAGCATGAAAACGAGCACCAACAAACTCAATCAAGCGATTGAGCGGATGACTACTGGTGCGAAGATTAACCACGCAAAAGACAACGCTGCGAATTATTCTATTGCAACTAATATGACTACCAAAATGAATGCTTATATGGTAGCACAAGACAATGTTTCTATTGGAATGGAAATGGTAGGAACAGCAGAAAGTATAATATCTCAGATGCAAGACCATGCAACAAGACTCAGAGAACTATCAATCCAAGCAAGTAACGGAACTTATGGCGCACAATCATTGAACGCTATTCAATCAGAAGCAAATGCAAGAATTGCAGAAATTACAAGATTGTATTTGTCATCTGAATATAATGGTATATCTTTATTTGATAGACAAGCTTCTGTTATTCCAGACAATTTAGTCAAAGCAGGTGCAAGTGGTTTTATTGACGAAAGTGTAACTATAACACCAGTAGTGGCAAAAGATGAATATGACGGATTTATTGTAGATCCTAAAACTTACGATGATGTAACTGTCAATGCTATGACTTCTATAAATAGTTTTACATCTGGTGCAACTGGAACGTTTAAAATTGAATCAGCAGAAGATTTGGCATATCTTGCTACGATTACAAATGACAGCAGCATTAATACTTCAAATGCGACTTTTGTTTTAGCAAACGATATTGATCTTGCACAATGGCAGGCAATTAATGGAGATTGGATTCCAATTGGTTCAGATAATCCAAATACGCGTTTTGACGGAATATTTGACGGTAATGGCCACAAAATAAAAAATCTTAAGACTTATGATCCTTATTCTGCAGGTTTATTTGGTGCTATAGAATATGGTAGTGTTAAAAACTTAGGGGTTGTTAATGCAGATGTTAGTGGAGATCGTAGCGCAGGGGCAATTGCTGGATATTGCTACGGAACAACAATTGCAAACAGCTATGTGACAGGGGCGGTGACTGGGACTGGTGACAAAGTCGGTGGGCTTGTGGGAGAATTTTATTCTTCTTCTTCTTCTTCTATCACTAACAGCTATGCGACAGGGGCGGTGACTGGGGCTAACAAAGTCGGTGGGCTTGTGGGAGAATTTTATTCTTCTTCTTCTATCACTAACAGCTATGCGACAGGGGCGGTGACTGGGGCTAACAATGTTGGCGGGCTCGTGGGATATTATGATTCTTCTTCTTCTTCAATCACTAACAGCTACGCAACGGGAAGCGTGTCTGGGACTGGTAACTATGTCGGTGGGCTCGTGGGATATTCTTCTTATTCTTATTCTTCAATCACTAACAGCTACGCAACGGGAAGCGTGTCTGGGACTGGTAACTATGTTGGTGGGCTCGTGGGATATTCTCCTTCTTCAATCACTAACAGCTATGCGACGGGAAGCGTGTCTGGGACTGGCAATAATGTTGGTGGGCTCGTGGGATATTCTACTTCTTCAATCACTAACAGCTATGCAACAGGTGGTGTGTCTGGCAACGAGTTTGTCGGTGGTTTAGTAGGACAAGTTTATAAAACATCTGGAACGGCTACAATAAGTTCAAGCTATGCATTAGGCGATGTGACAGGTTCTGCTAAATCAGGTAGCCTTATTGGTGGTGTTGTTAATACATCAAACGGAACTAGTTTTGCTACTATAAACATTTCAGATTGCTATACTTTAGATAGTGGTATGGATTTGATTGGTGGTTGTTATTCTTCTCAAACTGGTAATCCTGAAAATACCAATGGCTATGATGCAATGTTAGCAGGTATTTCTTTAGTTCCAAAAATAGATGTTCATACTAGTTTACAAGTTGGAATAATGGGGGATGAGAATTCACAAATCAGTTTTAACACTAATTTTAAATATGATTTATCAGCATTAGAGGCAGATATATCTTCAGCTAACGCATTGAATGCAATAGATGATTTTATATCTACATTGAGCGCAAAAGAAGTAGAACTTGGTTCTATAACAAATAGGCTTGAGTCTGTTCTAGATGAGATAGAGATACAGTATTCCAACCTTGCGTCAAGTCGTTCAACAATCAAAGATGCGGATATGGCAGAGCTTTCTTCAACTTATATCCAACAACAAATCTTACAACAAGCTGCTGCGACATTAATGAGTACAGCCAACCAATCACCTGCGATAGCATTGCAGTTGATTTAGTAAATTTTCACCCCTTAAAAGAGTTAAAATACGGGCTTTACAAGATATGCATGAGAATGCCTAAACTATGATCAGCTATGAATACTCCTAATTATCTACACCCAATGATGGTGCAATTTGGACGAATGTTCTTACTAAATTTTCGTCCCATTGAGTACCAGCTCCTTCTTCTAAAATAGAGAGAGCCTTTTCTATATTCATACCTTTTCTATAAGGTCTATCACTAATCAACGCATGGTAAGTATCTGCAATCGCAACAATTTTAGCTGCCAAAGGTATATCTCCATTAGTCAAACCTTCTGGATAACCTTTGCCATCAATTCTTTCATGGTGATATTTAACTATAGGTATCAAGTTTCTTAAATTTGGATTAGGTTGCAGAACCTTTTCCGCTCCGATTACAGGGTGTTGTTTCATAATAGTCCATTCTTCATCAGAAAGTGGTCCTTCTTTTTTAAGAACGGTTTCTGGAATACCTATTTTCCCAACATCATGCAATAAAGCTCCTAAAGAGATTTGTGCAATTTCTTTTTCTGGTAAATTAATGGCACGCGCCAAGGCTTCAGAAAATCTTGATACAGAAGTTGAGTGACCTTTAGTGTAAGGATCTTTTGCATCAATAGCCCCTGCTAAAGATGTTGCAACTTCCCAAGTCCTTAAATCGGAAGAACTATGCTCATTATTAAATTTTGCTAGCAATTCATCTTCGAAATTAATACCTAATTGAGAGTGACGTTTCGATACGACTTCTGCATAAGATTTTAATGCTATGTCATCCCAGAAGTTAAAGTCGGAAGAACTTATAATCGCAGACATTCCATCTTTATAACCTTTAGCCTGAGAAATATACATTGCTTGCTCTGCTAAAATTAAAAGTTGTTCTTTATCATGTGCACAATCAGGATATGTTGCAACACCGACTGCAACTTTTATTGGACCAATATCATCAATAAAGCAACAAGAAAGAGAATATGTCAAAAATTCTGCAACATACTTAGCTTGGCTTGAATTTGTATTCGGTAAGACTATAGCAATCTCATCACCACCGTAACGGCAAGCGATATCGCCTTCTCTACAATTTTGACGTACCTTTTCTGCAACAACTTTTATAACTTCATCGCCTTTTTCGTGACCAAGTTCTCTATTGATTTTTGTAATATTATTTATGTCCATCATTATTATAGATAGAGCCTGTTTGTTAATTTCAGAACGCGTTATCTCATTTGATAAGATTTCTTGGAATCCCCTATGATTATTTAATAATGTTAAAGAATCTGTATGAATATATTCTTCGCTTTTTTCCAATAAATCTATATTATGAGTGACTAAAGCAATATGGTTTGCAATTAGTGAATACAGTTTTGCGCTTTGCTGAGCATTAGAGTCTTCAATTATAAAAACTCCAATACATTTATTAACAGAAATTAATGGTAAAATTGCTGTAGAATAGTCTTTAAAATAAGCTAATCTTAAATAGTTTTCCTTTTCTGTAAATTGAGTAATTCTATTTTTAAAAACTTTTACAATTGGGTTTTCATCATCTTTTAAAAAGACTTTTGTTGAATAATTATTACCCAATTTATCTTGCAATCTTAGATTAATGCAATTAGATTTTTCTTTAAATAAACCTATAGCAAAAAAGCTTGAATCAATATTTTGTGAAATTATTGAATAAATTTTATTATAATAATCGTTAACATTATCTATGTCTGTTAACAATATAAGCTCATCAACAATTTGTTTATAATTTAATGAAGAATTTTTCTCGGCGTTAAAAACCATATTTTGTGGGCTAAGTATTGAATTAGCTTTTATATTTGATGTCAACGCATTTACTTTTGACACCAATTTTCCCTGTGAAATAGGTGATGTTACAGGCTTTGCATCATTATTAACAATATTTTTTTTATTTGTTATTTTATTTTGATTCACACTAGCACCTTTTTGTACATAAAAATTAAAACCACTAAATAAAATAAATTGTCTTTTTTTTATAGTTGGTTAAGAAAAATTTACATTTCTCATTAAAATATCTTTTCCTCACTATCCTATTTTAATATTAACATTTTTTTTAAATATTTCTAGTGTTTTTATTTAAAATATGAAGATTGTTAAGAAAACACTTAAAATAATATTAAAATTTTACTTCTTATTTTAATACCAAACCATTACTAACTATCTACATAAATATACTAACTTATCAAATAAAAATATAAATTAATCAATAAGATAAATTTTATGTTACAGACTTAAGCAATTGTTTATGCAATTTAACATTATGAACCCTTAAATAATCTATTTTTTGTTGAATTAATGGATAAGATAAAGCTAATGTCAAAGCATCTTTTTCACTATTATCCATTTCAGAACTACAAATAAAAGACTTACGTGAAATTCCGACCATTACAGGGAAATTCAGTGTATAAAATTCTTCTATCCGGTTTAGGATTTCAAAATTTTCTTTACAACCTTTACCAAAGCCAATACCAGGATCAATAATAATATTTTTTATACCTTTTTCTTTAGCAAGTACCGTCTTTTGTTTTAACGAAAAATACACATCTTCAATAACATCACCATAAATAGGTCTATCTCCTGCGTTTTTTGTTGAATGCTGAAGAATTATTGTCGCATTGTATTTTGAAACAACGTCTGCGATTTCAGTATCATAATCTAACCCAGAAGTATCATTAATTATTTGTACTCCATAATCAAGAGCAAAATGAGCTACTTCAGAACTACGAGTATCAATACTTATTGGAATATCTAGATTTGAAATTTCTCTTAAAATCGGCTCTAACCTTCTTATTTGTTCATTGGGAGAAACTTCTATAGAATAAGGTTTTGTGCTTTCAGCTCCAATATCTATAACATCAGCACCATCCTCAACTAGTTGGTAAAGATGTTCTATCGCTTTTTTAGGAGTAAAAAATTCCCCCCCATCACTAAAAGAATCAGGAGTTACGTTTAAGATACCCACAAGCTTTGTTTCCCTCTTTTGAGATTCTAATTGTTTTAATATACAATCTGCCAAAAATTTCATAGAAAAAGGTTGGGCTTGAAGTTTCTCAGATATTTTTTTTAATTGGGAGTAACTACCTCCTAAAATAACATCTGTTTTATTTACATTAGCAGTTAAAATATCCCTGTGTACACCACAATCAGCCCCTAATGATAAAGCTGTTTGCTTTAGTATGTTTGCTTGTGGCAAAGTTAAATCGAAAATTTTTAAAGTTTTATACCTAAATTTATTCGCAGCTTTTGCTCGATAAGCAATATCAAAGCCTATCTTTGCGAGTTCTAGTTCAATATCACTAACCAATAAAGGTTTAATTTCAAAATCTTTCATAAATTAATTTTAACACGGATTAATTATATTATGTATGTTCTAATAGATATTCGGAATCGTCATTAAGAAAATATTGACCTTCTGCTATATGTTTTTTTAATATATCTAGATATTCTTTTGGAATAGTTGAATTATTTTTTTCTCCTTGAATCTCTATTATTTCATTTCCAGAAAATTTTATACATAATTTAGGGCAACCTTTTTCAAGATATATATGAAAATCTCCGCTTTGCAAATAAGATTCTGCATGAGCCCATTTTTTTATACACCAAGATGGATTTGACAATAGCTTTAATTTCTCAACATTTAAAATAAAATCTTTTTTATTATGCTTTTGGGATGGTAATGTAACCCAGCCCGAAAAATCTGAAGCCACATCTTTTAATAAGTTAGTTTTAATCTCGTTTTTATATCGTTTATTAAAATCAAATCGAAAATCTTTATCTTGCTCCAATTCTGATTCCAATTTTGAAAAGGTTTTATTTATAAAATTTTCATCAACAATAGGAGGTATAATATCATTATTCTCTTTTAAATCTTTTGTAATTGCTGCGAATGCAACTAGTTTTTTTACATCAGTCCAAGTTTGATATGCTAAAAAATCTTTCCATTGATTAATAAAAATTCTTCTACCGATGTCAACTTGTAGAGATTTGTTTCTAAATTTTAAGTCCATAAGCTCTTTTAATTTTAAATTTGCCCAATTTTGCAAGTCAGAATGAGAATTAAATTTTTCAACTGGAGCTTTAAACTTTCTTACTGCAGCATAATCTAAACCAGTGAATTGATTAGGTTTCATCGCCTTGAAAGAATTTTGCTTGATTGTTCCGTTAGAAATATTTATCAACATACAATTTATAAAACGCGTAAAAAATATTTTTAACATTTTATTATTAGTAATTGAAAATATAGAAAAAACATGAGATAATAATATTACTTTATATAGGTGTTTATTTTGTTCCTACATTTTTACTAAAAGGGAGAGTAAGCTCTATAGTTTGCGAAGTATACCCACCGATAAAAAATCGCCAGTGGGAAACGGATATTCTAAGGCACTCACCCACCTGCTAACACGGCAGGTAACAAAATCGCACTTATATAAAGTTTCTTTTTTATAGGGTAATCTATAGTCTTAAATATGCCTCTCTTATTAAAAAGTCTTCTAACATTTTTTTATCAGAAGCCGACAACTTCATATCATTAATCATAATGCAGAAGGTATACCTTTTTCCACTTTTTGAAGTTAAATACCCTGCAATAGAGCTTAAATCAGAAAGAGTACCTGTTTTAGCTCGCAAATTGTCTTTTATAGGTAACATACGATGAGTTAAAGTCCCTTCGCCAGGTTTTGGCAAGATGTCCATAACTTTGTTATCCTTATTTACCACTAAAAACTCTGTTATAAAATCCGCAGAAACAAGATTATTTTTTGATACTCCACTAGCATCAGTAATACGAATTCGAGAATTATCTAATTTATTTTTTACACAATAATCGTTAAACATCTTTATTCCCGCAGAATCAGAGCCTGTTTCTATGCCTAAATATTTACCCCCAGCAAGTTTAAACATTGTTTCTGAAACTAGGTTGTTGCTATTTTTTAAAATATCATTGAGAGCTCTATCGATTGGATGAGAAATCTCATCACAAAGTTCATCTGATTCTATTAATTTATTAGGAGCAAATGCATGTTTTAAATAAATACTTCTATCCTCGAGCGCTCTATTAAGCTGAACGTAAAAATATCTTTGCAAATTATTAACTGGGATATAAATGGTTGTTGGTCTTGCTACTGTTCCACTAAGCATCAATGTGTTTGTAGAAATATTGTTGTCTCTATTTATTTTAATATTAGTATTTTCACCAGTTTTAATATGATTAAAAAATACTAGGGGGTATTTACTAGGATTGATAATTGTTGCAAATTGTCCTTTAGAATCTGGCATAATTGTTAATTTAACTAAATTCTTATCTAAGTTATATGAACTAAATCTTGGCATAAGTACATTCATATCATCATCCCATTGCCAGCCTTCACCCCAAGTTTTATTGTCCAAGATCTTATCGTCAATAAAAATCCTTTGAGTCTCAGGCTTTACATTTTTTATTAAGGTTTTTAGATCTTTTGCACTTAAATATGGATCTGCTCCTAGTTTTAGCACATAACAATCTTTATTTCTTGCATAAAGACCTGTTTTAAAGAGATAATCTTTTCCTAAAACTTCATATGCAACAGGAGTTGTAAGAATTTTTTGGACAGATGCTGGATTCATAAGCATTTTATCATTTAAAGAATATATAATCTTACCATTATCCGCATTTTTTATTGATACAGCAATTGATTCAATATCTACCCCCGAATCTTCAATTACTGTTGAAAAATCTTTTTTATTGGCTTTTGCGTCAGCAGTTACTATAAATGCTAACATTATAAATAGTAATGATAAAAATTTTTTCATTTTTTTACTACCTCATAAGAATTCTTTATATCATTGATGATTTTACATTTTTCTCTAAATTCATACATATCATTCAAATCTATTGTTGCATAAAATCCACCTTCAATTTTATTTATTTCAGATAAAATATTACCATTATAATCCAATATCATTGAATGTCCTAAATTTGCTCCATCTTTTATGTAGCCTGTTTGAGTTAAAGCTACGAAATAAGTTTGATTTTCAACAGCTCTAGAAGTTGTCATTGAATCCCAAGGGATTTTTTTATTAGCACCCCAAGCTGCCACATTAACCAATATATCCGCTCCAGCTTTTCGATAAGCTCTATATAGTTCAGGGAAACGCACATCATAACAAATACTTAGTCCTATTTTTATTCCGTCAAGCTCAACCATAACAGGATTTTCCCCGACAGTTATAAAATCACCCTCCGCACAACCATAATAAGAAAATAAATGGTTCTTATTATAAGTACAAACTATTTCACCATTGCGATTTATTACAGGACAAGAGTTTGATAGCGTGCCATCATAATTTTTCTGTATAAAACTACCGCCAATGATATTTGTAGAATATTTTAGGGATATTTCTTGAAGCATTTTAATAGATTTGGCTTCGTTTAAAATTTCTGCGCAACTTGGAAAAGATGAGCAATCCCAACCTACAGTCCAAACTTCGGGAAGAAATACGAAATCAGCACACCTCACAGAAAGAGAACTTTCTAATAAGTTTCTTACTTTTTCAACATTAGCCCCTAAATCTCCAACTACTGAACCCATTTGGATCGCAAGTAATTCTATTTTTGTCTTCTTCTCCATAATCCGTGCCAATATACTTTCTCATATTCTTCCGGAATTCTTTTATCAAGTTCTTTTAAACTTTCTTCAAGTTTTAAACGCGCAGTTTCAATTGCTTCATCATTCGCATCTTCTGGAACATAGATAGGATCACCATACAAGTTAATTAGTCTTACATCTAAAATAGGCATTCTTAAACCATCCCAAGAAGGTAATTTTATCCAATTAAAATTAGATGAATACCAACAAACAGGAACAATCGGCTTTCCAGAAAGCTTTGCAATTTTTATAGCTCCATCCTTAACTTTTTCTGCTGGTCCTCTTGGCCCATCAACCATCATCGCGCATCTCTCATTATTTTTCAATGCTTCTATCATTTGCATTGATGCTTCAATTGCACCTTTTTTACCTTTAGAACCTCTAACTAATTTAAATCCCATCGGCTTAATTCCACGTGCAACAACATCGCCATCTCGAGATTGGCTAACAAGAACACTAACTGTTGGTTTATCTCTAAAACCATATATCGCACATTGATTTTTATGCCACATTGCATAAAGACAAGAATCGATCTCAGGGTGATTTACCTCAATAATATGAGTAAAAAATTCTTGTATCTTAAAAAAAGCTCTTACAGCTATCGCTAAATATTGCGTTGAATCTTTACTTAATAATCTAACCATAAATTTATTATACTATAAATTATTTTAAATGTGATATACTTTTAGCTATAGAAGGGTAAATAGAAGGGAAAACATATGATAAATATAAAATATTTTAAATATATATTTTTAGTATTTGTATTGTTGCACTCTACTGTTTTAGCTAGCTTTAATGATATTTATATTGCTGACATTCAGTATGATTGGATAAATAAAACAGAGTTAGAAAAAGAAGCAATTATAGAAGAAGTCCATGACATTATTTTTGAAAATGGAGTTTTAACAAAAAAAGAAGATTTTAAATCACAGCTTAAAGACAAGCTAAAAGATAAAAATCACAGGGAACATTACCTTGCTGCTTCTGCTGGTTATAAAGAATATAAAGACAATAACATTTCTGCTTTTTATTATAAAAAACAAAAACATATTTATATGTATGCGTTGCAAGACAAAAAAGATTTAAGTAAGTCTTTTTATTATGATGCTTTAGGAAAACTTAGATATGTAGATTTTAATCATGGAGAATATCCGGATTATCCTTATTACACAATACAGTATAATATTTCTGGGAAACCAATTAGCGCAGTTTATAATGTTTCAAAAGATAATCAATATCTTTATGATCCAGACGGAACTTTTAAAGGAGTTTGGTATAAACATAATTTGTATGATAAACATTCGAAAGTAGTATTAAAGAGGTCTACATATTAATGAATTATGCAGAAGAAATAGGAAAAATGTTAATAGAAGAAGGCCTGAAAATATCTACAGTTGAATCATGCACAGGAGGGCTTTTAAGCTCAAAGCTAACAGACATCTCTGGTAGTTCAGCATATATAACACTAAATTTAGTAACTTACGCTAATGAAGCAAAAGAAGGAATGCTTGGTGTTACAATAAATTCAGAAGGAGTTGTTAGCGAAAATTGTTCTCTACAAATGGCTAAAGGACTATATAATTTAACAAATTCTGACATTTGTGTATCAACAACAGGAATAGCAGGTCCCACTGGAGGTTCTAAAGATAAGCCTGTAGGGCTAATGTTTTCAACAATTTATACAAAAGGCAATTATAAAAACTACAAAATTCAAGTAGAATCATCTTTGCCAAGGATTAAGATAAAAGAAAGTTTTACAGAAGAAGTTCTTAAAAATATATACGAATTTTTAATTTTAAACTATAAATAAGTTTAATTTTATTAATATTTACAAAGAAAATAGACAGGTGTTGATACTCGATTAGGAAATCCTCTTAGTTAAGAGGTGAAACCTGTCTATATATAGATATATGTGTATAATTCTTAATTTTAAAGTTAGCCTCTATTCTTTTCGAGTTTAGATAAATTCTCAGTATACTTATTAAATTAATTTGTGCCTCCACATTATAACATAATGCATTTAGCTTGTGAACCCTTTAATATAAAAAAAGATTATTTTTTTGTTAATATGTTATTATGAAGCTCAAGTTTATAATATTTATTTTGTGTATTGTTTTAGCTCATGATGTTCTGGCTTATGAGCAAGCAACTTTTTATAATCATCCTACGCAAAATCAGCAAGTACAGGTTGATTTTGCGGAATACATGGATAATATAAAAGCGAAACTTCGAAATAATTGGGTAACTCCTGACTTTCTCGAAGAAGGTCACGTTAGAGTATTATTTAAGATTGACAGAGATGGGAATGTTATTGCGGGTGATATATTAGAAAGCTCAGGAAACCCTATTTATGATGAATCTGCAGTTAATGCAATACATAAATCAGAACCTTTTGGAAGTTTCCCCAAAAATTCTACTAGACAAACAATTACAATAAATTATTCATTTGATACAACTTTTATCAAAACAGATAAAATCCAAGATTTATATAATTTAGCAAAACGTTATTCCTATTCGGATAGGCAACTTGCTTTAAAATACATAAATGAAGCTATTGAAGAAGTTGGAACTGATAATGAAAGTTATTTCTTATATAAACGTAGAGCTAGGATTAAAGAAGGTTTGGGAGACCATCTAGGTGCAAAAGAAGATTTAGCGCAATATGAAAAAATGAAAGCTCGTGTTGATATAAGACGTGTCCACGCTCTTAAGCACCAAGCAGAACAAGAAGATAGCGCTTTTGCGTATTATTACTTAGCTTATGCTTATGAACAAATTAAAGACTACGAAAACGCAATTTGGGCTGTTAATAAAGCAATTGAGCGCACAGATTTAAACCAACAATACAAACGCTATCGCACAGAGTTGGTGAAACTCTACGAAGCAAAATAAAATTGGCAAATATATACCACTTTATACAAAGAGAATAATCGTTTTAGTTTTATATAAGATTTTTTATATTAGTAGTAGCAGATTAGAACTTTATCTGCTGTTACAAAGAATATAAACAATGGCTTAATATTTTTTTACACAAAAGACAATTTTTCCTCTCTCGATGACTTTATATAAGTAGTTAGTGTTAATAAGTAAGGTCTATGACTGGTTATCCTCAAGTAAACTTTAATCCATATAGTATGTATCAAAACTGGGGCTATGGTTACCAATACCCAGTATTTAGAGGTGTGCAAAATCAACCTCAACCAGTTAGCGTGCCTCAACCGAATGTAAATTTGCAAACGCCACCTGATACTATGAGTTTCAAGGCTACTGAACACATACAAACTAAACCTAAGAAAGAAGGATTATCAACTGGTACAAAATGGGCTATTGGCTTAGGTTTAACAGCTTTAGCTGTAGGTGGATATTTACTAACCAGAGGTAGAGCAAAAATTAAACCTTCTACATTAACAACTGAACAAATAGCTGAAAAACTTAAGATTACAGAATTGCCTGCTCATATAGACTTTAAAGAGGCTAAGACTTTAGATGAAGCTATTAAGTATTCTAAAGATGTACTTAAAATATCTAATGTTGATGACAACTTCTCTCTTGAAGCGTTGAATTGGGTTAATAGAGGTTTAACAGACGTAAGCAATGCTAATAAAGGTCGAGCTAAAATGCCTAATGGTCTAGAACTTGGAAGTTTATCAAAGAATACTCCTTCTACAGGAACCAGTCTTGCAGGTATTTCGGTAAGTTTAGATGAGTCTTTTGGTGTTTTAAGAGTTGAAAAACGCTTGTTTGAGGGCGGAAGTCTAAATGAATTATTAAAGAAAGATTTATTTACACACGACGGTGATAAAGTCTATAACATTGTTAATGGTAGTCTAACCACAAGGATGTGTTCTAATGGTAACCCAATAGTGCCTGATGATGAATTATTTAAACTTATTGATAGATATTACAAAAATCCATCAAAACTAAATAATAAAGAGAAAAGACAGATTTATTTTGGTCTAGCGCATCCTAGTCGTTATGAAACAGTCCGTTATAAAGATAAACTATTAACAGAATTAATACATTCTCCTAGTGATGGTATAATGAATATTTATCACGAACAAGGCCATTTGCAGGATATGGCAAAGAACTATCTTGAAGCTTTTAAACAAAAAGGTGGTGTTACTATACGTTGGAACAGAAGGGACCAATTAACACAAGAGTTTATTGAACAGACTCCTATTCTTAAGCAATTCTTTAGCGAGGCAGAGCAAAATACCATTGGTAAAGTAAGTAATTATGCTAAAGATGGTATTGGAGAATTTATTGCAGAAACTTATGCAAAACTTGTAAAAGGTATAAAACTTGATGACGATGTAATGGCACTATACAAGAAATATGGTGGCCCAGCTTTGGGATAAAAGTTGATAGTGCATCAAAATGCGCCCTACAAGATTGAGTTGGTGAAAGTCTACGAAGCTTTATAGCGGAGTATAATCACTATATATTAAACTTGACCAACCATCAAAATAGCTAATTTGAGTAAGTGAGCCTGTTTTTACCAAAGCTTTATGCTGATATTCGGGTTTTATACCCAAAGTTTTTGCAATAGCAGACTGCACAACTTCCGGAGTTGTTACAACTATAATTCTATTCCCCTTGTTTTCTTTAATAAGTTTGTCAATTGCTTTTGATACTCGCTTGTTAAAGTCAGCTATTGATTCACCATTTTCAGGAGTTTGAGTTAAGACCGTTCCTCCGTGTTCTTTAAACAAATCAGCGTAAAAACTGCCGTGCCACACTCCGTGATTTCGTTGAGTTAAATCTAGTGGAATAGCTTTTTGTTTGAATAATTTTGCAATTATTTGCGCAGATTGTGTGCAACAAGCGTTAGGGCTTGTGTAAATTTTATCATACGCAACTCCACGTTTTTCAAGATACTCACAGACTTTCTCAATTTCTTCTTCGCCAAATTCATTTAGTTTAGGATATTTTAGGGTATCATTAATAATACCGTCTAAAGAATAAACAGTAGCTCCGTGAGTAATAAAAGTTATTTTACATATACGCTTAAACATCTTATTTAATATTATAACACATGTTTTAAGCCTTTCTAGTCCCTAAAAATCATCTAAATAAAGGTTTGACTTCTTTAAAAAAAACCTTAAACTGAAAACAGATACATATAAGTACAATCGTAAGGAGATAATTATGGGTAAACGTTTAGATGGCACATCAATGTTTACAGGAATAAATGCAGGTTTAACAAATGCTTTTTCTCAATTAAGTAGTCAATATTCGGACGGAGTTACTGCTGAGAATTTGAACAAAGCGCTGTCAAATTCTAATTTTATAAACAATTCTAGTATGAATGCAACTTTTGCTTCATATATGACAAATAACTTTAGCGCAATAGATTCAAATGCCGATGGTAAGATTTCTGCTGATGAAATTCAGAAACTTATGTCAAATATGGCTACGCAGGGACTTACCAGAGAACAAATTGTAGCTCTTGCAGGATCTTCTGGAATGAGTACATCTTTACAAGAAACCGTTTTAAATCATTTTGATTCTATTGATAAAAATAAGGATGGGAAAGTTACAAATCAAGAGATTCAAGTATATGGAGTTGAATCGGATTTGGAGAAACAAAAAGCCGCAGATAGGAATCGTATAGTTTCAAATATGTCTATGTACTACGATATTGATACTGTTGATGATTCAAGCTTACTAGATTATAGATACTTAAATAATGAAAAATCTTAGTTAAAAGACTCCGGAAGGGAAAAGGGTTAAATAATAAGAGGACGAGTACTTTACTCATCCTCTTTGTTTTATTTCTTTATTATAGGTTGTGAAAGCATTGGTTTTTGATAGGGATGTGATGCTTGGTACTTTTTACGCCCTTCTTTCTTCATCTCTTTTAAAGTTCTTTTTTGTGCCCTTGTCAAAATAGATTCAAATTCCTTCATGTTTGCTTTTCTTATATCGTGAGCCTTTTTCTCCAAAGCTTTCAACTCCGCATCTATTTTAGCTAATCTTTCTTCTTGCACTTGAACCGCAATTCTAGACATTTTAATCATTTTTGCTTCTTGTTTTTTAGCTTTTATTTCTTCAACTACAGGTTTTATCTTTTCATGGCCTTTTATTCTAATTTCCTTAGCTTTTATTTTTTGTTCTTCACTTAAACCCAAACGCTGTTCAAAAGCTTTTTCTCGTTGCAATTTAACAGTAGAATTATTTTGTTGTAGTTGATTGATTTGTTTTATAGCTTCATTTGCATACGATGTATTTAATGTTATTGTTAAAATTGCCATTAATATAAGTATTTTTTTCATAATTACCCCTCTTTATAATAAATTCTCTAATTTTTCAGCAAGATCTTTTTTTGCATTATAAATTCTTGATTTTATTGTCCCTAAAGGACAGCCTAATTTCTTTGCGGCTTCTTCATATGTATAACCATATATTTCACAAAGCATAATTGTCTCTTTTAATTTCGGTTTAAGACTTTCTATAGCATTTATAATTGTGGCTTGTCGTTCTCCAGCAATTGTATTAGCTTCTGGTGTTTTTTTTGAATCTCTTATAGTTCCCAAAACTATTTCATCAGAAGTAGAATTACTAGATGCTTTAAAATCAGCTGATTTTAAATAATCTTTGGATATATTTTTTGCAATTGTACAAATCCAGCTTTTAAAGTTACCTCGTTCTTCATATTTATTAGAATTTTTCCAAGCTCTAATAAAGACCTCTTGTTCCAAGTCTTCATTTTCTTGTTTTGTTATAAGCCTTATAATATTTTTTACATTTTGTTTATTAGCATTTACTAAATCATTAAAATTCATCATCCACCATTAATAAACCATAAGAATCTACTGGAAAGCCTAAATCTTCAGCCGTTAATGTTTCACCATACATTAATGTATCGGCAAAATCACCATCATTATTTATAACTCCAACAGTGCCAGAAAAAAACATAAATAATACTAGCGCACAAATAGCTTTTAGTTTTCTTTTTCTATTAGATTTTGAAAGATAATAAAATTTCGTTTCTCTTACTAATTCTGAAACTCTTTGCATTTTTTCATGTTCACTTCTGCAATCTGGACATTCTTCTAAATGCTTTTCGAAAGTTTCTTTATCTGAGAAGATAAATAAGCCTTCATATTTTGAACATTTGTTTTCCATAATTTGTTACCTCTTATATAAGTATAACGAAAAACAAATAAAAATGTTCAAAATTTTAAAAATATGATATAATGAATTTGCATGAGGGATAAAGAAAGGATTTAATTATGTTAAAAAAAGCTTTATGTTCAGTTTTAACTCTAGCAGGAGTAACAGCTGCAGTTTTCGCTTATAGTTATGATACAAATTTGCCATTACCTGGTAAATCTATTGCAGATACAAAATTACAAGAAAACACATTATTTACAGCTTATATGTTTGCCCATAGAGTAGCAGCGCCAGATTGCAAAGATTTTGCAATTATAGATACAGCAGTTTCTCAAGATAAAGTTGACAATAAATGGCAAGAAGTCTGGACAATTAAAGCATGTTCAAGAACTGCAACCGTGCCAATTAATTTTGAATTAAAAGAAAATGGTGGTATGTACGCAATCGACCCAATGGGAGTTAGAGTACAAAAATAGTTAATATGTTATAAAAAGCGCCAGTGTTCAAGTAGCACTGGCGCTTTTTTGAGATTTTGATGTATAATTTTATATATATTTAAAGGAGTTAATTATGGCAGAGATAAAAGATGGAGTATTAGAAGCTGCAAAAAAAATTAAACTTTTAGCTTTTGATGTCGACGGAGTTATGACAGATGGTAGTGTAACTTATGATGAGAACGGGGTTGAATACAAAACTTTTAATGTAAAAGATGGTCACGGTATCGTAAGAGCCAATAAATCAGGTTTTATTACGGCCATAATTACTGCAAGACAAAACGGAACGGTTCAGCATAGAGCAGAAAACCTAAAAATAACAGAGATTTATCAAGGGCAAAAATATAAACTTCCTGCACTAGATGAAATTCTTGCAAAATATAATTTAACTTATGAGAATGTTGCTTATATGGGAGATGATATTCCTGATATTTGTATATTAGAAAAAGTTGGCTTAGCCTGCTGTCCTAGCGACGCTGTATCAGAAGTTAAAGCTATATGCAACTTTAAGTCAACAGTTAATGGTGGTCGAGGAGCCGTTAGAGAATTGTGTGATTTTATTTTAGAATCACAATGTATTGAAAAAATTGCAATTATTTCTGAAACAGATGCTAAATAGATTTTGCAATATAGCTATACAAAATAAAAATATATTAATGCTTACAAGTGCTGTCTTTTATATACTATCTCTTTTAGCAGTACTCTACAGTTTTCTATTACCATTTTCAATTATTACGTGTACATTATTTATAATTTTAATATTGAGAAATTATTTTCCCACAAAATATATAATAATATGGACACTGCTCATTTTTATGGGAATAATAAATACATCTACTCGCCTAAATATTCCTGACGAGCTTTTAAATTTGACTCCTGTGAATTCAGAAATCACTGGTTCAATAGTATCTATACCTCAAGGAATCCAAGACGGTAAACCCAAGTTTTTCTTTAAAGTTGAAAAAATCGAATTTGAAGGTATCAAAAAAGATATTAATAACGAAATCGTTTTAGTTACAGCAAATACAGAAAATTTTCCTAAAGACATTAAAATCTATAATTCAGCTATTTTAACAGGCAGATTATCAATTCCATTTAAAGCTGGTAATCCTTCACAATTTGATTATGGAAATTATTTAAGAAATCATAAAACTAACGTAGTTTTTTATGCAAAAAATATAGAGCTAAACGATTCTAAAAAATCTTTTAAGGAGACTTTTTTACAAAAAATTAGTAATTATAGAGAAAATGTTATAAACATTCATTCAAAATATCTAAAATCCCCCAATTTAGAACTTCTTGGCGGCATAGTATTTGGTGATGATGCAATATCTCCATCAAAAGATTTAAAAGAATCTTTTGCAAAATCAGGCTTACTCCATATTCTAGCTGCATCTGGGATGAATGTTGCTTTTATATTTGGGTTCTTCTTTTGGGTATCAACACGTTTAAGACTAAACTATAGATTAAAAATCTTGTTGGGAATGATTATGGTTATAATTTATTCCTTAATGACAGGTTTAGGAGCATCAATAATAAGAGCTGCTTGTATGCTTATTTTTGTGTTAATCGGTAAATTAATTGATAGGGACACCCATAGCATATCCTTGCTTTCTTTTGTAGCTTTGCTTATGCTTATATACAACCCTTTATTCATAAATGATGTCGGATTTCAGCTATCATTTATTGTAACTTTTGGTATTTTGCTAATGACCCCCGTTATTATCCGATTTAATAACAAAATTGTTGATTATATTATTGGAACTATTGCGATACCTATAATAGCTCAGTTATGGGTTATACCAATACAAATCTTTTATTTTAGCAATATTAGCATTTATTCGATATTCGCAAATATTATGAGCGTACCAATACTTGGCATAATAAGTTTTGGAGGCTTTATAACTGCTCTTCTATCTTGCATAAAACCTTTTGCAGATATAATTTGTAAAACCTTTGATTTTATACTCAACCCTTTATTAACAACTCTCGTGAACATCTCTGATTTTTGGGGTTTTTTACCAAACTCTACTTACCAAACCTCACATCCAAATATTTTTCAAATATTAATTTATTATTCAATACTATTAATTATAACCGGTTTAATGTATAAAGATGTTCGTGAAAAGTACGTAAAACCTCTTAGTATTTATTTGGTTTCTTCTATAATAATTTTGCTAATCACTTTGATTCCAATTAAAAATTCTGATTTAGAAATTATAACTTTTGATGTTGGTAATGCCGATTGTTTTTTGATTAAAACCCCTGCAAACGAATATATAATGATTGACACAGGAAAGACTGGTTATAAAGGCGGTAAATCACAAGCTGAAATAATTATACTTAAATACTTGAAAGATAAAGGCATCAAAACTTTAGACAATTTAATTCTAACTCACTTTGACAATGATCATTGCGGTGGGGCTACAGACATATTAAACAAAATGACAGTGAATAAAGTTTATGTTAATTCATTAAATCATGACTCCTATGCTGCAAATACAATCTATAAAACAGCACAGCAAAAAAATGTTAAACTACATTTAGCTAAAAATAATGAAATAATATACCACAAAGATGGACTTAAATTAACAAACCTATTAGGAAAGTGTTCAGATAGTGACAATGAAAATTCAATAATAACTTTATTAGAGTACAACAACTTTAAAATGCTTTTTACAGGAGACGTTAGCTCTAAAGCTTTATATGGATTAATAAAATTATTACCTCCTGAGATTACAGTACTAAAAGTTCCACACCATGGGGCAATTGATAGTTTAAATAAATACTTGATAACTTATTTAAAACCAAAGTTCTCAATAATTTCAGTTGGTGAAAATAAATTTGGGCATCCATCTCAATATACATTAGAAATGTTAAAAGAGAGCAATTTATTAAGAACAGACATTAATAATTCTATATTGTTAAAAATAAACAAAAATAAAATCGATGTATTTACCTTCGATTTAAATAAGAAAAAATATATTTTATACAAATAAAATGGGTGAAATCCCTTCACCCAAAAGCTTATGTTTATTGAATCATTTATTAATAGAAATCATCCATTTAAAAATTATTATCAGCTGTTCATAATAATTTATGTTAAAATAAATTTATTCAAGGGGAATTAATTGATGAAGAAAGTTTTAGTAACAGGTGGAGCTGGTTTTATTGGCTCTCATTTATGTAAGCGCTTAGTTAATGAAGGTAACTCTGTAATCTGTATTGATAATTTATTTACTGGGAATCTTAAAAACATTGAAAGCTTAATTATAAAACCGAATTTTAAATTTCTCCAGCACGATATAACCGAGCCAATTGATATTGATATTGAAATTGATCAAATTTATAATCTAGCTTGTCCAGCAAGCCCTCCACATTATCAATATGACCCTATAAAAACTCTTAAAACTTCTGTCATTGGCATTTTAAATATGTTAGAGTTAGCAAAAAAATATAATGCAACAATACTTCAAGCTTCAACTAGCGAAGTCTACGGCAATCCCTTAGAACATCCTCAGAAAGAGACTTATTGGGGTAATGTAAATCCTATTGGGATTCGTAGTTGTTATGATGAAGGTAAAAGATGTGCAGAGACTCTTTTAATGGATTATAATCGTCAATATAATACCAATACAAAAATAATCAGAATCTTTAACACTTATGGGCCTAATATGCTTAAAAATGATGGTCGCGTGGTTTCTAACTTTATTGTTCAAGCTTTAAAAGGTGAAGATATTACAATATATGGTGATGGTAGCCAAACTCGTTCTTTTTGTTTTGTCTCAGATTTGGTTGATGGAATTTATAAAATGATGAATTCTTCTAATTTTGCAGGCCCTGTTAACTTAGGAAATCCAAACGAAAGAACTGTTTTAGATTTAGCTAAACTTATTATTAAAATGACTAATTCTAAATCTAAAATTGTATATAAAGAATTACCACAAGACGATCCTGTAAAAAGAAAGCCTGATATAAGCTTAGCTAAAGAAAAATTAAATTGGGAACCTATAATAGATATAGAGACAGGTCTTGGCAAGACTATTGAATATTTCAAAACAGTTATTTAATAATTAATCTTTAACTTTAATACCCTTACGAGCTTCTGCAAAGACTTCTTTTAGCTCTGGATGAGCAGCCCAAAAACGCTTATAAAAACTTATTGCAGTTTTTCTTTCGTCTTGACTCAAAGCTTTTCCTTGTCTTTTTTTAGTAATAGCTAATTTAACAAAGGCATCTTCTTGTTTTAAGAATTTTGACATAGCTTCTCTAACTTCTGGACAATTTTGCCAACATAAACGTAGAGCTTCTGAGACTTTTTCTCGCCTATCGGGATTTGCATCATAAAAGTTTTTAATTCGTTTTGATTGTTCAGCCTTATATTTTTCTGTTTTACAACCTTGTGCTGCTTTTTTATTATGTTCATACATTAAATCCGGATGTAATTTATTCCAAGCTGTAGTTTTAGAAGCAATAATTCTATTGCCTTCTGGATCAGATGAGTTTAATAATATTCTATAATTTTTATGATAAGAAACAAAATTTGCACGTACTAGAGCCCTTTGTATTGAAGAATGAGCTTTCATTCCGAGACTCTTTGCAATATCCCCAAAGGTCTCTAGTTTACACCAATAAGCCTTAAGAGTATCAAGGACGAAACTGTCCGTAGTTTTAGCTTTAAAAGCTTTAGTATAAACAGATTCATTTAAAAACTCTACCTTTGATTTTATATCCTTAAATTCAGGGAATAGTTTTTTTACTTCGTCAAGAGTTTTGCAATTAAGGATTGGAGCATAAGTTGATTTGTGTAACTCCATTAGAGTAGGTATCTCATTATTGGGATTCTTTAAAATTTCTTTAGCTTTGCTCAAAACTCTTTCTGGTAAATAATAGCTACGCTTATCTACTACATATTGTAAAGTGATAGGTTTACCGCGAACTCCAAAAGTAGGGTTTGCTTGTATTAAAGCTACTTTATTAAAATTATTATTTGATTTAAAAACTTTCATACTTAATAAAATGCATGTAAAAATAAAATTTGCTAGCAAAATCTCGAGTATGTTTTTAATAGAATTGCTTAGCCTTAATTTGATCAAAGCTCATCCTAATCTAGATATATCTCCATTATACTTTCTAAATTCCACATCTGCAGGATTTCTAACGCTAGTTACAACAAATTGTTACATATATTTACAAAAATAGCCTCAAAATCTGTAGGCATAGTAAATCTGCAAATACGCTTTTGTAACAAAAAGTTTACAAATTTAACACATTATTATCCATAATAGTTTTCTAGCAAAACGTCCAATGTAAATAGCTACTATTGAAAATAATATGTCATATAATATTTGAACTCCGCTTTGTGATGCAATCCAGCTCGATACTAGATCCATTGGTGCGTGTTTTAAAGTTGCGATGAATAGCATATATAGAACACCTAGAATATGTATTGCAAGCACACCTAACACTGCAAGGAGAACTATTCTTAAAAAGTCAGTTTTAACTTTTAATAAAGTACCAGAAAAAAATATTGCAGGTATAAATGCTAAAATATATCCGAAACCATATTCAAATAAGTAGCTAACTCCACCGCCTAAAGCAAAAATAGGGAAAAACATTCCTAGCACAATGTAACCACAAACCGTTAAAATACCAAACTTTCTTCCAAGAAGTGCTATTATAAAGAATATTGTAGGAATTTGTGGTATATAACGATAAGTTTTTGTAAAATGGGTCATTATCTCATAATCACTCGGCTCTTGATTTAAAAAAGTCAGAGCATCTATTGGAATATGAAAATGTGTAAATGTTATCTGAGTGAATGTTGCGACAATCAAAAGTAATCCACAAAGCGCTACCAAAAGAAGCGTACCAATAGTAATTTTTATTGGCTCTCCTTTATATTTAAAGCTATTTAATTGTTTTGATATTCTTTTTGTCATTTTATTTCAATATAACTTTGTAATTTTTCTTTATTCTCTAAAAATACTGTTTTAAATTTATCGTAAAAAATATTTTCAGTCCACATGATTAAAGCATCTTCATTATTATCTTGATAATAGCCTTTTCTTGTTCCAAGGGAATTGAAACCATATTTTGTATACAATCCAATAGCAGCCAAATTTGAGACTCGAACTTCTAGGGTTAAATATTTAATTCCTGCACTATAACAATCTTCAAGAATTTGAATAATGATTGCTTCTCCTATATGTTGTCTTTGATATGATTTTTTTACGGCTATGGTTGTTATATGACCCTCGTCGATAATATGCCAAGTGCCTGCATAGCCAACTAGTTCTCCAGTTGACGTTTTTGCCACATAGTATTTCGCTAAGTTGTTTTTCATTTCATCGTAGAAGGAAGATTTAGACCAATGATGTTCTCCATAAGCTTCTGCTTCAATTTCAACAACATTTTCAATATCATCAGAAGTCATCCTTGATATATATATTTCTGAAATGTTTGTTATGGACATAAGCTTTCCCAATCTATATCGTCTTCTGTTTCTTCACCTGGCTCAACTATATGGTCACCATCTTCAAGCATTAACATCAAAGACAAGCGAAGTTGTTTTTTATAATTTTCTATAGCTTTTTCTCTAGTTTTTGCACAAAATGCAAAGCTTGGAATCTCTTTTATCTCTATATAATGATAAGGGTTACCATTAAAATCCAAGTCAGTTCCTTCAATAAGAGTCCAATCAAGGTTCATATAATATTCTAAATCTTTTTTAATCTCATTACTCATCAAAAGACCTTTCAGTAAGAGGTTGTTTAATCATAATACCTTCGCCACCTATAACATTCGCTTGTTTTCCGTTGATATATAAATAAGTCGGTATTGAAGTGTTTGCGTTAGCAGTTTTTATTATTTGCTTTATTCTAGCATAAGTACTTTCTGCACCTCCGCCAGATTCAAAATTGGATGACAAATCAATCATAATACTATTTGAAGATTCTCTTATAGATAAGATTTTTGTTCCTTGTGGAATTTCAGATGTAAATCCTTGAGATTTTTCATTTTTTGAAGGAGCAGTAATAAGCTCTTTTATCGCATATTCAAAACAGGAGTTTGTTATTGAACTGTCGCAATCTCTTTTGACAGGACGCAGATTTCCTGTTTCATCTAATAGATATATCTTTATAATCTTATTTGATTTAATTTCGTCTGTTTCAAGTTTAACAGAATCCCTATTTAAAGGATTATACGTAGAAGAATTCTTATCTAATGGTTTTAAATCAGGTAATTTAAAGTCTTTATGAAAAAATGAAAAATATACATAAGCCAAGGATAGCATAATAAGAATAAATAAACCTAATCTTTGTGAAAAATTCATAATCTAATCTCCTTTATATTTTTCAACAAATATTTTACCATTAACTTGTATAATATCATCTACTATATTAACACTTTCAACTCTACCTTTGCAATTGTTTTCTTTTAATTGCGAGATGGTGAATGTTAATGGATTTATTGAATTTATTAAATTCATAACTTTTTCAAGCTGTAAGTTACCATAAGCTTTATCAATTGTTAAGTTACTAGCCTTTATAATACCGTTTTCAGCTTTAAAATTAGATGAAACCATAAAAGATCTTATCTTTTTGCTATTAGTTAAAGGTAAACTATAATCCATAATGATATAAGCTCTATTAGCTTTAATTTTGACTCTTACATTATGCATTTCAAATATTGGATAAGCTCTTTTATTTAATTTCTCTAAAACTTTTTCATAATCTTTTTGTTTAAGTGCAGTATTAAGACTGTTTTCATCAAGCCCTAATTCGTAGGAAAATGTCATATCTGTTTTAGCTAAAATTGGGTTTTGTTCTAAATCAATCCAATTATAATCTGTAACACTTTTTATACTAAAATATGGTAGCGGTATAGAATCAATTTCTATGTCCTTACCTAAAATTTCTAGGTTTTTGAAAATCCCTTTCTTTAAACTCGATAATGTATAAGCCGTAAATTTTACTTTATATTTACCTTTGCCGACATTCTTTTTTAAAGCTTTTTCTATAACAGATTGCGCAATGTTTTCTGCAAAAGGGTTCATAATTGCAAAATGTCTTTTATTTTTTAAGTATTCGGCACTAAATTTATCCATTTTGGCTAAAGCCGGCATGGTGAAAATCGTGGATAATAATATAATTGATAAAAGTTTTTTCATCGTTATTTTTCTGTAATATTTTTATAAAATTGCTCTGTAATTAATTGTGAATATTTTTTCTTCTCACTAATTGAAAGTGCTAATTTTTCTGAACCATCAGAAGTTCTTACACTTGCAACCATTCCTGCTAAATCTGAAAATGGTAATTTGTTAGCTTTAGCTTCAAATTTCGCATACGGAACATTTTGCCCGTAAACATTAATTACACCACGAGATGTAACTTTTATTTCATGAAACGATACCGCTTGATACTTAAATTTATCTGCTAAATCTTGAAGTTGTTTTTCTAAATTTTCGCTTTTTATATCAGCTTGAGTTAATAATGGTTTCTTTTTAGAATCAACAATACACATTTTTTGTCCTGAAATGTTATGTTCTGCAATAACAGCTCGATAACCAAATAGGTTTACTGTATTATCTATTTCAAATTCTTCATGTAGGTTTGAAAAATTGCCAAATTTTTTAGCACTTTCTTCGGCATGCTCATGTAAAAATTTTGTAACATTATACTTGGCAATTTCAACATATTTTTGTCCGCCAATAGCATTAAAACCAATGATAGCTAGAACTAGTAATACGGCATTGAAAAAGATTTTAATCATTCTAAACATAACTTGCACCTTCTACATATATTATGTACAATTATAGCTATGACAAAACCTGAAATCAATCTTATAAATACTGCAGATGTTGACATCAATCAAGCAACACCTGCAATGCAAAAATTCTTGGAAATAAAAAAAGAACATCCAGGAGTATTACTGCTATACCAAATGGGTGATTTTTATGAAACTTTCTTTGAAGATGCAGTTTTGTTATCAAAAGAGTTAGAACTAACTCTTACAGGTAGAGAATGTGGTACTTTAGGCAGGATTCCTTTAGCGGGCATACCAATTAAGGCTCTTGATACTTATTTAGAAAAGCTAGTCGCTAAAGATATTAAAATTGCAATTTGTGATCAACTTGAAGATCCAAAATTAACTAAAGGAATCGTTAAACGCGGAGTTGTTCGTATAATTACTGCTGGAACTATTTTAGAAAGTAATTTTTTAAATAAAACAAGCAATAATTATATTTGTGCTATGTTTGAAGATAATGGTAAATGGGGATTTGCCTACACAGATATTTCGACAGGAGAATTTAAGGCTGCAACTTTGCCTTATGAAAGTATTGTTACTGAATTAGCAAGGATTCAACCTGCTGAAATAATCGCTCCTGCAAAAAAATTAAAACTTGAACCTTTTCAAATTGTCCCAGAAGAAATCGTTGATTTACCAGAAGAAATTGTGAAGATGTACAATTGTTCAAAAGTACCAACAAGAGTTTTTGAAAATGATTTTGCGCAAAATAACTTAAAAGCTGTTTATAAATTAACAGAGCTAGAATCTTTGGGATATAACTCAAATCCTCTTGCATATCGAGCATCTGCTGGATTATTAGCTTATATTTGGGAAAATATGAAGGAAGGTTTTCCAAAATTTGAACGCATAGAGCTTTATGAGCTTTCAGCTTTCGTTTCTTTAGATGTTCATACGATAAAAAATCTCGAGTTAACTGAAACCTTAAGAGAGAAAAATAAATTTGGTTCGCTCTTATGGTCAATTGATAAAACTGTTACAAACATGGGGGCTCGTCTATTAAAATCTTGGATTTGTCAACCATTGAAAGATTTTGCCCAAATTAAAGCAAGGCAAGATAATGTAAAAATTTTATTTGAGAACACTTGTGCAAGAAGTGATATAACCTCTCTTTTGCATGAAATTTATGACATTCAAAGACTTTCAACAAGGATGAGTAATGGTTCTGCTAATCCAAGAGATTTTATTAGTTTAAAATCTTCATTAAAGGCATTGCCAAGCTTGTTAAATGTGGTTAAAAATGCCGGTCTCGATGTGTTTTTAAATTTTGAAGATAGAATAGCTGAAATTAAAGATTACGCAGATTTGATTGAAAAAACCATAATTGATTCTCCTCCAATTCTTATAAAAGAAGGTGGGGTAATTAAGGAAGGTGTAAATGCTAATCTGGATTATTTAAGGGATTTGATGATTAATGGTGAAGATTGGCTTAAAAATTTTGAGGAAACTGAAAGGGAAAAAACAGGTATTCCAACATTAAAGGTAGGTTACAATCGAGTCTTTGGATATTTTATTGAGGTTACAAATTCTAATTTAAACAAAGTCCCTAAGGAATATGTAAGACGACAAACCTTAACTGGTGGCGAAAGATTTATAACTGATGAGTTAAAGAAACATGAGGATGAGGTCTTAACAGCACAAGTTAAAGCTAATGATTTAGAATATAAATTATTTACAGATTTTAGAGAATATTCAAAAGAGTTTGTAAGTTTAATTAGAGAAATAGCTCAAAGTATTGCAGAACTCGATGTATATAATTCATTTGCTTTAATTGCGGTTGAACAGAATTATATTTGCCCAGAAATAGATGAAAGCTGTGATTTTCTAATTAAAAACGGTAGACACCCTGTTTTAGAAAAAATTCTTCCACTGGGCGCTTATGTGCCAAATGATTTAGAAATTTCATTTGGAGATTCTTCAAAAACACAATTTATGATTTTAACTGGTCCTAATATGGCGGGAAAATCAACTTATATGAGACAAAACGCCTTAATTGCAATAATGGCACAAATTGGTTCTTTTGTGCCTGCTGATAGTGCAAAAATAGGTATTGTTGATAAAATATTTACGCGCGTAGGCGCTAGTGATGATTTAACCTTGGGTAAATCAACATTCATGGTTGAAATGTCTGAAACAGCTTATATTTTAAATACAGCAACAGAAAGAAGCTTTATTTTAATTGATGAAATTGGTCGTGGAACAAGTACTTATGACGGTGTTGCAATAGCTTGGTCGGTTGCAGAGTATATTGCTTCAAAAATAAAAGCTAGGTGCATTTTTGCAACTCACTATCATGAGTTAAACGTTATGACTAAAACTTTTCCTCAGATAAAAAATTACAGAATAACTATTACTGAAAATGATGGTGAGATTGAGTTTTTAAGAAAAGTGGTTCAAGGTGGAGCAAGTAAGAGTTATGGTATACAAGTTGCAAAAATGGCGGGTCTACCAAATGTTGTTATTGATCGCTCAGAAGAATTAATGAATAAAATGCAAAAAGATAATGCCAAGAATCTTTCAGGGCGTAAAAAATCAACAAATGCCGAGGATGAATTAATTGCCCCTCAATTAAATTTATTTTAAATTACTCCAATAAAAGGATATTCAAAGCTGTATCTTTTTTAATATTATTAAACATGGTATTATATATCCATATTGAGGATTTTGCGAGGTAATTATGGTTCAAGTTTCAAAGAGATTGGTTGTAAAAAAAGAAGTTCCAATTGACTATTCAAAAGATTTGGTTAATTCTTTGGATGTAGCTTTAGCAGATTATCATTGCAATAACAAAAATTATGAAAAAGGGCTTATTCTTTATAGAGAAATTATTCCACAATTACTTGATAGTGAGCGTAATGAAGTTTTAAATAGGTATATTTTACATTCATTAAATTATGCTCAGTTGATGTATCAAGAGAAAAAATATGTAGAGGCAATTGAAGTATTTCGTGATATTATGAAATATTCAGGTTTCCCTATTAATGTATATAAATATATAGGGCTTTGCATGAAAGCTATTGGGAATGCCGATTTAGCAATACGATTTTTGAAACGATTTGAAGAAATCTCTCCAGATAAAGAAGATGTTTATGTATATTTAGCAGATATCACTTATTCTGATATTAAAGATAACATTAAAGCTATTGAATACTACGAAAAAGCTTTAGAGAAAAATAGAAATAATTTCTCAATATATAACATGCTTGGACATTTATATTCAACTTGTCATCAAGATAAATATAAAGAAAAACAAATAGAATATCTTACAAAAGCATACCAATTGGCACCTAATAATAGAATCGTTGTAAAAAACTTAGCTTATGTATTAGGGAAGTTTGATGAAGTGCAAAAAGCAGACGAATTTTATTCTAAACTTATGTATTTAAACCCAACACACTCAGATTTGCACGCGTATGGAGCATATTTAGTTCGTCATAAGCGATTCTCTGAAGGATTTAAATTCCTTCAACATAGATTCCAAAAAGAAGATTTAAAACAGGTTTCTTTCCCTGCATTATTTAGTAATAAGAAAAGACGTTGGAATATGAAATTAGATATTTCTAATAAACATATTCTTGTTCATTTTGAACAAGGTTTTGGTGATTCAATAATGTTTGTTCGTTTTTTAGATGAACTTAAAAAAAGGTGCGCAAAAGTTTCTTTAGTTGTTCAAAATAGCTTAATTAGCTTATTTGAATCATCAAATTTAAATGTTGAAATTTATTCGGAATCAGATATTTCTAAGATAAATTATGATTATTATATTCCAATGATGGATTTGCCAATTGTTTGTGAAACTCAACCGGATACAATTCCTAAATCGGATGGATATTTGCGTGTGGCAAAAACAAAAATTAATGCATATAAGAAAAAATATATTAATAATAATGAAAAATTAAAAATAGGAATAGCGTTTGAAGGTACAATGGCTTCTAAAGAAACTGATAGGGATATTCCACTAGAATTTTTATATCCGATCATGCAAATGCCTCAAGTGGAAGTTTATAGTTTCCAAGTTGACGATTTTTCTCGTCAAATGGATAGAATACCAGAAGATTGCAATTTAATTCGCTTGGGTAAAACTTTTTCAAATTGGGAAGATACTGCTTGTGCAATGAACTGTATGGATTTGATGGTTACAACCGATAATGGCGTTATGAACTTGGCTGGAGCTTTAGGAATTAAAACATTTGGATTATTTAATACAATTGTTGAATGGAGATGGTTTAAAACCCAAGGAGATGACATAGCTTGGTATAAATCTATAAAACCATTCCAGTGTCCGACATCAAAAGCTTGGGATGTTCCTGTATCACAAGTTATAGAAGAAATCCAAAAAATGCAATGCAAAAAAATTGCAAAAAAAATAAAAGGAATATAATTTAAAGTTGTTAAATTTCAGCCCTGTACTGTAAAGCTTGGGTTAAATGAGTAGATTTTATTTCTTGAGAATCTGCTAAATCAGCAATTGTTCTCGCAATTTTAAGAACTCTATTGTATCTACGTCCTGATAATTGATATTTTTGAGATGCGATTTTCATGAGCTGTGCAGATGATTCGTCTAATTTACAATATTTTTTTATTAGCTCAGCTGTTAGTTCTGAATTTGTTAAAATACCGTCATTTATATATCTTTTAGCTTGAAGTTTACGAGCAGCAATAACTCTTTCCCTTATTTGAGCAGAAGACTCCGATTCTATATTAGTATTTATGAGTTCATCAGTTGTTAAACGAGGTACGTTAATTATTAAATCAATTCTATCTAGAAGTGGTCCAGAAAGCTTTGCTTTATAGCGCTGAATTTGAAAATCTGTACAAGTGCATTGCTTCTCACGATCTCCTAAAAAACCACAAGGACAAGGGTTCATTGCTCCAAGTAAAATAAAATTGCATGGATATTTAATTGAATTCTTAGAACGAGAAATTACGACTTCTCCATCCTCTAATGGCTGGCGTAATACTTCTAAAACATTTCGAGGGAATTCTACCATTTCATCAAGAAACAGTACTCCTCGATGCGCAAGTGTAATTTCACCGGGGCGAGGATTTGATCCACCGCCAATAATACCATTTGGCGAGGCGGTATGGTGCACAGGACGATAAGGCCTTTTAGTCATTAAAGGTCTATCAGCAGTAAGTAGGCCGCTTATACTGTAAATTTTAGTTAGCTCTAAAGCTTCTTGTAATTCAAGCGGAGGTAAAATAGAAGCCATGCACTTAGCCATCATAGTTTTACCCGAACCAGGTGAGCCTGACATAAGTATATTATGGGCTCCTGCCGCTGCTATTTCTAACGCTTTTTTAGCTTTTTGTTGACCTTTAACATCCTTGAAATCAAAAGAATAATCTGTAAATGCATTTTCTTCTAAATATTTATTAATATCAATATTTGTTTCTTTTAATGGTGTTCCTTCAAAATGAGCCACAATATCGACTAAATGCTTTGCACCGTAAACCTTTACATTTTGGACCAATGCAGCTTCTTTTGCATTAGGTTCTGGCACAAAAACAGTTGTTATACCTTGTTCTTTCAAACCTAAAACTAAAGGTAAAATACCATTAACTGCACGCAAAGAACCATCTAGAGAAAGTTCTCCTAGGAACGCAATTTTTAAATCATCGGGGATACTGATACCTTGCTCTTTTAAGATGCCAATAGCTATTGGTAAATCGAAGTTGGTTCCTTCTTTTCGAATATCAGCAGGGGCTAGATTTACAATGACTTTTCCTAAGGGAAAAGTAAAACCTGAATTTTTTATTGCAGAGTGAACTCTTTCTCTTGCTTCATTGACAGAGCTATCTGGTAAACCAACAATACTAATCCCAGGTAAAGAATTTGTTACATCAACTTCTACCTCAATTTTGTAAGCGTTAATTCCAACTGTAGCTGCTGTGATTGCTTTTGTTACCATAGGCAAATTATAATACAAAAAATTTTAAGATACTATATTTAAACATTAGCATCTGGTAATGATGATGAAATTTCTGCTACAATTCTAGAGACATCAGCTCCTCCAAATACAACTTCAAGAACTAATTGAGAATTAATCATAACTGTTTCTCTGTATTCCATTGAATCTACATCAATAATATTGAACTCTATATAATCCTCACCAACATAAGTTATTTTCCCATACTCAGCTCCAGTAGCCCAGCGTAGAAATACATATTTTTGTTCAAATACTTTTAATCTGTTGATTAGTTTCATTAAAAATACCCTTTATCTATATAATATTCTTAGTTGTAAATTAATTAAAGTCAAAATAGTTGGAAAAAAAGAAAATCTCTCCTTGTTGATTACAATATAACATAGAATTTTCTATTATACAAATAGTAAAAATATAATTATTAAAATTTGTACTAAAACAATAGATAATAGCGTTTTATAGATGCTTTTATATTTTCTATATTTATATTGGTTAAAATTTTTAAGTCCATTTTTTTGTCTTAAAGAGTTTAAATATTGTTCGAGCTGTCTTCCATATAAGTCTAACATATAAAATCTAAATTTAGATAATACTTTATTATCGCGCTCTAAAATTAAAAACTGTATCATTTCACTAAAAAAAAGTAACTGTTTCTCATCTTGATGAAACCAGTTTGTATCTTTATCGGCATAGCTATATGTAACTAATGGCTCAGATAAGACACAAGAACGACCATTAGTGTCCATATTTATAATTTTTTCATACATATACCAGGTCTCAGAATGCCAAGATGCCTCTTTAAGAAGTTTTGTATCTACAACATTTAATGACATGTAAGAAGCAGAATCTCTTATAATATCCATTGCATCAATAAAAGAGCCGTAAAAATCCCTTGTTATTTTTACTCCTTTTTGAGCTTTATTCTTTCCTCTTGGCCACCAACAATTCATAAATAGGTATACTAATTTCTCTTTTTCTAGATGTTTAATAATAGTCTGAACAGCATTTAAACTATATGTATCATCGTCTCCGCATGTCCAGATGTATTGCGTGTTTGTATTATCTAACAGAACTTGGCAATTTTTAGCAAAGCCTAAATTTCTAGAGTTTCTATTTATAAATAGTATTTCAGGATTTTCTTTTTTGATTTCTTCTAATTTAGTATATGTACTATCTTCAGAACAATTATCCGACACAAGTATTTGGACTCTATCTTCTAACTTATTTTCTTTAATTTGATCTAAAAAATTCCGAACAGTTTTTACACAAGCTTTCTCTCTATTGTAGGTCGGTATAGCTATTGTTAGTAGTTTTGTCATAAATCATCCTTACATTAATGCTTTTTCTATATTCATTTCAAGTTCATCATTCTCTAAATATGGATACATGTCCTCGTAGTTTCTTGAAATTAAAGTTCCATCAGATAATTTTTCAGAAGAAACTCTTGGTATTATCATTTGCCATTCCGGTAATTTTATATCACAAATAACGGGTTCATCTGCTAATAAGACTTCTTTAATTTTTTCATCAATTTCAGAATTGGTCGAAATGCGAACCGCTTTTATTCCATAAGCTTCTGCGATTCTTATACTATCAGGGCACCAAACCCCACTTTCTGGTCCTTCTCCGTATAACCTGTTTTCCATAAAATTCTTTTGAGTTTGGCGTATTAATAAATAGCCGTTGTTATTAAAAATAAAAACTTTTATAGGTAGTTTATTATGCTTTATAGTCGCGAATTCTTGTATGTTCATTTGCAAACTTCCATCACCTGTAATAACAATAGTATTCTGCCTATTATTTGCTATACATGCCCCTATAGATGCAACCCACCACCCCATAGAAGATAGACCGCCTGTTGTCAAATATCTTTGTCCTTTTTTTATTTTCCATGCTTGACTCGCAACATGAAAACAAGAACCGGTATCTACAACTACCATTGTCTTATTATCAGTTAGCTCGGATAATCTATCTACAAAATAATAACTATTAATTTTTTCTTCTTTTTTATACGAATCTAATACTACAGGATAGTTTAATTTCCAAGTTTGACAAGATTTAACCCATTCTCTATAATCTTGTGTTTTTATATTTATTTTTGAAAGATCATCTAAAAATGTTTTTGCGTCATCGTTAATTTTTAAATCAATATCAAAAATAGGCTTTTCCAACTCTTTTATATCAATATCTAGAACAATTTTTTTAGCTCTTTTCCCGAATTCTTTTGAATTGTGTCCGATTGATGCTGTTGATAATCTACTACCAATTGAAATAATTAAATCTGAAGTTTGTACTGCTAAATTGGCACTGCGTTCTCCATAATTTCCAGGGCGTCCAATATACAATGGATGGTCTGATTCTATTAAATCAATGCCTAAACGTGTTGTAATAAGAGGAATATTATATTTCTCAAGAAAAATTCTTAATAAATTTTCAGCTCCAGATATTTTTACACCTTGCCCTGCTATTACTAAAGGTCTTTTAGATTTTTCTAGTAATTTAATAAATTTATTTATTAAGTTTTTACGATTAGATATTGATAAAGGTCTTGTTTCTGGAATAAATGATTCTAAAAGTTTTTCTGGAACTTCCATTCTTTGTACATCTAAAGGTACATCAATCCAAACAGGACCAGGTCTTCCTGTTGTGGCTTCATGATAAGCTTTTTCTAAATAGTATTTTATTTTTGCGGGATCATCAACCGTAATAAAAAATTTAGTAGCTTTTTCTACAAAAGGTTTTATGTGTATCCCTTGTATACCATACTGTCTTATACCACTATTTTCTTGATATTTAACGCATTGTAGTGAAGATTGGCCAGAAATAATCATCATTGGTGCAGAATCACACCAACCACCGACCAGACCATTAATGATATTTATACTTCCAGGACCAGCTGTTACAACAGCAACTCCAAGTTTGTTTTTTATTCGGCTATAAGCATCAGCAGCCATGCCACAAGTTTGTTCATGATGAGCGAAAAGGGGTTTAATTTCTTCTCTTCTAGCCATTGCATCGTTCAAAAACATTGCTTGCCCACCTGTAACAACAAATGCAGTGTCTACACCTTTTTTGATTAAAAAATCAAAGATATAATCTGAAACTTGCATATTTACTCCTTATAATAAAGCTTCTACCATATAATCTGAAATATTTTCTTTGTTTTTTTGACTTAAATTCATTGCAACATCTATTATCATATCCTCTTGTCCTCCAACAACTTTTCTATGTCCTAGTTCCATAAAAATGTCTCTAGGGTCAACGCTGTAAATTTTTGCTGCTTCGTATACCTTTTCTTTAAAAGCACTAAATACACCAGACAAACCAGATATGATAGATAATTGTTTAATTCCGTTATTATAATTTAATTCTTTTTCTACAATAGATTCTGCGACATCCATTATTTTATATAAATTTATATTCTTTGATAGACCTTGTTTTTGTAAAATTGCAATAATAGCTTCCAGTTGACAATTGCCAGCGCCTGCGCCGAATCCCATTAGAGTCCCATCTATAATGTCAGCTCCATTGTCTAATGCAATAAGCGAGTTACTAACCGCCAAAGAAAGATTGTTATGGCCGTGGTAGCCAATTAAAAAAGATGTATTTTTTCTAACTTCTGAAATAAGATCTTTGACCTTATCTGGTAATAGTGCTCCAGCAGAATCCATGAATATAACACCAGATGCACCATATGACTCTATTTTTTTTGCTTCTAATAACAATCTATCAACACTTGCCATATGAGTACACATCAATACACCGTAAGTTTCTTTATTTTTTGAGAGTAAAAATTCAATATGTTCTTTCATTACATCAGCTTCAGTACAATGAGCTCCAATTTTGAAAACATCAATACCAAGGTTTAAAGCGGGGATTAAATTATCATTAATTGTGCCAAAGCCAGGAATCATGTATACTCCTAATTTAGTATTCTTCAAACTTTTTCTTGCAACAGATAGCATTTCTTCATCAGAGTATTTTGATAATCCTACTTGAATAGAACTAGCACCTAATCCATTACCGTGACCTATAATAATGGTATCTAATCCTGCATTATCAATTTCTAGACAATAATTTTTTATGATATCTAATTCTAATTGATGTTTAATTGCGTGCGAGCCATCTCTGAGCGTTGCATCAAAAAATCTTATATTTTTATTCATTAAAAGACTCCTTTGCATACATTTCTGCAATATTTACGGCAGAAGAAGTGATTATATCGAGGTTACCACTATAACTAGGTAAATAATCTCCATTGCCTTCAACTTCTACCATTACAATAATATTTTCATTTTGTATAATTGGCCCTTTTATTATACGGAATCCTTTTATATAACTTTGCATTTCTAATTCTGCAGTCTTTATGTTTCGAGATAGAAGTTTATAATCAATACCAATAGCGTTGACGTAAATAGTGTTATGCATAGTAATAGCAGGTTCAGCAGGGTTTAAAATAATTATAGCTTTTGCTTTTTTTGTTTTTGAAAATTTTTCTATAGCAAGTTTTGTTGTTTGCGTAAATTCATCGATATTGGCTCTAGTTCCTGGCCCAGCTGAATTCGAAGAAATACTTGCAACAATTTCTACATAATTCATCTCTCTAACGGAATTATTTATTGCGTTAATTATTGGCACAGTCGCTTGTCCACCACATGTTATCATGTTGATATTTGATTCTTTTATACATTCTTTGCCATTTACAGTTGGAACACACATCTTACCGACTAATGAAGGTGTTAGATCTATAGTGAATTTTCCTAATTTTTTTAAAATAGGTGCGTGTTTTAAATGTGCTGATGCTGTTGTTGCATCAAATATAATATCACATAGACTTGGGCTTAAAACGAGTTCTTCAATTGATTTATCAGAAATTTGAACCCCCAATTTATCTGCAAAAATCATACCTTTTGAATCTATGTTTCTACCCATAAATAAAGAAGGTTCTAAATATGGACTTCTTTTCACCTTTACCAATAAGTCACAGCCAATATTACCAGAGCCTATTATACCTACTTTTAATTTTTTCATAGTTGTGCTCCCTGAAAAAGCAAGGTTTCTTTTTCTTTATATTCATATAGTTTTTTTAAACCTTCTTCAATTGGTGTAAATTTAAATTCCGGTATTGAATTTAATAATAATTGATTATTGCCAGTATACTCATAAGCTAGCTCTTTGTTTAAAACTTTTATCTCAATATTTTTTTGGGAAAGTTTTTTTACTATATCTGCAATTTCTTTCAATGTATAGCTTTCTGTTGGTGTAATATTTATAATATTGTAATTAGGCTTATTTTTAACAAAATAAGCAACTATTTTATTTAAATCTTCAATCCAAATATAATCAAATTTAGCGTTTTTATTAATAACAATATCACTGTTTAATAGAGTTTGATTTATTGCATAGCTGGGGAAACGAGAATCTTTTTCTTTATAACCATAACAAGCAAAAATATTCAGACATAATACATCCGTTCTATTTTTAATTAATTTTGCAATTAATTTTTTTGATTTACCATAAAATTCTGTTGGCTCGCAAAAATCAATGTCTATTTCTGAAACTTTAGATAAATTTCTATCCCTGTCAAACATTGCACCAGAGCCAAATACAATCATTCTAGTTCTTGACTCTTTTGCATTAATAAGATTTTTAACCATTGCAAGGTTTTCATTTATTATTGATTCCTCATCAATTTTATTGCGCATACCTCCGATAGACCCACAATGTATTATAAAATCTATCTTGTTTTTATTAAAATAGACTTTTACTGAATCTTTATCCCTTAAATCAAGTTCATAAGAACGAGGTGCTAAAATTAAATAAAATTTTTCCAAGTGTTTTTTTAGGTTGCATCCAATAAATCCACCAGAACCTGTTAATAGAATATTCTTTATAATAATACACCCACTTTCTTTGCAACAAATAAATGAATTATTTCAGATATTTTTAAAATTTCTTTATCTCCAAGAGCTGGAAATGTTCCGACCCAAAATGTATTATTCATAATAAATTCCGTATTCGGTAGTTGGCTATAAATCGTTTCAGATAAGTCACTAGAATTTAATAATTCAGAATCCCCTATTTTAAAATTAACATCATTTTCTACAATCATAGGCTGTCGTAAAATATTACCTGCGAATAATTGTCGTGTTCCTATCTTATTTTCTTCTAAAAATTCGACTAATTCTTGTTTCGTAAATGGAGCATTTTCTTTAACTGAAATTAAATACCCAAACCAAGAAGGCTTAACTTCTTTATTAATCTTTGGTAATATTAAAAACTCGGATAAATTTTCTAGCAATTTAGTTAATAATTTCGCATTTTGTGTTCTTTTTTCTAAAAAATAGTCGAGTTTGTTTAATTGAGAGCAACCTAATGCTGCTTGAATATCAGTTATTTTAAGATTGAATCCGATATGTGAATATGTGTATTTATGATCATAACCATAAGGTAAATTCCCTAACTGTTGAGTAAATCTTTTATTACAGACTCCATCTTTCCCTGGAGGACAACAACAATCCCTTCCCCAATCTCTAAATGACATTATAATTTTATATAGCAAAGGGTCGTTAGTCACAACAGCTCCACCTTCTCCCATGGTTATATGATGTGCTGGATAAAAGCTGTATGTCCCAATATGCCCTATTGTCCCGAGTTTCTTACCTTTATATTCACCCCCAAGAGCATCACAACTGTCTTCTATTACCCATAGATTATATTTTTTAGCTAATTCCATAATCTTGGTTAAATCATAACTATTACCTAATGTATGAGCTAAAAATATTGCTCTTGTTTTAGAAGTTATAGCTTCTTCTATTTTACTTGAATCAATATTATAAGTTCCGATTTCGCAATCAATAAACACAGGGATTAATCCGTTTTGTATAATAGGATTAATTGTAGTAGGAAAGCCCGCTGCCACAGTAATTATCTCGTCGCCTTTTCGCAAAGCTCTATCTCCTAACTTATGTGAAGTCAGTGCTGATAAAGCTAACAAATTGGCACTTGAACCAGAATTTGTTGTCAAAGCATATTTTACTCCAAGATATTTTGCAAATTTTTTTTCGAATTCTTGGTTAAAGCGTCCTGCTGTAAGCCACATATCTAAAGAAGCTTCAATCATATTTAACAAATCTTCTTCATCCAGCAATTTACCAGATGGTGGTATATAGTTGAACTCTTTTTTTCTGCCATAAACTTCTCTATAATAAATACGAACGGCTTCTTTTACTTTGCTACGTAACTCTTGTTCCACTTTATTCTCTCCTTAAAATTTTCTATCTGTTTTATTGAAAATTCAAACATGTCACAATCTTCTATATAAAAATGTTTATACCATTCTATAGTTTCTTTTATTGCAAATTCCGCATCATACGTTGGTTCCCATTTTAAAACTCTTTTAGCTTTATCAATATTTAGCATTAATAAATTAGCTTCGTGTAAAGAGCTTTTATTCCCTACTACTACATTGCCTTTCCCAAAAATTTTACAAACCATTTTAGCGACTTCTTCAACTGTTAATATATTTTCTTCTTTGGGTCCAAAGTTAAAGCCATCTGCATAGGTATGTCCATTTTCTAAAAGTCTTTGTCCTAACAGTAAATATCCAGACAAAGGCTCCAATACATGTTGCCAAGGCCTGACTGAGTTTGGGTTTCGTATTTCGATAGTTTTATTTTCGTTAATAGCACAAATACAATCAGGTATTAATCTATCTAAGGCCCAATCTCCACCACCAATTACATTACCAGCTCGAGCTGTTGCAAGAGCATAACTATTATTTAAGAAAGAACGTCTAAATGATGAGCTCATAATTTCAACACAGCCCTTTGAAGATGAATACATATCATATCCTCCCATTGGTTCATCTTCTTTATATCCTCGATTAACCTCTTTGTTTTCATAACACTTGTCAGTTGTAATATTTACAAAGGCCCTTATTGTTGGACATTTCCGGGCTGCCTCAAGTATATTTAAAGTCCCAATAACATTAGTATGATAAGTTAATAGAGGCTCTGAATAAGATAACCTAACTAGCGGTTGAGCTGCTAAATGGAAAATAATATCGGGTTTAAAATCTAATATTGATTTCTCAAGCAAATCGTAATTTAGGATATCTCCAACAATAGATTTTTTGATTTTAGTATTTAATTCTAAAACATTAAACATAGAAGGTTTTGTGTTAGGTCTTAAAGAGTATCCACAGACTTCTGCACCTAGTAATGTTAACCATAAAGATAACCAGCTACCTTTAAAACCCGTATGACCTGTAATAAAAATTTTCTTACCTTTATAAATATTATTAAACATACATAACCTCTTTGTTTAACCAAACTGCCCAAGGAGCCCTATTATTTAACCATAATTCCGTTAAATCATTTTTATCTTTTAAAGTATCCATTGGACGCCAAAAACCAGTATGCTTATATGCGTTTAACTCGCCACTCAAAGCTAGATTTTCTAGAGGCTTTCTTTCAAATGTTAAATCTTTAGAATCACATTCTAAATATTTAAATACCCCAGGTTCGCAGACCATAAAGCCACCATTTATCCAGCTTCCATCGCCTTCAGGCTTTTCTTGAAATGAATTTATAGTCCCATTGTAATTAATACCTAATGCACCGAATTTACCACTTGGCTTAACAGCAGTTAACGTTACAAGCTTTCCACTTTTATTATGACAATCTATTAATTCTTTTATATTCACATTACTTACACCATCACCGTAGGTTAATAAAAAAGGTTCATTGTTTAAATAAGCTTGAGCTTTTTTTATACGGTAGCCCGTCATAGAATCCTGACCAGTATAAAGCATTGTAACTTTCCAGTTTTCAGTATTTATACGATGTATTTCAACAGAGTTTCTACTCATATCAACAGTTATATCTGAATATTGCTGATAATAGTGAACAAAATAATCCTTGATAATGTGAGATTTATATCCGGTTAAAATAATAAATTCATTAAATCCCCAATGAGAATAAGTTTTCATAATATGCCACAATATTGGTTTCCCACCAATTTCAACCATTGGTTTTGGTACTAGTTTAGTTTCTTCAGATAAACGAGTTCCTAGCCCACCAGCTAATATTACAACCTTCATTTTAATTCCCCTCTTTAACTTTTATTTGAAATAGTTTTGTTTTAATTATTCTAAATAAACGCAAATTATATTGTTTTATTAGAAAATTTTGTTCACATATTTCAGGACGTTTATAAGTACAAAAAACATAAATAATTGAAAACAGCGTATAGTATAAAAACCAGTATAATAAAAATTTAAACTTATCAATTGGAGATAAAACACAAAAAATACATAACAAGTTATATAAACTATTATTAGATTCTTCACTATTTAGAAAGAATATTCGTGCGGAATTCAAAGGACTAAATATAAATTTATTATGTCTTGAAATATAATTTTGCACTTTTTTATCTTTTAATAATAAAATTGAATTTGCGAAACCTGTTATCCAATGCATGTCTCTCATCCAAGGATGAAGCTCTTTTTCTACATAACCTCTTGTATATTTATATTCTCCTGTTTCTTCGTCTTTATTATTCCCTAATTTAACAATCCAATCTTTTAGTATGCAGATTTCTCTATTTTCATTAATTAATTTTGCAGCAATTGCTAAATGTGGAAACATATTAGAAATATTAAAAGCCATATTTCCAAAAACAACATCGTCTAAAAGCGAAGTTTTATAAATGATTGCAGGTAAAAAAGACGCTTGTATATATTGTTGAGCTATATCTAGGGATGGGCATTCATAGTTTGCAACAAAAATTGCATCTTTGTTTGAATATATAGCTTTTTCTAAATCTCCCCAACCAATCCAAGAATACTCATCATTATCGGCAAGAACCCATACATATTCCTTCTCTGCATTATAAAAAGCTTTCATAATATTAGCATTTCCACCAATGTTATATTTGTTTTTTTCATAATGTACATTAGAATATTTTTTTTTGATTTTTTTTATAATATCAGCGGTTTCATCTGTAGAGTTATTATCTATTATTTTTATATCAAAATCTTTAATGGGTGAATTTTCTGCTAAAAGAGTATTTAAAGTCTGTTCTAACTTTTTTGAACGGTTATAAGTTATTAAATAGATGTCTAAACGATCTTTAATAGCTTTTTCAACAGTCATGTTCTAACTCCAATAACTAAAACTTTTAAATAACAGGAGTAATATATCATCAAGATTTTATTTTTTATATTAGCTAAATGTCTATAGAATTTTAAAAAAATATAACTAGATTTTTAAACTAAATCGTAATAAAATTTTTAGTAGAAAATGAGAAAGTAATTGATGTTAAAAGATTTATTAAATTCAAAACAATGTTTTAAGCTTGTTTGTGGAGCTGGAAACGAAGATGTTATAGAAGTAGAAAAATTAGTTACAATCTATTCAAAAGCGGGGTGTAATTTTTTTGATGTTTGTGCAAAACCCGAAATTGTAGACGCAGCTAAGAGAGGGTTAAAAAATGCAGGGATAGATAAAGATCGTTATCTTTGTGTAAGTGTTGGAATTGATGGAGATCCTCATATAACAAAAGCAAATATAGATTTAGAAAAATGTGCTACTTGTGGTGCTTGTAAAACAGTATGTCCTCATGATGCTGTAACTTTTAATAGTGGGTTTGAAATCAATCATATTCGTTGTCTTGGCTGTGGAAAATGTGCTGAAACTTGCCCCCAAAGAGCAATTTCAATGGACTCAAAGCTCGTTGATTATAAAGAAGTTTTGCCCAAATTAATAGAAAAAGGAATTGACTGTATAGAATTTCATGCAATTTCAGACGATGAGAATGATGTTAATGAAAAATGGCTACAAATTAATGAAATGTTTGACGGTATGCTGTGCATTTCTCTGGATCGTTCTGGTTTAGGTGATATAAAATTAAAAGAAAGAGTAAAAAAATTGATAGCTAATCGAGAAGCTTTTTCAACTATTATACAAGCTGATGGAATTGCAATGAGTGGCAATGATGATGAGTTAGGAACAACCTTGCAGGCTGTTGCTACCGCTCAACTATTTCAAAGTTCTAAAATGCCTGTATACATTATGATGTCAGGGGGAACAAATACAAAATCTACAGAATTAGCAAAAAAATGCGGAGTAAAACCTCATGCTATAGCAATAGGTTCTTTTGCAAGAAAAATTGTAAAAAAATATTTGAACATGGCTGACATTCTTGAAAATGAAAAAGCTTTAAATGAGGCTGTTCAAATTGCAAAATCTCTAATTGACATTTCATTAGGGAATATGACAAATGATTAAATTAGTTTCAAAAGATTGGTCAATAACAAATGTCGATACAGTTCTTTTTGATAAAGACGGAACCCTAATTGATTTACATTATTTTTGGGGGAAAATGACTGAGATGCGAGCGACAGAAATAGTTGTTAGATTTAATCTCTCAAAAGAAATGTTTCCAATAATCTGTAAAATTTTAGGATATAGTATCGACACACAAAAAATGCTTCCAGATGGTATAACGGCTTTGTATTCAAGGGTTAAAATAATAGAAATACTTAGATATAAACTAGAGAACCTAGGAATTTTAACAACAAATGAAACTATTACAGAAATTTTTGATAATGTTAGTATAGAATTTTACAAAGAAATTGAAAAATACACAAAGCCCATAAAAGATGCAATCCAGCTTGTAAAAAAACTACGCAATTATAATATAAAATTAGGGATTGTAACATCAGATTCACTAGAATCTACAAACTTAACTCTTAAATTGTTTAAATGGGAAAATTTATTTGATGTAGTAATTGCTAGAGAATCTTGTAAGGAAACAAAAGAATCAGGTGTTCCTACAAAAATAGCTTTAAAACATCTAAAATCTAACCCTGAGACGACAATAATGATTGGCGATGCTCCAATGGATTATATATCTGCTAAAAATGCAGGGATAAATAAAACAATTTTGGTTGCAACTGGTCAAATGAGTTCTGATGAGTTAAATAAAACATCACAATTTGTATTAAAATCATTAAAGGATGTTGAATGTTTACAGACTTAAAAAATTCTATAGATTTTTATATTAGGAATAAAACAAAGTTTTCACGTAAGAATTTTGTAGAAAAAAATAAAGTTTTACTTGAAAGAAATCTACTTGAGAATCTTTATACTAAAGATATTTTGAAACAATATTTGGTTCCAAAACGCCAACAAAAAATTCGAATTTTAGACATTGGATGTAAAAATTGGTTCTATGCGAGAGGAGAATTTGATTTTTTTCATGAATTTGCTGAAAGCATAGATATGGATGGTGTAGAGATTGATGCCTATCGTCTTTACAGTAATTTTTATTCTAGATACGAAGTTGCTAAGTATCATATAAAAGGCTTAGATGGCGCAAATTATATCGCAGGAGATTTACTTAACCTTAATAAAAAGTATGACTATATTATTTGGTTTTTACCTTTTGTAATAAAAGAACCTCATATATATTGGGGATTGCCTAATCGATATTTTTATCCTGAAAAATTATTAAATCATGCTTATTCATTATTAGATAAATCAGGTGAGATGTTGATAATCAATCAAGGTAAAGAAGAAACTTCTATTCAAAAAAGCCTATTAGAAGAATTAAAAATACCATATACAGAACTTGGTAACGTTAAAAGTAAACATTTAGAATATGCATATGATAGATATGGCTTTTTAGTTAAAAAAAATTAATATTTTGGCGCGGATTTTATTTTTTTTGCTCTTTTTATTATAGGTTGAAGGGCGATTCTATTTTTAACTAATTCTATAAAACTTTTAACAGCTATTGTCACTGCCATAGCTGTTATTGTAATATCCTCTATTTGCCAAACTGGAAATCTTAGGTGTTCTATTGCTAAGCCAAGAGAGGAAAATGTAATAAAATCCTTTGCTCTTTCATATCTAGCATTAACCGTATTTTTTAGTGTATATCTTTTCACATTGCGTGGTATAACCGAATTGATTTTCAACATATTTCTCCTTGCATTTAATATAAAAACATAAGAAAAAATTTTTTGCTAGTAAAATTATTAATACAAATTTAAGACTTGAAAAGCTTTAAAAAAGAGTTATAATAAAAGTAGCAGCTAAAAACGCTGTTTAGAGTTCATGCAGAATGAAAAGGGGCGAAGAGCCCCTTTTTTTTGTGGCTAATTAAAAGAGCTTAGATCTCTAATCTAAGCTCTTTTAGTCTAATCTTTTACTTCTACTTTTATCTTATCTGGAGCAACTTTGTTCATCATCATTTTTTTATGATAACAATCTCCTCTGAATTGTTTATGGTGGTTAAAATGATGATGACAATGCATAGGTGGACGCATCATTTTTCCGTGGCCAAATGGACAAGGTGGCATTGGAGGTTTATGTAATGCTGCAAAAAGACTTAATGCACAAAAAACACCAACAAATGTCCCTAAAGCTGTTGTTAAAAATTTTTTAAACCATTTTGTTTGGCAAAAACATTCTTTTTTTACTTCTACAATTTTGTTTTCTTCACTCATAGTAATTCTCCTATCTTTTATATAAATTAAACCATCTACATTATTATAACGAATTCAAAATAATATTGTTCATTTTTATTTTAAATCTTTTTAGTATAATTGTAACTTCTTTATATTTATCCTTTTTTGTTATAGCATATAGATTATGGGGAACTATTCTGAAAAAGCTGTTAATAACTTCAAATTAGGGTATAATTGTGCCCAGTCTGTTTTTTTAGCTTTTGCAGAAGATTTTGGGTTGGATAAAGAAACCGCCCTTAGATTGTCCTCGTCATTTGGAGGAGGAATGGGTAGGCTTCGAGAAGTTTGTGGTGCTGTATCTTCAATGTTTGCTATTGCAGGTCTTAAAAATGGATATACCACATCTAATGACGATAATGCAAAAGCAAAACACTATGAATTTATACAATTTCTTGCAGAAAAGTTTAAATCAAAATACGGTACATTTATATGCAGAGAACTTCTTGAATTACCAGAAGGTGCTGATTCCCCTATTCCATCTAAACGAACAAAAGAATATTATCAAACACGCCCCTGCGAAGCTTTTGTTCGCTATGCATCTGAGATTATTGAAAAAGAAATTTTAGATTAGTGGATGAAAAACTTTCCAATATAGGAATATCGATACACCAACTAATAGTAATCCGCTTATTTTCAAAAGGCCTTCTGTATAGCTGGTTAAAGCGCGCATATTTTTTAGACTGGATGTAAATATTCCTGCTAGTATTAATATAATCCCCTGTCCTAAAGCAAATAGAAACAGCATTAATATTGCTAAAAGAAGATTTTTGCCAATTGCAGCAAAAGCCATTATCCCCGCTAATATTGGAGTAGAACATGGGGTTCCAGCAAGAGCAAACGTAATACCGAGTAGAATTGGATATAAAAAAATTGAATTTGAAGTATTTACAGGCATGGCTTTTATTATGGTAGGAGCTTCAAGCTCAAGAATTTTTAATAATTTTAAACCCATAATCAAAAGTAAAGAGGCTATAAATACTGTAAAATAACCTCCCATTGCAGAAGCAAAGATTTTACCAGTCAAGGCACATATAATTCCAATTATTGTAAATATAATTGCTGTTCCTAGAATAAAACAACAAAGTTGAAGAAATGTTCTAAAAGGTGTTTCTTTTGAGTAACCACCGATGTACCCAATTATTAAGGGTAACATAGCTAATGAACAAGGTGATAGTGAAGCAATAACCCCTCCGAAAAAAGAGGCTAATAGCAAAATATACCAAGCTACTTGGTTTGTATTTGAAAATACTTGAATCAAATTATCCATTTTTTAACAGTTCCTTCATGTAATTTTCTAAAATTCTAGGTTGGATATTACCTTCTGTTTTTCTTATAACATTGCCATCTTCATTTTTAAATATGCAAGTAGGGACAAGTTTTACGTCATATTCTTTTATTAATTGTTTAACGCTTTTATCATTTTTAGTAACATCAATTTTTCTTAATGAAATTTTATTGGCTACACCTGGATAAACTTCATCAAAAACTTTCTCCAATTCTTGACATTCATAACACATTGGTGAAGAAAATTTGATAATTTCAGCACCTGATACCGCAATTGAGGGAAGTACAGCGACATTTTTATCTCTAGTCAATCCCCAATATACAGCAAGTGGTATTGCAAAAATTAATAATACAATCACAAAATTTTTGTTCATATTAAAGCTCCTTTATTTATACTACCATAAAATAGTAGCTGTTAATAAAAAAAAAAGAATTACCTTTATAGGCTATAAAAAAGCACTGGATTGATTTTTACCCAGTGCTTTTTTTATAAAATAAGTTTTTAGTCGTTATACCATTCACAGAAGTCATCTCTGCATAAATTACCTTGTAGATCTTCCATATAGTTAGTTCTTGTCATATCGTATGTTACAGGAGTAATAGAAATCATATTGTTTCTAATTGCTGTAATATCACTATTATGAGCTTCTTCTGATTCATTGACTAATTCCCCTGCCATCCAGTAATAAACTTTTCCTCGAGGATCTATGCGTTTTTCATAGGCATTAGTAAACATTTTTCCACCTAGTTCTGTTATAGCAATTCCTGCAATATCTTCTTTATCCAAGCCTGGTACATTGATATTTAAAATAGATCTTGGGGGAATCTTATAAGCATCTAATTTTTCAATTAATTCAGCAATAAAAGCCGCTGCGACCTTGAAATCTTCGTAATCATTACGCATTGTTGTTAATGAAGTTGCAATACTTGGATATCCTAACATCGCTCCTTCTAAAGCACAGTTTACAGTACCTGAATAAATAATATCAATACCTAAATTAGGCCCGTGATTTAACCCAGAGATAACTAAATCTGGTTTTTCATCCTCTGCTAAAATAGCAGTTATTGCCATTTTTACACAATCTCCAGGTGTCCCAGAGGTCATCCAACAACGTTTTGCACCGTATTTCGGCTCAACTTCTTCAACTCTAATTGGTGTATGTAAAGTCAACGAATGTCCTGCTGCGCTTCTTTCTCTATCAGGAGCAACAACATAAACATCATGACAAGGGGCTAATGCTTCAATTAACGCACGGATACCATTAGCAAGTATGCCGTCGTCATTGGAAATAAGAATTTTCATCCAGTAATCCTCTTCTAAATGTAATAAACACTCACCTTTTCATTATAACAGTTATTTATATTAAAGTATAGTGGTAAATTCTATGAATGTCTTAACAAAAATTTACAAAAATTTAACATATCATTTATTATCTTGGTAGAATCTTTTCTTCGCATTTATAAATAGTAAAGCTTGTACAAAAAAAGAAAAATTTTAAAAGTTTCTATATTGATAAAAACAATCAAAATTTTTTCTTTACATTTTCTTTACATTCTATTTATATCTAGCAATTTTATTTTTGACGGGGTTTTAATTATATATATGTGTTGATATAATCAACGTATAGCATTAGAAGAAAAGTGTATGATTACTAGACTTGGTGTAGAAAATAGAAATTCAAATAGCAATAAATTAACTACCTCAAAGCAAAATAAATTAGATAAAAATCCTAATTTTAAAGCTGGTAGTCCGTGGGGTGCTTTGCTTTGGGGAATACAACAATGTGAAGCAAACCCAATGGTTAATGTTGCCGTTGTTGATATGTTTTCTGCAATTTTACCAAGAACTTTTGTTGAATCTTTAACCAATTGGTTTGCTGGATTTGAAGCATTTAGGAGAGAGTCTTCTGGATTAATTGTAAACTGTATAATACCTGGTGCTGTTGCATGGTTAGGTGCAAATTGTTTTAATAATTTGGTAATGCCTAAAAATACTAATATGACAAAGTGCTGGGGAGATAGTGCTTTAATTAATCGTGCAACAGAGCTTTACACTAAGTCAAAATCCGATGATAAAGTAAGAGATGCTTTAAAAGAAATCCTTGCTAATATTGAAGGTTGGCATGGCAAAGAAAAAATCTTATTCAATGATGTCTTAAAAAATGATATAGATTTATATGCTGATAAATTGAAGGCTCTTTCTGTTTCAAAAGATAAAAAACTAGATTTGGCGAAAGAAGTCGATAAAATTGCAAAAGAGATTGCTGAAAAAACTCATATTTATGAAAAAGTTAAAGTCAAAGGCGAAAAGCCCGTTAATGCTAAAACCGTGGCTTCTTTATTGGAGGATTCTGTAAGATACTTTAAAGAATATCAAAAGGTTGAAAAAAGTATTCCTATTGAGGAATTTGCTCAAAAAGCTAAGAAATTAATAAAAAGTAAAAGTATTTTTGGTCTTGCTATTATACTTCCTCTGGCAGCTTCAATGCAATCTATAAATAGATGGATTACAAAAAAAGTTTCTGGTGTAGAAGGTGCTCCTATTTATGATGACTTTGGGAAAGAACAAAATGAGGCTGTTAGAAAAAAATCTCAAGAAGGACTTCTTAAGCAAAAATTAATTTCAATAGGTTCAATGATAGGAGTTTCATTGCTATCAATAATGAAAAAACCAACATTCTCCATGTTAGAATTTAAAGGTTGGTTTCCAACAATGGATCAAGCTAGAGTTATATCAACAACAACATTTGCTTCTCGTATGGCAGTCGCTGATGATAAAAATGAGCTTGCAGAAGCAACTATTAGAGATATTGCAACATTCTCTGGTTTGTACTTCTTAGGTGACTATGCCGGAAAGGCAACCGCGACAGCTATAGAGAATAAAACTGGAATAAAATTATTAAATGATACAAAACCTCTTAAAGGAGATGAAAATATTCTTAAACGTTTTTGGCATTGGGTTAAAGATGTAAACATTAAGTCTTCAGAAGAAGTTGTAAGTAATTTGGCTGAGCAGCTTAAGCTGCAAAAGAAAGCTCCTAATGCAACAGAATCTACTCAAATAAAAAAAGAATTAAATAAAGCTATAAATATGCGCAGAGCTTGTCAAGCAGCTAATTTAGGTGTATCATTGTTGTTATTGGGGTTGATTGTTCCAATTTGGACAAGATGTAATACCAAGAAAAAACACGCCGAAGCTCTAAAACTTGCTCAAGAACAAGCTAATAAAAATATAAAAGCAGAAGAACCTAGTAAGGTTTAGCTTAATTTAGTTAATCAACAATAGTAAAAGGTAAATATGAAAGTACAAATAGCACAGCAACAAAATACAAGAAAGACTCCTCAATTTAAAGGGGGAGTTGACGTAGTGTTAAGATTTTTAGCTACAAACCAAGGTGTGGGAGCTAATTTGACTGATTTGAGCTTCATGGTTATACCACGAGTCGCGACAGATGCGAAAAGGGGGCCAGATGCATGTCTAGAGACTACACGTAGAGAGGCTTCTGGTACATTCAACCATAGCATGATTGGAGTCTATGGAGGTGTTGCTGGCGCAATAATTGCAATGTTATTAGGCTTTAATAAAAAGTTTGGTATGAGCCCAAATTCTATGTTTGCAGCTCCAGAAACTGTAAACATTTTAGCTGAAAATAAAGCTAAACAAATTGAGAAAAATCTACATCAAGTTGATTATTTAAAAGAAACTTTTTCTAATCTAAAAGCTTTTAGACCAAATGCGATAAATGCAGACAAAGAAGGTTTTGTTAAACTAGAGCAAGATACTGTAAATGACGTTGCTAATTTGTTTAATAAATCATTAAATGACCCAAATATGAATTTAAATATTTGGAAAAAAGAAAAAACTTCAGATTCATTACAAGTTGTAAAAAATAAATTAATTGAAGCAACTGGAGCAGAATCAAAATATATTTTAGAATCCGCTGATGGAAAAATCCAAAGCATAACATCTTTAGAAAATTTATTAAAAGATATTTATATAGTTTCTGATTCGTTTAATAAAGATAAAGTTAAAGCTGCTTTTGTTGAGCAAGTGAAAAGTGGAAAAACAATTAAAGAAAATGTATTTTTACAAAATTTTTCTAAATTTATGAAAACCCGTGCTATTGCAGGCGTTGCTATCGGATCAATAGTTGGTATGTCTGTACAGCCATTAAATGTTTATTTAACAAAGCTTAAAACTGGTTCAGACGGTTTTGTAGGTGTTGAAGGGCGTAGTAAAGATAGCTCGCTAGAATTCAAATTAATGAAGGGGGCTGCAGCTGCTGGTTTCGGAGGCTTGACTATGTGGTCTTTAGGAACCGGATTCAAAGGTTTAATGGATAAAATGGCTTTTAAGGGCATGTTCCCTACAATAAGCCAATTAAAAGGTATTTACGGTTTAACAATCATATCAAGACTCATTGCGACTCGTGATAAAGATGAGCTTCGCGAATCTCTTACAAAAGATACATTGGGCTTCTTAAGTTGGCTTGTTTTGGGTGACATAGTTAATAGAGCTGTCGCAGAGTCGCTAGATAAATCTGTTATGAATAGAACAAAAGCTATTGATAATAATAAAAATTTCCTAAAACGAGTATTTAATTCAACACTTAAGACTAGGGATGAAATTCTAATATCTGCTTTAAAAGAAGGCAATGTCGAAACTGTTAAAAAAGAGGCTAATAGAACTTTTGCTAAAACATTTAAAGAAATGATGAAAGATTTGAATAAACTTTCTGATGAAAAGTTGAAAAGCAGAGCTAAAAAGCAATTATCAACTCTTAATAAAGCTCAAGCTGCTGGTTATTTATTCTCAGGCTTAGTTCTTGGGTTGGGAATACCAAATTTAAATATTTATATTACTAATAAATTAGATAAGCAACGTAAAGCTAAATTGGCTAAACAAAATGATATGGCTAAAGCATAAGCAAAGCATAGTGTCGTTCTTGTGTTCCATTTTCTTTACGGTAAGAATAAAACAGGTCGTTATTACAGCTTGTACAATATGGGCAAATATCAATTTGAGTAACTCCAATCTCTTGTAATTGACGAGCATTAATCTGCTTTAAATCAATATTTCGAGAAATGCTTAAATTTTGAGAATCTATTACTGTGTCTAATAAAGTTTTCTTGACTTCACTTGATACCTCATAACAGCAAATCCCGATTGCAGGACCAATTATTGCAATAACATCTTTTGGATTGGTGCCTAAATTAACTTTCATTTTTTTTATTGTTTTTACAGCGATTTTTTGAGCTGTTCCCCGCCAGCCAGCATGAGCGATTGCTCCAATTCTTTGTTTTTTATCAAAGAAGATAAGTGGCGTACAATCAGCAAAGCGCAATGCGATAGGGATATTTTTTTTCGTAATAATTAAAGCATCAGTATCTGGATATTCTAATCGAGTATCAACCAGCTCAATGTTATCAGAATGGGTCTGTTGTGGGGAAATATAAGAAATATTTTCTCCCAAAGGATAAGCTAAAGTGGGTGTTATGCCTCTTGTCGTAAAACAGTGGATTACACCGTCTTTTGTAAGTAAATCACTTTTTAAAACTTTATATCCATTGATTTCTTCAAAATAAAACATATAATTAAAAATCAAACCTTACCAATGAATTTAATATTATAATCACTGACTAATTCTTCACAAGCAAGAACTCTTAAATTCGGAACAAATTCCGAAAGGATTACAAAACACATATGACGAATATCCATTGGAACAGCTAATACTGGAATCTCTAAATTCTTATTTTTAGCTATTTTATTGATATGACTTGCTATTTCTTGTACATCGCCAGCTTCAATTCTTATTATGTTTTCACCATCTTCTGAGTCAAAAAAGCTATCTACTTTTTCTAATGTTTCATCAGAAAATTCAATTATTTTAATTTCCCCATTTACTGCTAGATCTTTTACTATTAATTTAGAGAAAGCTAAGCGAACTTTATCCAATAAATCTTCTTTTGAAGGTTCGTTTGCATAATCATTAATTTTTTCAAATAAATAAACTATATTTTTTATAGATACTCGTTCCCTGATTAGACAAGTTAAAAGATATTTTAAATCAGAAGCCGTAATAAATTCAGGAATAATATTATCAACTAAGAAAGAATTATTTTTTAAAACTATTTCAATTAATTTATTAACATCATTGTAATCCATAATATCAGAGACTTCTTTAATTGAAATATATTCAATAGCTTTCCCGATATATTCAACAGCACTAATTCCTTGCTTCCAAAAATCTTTTGTTTTTTCTTCTCTTATCCAAATAAGTTTTTTACCTGCAATGTTGTCTATAGTAACAATATCATCTTCTGAAATAGTATAACCTTTTATTTCATTTTTAGAATAAGCAACGTAATTAGGGAAAACTATACCTCTAAAGACTTCTACATCGTGTATTTTAATCGAAAATTCATTTTGTCCGAGCTCGTCATCATTATGGAAATGAATATGAGGAATTACATAACCTAATTCATCTGTCAATTTTTGACGAATTTTAACAGTTTCAGAAAGTAGACCATTATTGTATTCAAGAGCAACTAAATCTAAAATTTCTTCTGATAGTTGGACTGTAAATTTTTCTTCTTTTATAGATGAATACATCTTTTCTGGAGAAATTTCATTTACAAGTGCTTGTTTTAATAAATCCAGTTGTTTTAGTTCATCTGACATTTGAATGTTCAGTTTATTTTTATCTTCAACAGAAAGCCTATCATTTTCTAATTCATTTTTAATACGTTTAATTCTATCTTTTTGATTAGAAATTTTTAGTTGAATTTCTTTGCATGTTGCATAAGGTGTTGTCGGTGCCGCAAGCATTTTTTCCATTCTAGATTTAAAACTCGTTACACTTACAATATCATCTAAATCAGTTGAGTCTTCATCTTGCTTTTGGCGTGCGAAAATACAGTTAAAATCAATTGAATCATCTGATTCAATTTCATGCATTGTGTATAATTCCCAGCCTAGCTCAGACATTTCATTTAATAAATTTTCTAAAGCTTGTTTGTCATCAGTAGGAACTGATTTTATAACATACTGCATTTTTTTACTATACATCTTTATCCTCATCTGCTCGAATAATTTTATAAATCATACTGTTGTGGCTTGGTTTACTTTCCTCAACAATAAAAGCTTCGTCACAATATTTTTGTGCTAATTTTGTTTTTTCTGGATTGTTAGAGTAAATTGTGTATAAAACATCGCCTTCATTTACTATCTCTCCACTTTTTTTGTTTAAATAAATACCTACACTATAGTCAATAGGGTCGGTTTTTCTATCACGTCCTGCGCCAAGTATTTTACAACCATAAGCAATTTTATAAGCATCTATTTTATGCACATAACCACTTTTTTTTGATTGACATTCAATCTTATATTGAGGAAGGTCAAATAAATCATAGTTGTTGACAATATCTGGATTGCCACCTTGTGCTGAAATAAGTTCTTTGAATTTTTCAAGCGCTTTACCACTTACAACAATTTCTCTTAAATGAGTTTTTGCTTCATCTGTATTATCAAATAAGCCCAGTTGTAGCAACGCAATTGCTGCAAAAGAATATGTTAAATCCGCAACATCACCTGTTTTGATATTACCTTTTAAAAATTCGATGGATTCTATTATTTCTAAAGAATTACCAACAGCACGTCCCAAAGGTTCTTCCATAGAAGTTATAACTGCTGTAATAGATTTTTTTAATAATTTACCAATGTTCACCATTAGTTTTGAAAGTTCAACTGCATCTTCTGGAGTTTTCATGAAAGCTCCAGAACCATATTTAACATCAAGAATAATATTATTTGCGCCAGAGGCAATCTTTTTAGAAACAACCGATGATGCAATTAGAGGCATGCTATCAACAGTCGCTGTTACATCTCTTAGGGCATATAATTTACCATCAGCTGGTGTTAAATTCTGAGTTTGAGCAGCAATTGCAACATTGATTTTTCTAACTTGTTCAATCAATTCAGCTATTGTTAATTGAGTGTTGAACCCAGGAATAGATTCTAATTTATCTATTGTGCCACCAGTATGTCCAAGCCCTCTACCAGATAGTTTTGCGACAGGAACTCCTGCAGCAGCTAATAATGGAATAAGAGTGATTGTAACCTTATCACCAACTCCTCCTGTCGAATGCTTATCTACTATTGAGTCTGATAAATCTTTAAAGTCGATGACTTCTCCTGAATTTATCATCGCTTCAGTTAAATGTGCCGTTTCTTCTTCTGTTAATCCATTAAAATAAACAGACATTAGCCAGGCAGAAATTTGATAATCATGAGCAGAACCATCCATTAAAGATGAAATTAGAAAATCTATTTCTTCTTTAGATAAAATTTCTCCGTGTTTTTTTTTCTCAATAAGATCTACTATTCTCATAATTATCCTTTTAACCTTCCTATAAGTCTATAAACATAAACTTCAGATTCTTATTTAGCTACTTTTAACTTATTAATGACCATATCAGTAATATCGATTCCGCCAACAAAGACTCCAGCTTGATTCATAACAGCATCTAATTTATGTTCAACCATAACAGCCTTAGCAGCTTCACGTATTTTAGTATAAACTTCTTGCTCTCTTTTATTTTTTAATGCAATATAAGCATCCTCTTTTGCTTTAAATTCTTGTGCAGTTCTTTGTTCAAAAGATTGTTTTTTTAAAGGTGTATCTAAAGATTTATATTCTTTTTCCTTATCAACTAAGTATTGTTGCATTTCAAGTCCTTTAGCATCAACTTCTTTAATAGCTTTTTTTGCATAATCGTAGTTGTCTATTACTTTTGTGTAATCAATATATCCAACTCCACCAGCATTCGCGATACCTGTCATGGCAACGAAAGCTAAAAGAACAAGTCCTAATTTAAATCTTTTCATTATAAACCTCCTATATATATTTAATATTTTAATACATCATGTCGCCTACGCCAAATGTAAAGTATCCATTTTCTGAACCATTAGGTCCGCAATTCGTAAGTGGGATACCATAATCAACTGACAATGGACCAACTCCTGGGATATTGATTTTTAAACCCATACCAGCCGTAATAGCTTGGTTTGGTCTGCTATATAAAGTACTTGAAATCGTTGGGTCAAATACTTTACCTGCATCAACCCAGAAAGTTATTCTTAAATTATGTAAGAAATTAACCTTTAATCTATCAACAAAAGGTATTGGAGTTGCTAACTCTGCAGAACCCATTACAAAAGAAGTACCAGTACCTACGCCGTTAACCCTGTAACCTCTAATAGTGTAAGGACCACCCAATCTATATGCCATAATTTCAGGCATTTCTGAACCATGAACTTTTATACCACCTCTAGCTGTTAAAGAGAATGATGATTTTTTACCTACAGGCATATATCTTTTCATCATACCTTGCAATCTACCATTGGTTTTACCTAAATCATCTACACCAAAAGCTTCTTCGTATCTTACAGAAGCTAATGCTCCATGACGAGGATTTATTATTGCATCTCTAGAGTCGTAAGTTAATCCAGGAGCTAATCTAAAGAACAACCCCCCGTCTAATTGCTTAGCTCTATCTGCAATATTTAACCCATGTTTTTTGTATAATTGTTCAATTCTATTTGAATCACCTTCTGACAAATGTATGTGTTCAATGCCTGTTGTTAAAGTAGATGACAAACGAGAATTATATTTCATTCTATGAGCTACTGTTGTTTCAAAACCTATTCTACGTTCTATAGCAAGCGGAATTGTATAACTACCTAAATCTCGATAGTAAATTTTGCTCATAAGTGAGTTATCGGCATTAAGGAAATGAGGTTCAAAAAAGCTTAATTCAGCTTGATAATTCATATGGCTTTTAATAGAAGCGTCGCTCATTAAAATTCCCGAACCAATAAGTCCCATTAAAGAAACTCTTTGATTACGTCCTCTAAAGTTGTTATCAGAAATACCCACCGAACCAAATGCGCCTGTTGCTGAGTCAAGTCCGCCACCAATAGAAACAGAAGCTGTTCTTTGTTCTTTTAATTCAATTGTAATGTCAAATTTTTCAGGATCATCTTCTGAAACTTCAATAGTACGGTTAACATCTTTGAAAGCTTGTGTTGAATACAATCTTACTAAATCTTGTTTTACGATGTTTTCGTTGTAAACAGTCCCAGGTTCTGTCATGATATTGCGTTCGATGACATATTCTTTAGTTTTTTCATTCCCTGTAATGAGAATTTTGTTAATCTTACCTTCAGAGATGCTTAAATTTAATGTGCCATCTGGGTCGTCGTATATAGAATCAATCTTAGATAAAATATACCCTTTAGAGTAATAACATTCATTGATTCTTTCCATTGCGGCATTAATGGCTGCAATGTTTTGAGGTCTACCTTTTAGGGGTAACAAGTGTTGCATAAGTTCTTCTGTTGAAACTACGGTATTCCCTTCTATAGTAAAGTCTGTAACAGGAATGTTTTCTTCTAAAATTATTTTTAAGGAGATTGTTCCATTGTCATTCTTAATAGGAACAGCTTTCATTCTTTCAGTAAAATACCCAAGACGATAAATAGCTTTCAGGTCTTGTTGCATTAAATCCTTATCATATAAATCTCCTTTTTTAAGACTTAGTTTTGATAAAATATATTCGGGCTTAATAATATTAGCACCAAGAATCTCAATATCATTGATATACAAATGAGCTGGTTGAGCCTTTTCAGATTCTTCAATAGGAGCTTCCATTATTTCTTGCTCAGAGATTTCTTCTAGCGCAAAAACTGAGCCTGGCACAAAGTACATAACCAAAGCTAATACTAAAATTATACATCTTTTTATATTAAACAGACTTAGCAACTATCCACTCCAAAGTGTACAATTTAATTCTACCACAAAAAAATAAAATATTCCATTTTTTATAGGTTATTTGTCTATTTTTATAAAAAGTTCTATTGCGAGGAGAACGAAGTTCAACGTGGCAATCCTGTATTTAAATATTCGTGCTAAAATTTTTTCTGGATTACTTCGCTACGTTCGCAATGACGAGAAATCAAGTTACTGTGAGTCACTTTAGTGACGTTGCACTCCAGTTAATTACATGTTGACACCTCACCCAGTCTTCACCTCAAGGAGAGATGAAGAACTAAAGATTACTGTACTACCCCAAATTGTTTTGCTAAAGTCATAATAGTCTTATTTGGAGTTGTAGGGTTACTGTTAACATATTCTTGTAATGCTTTAACAAGTTTTTCTTTACGTTTTTCTTTCTTTGTTGGGTCTGTTTCTTTGTTGTAATCACTTAATAAATCAACTATATCTGCTGTTTTGTCATTTGTTAAATCTTCGATAGCATCTTTACCTTCAGCTTTTTTGAGTTGTTTAGATAATGTTTTTAAGTCATCAATATCTTTTTGTATTGCTTTAAATTCGTTTAATAGAGCTGTATCTTTTTGAATTGCAATATTAGCTTCATTTATTTCATTCTCGTTATCTGTTTTTTCTTTTTCTAGCTTAGTTTTTTCAGTCTCTAAAGCTATCTTCTCTTGTTCTAATTTAGATTCTTGTTCCTCAAGGTAAGCACTATTAGTAGAGTCACCTTTAGCTGTCGCTTCTTCTTTTAAGGATTTAATATTTTCTAAATCCTTAGCAATACTTCCTTCGCCAGAACCAAGTCTTGTCTCTATATCTCTTATTCGAGTGCCTATTTCTTGGTTACGAGCTGTTTTAGTAGATACTACGTTGTTATTGTTTTGAATATTAGCTTCCAAGGTTTGAATGTTGGTTCCTGTTTCACTATATCGGCTTTCTAAATATGCTTCTAAATCATCAACAGTAGTTATACCTAGTTGTGCATAAGTTTGTTCTTGAGCTTCATCTACTCCAGTTTTTTTAGTTTTATGTGCTGTTAAAATTGTTTGAATTTCACTTTTTATTTGTTGTGCAGTAGCTGCTTTAACTTTACTATCTTGGGCACCACTGCTTCCACCACCCCAAGAACCATCTGCAGCTTTACAAACAATACTCATAAAGATTGATGGTGCAGCCATTGCAATTGCTTCACCTGTAGAAGTTTTGCCATAATTAGGGTCGTTCATTCTACAATATTCGGCATAAGAAACGCCTGTTTTTATTTGTTGCATTTCAATTTCTTTAAAGAGATCTGTTTGCTGCCATCTTACCATGTTTAGCTTCTTTCTTCTTACTTATCGTTCTTACATATATATAAAGTATTTAAAAAGGTCACGATTTCAATTTCGCGACCTTTTGTTACAAAAGTTTACATTTGTTGTTTTTTATGATTCTAAAATAATTCTACTAGCTGCTCTCAAGTCATTGCTTCTATCATTGTAGTCTAATTGGTTCCACAAGAGGCTAAATTTCTCTTTCCATTCTTTTTTCTCAGCAACAGTTGTTGCAGTGCGGAATCCAGCAATTGCAGCGCGCACATCTTCTTTTGTTACGGTTGCCCCTGCTGCTAAAGTTGTTTTACTATCTGTAGTAGTAAACTTCTTTGCTAGAGCTGTTGCGTCTGTTCTTTGTCTCTTTCTGCCATCAGCATCATCGAAAACTCGCTCATTAATTTGTGCTTGTAAATTATTGCGTTTTATTATTAACTCTTTTGTTGCATTTACAAGATTATTTAGTCGAGTTGTTTCATTTTCTTTTGCTTGTTTTGCAGCAATGAGCTCTGCTTCTAGTTCATTCTTTTGACGATTGTATTCAGTAATAGCTTTATTGTAAGCTGTTACTTTTGCAGAATCTTTTTTCTCCTCGTCAGTTAAAGCTGCAGGTTCTACTAACTTTTCTAGATTAGTTTTGGCTGTAGTAATAGCATCATCAAATTTTTGAGCGGGTTTAACATTATCTAAATCTCGTTCAGATGAAATACCGAGATCTTTTAAATTTTTATTTATTGAATTAGTGATTTCTTCTATTTGCGCTTCTATTGAAGCATTTGAATTTTCTTTTTTATCTGCCATTACTTGGTTAAGGACTTGACCACCAATATTTAACACTGTATTAGCAATACCCCAGCCAATCATGCTATCAGTTGGAGCATAATTACACGCAAAGTTTGGCATGTTAAACATATAAGAGCTGTTCCAACCACCACCGCAAGTATTAAAAATGCTGTTTGTGCCACAGAACAATTCGCTAACGGGGTTAATGCCGCCACTAAACCCATTGAACATTCCGTTCATTCCGAGCATATTCATATTGTTGTAGCTTCCAAATACCATTTTTGTACTTTCTTTCTATCTTAGTTCTTACATATATATAAAGTATAGAAAAAATCTCTAATTTCAAAAATGTTTTTATTTGTTACAAAACTTAACATATGCTTAAAAAAGCTTATTTTGTTAAGGTTACAACTTTTCTATTATAGCATCTGTGAATTCACTACATGTTAAATTCCCATTTAAATCTGCAGTTTTTAAATTTTCTTCAAGAGTTTTAAATAATGCTTTACGGATTTTTTCACCGGCATCTCTTTCATCGATATAGTTAAGCATTTCAATAGCGGACATTAACATTGCCGTAGGATTGGCCTTGTCTTGTCCTGCTATATCCGGTGCTGAACCGTGGACAGGTTCAAAAACGGCATAATCTGATCCTATATTCGCCCCTTGTGCAATTCCTAGTCCACCAATCAAGCCTGCACATAAATCTGATACAATATCACCATACAAATTTGGTAAAAGTAAAACATCAAATTGGTTTGGGTTTTGAACCAGTTGCATACAACAGTTATCTATAAGAACTTCTCTAAAACCTATTTGTGGATATTTTTCAGCGACTTCTCTTGCGCAATTTAGGAACATTCCGTCAGAGAGCTTGCAAATATTAGCTTTCGTAACAACAGCGACTTCTTTTCTGTTATTCTTAATCGCGTAATCAAAGGCGAATTCAGCAATTCTTAATGAAGCTTTTCTTGTGATAATTTTAATGCTTTCAGCTGTATCTATATCCACTTGTCTTTCAATACCTGCATATAAATCCTCAGTGTTTTCTCTTACGACCACGATATCAACATTTTCGTAACGAGTTTTGACATTTGGTAAATTATAACAAGGTCTCAAGTTTGCATATAAATCCAGTTCTTTTCTAAGTTGTACATTTACAGAGCGAAAGCCTTTACCAATCGGTGTTGTAACTGGAGATTTTAGAGCTACCCCATTTTCTTTTACAGAATCTAAAACCCTTTGTGGGAGAGGAACTCCTTCTGCTTCTATTACATCAGAACCTGCGGTTTGCACATCCCAATCAATTTTGGCTCCTGCTGCTTCTATAATTTTAACTACTGCATCTGAAATTTCTGGTCCGATTCCATCCCCTTTTATTAATGTAACTCTTTTCATATCCATATCCTTTTATTTTAAACGTTCACGTTATCTATTAAGCATTAATTGTAGTTTTTGCTTCTAAGTAAGCTGCTAAGCCTTTAGTTAGTTGATCAGGACAGCTTGTTGGTCTACTACCGCATGGTAGACCTGAAAGTTTTGGAATAATTTCATCAATATGCATTCCTTTAACAAGAATACCAATACCACTAAGATTACCATTGCATCCGCCAACGAATTCAACATCTTGGATAATGTTGTCTTTTATTCGAAATTGCATCATTTTTGCACAAACACCTTTTGGCTGATATTGAACAACATCAACTCCATTAATCTCTTTTATTACAACATCACTCATAATAATCCTCCTATAAAAACGTATTTCTTGATTTAATTATAGCATATTATTTTTTAGGATTTCAAACCTACAGTTGATTATATTTGATTAAGAGCTGAACCTAGTTGATGAGTGTTATAAATATTAGCGTATAATTTTGCAGCTGCGGCAGCATTGCTTTTTTTAGAATATTCTAAAACTGCGTTCATACCTTTTGGATTTATAATTCCATTAGCTTTCATTGGATCAGTGGAGCCTTTACTTAAAATATCTGCAGCAACAATATTTGCACCGTATTCTGCAATGTCGATTTTACCATCATTGTTAATATCTAGAGGTTCGGCTGTTTGAATATCGCTCATTAAATACTTTTTTTCAAATTCTTTAACAGAAAGCTCTTTTGCGCCATTCATTTCTTCTAAAGCAGCACCCAAGACAGCTTTTTTATCTAATTTCCCGTTTACAAAATTTGGGATATATCTGTATTCATACTGCAAAGGCGGTAAAGAATTTAGATATTCGTCATTTTTATCAATATATTTTTCTAAAGCTTTTAAATTATTTTCTTCAGTTTGAGCTGTCGGTGAAAAATCAAATACTGGAGGCACAGCCATATTATCTTTAACTAATGGTGCTTCCATATTCTTAATATGATTATCTACAGAGTTCTGCCCATATCTTATAGAATCATCTTTTACCTTGCCATCATAGCGTCCTTGGGACCCGTTAATTTGAAATGTCATACATGACCTCCACTTACACACTTATATATTAATAAAAACATCAACTAAGAAAATATTGCTTGAATTATTACAAAAGCTTTACAAAAATTAACCATTAGATTTATAATATAAGTTATGATTGATTTTTTTGGAAAATGCGTTCAGAATCTTTTTACAAGTATTTGTTATACATTATCAGGGAGAACAAGATTTACTGCGGTTCTTTCGCAAGCTGCAGCGATTAGCTACGATTCTCTTATAATATCGTTAGTAATAGTTTTTGTCTCGGCTGCAGTTATAGCAATACAGGTTTCAAAACAATTTTTAATGACAGGAGCAGAAGCATATGTTGGAGGCTCAATTGCAATTGTTATGATAAGAGAAATTGCTCCGGGTTTTGTGGCACTTGCAATTGGAGCTAGAGCTGGAACTGCGATTTCTGCTGAAATAGCTAACATGAAAGTAACGTCTCAAGTGGATGCTATAAAAACATTAAAAGTTAATCCTGTTGGATATTACTTTTCTCCAAGAATTCTTGCTGCAGCAATAACTGTTCCTATGGTTGTTTTGGTTGCAGAAGTTATAGGTATTTTAGGGGGCTTAGTCGTTTCCCACATGACAATTGGTTTGCATCCTGCAAGATATATTAATTCAGTATGGCTTTGGTTGAGTACAAGAGATATTTACATCAGTCTTTTTAAAGCTTTTGTTTTTGGAAGTTTAATAGCTTTAGTTTGCGCAACTCAAGGATATGAAACAAAGGGTGGGGCTAAAGATGTTGGAGACTCGACAACTAAAGCCGCTGTTTTATCTACAGTTTACATGCTTTTAGCTGATTTTATTATAAACATTATTTTTTATTTATAGTAGATGTTTGAAAACCCTGTTTGCTTGTAACCTACTCTTATGTTACTATGCTTGTATAGGCAGGTGGAAGTTTTGGGAATATATAAAAAATCTGATTTTACAAATAATAATTTGAGAAAGCTTTTAAGAGTTTATCGTACAGAAACTAACAAAAGACTAAAAGAAAAGGCGAGGACTCTTATAGTAACTGAAATGTACCCTATTATTCGACATATAGCGAAAACAATTGCAAGACGTCAGTATGACCCTATTGACGATATGGTACAAGCTGGGTTTATTGGTTTATTAAAGGCTATTGATAAATATGACGAAGAAAAAAATGATAACTTTAGGGTTTATTCAGGTTATCTTATAATTGGTGAAATTAAGCATTATTTGAGAGATAAGCTTAAAACAATTAGAGTCCCAAGACATATTCATGAACTTTCTATTCGTATACATAATTTCGTTAATTCACTTACATATGAAGAAGTTCAATCTTTAACTAGCGAAGAAGTTGCTGGAGTTTTGAATGAAAATCCAGAAGCTGTTAAATATGCAATGCAAGTAGATAGGCGTAGTAAAACTCTTTCACTAGAAGAATTATATAAAGCAGATGATCATAACTTGTGTTTTGAGGAAGTTCTTGCAATAAAAGACTATGAGGAAAAGCTCAGTTATGAAGATTCAAGAATGCTTTTTGAAGAAGTTATTCATAAACTTCCATCCGAAATTAAAGTCTTAATTGATATGCATTATATTCAGGGGTATAGTAAAAGAGAAATTGCAAACGCAATGCTGTTATCAGAAATGGCTGTAAGTAGAAGATTCAAACAAGCTTATGAGCTTATTGCAGAGTTAGTTGCTAAAGCAAAAAGTGAAGAAGTTTATAAATCTGAGAATGAGAAATAAAATGGGGTTTGAAATGGATTTAGTGATACAACATTATTATCTTTTTTGGATTTGTATCTTAGGACTTTGCCTTGGTAGTTTCTACAATGTTGTTATTTTGAGAACCTTAACTAATGAAAGCATAATCTTCCCGCCTTCAAAATGTCCTAAATGCAATAATAAATTAAAGCCAAGGCATAATATTCCTGTATTATCCTATGTTTTTTTAAGAGGGAAATGCGCTTTTTGTAAAGAAAAAATAAGTATTCAATATCCTATAATTGAGCTTATTACTATGGGATTATTTGCGTTTTGCTACATAAAATTTGGTTTAACTTGGAAAGCTTTATTTGGCATAATTTTATGTTCTTGTTTGTTAATAATGACAATGACAGATTTAAAAGAAAAGCTTGTTGATTGTAATATTGCAATTGGTCTTGCTATTATCGGAGTTATATACAATTGGCTGGGCAATGGTAATTTTTTAGATTCAATTTATGGCTTGCTTGCAGGTGTAATAATTATGGAAGCTATTGCTAGAATTGGTTATCTATTTACGGAAGATAGGGCTTTTGGAGAAGGCGATACTTATGTTGCAGGAGCTTTAGGCGCTAGCTTCGGTTTAATGGGGCTAACTCAAATCCTTTTATATACATTAGTTGCGTCAATGTTTTTTATAATTCCAATGTTTTTATATAAACAATATAAAAACAACCACAAAGCTATATGTATACTGTTCATTTTATTTACACTATCAGCTTTAGCATTTAGAACAGTTGCGCAAGAATGGTATTTACTTATAGCGTTATTACTAACAGGGCTTTTATTAGTAATACTAATTTTAAAAAATCTTAGAAACGAACCATGCCCGATGTATTTGCCTCTTGTGCCTGCTTTTACACTTGGAGCTTTGTATTTTTTATTTTTTTAATATAAAATTCTAATATGATTGAATGTGTATCTTATCCAAATCAAACAAGAAATTATTGTATCTTTGATGAAAAACGTGTTTCTCAGAGGAAAGATTTAGAGCTGTTGAAAAATTCTTTAGAAAATCCTAAATCAGAAGACGAAATTGTCGAAGATTTATATGTTTTAAACTGTATGCTAGATGAGGGCAAAAAGGGTATTGATGAGCTTTATCCGACATTATCAAAATATAATTATAGTAAAAACCCTAATATCCAAACTTTTTTAGCTGGGATTTATCGTAAAACAAAAGTCCCAGATGCATTTGGCCCATTATGCGTTATGCTTATTCAAAATGCAATTAATCCGCCTAAAGATTGTCATTTTGACCCCAATGAAGAAATTGGCGGAGCTATTCTTGATTATTTGGCGTAAAGAGCTTTACAAAGCTTAATATTAAGGCAATATTTCATGTAAAAAAATACTTTATATAAGTATACGAGGATTATATGGGATTAATTAGTCAAAGTCTATCATTAATAAGAAAGAGCTCTTGTTTATTCAAATCAAATAGACAGTCTTCAAACATTGTAAAATCAATGAGCACATTAACACAAAGGAATCTAAATAATTTAGACAATGAATCTGTTAAAAAAGGTTTACAAGATGCTTTTGATTTCTTTAGTTCACAAAAAGGTAAAACTAACCAGCTTAGATTAACACAAATTGATGATATTATTAATAAATATACTCAATGTAGTGACGATGTATTAAAAAAAGAATTAGAAGACGGCTTTAAATGGTTAGCAGAAGGGAATAAAAAAACTCGTGGAAAAACTCTCGATTTATTAGAAAATACTCTTGATGCATTTAATTCTGCTGAGGACTTGTATTTGCCTCTTTATAATGTAAAAGCAAATATCGGCGTTTCTTTTGTAGATAAAATTTTTCATAGTTTCGCAAAATTCTGTTCAAAATTTAAGAAATTAGGAGCTAGTAAAAAGTTTAAACATTTAAGTTCTAAAGAACGCGGTTATTCTGAGCCAAGGCAATTATATAGAGCAATGAAGCGAGGAAATAAACCTCTAGATACTGATTGTACTGCTTTTATAAATTACACAAAATTTTCACCATTAGAAGATTTTATTCTAAATTATAAAGATAAGCAACCGGAATTAGTAGAATATCTTTATAAAAATTCTTACTTATCAAAACTGCAACAGCCTGAATTGAAAGAATTTTGTGAAAGAATTAATAAAAAATTTGGTATTAAAACATTTGATTATACATTCTATGAATTTAATAAAAAATCTGCTTATAAAATAGAAAAAGAACTAGAAATGTTTAATAGAGCTTTGAAGCCTAAAGGTAAACTTATTGATATTTTAAAAATCTCTGACTTGGATATGACGTATAAATTTGGTAAAGCTGGAGGATATTGTAACGCTAATCAAGATTTGATTTCAATGCCAACTTGGGAAACAAATAATACTTTTAGGCATGAATTAACCCACGCTGTAGATAAAAAACTTTTCATGTTTACTAGTAAAATTGACCTACCCAATAATATACTTGAGGAGGATCTAATAAAAGGTCAAGCCCCAGAACATTCAATAAACTATGCAAAAACTAAATTAAGGGAAAAGAAAGCTGTTTTAGGAGAATTTTATACCCCAAAATATTCAAAAGAAACTAAAGATTTTATGGTGAAAAACGGCTTACCTAAAGGAATATTAAAACTTAGAGAAATTGATTTTTATGATTATATCGTAAATTCAAGAAATTGGGATAAAGATTCAATAAAGGTATTTAAACAATTAAGAGCTAAACTTGGAGGGAAAATTCCTCAAGAAATAGCTAATAGAATTCTTGTTCATGGCACAAAGACAACAGAAGAAGTTTTAAAACTAGTTAAAAAAAGAAATTTCATTGAGCCAAAATCATTTGTAGAAATCCTTGATTATTATGTCGATATAAAAGATAAAAAAAATCATATTTCAAAATTAAAAAAAGCTATTGAAAATAGTAAAAAGAGGCTATTAGAATCAAAAGATACGACTATTGCAGAACAAATAAATCAAGAACTCAAACAAATGACAAAGCGACTTGAAACTATCAAGGAAGATTTAGTTGTTGCAGAGGATTTTCTTGAAGTAGCTTTAAGCAAATGTTAAAGCTCCAAAACCTGCCTCTAAAGCTTTTTTATTTAATGGTAATAAATCTTTTTTCTTTTCGCCCATTACTTTTTCAAAGCCCAAAGCTAGATATTCTGTATCAACAACATCTACTACAGAAGCTAAAACGCCTAATGCAACCATGTTTGTCACCTTGCTTGTACCCAATTCGTTTGCTAAATCGCCCATTGGAGCAAAAACATATTTAATATCAGCTCTTGGCTGAGTTTTCGCAACTAAAGTCGAATTGGCAACAATTGTACCGCCAGATTTAACTCTTTGTACAAATTTATCAAAAGATTGTTGGTTTAAAACAAGAGCATAATCGGTATCTTGTTTATGAACTGAGCTAACTTCGGAATCAGAAACAACGATTTCACAATTAACTGTTCCACCACGCATTTCTGCTCCATAACAAGGATACCAAGTAACATTCTTACCGGCTAACATAAAAGAATTAGCTAAAATTGTTCCAGCGAGGAGTACCCCCTGACCGCCAAAGCCTGCAATAATAAAATTCTTTTCCATTATTTATTACCTCCTTCAGCTGTTATGTCTTTAAATACTCCTAATGGAAATACTGGAATCATTTCTTCTCGGACTCTTTTATGCGCTTCCTCAGGAGTCATTTTCCAGTTTGTAGGACAAGATGATAGTATTTCAACAAAACCAAAACCTAGACCTTGTTGTTGAACTTCAAAAGCTTTCTTCAAAGCTTGTTTTGCCTGATTTATGTGTGGAATTGTATCTAATGCTACTCTTGCAGAATAAGCTGTTCCATCGCATAGCGCAATATGTTCCGCTATTTTTATAGGATAGCCATAGTAATCAGCATTTCTACCATTTGGCGAAGTCGTAGTCTTTTGTCCCATCAAAGAAGTTGGACCCATTTGTCCGCCAGTCATACCATAAGTTGTATTATTAATACAAATTGCTGAGAATTTTTCACCTCTCAAAGCAGAATGCATTGATTCAGCTAAGCCTATTGATGCAAAATCACCATCACCTTGATATGTAAAGACGAATTTATCAGGCTGAGCCCTTTTAACACCTGTAGCAGAAGCACAAGCTCTACCGTGTGGAGCTTCTACGCAATCTATATCTAAAAAATTATATAAGAAAACGGAACAACCGACACAAGTAGAACAAATTGCTTTCTCTTGTAATTCCATTTCATCAATTAATTCTGCAACAAGCCTTATTGCAACACCATGGTCGCATCCAGGGCAAAATGTATAACGAAAATCTTTTTTCATACATTTTGGAATACTAAATACTTGTTGCATAACTAGCTCCTTTCTTATAGATATTCTCAACAGCATCTACAATTTCTTCTACACTCAACCATTCGCCACAAGGTCTATTTATTAAGCTCACATCTGATACGCCATTAACCGCGAATTTAACATCTTTAAACATTTGTCCCATATTCATTTCAACCACAGAAAATCTTTTACCTTGTTTTGCCAGTTCTGCTATTCTTTCATGAGGGAAAGGTGATAGTGTTATCGGTCTAAAACATCCAACCTTCAATCCCTTATCTCTCAAAACTTTCATCGCAGCTTTTATATTTCTTGTCATTGACCCAAACGCCGTAAGAACAATATCAGCATCCTCAATATTAAATTCTTCGTAAGAAGTTTCATTCTTTTTAATAACTTCAAATTTTTCGAATAAGTTATAGATATGCTGAATTTGTTTCTTTTCATCAGGCCCGACTGAATAAATTGCTCTGCCTTCACGTCCTTTTGCACCGGTTAAAGCCCAAGATGAAACATCAACTTCCGGATAAGGATTTTCTCCAAAGCTTGCCGGTTCCATCATTTGACCTAACAACCCGTCAGCTAATAAAATGACAGGATTTCTGTATTTTTGAGCTAAATAAAACGCTCTATAAGTATAATCAATACACTCTTGAACCGTTGAAGGAGCTAAAACAATAATTTTATAATCACCGTTACCGCCACCATAAACTGATTGATTATAATCGCCTTGAGCCGGATATATATACCCTAACCCCGGGCCAGCTCTCATTACGTTTACCAAAACAACCGGTAATTCATCCCCGCAAGCATATGACAAAGCTTCTTGCATTAATGCTACTGCGCAAGATGATGATGTAGTCATTGCTCTTACACCAGTAGATACAGCTCCAAGCACCATATTTATTGCTGCAAGTTCACTTTCTGCACAAACATAAGCTCTGCCTAAATCCGGCATTACGCCACTTAAGTATTCACCAATTTCAGTTTGAGGCGTAATCGGATAACCGAAATAACACTGCAATCCGGCATTAACTGCTGCTTGGGCTATCGCATAATTCCCTTTTATTAAAACTTTCTCATTATTATTCATAAATATTACTCCAAATTAAGATAAATTAAGTAAATCTAAGTTCTTACGCTTTGTGTTTACCCCTTTACTCCTTTACCCCTTGTAAACTTCTATTGCCATATCAGGGCATCTTTTTGCACACATAGCACAACCAAGACATTCGCTATTTGGATCATCAAACTCTACAAGATAGTCTCCTAGGCGATTTGTGACGTTTGACTTCTTGATAAGCCTCTTTGGGCAAGTGTTTACGCATAAATAACAAGATTTACAGCGCGAATTGTTAAGTTTTATTAAGCTCATGATCAACTCCTATTACATGTAAAAGTATAGCATTAACAAGGGTTTTGGCCATGCTATGTAAAGATTTGTAACAATTTTGTCAAAATACCGTTAGTAATTTGTAGGATGTGGAATTTAGAAAATATAAGGACAAGCAAGGATGCGTCTAAAAGATGCAAAGAGCCAGAAAGGAGTAAAAAATGGCACTTACAATTAACACAAACATCTCATCATTGGTAGCACAAAGAAACTTGGCTAACGCTACAAGTTCACTAAACACAGCTATCGAAAGAATGACAACTGGTTACAAAATTAACCACGCTTCAGACAATGCTGCAGGTTATTCAATTGCACGTAATTGGGAAACTCAATTAGGTTCTCTTGATGTTGCTGCTGACAACGCTGCTACAGGTGCAGATATGTTAACAACATTGGAAGATACTTATTCATTGTTAACAGATCACTGTCAACGTGTTAGAGATTTGACAGAACAAGCTGCAAACGGTACATATGGTACACAATCATTAAAAGCAATTGAGTCAGAAATTACAGCTAGACTTGAAGAAATCAATCGTATTGCTGCTAACTGTGAGTTTAATGGTTTAAAAATGATGAACGCTTCAATGTCAGATATTTCTTTACAAGTTGGTTTATATGGCGATAGCGACAGTAGAATTGTTTTAAAAGATGATTTATTCAAAGATGCAAGCGTTGAAGAACTATTTAAAACATATGGTGGTATGGCAGGCGCTGATGTTGATACTGTAGCTCAAAAATGCGCAGGATTTAACGATGATGGCTCTATTGACAGTTCTAATGCGACAGATATGTTAACTGTAATTGATAAAGTTATTAATCAGATTTCTGATCGTGTAACAACTTTAGGTGCAGCTCAAAATAGAATAGAATCTGCTATTGAATCTATTTCGGTACAATCTGAAAATATTACATCTTCATTATCAACATTAAGAGATGCAGATATTGCAGAAGAATCTTCAAACTATATTCAAGCACAAATTCTTCAACAAGCTGCTTCAACATTACTTGCAACAGCAAACCAAACTCCAAGTATCGCTCTAAACTTATTATAATAAAGTTTATAGTAGATAGATGGAAACAGCTAGAAAATATAAAACTTAATAAAATTTTTCAAAGAAACATGTCAATACCAATAATCTGGTTGGTTGAGGACAAGATTCAAAAATACACATTCACTCCAAGAATGTTACAAGGTAAAAGTAAGTGCCAAGCTCATAGCATTGCTATAAGTATGCAATTTACCCCTTTACCCAAGTATACAGGCCGAGGTTTTACCTCGGCTTTATTTTTTACCTAATTGTCTTATTTATTTATATTAGAATTTTTGTAATAAAATATATTTATGAATAAATTCTTTAAAATTATTTTTATATTTATGATGATGGTAGTGACTTTTACTCTTACACCATCAGATTTTAATATTAAAGAAATTCAAACGATACCAACAATACAGGCTAGTGTAGAAGAAAATTTAGTCCTAGTATCTAATAATTTTTATGGAGGAGAAATTTATTCTAATAATGAAGAACAAAATCATAATTCTTCTGGTAGCTCTCCATGTTTAAGCTCATTGGTATTTGATAATAATAATTTAGTAAAAAATAACTCCCGTACATACGGGTATTTCATTCATAATTTATCAACCGACAACCCAAAAGTACAACAAATCCGTGCTCCTTAATATTAACTATAATTAAATAATTTTATAGTTAATACAATTTTATAGGAGAAATAATAATAATGGATATGACCTTATTGAAAGAAGGTGCTATCGTTATGGCTATTGGAATGGGAACAGTATTTTTCTTTCTTACCATAATGATAGGTGCAATGAATATAAATGAAAAAGTTTTGAAATTTATTGGAAAATATTTTCCAGAAGAAATCACAGAAATAAAAACAACAAAGAAAAAAGTAGAATCAAATGATGATGAAATAGCATTAGCTATTGCTTGTGCTATTAATCAAGCTAAAGCATAGGAGGCTAATATGGAAAATAATAGCGAAAAAAATCTTCAAGAGCCTCGTCAAGACAATGGTGCTTTATGGGCGATACTTTTGACAATTGGAATGGTTATTGTAATGGCTATTCTAAAACACTTTATTGGCTAGTTGAAAAGATAAATAGAAAGGTTTAAAAATGGATTTTATTAGCGCAAATGCAGTATCAATATCTAGTTTAATACTGCTAATTGCATATATATTTATAGCTTTGGAAAAAATTCCAAAGGTAACTATTGCGCTAATTGGCGCAGGATTAACTATACTTTTAGGTTTAGTTAGTCAAACTAAAGAATTAAATGGGAGACTAAACCCGCATTACTTTGCAAACTTTATTGATTTCAATGTAATTTTCTTATTAGTATCAATGATGATATTAGTGCTTATTGCAACAAAAAGTGGCGTATTTACGTGGATGGCAAATGAGCTTTTAAAACTAACAAAAGGACAACCTATCAAAATCCTTTTTGCTTTAGGTCTGTTTACAGCTATTGTTAGTGCTTTTTTAGATAATGTAACTACTGTAATTTTAGTTATGCCTATAACTTTTGCGATTGCAAAACAGCTAGAAATCAATCCAATACCATTTTTGATTACAGAAGTCATAGCATCAAATGTAGGAGGGACCTCAACATTAATTGGCGATCCTCCAAATATTATTATTGGTAGTGCAGCAGGATTTTCTTTTATGGACTTTATTGTTCATTTAGCTCCAGTTGTAGCAATAATTTTATTAGTTGTATTAGTTTTTTTAGCAATCGTATTCAAAAAAGATTTAGTTGCGACTGAAGAAAATATGAAAAAAGTTGCTAATATTAATAATTCAAAAACTATTACGGACAAAAAACATATGATTCGTTCAATGACAGTATTAGGCTTAGTCATCTTAGGTTTTATGTTACACGATTTAACTCATATAGATACTTATGTAGTTGCAATGATAGGCGCGAGTATATTGTTGTTGTTTGAAAAACCAACTGAAATCTTAGAAAAGGTTGAATGGAATACAATCTTTTTCTTTGTAGGGCTATTCATAATTATTGGTGGTCTCGAAGCTTCTGGCGGCATCAAGTTAATGGCAGAATGGCTATTAAAAGTTACAAATGGTAGTCAAGAAGCAACTTCAATGATGATACTTTGGGGCTCTGGAATAATATCAGGTATTATTGACAATATTCCTTACACTGCAACAATGTCACCAATGCTTGCCGAAATCCAAAAAACAATGGGGGCTGATTATGCTTTCCCGTTATGGTGGGCGCTTTCTTTAGGAGCTTGCCTAGGTGGTAATATGACGATTATTGGTGCTGCAGCAAATGTTATTGTCTCAGAAAATGCAACTAAAGAAGGACATTCAATTGGATTTGTGCAGTTTATGAAATACGGTGTTCCAGTAGTTGCTATATCGTTGATTATAAGTTCAATATATGTTTATTTAAAATATCTATTTTGATTTATTGTGGCGTCAAGCAATGTTTGACGCCACAATTTTAGAAAGGAATATTATGGAAAGTTTTAATATGTTTTGTATTTTTCAATTGCTTGGAGGTTTAGCCTTTTTTCTTTATGGGATGCATATAATGTCAGACTCATTAGAAAAAATTGCTGGTGGGAAACTAGAAAAGATTTTAAAAACAATTACATCAAGTCCAACAAAAGGACTTTTGCTTGGACTTGGTGTGACTGCTGTTATTCAAAGTTCATCAGCTGTTACAGTTATGCTTGTTGGTTTAGTTAATTCAGGTTTAATTAAACTTTCTCAAGCAATAGGGGTAATTATGGGTTCTAATATTGGCACAACAGCAACAGCTTGGATTTTAAGCCTAGCAGGCATCCAAGGTAATAATTCTTGGATAGATATTTTTAAACCAGATAATTTAACTCCTATTCTCGCTTTTGTCGGTATTATGTTATTTTTTGTTGCTAGAACTAGTAAAAATAAAAGTGTGGGAAGTGTATTTTTAGGGTTTGCGGTTTTAATGACTGGTATGATTGCAATGGGTTCTTCGATGGCTCCATTATCTAATTGTCCAGCTTTTATTAATCTTTTAACCTTATTTAACAATCCTTTATTTGGGGTTTTTATTGGTGCTGCTCTTACCGCAATTATTCAAAGTTCCTCGGCTTCGGTCGGTATGTTGCAAGCATTAGCACTAAAAGTAAATATTTCTTGTGGAGCTGCACTACCTATTATTATGGGACAAAACATTGGGACTTGTATTACTGCTATAATTTCAAGCATCGGCGTAAATGCTAATGCAAGAAAAGTTGCAGTTGTTCACTTATCTTTCAATATTATAGGCACTGGAATCTTTTTAATAGCTTTTCTTCTAGGAAAAGCATTTTTTGAGATCCCATATCTAATGCAAACAGCAAGTCCTGCAAGAATTGCAATATTACATTCTTGTTTTAACATTGGTACAACTATTTTATTATTTCCTTTTGTAAAACAGTTGGAAAAACTTGCAGACAAAGTAATAAAAGAAGATTTAAAAAATGAAGAAATTGTTTTAGATGAGCGCTTGTTATTAGCTCCTGAATTAGCATTAATAGAAGCTAATCAAAAACTTATTGAAATGTCAGATATTATTAAAAGCAATCTTATATATTCAACAAAATTGCTTAAGAATTATGATACAAGACGCGCTTTAGTTATTGGAAAAAACGAACAAATAATAAATAATTATGAAAACAAATTAAAATCATATCTAATAAAAGTCTCTAATAAAGGGCTAATTGAAGACTTAAGTAATGATGTTGCAAGACTTTTGTTAACAATAAATGACTTTAAGCATATTCAGAATATTTCCGTAAATATATTTAAAATCGCAGAACAAAAATTTGCAAACAGAATAAACTTTTCAACAGATTTAATTGAAGATTTAAGAGTAATTGTAAAATCTTCTCGAGCAATGATCCGTGCAACTCAAGGAGCTTTAAGCAATTCAGATGCAGAATTAGCACGCAATGTCGAAGTGTATAAACAAAACATAACAGATTTGATTTTTAAAGCTCGAAACAAACATATTCAAAACATACAGTACGGTAAATTACCTATGGAATTCGATTATATAATTTTAAATCTTTTTACAGATTTAGATCGCACGAGCGAACACTGTTTGAATATTAGTCGTATGATTTTAATAAAGGAAAAAGCGAAAAATCAAACAGATTTCATATATGCTTGGTAAAAGAAATTAGAATTAAGAATAACGTTGATTCTCTTTTCTTTAAATAAAGATTATGTAAAGGCTGGTTAATTCTATGCTACACTATAGTGTATAAAGAATTGGTTAGTAATGGAGGTTTTATATGATTCCTATTTTAGATTCAAAAAGACAGTATGCACAAATTGGTGCTGAAGTAGAAAAAGTTGTATGTGAAGTTTTACGCTCAGGATCTTATATTCTTGGGCCAAATTGTAAAGCTTTAGAAGTTGAGTTGGCAAAATATATCGGTTGCAACTATACTATCACCTTGAACTCAGGTACCGATGCCTTACATTTAGCTTTGAGGGCTTTAGATATCGGTGCAGGTGATGAAGTTATTACAACTGCATTCACTTTTGTAGCAACAACAGAAGCTATCGGTATTGTAGGAGCTCATCCTGTTTTTGCAGATATTGATCCAGATACATTTAATATTGATCCAGCTAAAATAGAAGCAGCAATAACTCCACGTACGAAAGCAATTATACCAGTTCATTTATATGGTCAACCATGTGATATGGATGCAATTATGGACATCGCAAAACGCCATAATCTATATGTAATTGAAGACTGTTGTCAAGCTATTGGAGCTAAATACAAAGGGAAAATGGTTGGTACTTTTGGAGATATCGGTTGTTTTAGCTTCTATCCTACTAAAAACTTAGGTGGTATGGGTGACGGCGGTTTGATTTCTGTTAATTCTGAAAACTTAAGAAATAGAATCATTGCATTGAGAAATCACGGTGGTGCTATTAGATATTATCATGATGAAATTGGTGTAAATTCCCGTCTTGACGAGATTCAAGCTGCAATTCTAAGAGTTAAATTGAATTATATTGATGAATGGAATTCTGCTAGACGTGACCATGCAAAAACTTATAATGAATTATTTGCTGGTTGTGAGGACATTCAAACTCCTTCAGAATTAGACAATACTTACTGCGTTTATCATCAATACACAGTTAAAATTCCTAATAGAGATAACATTCATAAAATGTTGCAAGAATCTGGAATTGGTGCAATGCTTTATTATCCAGTGCCTTTACATTTACAAAAAGTTCATGAACATCTCGGCTTTACTAAGGGTATGTTACCAATTACCGAGAAAAATACCGAACTTGTTATTTCTCTCCCAATGTTCCCAGAACTAACATTGGAAGAACAAAAAACAGTTGCTTCAACTTTAATTGACTGCTTGGAAAAATCAAAAGCTATAGTTTAGTTTATTTTAACTAATATTTAAAAAGCTATTCTTTTATAAGAATAGCTTTTTTTAGAAAATAACATTTACAAAACGTTACAAATAGTGTATATTATTATAAGAGAGATTGAAATAATAAGAGGAAGAGTATATGAACAATATTATTATTTATTCAACAAAGCCAATGTCTGAGCTTGAAACTCTATTGTTTGAAGCTGATGATGCGGATGTAAGAACGATTGATATTCAACAAATGAAAGACTATGCGGTAAGCAATCCCTCTTTAATTGTTGTTGAAAATATCGAAGCTGCCAATGAAGCTTTAATGACAAATAAATTTCCTTGCCCAATCTTGTTTTTGGGTAAAGCTAGGAGAAATTTTACTGTAAGAGCTGAAGGTTTTGATTTTATTGAAGATTATACAAACAAAGACGAATTAATCATTCGTGCAAATGCGCTTTTAAGAATAAAAGCTATTAAAGACAAGCTTGAAAGAGTAAGTACTACAGATGATCTTACAGGTTTGCATAATAGAAAATACTTACAAGAATGCTTAGAAAAAGAAATATCTCGTTCAAAACGTTATGGAACCAAACTTTCATGTATACTGTTCGACTTAGATTATTTTAAAGTTGTGAATGATATGTATGGCTACGAATGGGGCGATATACTTCTCAAAAATATTGCAAACAAGTTAACTGCAATGGCTCGAAAAGAAGACATTGTAACCCGTTATGGTGACGAAGAATTTTTACTAGTTTTACCCAATACGTCTGAGGACAATGCGTTTCTATTTGGTGAAAGATTCCGTAGAGAAGTTGAAAAAATGGAATTTATACCAGCTGGCGAAGATGAAGCTCACAAAGTTACTATTTCTGCAGGTATATCAACATATCCTTGTATGCAAGACGTGGATGAAGATGCTAACACGGTGATTAGATATGCTGAACATGCGTTGTATAATGCAAAACATAGAGGTAGAAATAAAATAATTCAGTTCTCTCAAATGAATTTAGAAATGTAGTTTAGTTAATAAGTTTAATAATAAAAAAAGGAAATTATCTTTTTGGCTAATTTCCTTTTTTTTAACTTATTTATTATATTAATATGCAACTAAACAGATTTTTTAAAATATTAAATAGAAAAATTCAGCAGTATGATAAATTTGCGTCAAATCCTTTTTATTTTCCTAAATCTATTGTAATAATTTGGGTTGAAGAATATTCAGATAAAACTAATTCTAAATCAACCAATTAACTGATTACTTTTAAAAAAAATAAGTTAGTATTATAAGTATGAATATAGATTTTCAAGAACTTATGAATAATGCAAAAGATGCGGCAAAGAATTCTTATTCGCCGTTTTCTCGCTTTGCGGTTGGCGCAGCCGTCATCACTCCAAGCGGAAAAATTTATAAAGGTTGTAATGTCGAAAATTCTTCTTTCGGCTTGACAAATTGCGCTGAAAGAACTGCAATTTTTAAAGCTGTATCTGAAGGAGAGCGTGAAATCTTAGCTGTTGCAATTTATTCTCCAAATTCGGACTCTTGCTATCCTTGTGGTGCTTGCAGGCAAGTTTTGTATGAATTTCAAGGGGATTATTATGAAATAGATGTCGTAACAGAAAACTTAGGGCAATTAGAGGTACAGAAATTGAGTTACTTCTTACCTTGTGGATTCAGAATTTAAGAAAAGCAACTGTTATGTATATTTTTGAAGTATTTATAAAATGGCTAAACAAACGCCAAACAAAAGAACTTATACCAGAAAAGCCTAGCTTTGAAGAAGTTGACGAGGCTTTATATTGTGAACATAATTTCATGCCAGTTGATTCATCTGGCTTAACATTAGCTTGTACAAAGTGCGGGTTTGTTGTAAAAAAAAGATAGGGAAAATTGTGATTTTTCGTAACTAATTTTTAAACAAAAATATGAGGATAAATAATGCAAAAATTCTTAGATTTTATATCATCAAAAACATTTAGAAATGTTTTTTGTTTTATAGTTTTTACAACTTTAATGACAGTGGCTATTTCATCTCAAAATTTCTTTTTTCAAAAAGTTATAGATAACAATATGGCTTTAAAAGAAATTGTTGCTGAAAAAGATATTAAAGTAATTGATACAGTGAAGACTGAGCAACATAAAAAAGAAGTTGCTCAAAATGTTGAGCCTATTCTTACTCAAGCTGAAGATGAATTTATTACAACAAGTTTGACAGCTTTGCAAAATTCTGTTTTAAAAATTAGAAAAAAAGAAGTAACTGATGCGGTTAAAAATGAAGAATTAAGAGTATTAATAGATGCTCAAAATAAAAGTGATTTAGTAGACTTTTTATTACATTCGAATGATTCTGATTTGCAGTATATTTTTGATAAATCAATGATTACGCTTACTTCCGTTTTGAATAAAGGTGTTTCTTATAAGGATTTTGACAACAATAATGTATCTGAAATTATAAGAAAAAGCCTGCCTAATAACGTCACTCGCTATAAAGGTAATTTGATTATAGGTATTTTAAATCAAGTTATTGTTCCAAACTTGGTTATTGATGAATATGCAACTGAAATCGCGAAAAAAAATGTTCAAGATGCAGTTAAACCTTATGAAGTTTTATTCAAAAAAGGACAAGTTATTGTATCTCAAGATGAGCCTGTGAATAAATTAAAAAGAGATGCTTTAAGAGCTGCGGGATATAATGTTTTACAAGTAAATTTCAGTGGGATTTTTGGGATATTTCTTCTCATAGGATTCTTTACTTTTGTATTCTTGCAATATGAAAAAAATTTCGAAAAGCAATACTATAATGCAAAGTATTTAACAATGATGGGAGCTTTTACCTTATCCTTGGCACTAATAGCAGCAGTTCTTCCAACAGGTTTTTCACCTTATATATTACCAATCCCTACATATACAATTCTTTTATCAATATTTACAACTCCAAGAAATGCGTTTTTCGCTTCTACAATTGTCTTGGCATTACTTTCAGTAGGAATGCACTATCCAACAGAAGTAATAGTATCATTTATGTTCTTAAACACAGTAGTTATGACAGCGATGTCTAATTTAAAATTCTCAAGACGTTCCGATTTATTAATTATAGCGTTAAAAATAACACTTACTGCAATTTTATTAGTAGGCGGGATTTACCTACTTGAACGCTACATGATGGATATTGATAACGGAAAAATCCTATGGGATTTAGCATTATTAGTATTAAATTGCTTCCTTATAAGCGGAATTCTGCTCTTGGGCTTCTTGCCAATCATTGAAAACATATTCAAAGTAATGACACCTTATGGATTAGCTGAATTGGCTGATAGCAAATTACTTAAACGCTTATTATCAGAAGCTCCTGGAACATATAACCATAGTTTAATTGTTTCTCAACTCGTAGAAGCAGCAGCTGAAGCTATTGGAGCAAATCCTGTTTTAGCGAGAGTCGGTGCAATGTATCACGATGTCGGAAAACTTAAACGTCCAATGTTTTTCGTAGAAAACCAATCTTTCTACGGCATTGAAAATCCTCATAAAACTTGTGCTCCAAGGTTTAGTAAAATGTTAATCACAGCTCACCCAGTAGATGGTCTGGATTTAGCTAAGGATGATGAATACAAGCTACCACAAGTCATTCATCCATTTATAACTCAACACCATGGTACAAGTTTAGTAAGCTATTTCTATAACGAAGCCCTAAAAGAGGAAGGCGAAGAAAATGTTAAAGAAGATCAATTTAGATATCCTGGGCCAAAACCTAGTATGAAAGAAACAGCAATATTAATGATTGCAGATGCGGTCGAATCAGCTGTTAGAGCAGCTAAAAACCCAAGTAGTGAAGAAATTGATGCAATAATTGCAAAAATTATTAAAGAAAGGCTTAATGATGGTCAATTAGAGGAATCTCCATTGACATTAAAGGATTTAAAAACAATTGCTGAAACTTTCTCTAGAATGCTTAGAGGTATGCACCATAAGAGAATTAAATATCATGATGAACTTGTTCAAGAGTTGGATAAAAATAAACAATTAATAATTCCGACAGTAGAAGAAGTTTTACCACCAAAATTAGATGTGGATTTGGAAACAAAAATTAAGGAATTAGAAAGCAAAAAGAATGACAATAATTAATATTTTCACAGAAAATATTTTTCCAAACTGGAAGCTCGATGAAAAAGATGTTATAGAAAAAACTCGTAGAATGCTGGAATACTATATTTCAGCACTTAAAAGCGAATCTTGTTTGCAAGGATATAAATATGATTCTATAACACTCGATATTGTGTTTTGTGATTCCCAAAAAACTCATGAATTAAACAGAGATTATAGAGATAAAGACAAACCTGCAGATATTATTACATTTGCAATTTTTGCAGATGACGACACTCGTTTTGTTTTTGATGGAGATATTAATTTAGGTGAAATTGTAATTGCTCTAGACAAAGTTATTGAAGGCGTAAATAGAGATATAAGTAACTCTAAGAATAAAGAACAAGAATTGTTTTTCTTAATAAGCCATGGCTTAATGCACTTGTTAGGATTTGACCATCAAAGTGAAGAAGAATATAATTTTGTTATAGAACAACAAAGAAAAGCTTTGGGGAGTATTGAATATGACAAGATTTAAATCTCAAGGTTTTAATAATACTTTCAAGAATGCCCGAAAAGGGTTTAGACTAGTTTTAAAAAGCGAAATGAATGTAAGAATTCATGTTGTTATCGCAATTTTAGTTATGCTTTTTGCCTATTTATTAGACTTTTCTGCTTTAGAATTTTGTATGGCATTATTTGCAATTTCCATGGTTATTGTTGCAGAAATGCTAAATACTGCAATTGAGTTTACATTAGATTCTATCTATCATAATCGTTACTCTCGTATGGTTGGGATGGCGAAAGATATTTCAGCAGGCGCAGTGATGTTTGCATCCGTAGTTGCAGCGATTATTGGGATTGTTTTATTTGGGAAACATTTATTGGGATAACAATGCTAATTTTTCCACGGCTCTATTAAAAACTTAATTGCATTACCTGCTATATGTTGTTCCATTGCATACTCAACTTTTTCAAGCGGTAAAGTCTCAGTAATAAGTTTTTCCACTTCCACTTCTCCAGATGCTATTAAATCCAATGCTTGTCTAAAATACTTTGGAGTATGGTGAAAAACACTCATAAGCTTTATATCACCATAATGCATTTTTGTAGTATCAAAACTTACGGTAGAGCCAGATTTACAACCGCCAAAGAAATGAACAGTACCACCTTTTCTTACGCAAGAAAAAGCAAGCTCCCAAATCTCAGGCAAACCGACACATTCAACAACAACATCCAAACCTTTTTTTTCATTAGAAAATTCTTTAAAAATCTTTTCTGGATTAGGATACTTTTTTAAATCAACTACTTCATCTGCATAAGCAAATTCTTCTGCTAAGCGTAATTTCTCTTTATTTCTACCAGCAACTATAACTTTTGCACCTTTTAGTTTTGCAATCCTTGCAAACATTAAACCAATTGGGCCAATTCCTATAATACCAACTGTATCACCAGCTTTTATCCCAGTTCTTTCTGCACCATGAACAACATTTGCTAATGGTTCACAAAAAGCTGCTTTTTCAAACGATAAATTGTTTGGAATAATTAGTGTATTCTTTTTTGCAATACGTTCAGGAACAACAATATATTCAGCATAAGCACCGTTTAATAAATCTAAATTTTCGCATAGATTATATTCTTCTTGTTTGCAGAAAAAACACTCTCCACAAGGCGCGGAGTTAGCACAAACCACTCTATCTCCAACTTTTACATTAGTTACACCTTCTGAGACCTTTTCAACAATACCAGCAAACTCATGTCCAAACCCTGATGGAATATTTTTTATCAAAACTGGATGACCTCTGCGAAAAGTTTTAACATCCGTTCCACAAGTCAGCGCAGCTTCTACTTTAACAAGAATTTCCCCCTCTGCAAGAGGTTTTATCATTGTATTTTCATATCTAATATCTTGAGGTCCGTAAAATAAAACAGCTTTCATTATTGTATTTCTTTTCTTTTTAAATTATTTAAAACTAATCCTATTGTAGACAAGAATATTATACCTACAGATACAACCATTGCAACAGGATACCCGTGTATATAACAAACGCTATCAATTCTAAAATGCTCTACAAAAATTCTAACTATTGAATATAGAATTAAATAAACAAGTGCAAGATTTCCATCTTTGCTAAATATTTTATTTTTTGCGATAAAAAATAAGACAAAGAAAATTCCTAAATCCAAAACACTTTCATATAAGAAGGTTGGATGAAAATATTCATTGTTAGTATATGGTATCGGTCTATATTGTGGTGCGATATAAAGCTTCCAAGGTAAGTTGGTTGGTGTGCCAAAAGCTTCGGAATTAAAGAAATTTCCCCAACGTCCAACAGATTGAGCCAAAACTAAACCAATAGCTGAAACATCAGCAAGCTTTAATATTGAAATTTTGTGTCTTTTAGCAAATATTATTAAACCGATAAGTCCCCCTAAAATAGCTCCGTGTATTGAAATCCCACCATGACGTATAGCAAGAATTTCAGTTGGAAATCTTAGGTAAAAATCATAATTTAGCAAACAATAATATAGCCTTGCTCCAATAATTCCAAAAATAACTAAATATGGTGATAAATCGATTATGGTTTCTTTTTTAAGTCCATAAAATTTTGTACCGATATAATCTGAAACGAAAGTCCCTAAAACAATGGCTAATGCCAAAATAACACCATAAAAATATATATGTAGTCCAAAAATTGTGCAAATGATTTGTGAATGAGATGCAAACATACTAGCCTTTCAAAAGAACTTGTGGCTCTTTTTTTACATCATCATTATCTTGCACTTTTAGTCCATCGATAAAGTCTTCAACTTCTTCTCTATCTTCAGCTTGAGGCGCTAATTCAAGATATTTTTTAGCATTTTCTATTGCAGAAATATTAAGATCAGAGATTTTTTTCTTATTATCTTCAATTTCTTCTTTTTTAGCATCATTAATTAAATCTTCCAAGCTATCAGCATATTCAGCTTGTGCAATAGCTAAAGAATAATAAAAATTCGCGAAATCAGGTTTTATTTTTATACCATTATTAAAAGCTTCAATTGCGACATCATATTTTTTAGCATTAGTAGCTGCAATTCCAAGATTATAATAAGTTTCGTACATAGATGAATCCAAATCAATACTTGCTTGAAGTCTATTTACAGCTGCTTCATAATCACCTTTTTGCATATATTCTGCAGCTTTATTATTTAATTCTTGGACTGCAATATTATTGATACAAGCAGTAGAAATAACTGCAATAAATAGTACTGATGCTATTAATAACGCTTTTTTCATATATTTCAGTTACCCTCAAATCTTATTTTTCTATATTCTATTACAACTTAAATATTTAAGCAAGTTTGTAAATTGTGTAAATATACGTAAAGTTTTGTAACAATTTATAAAAAATGATTAAAGTTTTACAAAATAATGCCGTAATAAATATTAAGGAAAAATAAAAAAGGACAAAATCTGAATGGGAATGGCAGCGTCACAAGCTAGATTATTAACACTTACTGCTCGTATGCATGACGTTGAGCGTGAAGCTCAGTCTGTAATGGCGCAGAAGATAGCTCTTGCTACTCAAAAAGACGGATTGTATCAAGAGTATTGTGAAGCTTTAGACGCAACTTCTTTTAAAGTAGCATTTTGGGATGATGCTGCAAAAACAAGATATCTTGATGCAAATTTTGATAGCGTTTGTTCTTATAATCAAAATAGAATTAAACAGTATGCACTTAGAGACAATCAAACTGGTAAAATGATTGTATCAGAAGAAACAAAAAGGCTTTATGATGGTTATGGTAATGATAAATATTCATTTGCATGGGCAATGCTAGGTTATGAACAAGATTTTGCTTGGAATGAAGGCCTAAACGACAGAGCTATGGGTGCAGAAATTGGGGTTGGTAAATCTCAAGGTAATTATGGTAAAGACTCTGATTATGGGTATACTGAAAGTTTATATATGACACAAGTCGAAAAAATTGTATATGATCGTCATTGTGGTACAGATACTGAGTTAAATGAAAAATACAACGAAATTGATTCAGATGCTATAAAAAATGATCCAAGAAAACAGGCAGATGCATTAAATGCATTTAGAGAAATGTTGTACAGTAAATATTCTAGTGAAATTTTTGAATATATGAATTTAGATAAACAAGTTGAAAAAACGACTTTATTAGATTCTCAAAACAATATAAAAGACTCTGCTAAAAATTTTATGATTAATGATAAAACTTGGGATGAAATTCGTAATGAATATAACTATTACATTAATCTTTGGACAGCAATTCATGGTCAAGGTGGTTGTGTAACTGTTGATGCACAATATCAGAGTGGTAAAGAAGGCAACGAATGGTTTAAAAACATGGTAGAATCAGGCCTTATAACTATTCAAGTGTTTAATGATGAATCTTATGAAAAAGCTTGGAATGACACAAGCTTTGCTACAAGTACCAATAACAATTATTTACAAGAGGTTCAAGATGATTCTGAGCTAAAAAAAGCTGAAACAAAATACGAACAAGAACTTGCAATTATTAATAAAAAAGATGCAAGATGTGATAACAAATTAACTAAGTTAGAAACAGAAAGGACTGCTTATAAAACAGAGATTGAGTCTATAAAAACAGTTCGTAATGATAATATTGATAAAACGTTTAGTTTATTCTCATAGATGTAAGATATTTCCAGCGAGGTGGACTCGCATTATACCCTAACCTTTTCCCTTTTTCCGATTCTTTAGCCGCTGATATAAAAAGCGGTTTTTTCTTATTTAAGCTCCATTTTTTTTATTCGTAATTGAATATCTTCCAACAATTTTCGATTAATAGATAGTAAATCCCCTACTATTGCTACAATCAGAAGTTGAACTGAAGTTAATATAAATATTGCAGCTATAATCAATGATTGTATATGTCCATTTCCTAAACCATTGGTGTAGTAGTATAAAAATCTTAAGATAATAATTGTTCCAAATAGTCCAAATCCTCCTGCAACGGTGCTAAAGAAACGAAAAGGACGATATACAATAAACATTCTTAAAGATGTTTTTGCTGATTTAAAAACGTAATCAAAAATATTTTTAACGAGCCTTGATTTACGCATAGAGCTGTTTGTTCTTATAGGCACAGATAGTACTCTTAAATTTTTAGCTCTAGCTTGGACGATAGTCTCCATGGTATATGTATAATTATCAAATATATTTATTTTTAAAGCAGCTTCTTTTGAGAACGCTCGAAACCCACTAGGAGCATCTAATACTGGGGTAGAGGACAATAGTCTTAAAGTCGCAGAGCCTAATTTTTGTAATATTTTTTTTATAAGTGAGAAGTTTTTATTTTTTTTTATGTCTCTTGCCCCAATAACAATATCGGCTTCATTATTAAGAATTGGTTCTATTATATTTTCAATATCTTTAGCGTAGTATTGATTATCAGCATCTGTGTTAACAATTATATCCGCATTTAGCTTCAAAGCTTCTTGTAATCCAACTTTAAAAGCATTAGCTAATCCTTTATTTGTTTTTATATCAATAACTTTTGCACCCCAAGTTTTCGCTATTTCTGCGGACTTGTCAGTGGAACCATCGTTAATTAGTAATATTTCTACTTCTTTTATTCCATTAAAAGTTTTAGGGATTTCATTTAGCGTCGTTAAAAGAGTATTTTCCTCATTATAGCAAGGTATTTGGATAATTAATTTAGTCAATTTTGCACTCCTCAAGATTTATTGTACAATAAGTAAAGAGGAGTTAGCAACTTGTATATTTTTTTGTTAATTATATTAGGGTTAATACTAAGATTAGTTAATATTGATAAACCTGAAGGTTTATGGAACGACGAATATGTAAGTTGGTTTATCGCATCAAAGCCTTTTTTTGAGGGCTTTTGGCAGGAAGTTATGAAACAATGCCACTTACCGCTTTATTATTTATATTTAAAACCTTTTGCTCTCAGTAATGATATAGGTCTAAGGCTAACCTCAGTTATTCCATCTTTAATTTCGATAGTTGTTATGTATAAAGTTGGTTGTTTTTATTCAAATAAAAACGGTTATATTTGTGCTTCTATTACTGCGACTTTGCCTTTTTTAATTTATTATGCTCAAGAAGTTCGTTTTTATTCTTTAGTATTTCTTTTTAGTGCATTATTATTATATTTTTTACTAAAAATTTTGCATATTAATAAGGGCTATTGCGGGTTTATAATAACTGCAATTTTGTTATTATTTACCCATGTATTAGGTTGGATTTATGTAGGACTTATAACTCTTTATTTATGGTATAAAAAGAAATTTCTTACAAAAAAAATTTTAATATACGCACTATTCTTTTTGCTATTATTAATTCCTTTAGGTGTTAATATACTAAAAATGCTACCTTATTCTCAATGGTGGGGCGTATTTTCTTATACGAACATATTATTTTTATTAACAGATTATTTTTCTCCGATATTAACAAATAATGTAAATGCGCCATCAGTATTTTTTTATAATACAAATTATCAATATTTGGTATTAATGCTATTACCAACTCTGATTGCTATATATCTTTTATTTAAAGGTGCTTTAAAGTTAAAAGGGTTGTCAACTATTTTTGTACTTGTTATTTTAACCACCTCTGTATTAGCTATAACAGGGAAAATTGTATTTATTACAAAATATACAATCGAAGTTTTACCGATTTTAATATTATTATTATCGTTGGGGATTAAAAATAAATTTGATACAATTTTATTATTTAGTTTTATGTACATTCAATTATTTTCAATTTTCACTCCATTTTATTCCACAAAAAACATTCGTGTAGAAGGACATAAATTAGTTACAGATATTTTGAATAATATAGAATCGGATAGGATTATCTTTACTTACTATGAACCAAATAGGTTTTTTCGATATTTAAATTCTCAATATACTTCAAAACTTGATCATATAAGTAAAAGTAATCGTATGGAGTATATTAATAATCCTTCTAGAATATTAAATAATATTAAAAAAGGGGAACAAGTTTCTGTTGTTTTTTTGGACAGTGTTAGCTTTATAAAAAAAGATTTAATTGAAATCGCCCAAGCAAAAGATATTCCTGAAATGTTTATAACTTTTTCTATCATAAGAAATTCTTTGGAAGATGAAGTTTTGAAAAATTTTAATAATATTAAGTATTACCAAAACGGTAGTTGGATTGTTATTAACGCAATAAAATTAAAATAACTTAATATATTGCTTGACAGTAGATTATGCTTTTGTTATGATTAAATTCTAATCGCAGACAGTTAGTATCCTTTTGTTAGGATTTAAATTGAGATAAGCTAGCCGAGATTGGGTATAGGGGTTTCCCTACTCAAACGAAATATAAGAATCTTAGAGATATAGATAGCTTGAGATTGTATAGATTTTGCGATTAGAGAAGATTGCAAAATCTTTTTGGTATGTAAATACAAGTATGAAACTGGTCGAGATCATATTAAAATGTATATAAAAAAAGGAGCAAAAAATGTCAACAAAAGCTTTTAAACAAGACAAAGTGTCTCAAATTAAAGAGAATATTGATAAGGCTCAAGTTGCAATTGTTACCGAATACAAAGGTTATTCAGTAGAGGAAATTACTAACCTAAGACGTGCGCTTCAAAAAGAAGATGGCGACTATATGGTTACTAAAAATACTTTAGCAAAACTTGCAGTGAAGGATACTCCTTACGAAGTTTTAACTGAAACTTTTAAAGGGCCAATCGCGATTGCTTTTGGTTTCGGTGATCAAGTTGCACCAGCAAAAGTTTTATCAAAATTTATTAAAGATGCTAAAAAAGGTGAAATTATCGCTGCAGCATTAGATGGAAAATTACTTTCTGCTGATGAAGCAAAAGCTCTTGCTACAATTCCTTCAAAAGAAGAAATTTACGCAAAAATGCTTGGCTGCGTAAACTCTCCAGCTACTGGCATCGTTGGATCTATCAATGCAGTTATGGCTTCTCTTACAAGAGCAGTTGCAGCTGTTAGGGATCAAAAAACAGCATAGGGGGTAAATTTATTTGACTGAAAGGTCACATTTACTCTCAAATAAAAACAAATGTAATACTATAAAAAAAATATAAAAAGGAGAAAATCATGAGTGTAGAATCTATTTTAGAATCAATTGAAAAATTAACATTATTAGAAGCTGCTGAATTAGTAAAAGCTATGGAAGAAAAATTTGGCGTATCTGCTGCTGCTCCTGTTGCAGTTGCTGCAGTTGCTGCTGCTCCAGCTGAAGCTGCTGCTGAAGAAGCTTCTGAAGTTAACGTAATCTTAGCATCTGCTGGTGCTAACAAAATCGCTGTTCTTAAAGAAGTTAGAGCTATCACTGGCTTAGGCTTAAAAGAAGCTAAAGATTTAGTTGATGCAGCTCCAAAAGCTGTTAAAGAAGGTGTTAAAAGAGAAGATGCTGAAGCTATCAAGAAACAACTTGAAGAAGCTGGCGCTACTGTTGAAATCAAATAGTTTGACATTTATTTGTAGAAAAGCAGAGGATGAAATCTTTCATCCTCTGTTTTTTTGTTTAACAAAGTAGTAATGTGTTACTTATGTGCGTAGCGCAAAAAAAAGCTTGAGTTTGTAACTCAAGCGGAAAAAGGGAAAAGGGATTATAAAATTAAGGTTATTTCAAATTTTTGCACAGTTTTATTATAAAAACTGGATATATAAGCTTAGCTATTAGCTGAAGATTTTAAAAGTTC
>JAZRJK010000042.1:0-15024 GCA_045645765.1 Candidatus Gastranaerophilaceae bacterium
CCCCTGAGCTAGAAGCCGCTCGCCAAGCGGGTTTTGAGAAGTTGGTTTTAGTCTAGCACAAGTTAAATAACCACAAGAATCTTGCAGGGCCAAGCGTATATATTCAATATACATATCCTTGGTTTTAAAGCTCATGCTATCCTTAAACGACGTCTAAATTAAACTATAGTTAATTATATTATACACCAAGTATATAACTTTCGCAACTTGTTAATTTTGCGAAGATAATTTGTAAATATTTCTTAATAATAGAGCAATTTTTATTTTTTGGAGTGTTTTAATATAAGTAGTAGCTGTTGAAAGGGAATAAAATATGGAAATTTCTGCAATTAATAACAAGTTTAATATAGCTTCTAAGAGCCAAAATGTTACTTATCCAAATACTGTAAATTCTTATTCAAACATTGAGCCATCGTATGTAGAAGAAGAAACTAACAAAACTCCAAGTCTTGCTTTGATAGGTTTAGGGATTTTAGGATTAGCGGGTATCGGTTATGGGATTTGGAAACATAAAAGCGTGGGTGATTTGAAAAAATCTTTATCAGAGACTGCTGAAAAATTAAAGAATTCCGAAGCCAAAAATGTAAAAGATAAAGAAGTTATTACAGATTTACAAAGTCAGCTTGAAAATTTAAAAAAAGGTAAAGACGACGTAAAAGAAGTTGTTGAAGAAGCTATTGAAAAAACTGCAGAAAAAGTTGATGACGTCGCTGAAAAAACCAAAGAAGAAGCAAAAGAGGTTGCTGAAAAAACTAAAGATAAAGTAGAACAAGCATTAGAAGAAGCAAAGAAAAAATTTGAAGCAGCAAAAGAAAAACTCGAAAGTTCTATGAAAATTAAACTTGAAAATATTCAAAGAAAAGCGGATTTAGCAAAAGAAAACATTGAAGCTAAGGCAAAAAAGGAAATTGAAAAAATCCAAAAAGAAACAGAATTAATGAAAGAAAAATTAAACAAAAAGTTTGAAGCTCTTTCTGAAAAAATAAAAAAACCAAAAGCAAGCTTTAAAGAAAAGTGGAATAAATTTTGGGGAAATATAAAATCTAAATTCTCTAAAAAAGGAAACGCTGGGCAAGAATCTCCTAAAACGCCTTAGGTGAAATCCCCCAATGAAGTTTATTTCTTAAAACATTATAAAATCTGCTTTTATTTAAAAATGCTAAAACAGCTTTTTGAGGGGCAGATTTTATTGTAATTTTATCAACGCATTGCATTGTCTCAAAACCATCAACAGCGACTGATAATAATTTATCGGCCGTTTTTATTTTTATTTCCTCATTTGCTGGCACTACCAAAGGTCTTGCATTCAAAGTATGTGGACATATTGGCACAATAACTATCGCGTTCATTGTGGGATAAACAACTGGACCTCCTGCCGATAAGCCATAAGCTGTTGAACCGGTTGGCGTAGCAACAATTAATCCGTCTGCAATATAATCACAAACTTCTTCTTCATTAATTTCCAAATAAAATTTTGATGTTCTAGAAGAGTCACAACCTTTTATCACAAAATCATTTAATGCAAATTTATCCAAAGACGTTAACATCATTCGTTCTTCAGTATAAAATTCTTTATTTAAAATAGAATCTAATATCGAATCAATCTCATTAATTACACCTTGCGACAAAAATCCTAGTCTTCCAATGTTTATACCCAAAACAGGAATTTGGGATTGTGCATAAAAACGGGTAGCTTTTAAAAGAGTTCCATCTCCTCCAATGACAATTGTAAAATTTCCGAAAAATTTCATATTATCAATATCAAAAGAAGAAAATTCGACCTTTTTTTGTATAAGCACATTTTCTACATCTGCTAAAAATTCTGAGTAGTTTAATATTTTTTTATTATAAACAAGGTTTATTTTCATACAAGTGATTATATCATATAAACTGATTTTATGTTAAAATTATGCTTAATAGAGAGGAAATTGAAATGATTGAAATGAAAGTAATGGGTATCGCTCTTGATGTTAGAACAAGCTCTCCCATTGTTGTATTACATGACTTAGATAATAGAAAAGCTTTGCCTATTTGGATAGGCTCTGCCGAAGCTAGTGCTATTATTCGTTGCATTGAAGGGCTTGTTGTTGCTCGTCCTATGACTCATGATTTAGTTACAAATATTATAGAAAATGTTGGTTATAAATTAGATAAAATTGAAATTAATGATGTTGAGAAAGAAACTTATTATGCAACATTATATCTTTCAAAAGATGACGATGTTATAGAAATTGATGCTCGCCCTTCTGATGCAATTGCAGTTGCTATGAGAGCTAATGCTCCAATTTTTGTAACAGCTAATGTTCTTATGAACGGGTCTGTTTCAACAGATTCAGCAAAGGATGCGGAAGAAGCTCAGGAATTTAAAGATTTTATCCAAAATATTAAACCTTCTGATTTTGAAAAGCTAATGAAGGGCAAACATAAAGAAACTGATCAATAGACATTAATAAGGCATGTTATTTGAGTATATTGGTTCAATAAAAAATAAGAGGGAAGTTATGAATTTAAATAAAAATTACGAAAATCTAGCACAAAGTTACTTATTTTCAACAATCGCTAAAAAGGTTAATGAATATATATCTAATAACCCTGGTAAAAAAGTGATTCGTCTCGGAATTGGAGATGTTACAAAACCGCTTTGTAAATCTGTTGTAAATGCAATGCACAAAGCTGTTGATGAAATGGGTGTTCAAGAAACTTTTCGTGGTTACGGGCCGGAACAAGGTTATGATTTTTTAAGATTAGCGATTCAAAACTATTATTTAAAACATAATGTCTCACTTGATTTGGATGAAATTTTTATTTCTGATGGTGCAAAAAGCGATTTAGGTAATATCTTAGATTTATTTGACAAGGATAATACAGTTCTTGTTCCAGATCCTGTTTATCCAGTATATGTTGATACAAATATTATGAATGGTAGAAAAGTTATATTTGCTAATGCAAATAAAGAAAACGAATTTTTACCAGGAGTAAATGATATAGATAAAACTATAAGTCCAGATATCATTTATATTTGTTCTCCAAATAACCCGACAGGAGCGGTTTATAATAAAGAACAGTTAAAAGAGTGGGTAGATTATGCGAACTCTAATAATTCGATAATTTTATTTGATTCAGCTTATGAATGTTTCATTTCTGATACAGATTTACCACGTTCTATTTTTGAAATTGAAGGTGCTAAAACCTGTGCTATAGAGTTTTGCTCTTTATCTAAAACAGCAGGTTTTACAGGTACAAGATGTGGTTATACAATTGTCCCAAAAGATTTGGGTAATTTGAATAAAATGTGGCTAAGACGTCAAACAACCAAATTTAATGGTGTTCCATATATTGTTCAACGAGGAGCTGAAGCTGTATTTACAGAAGAAGGTATGAAAGAAATTTCTGAAAACTTAAATTATTATAAAGAAAACGCAAAAATAATTTCTGAAACAATGAAAGAATGTAATATTTGGTTTGTTGGAGGAAAACATTCTCCTTATATTTGGTTAAAATGTCCAAACAATATGACAAGCTGGGAGTTCTTTGATTATTTATTAGAAAAAGCACAAGTTGTTGGAACTCCAGGAGCTGGTTTTGGTGAAAATGGAGAAGGATTCTTTAGATTAACTTCATTCGGTTCAAGAGAAAACACTATTGAAGCAATGAAAAGATTTAAAAACTTATTTAAATAGAAATGAAAATAAAAATTATAGCTTTGGGAAAAATTAAAGAAAAGTTTTTAAAAGACGGTATTGATGAATTTTTAAAACGTCTTAGTCCTTATGCATCAATTGAAATTATTGAATTACAGCCTGTGGAAATTAAAGATGAGAATCTTATTCAAAAAGCTCTTGAGCAAGAAGGAAATAAGATTCTTGAAAATATTAAGCCAAATTCTTATGTAATAACATTAGAAATCTTAGGGAAACAACTTTCTTCTGAAGGTTTTGCTCAAAAAATCAATGAAATAAGTATTTCGGGGATCAGTGAGTTAGTTTTCATTATTGGTTCTTCTTATGGTATTTCTCCAATCGTATCACAAAGAGCTGATTTCAAATTAAGTATTTCAAAAATGACGTTTTTACATCAATTTGCTAGACTGTTATTGGTTGAGCAAATTTATCGTGCATTCAAAATCTTAAAAAATGAGACTTATCATAAATAACAATTAAAAGATTTATAATTTACTTCTTAAATCTAAGATTTTTTGTTCTTCTTCTTGAGATAAATGTTTTGCTCCGCCTAAGATTTCCGTATTTAAAACAACTTGTGCATAAGATTCTGCTAATTCAAGTTTTAAATAAGCATCTTCCATTGTTTTTGCCCCAACAATAAAGCCATGATTAGCCATTAATACGGCATCGTATTTATCAAAAAACTTAATTGTATTTTCAACAAGCTCTCTTGTCGATGGCAAAGCATACTCTGCAAGAGGAATTCCTCCAAAATAAAAAACATTTTCAGCCATTATTGGCGCCATCAAATCTTTCCCAGCAGAAGCAAAACTACTTAAGTATGGGGCATGAACATGAATAATATAATTAATATCCGCTCTTTGTTTATAGACTTCTATATGTAAAAATTTTTCACTTGAAGGCTTTTTACCTTTTTCTAGAGAATTTCCAGCAAAATTTGTATAGACAATCTGATTAGGTTTTAAATAACCATTTGAAGAACCAGATGTCGTAATTAATAATCCGTCTTTATATCTTGCAGAAATATTCCCAGAATAACCTGGAGAGAAATTCTTAATCCCGCAAAGCTTTCCACATTCAATAATCTCTTGAGTCAGCTTGTTTCTACGATGACAGCCTACCAAATATTTTCTTCTATAGAACATCTTCATGCTCCTTCACATTTTCAACAACAGCGCGATCTAAAATTCTAGGCTGTACTGGTGCAACCTTAGGTGATACTTTTTTAGGAGCAGTGTCAGCTTTTTTCTTATCTTTTTTATCTTTATCCTTCTGTACGATTTCAAATTTGTCATACTCAACTTTTGTACCTTTGGCATCCATCATAATTTCTAAAGTACAACGTAAAGTTTCTCTTATAAAATCATAACCAAGATTCATTTTTAAATCGTCAGGACCAAATGAAAAATAAAATCCGTTTTCTTGGAATGTTTTACCATTTGGTGCATCATTACTTAAATTCATCATACCAAACCAAGAAACAGTAAGCCATCTACAGATTCTAAAATATTCTCTCAGATATAATGATTGTTGACCATAACGATACGCATCAAATCTACGTATTGGAGTATTGTCTTCAAATGCTGATAAATAAAATATAACGTCTTGCATCCAACGTTTATATTGCATGTGAACAGAAGGCCCAATTCTACCAATTATCTGAGTATCGCCAGTTCCATATACAGAAGATGACATTTGAGACACAAGTCCTAATCTAAACGCTTTTAGTTCTTCTTCATTTTTGTATTCAAAAAAGTTTTGTCTTACTTCTGCCATATATCTAAAACGAGTAGTGCCAATATCTGATCCTGATATTTTTTCATAATTTTTATCAAAATCTAAGTTATGGAAATAACCAGCTTCCAATCTATGCCTAAAAGACGAAGATCTATTATTTAACAAGAAATCTCGTGAATGATAACCTTTTTCATAAACCAAAGCCATCCCGTATTTTGGACGACGTCTTCCCATAAACCATTCTGGCATATAACTGTTATGAGAATAATGTAAGAACAAATTATCATCTAACTGTTGTTTACCATAAACCAGCATTTTTTCCATTGCAGTTCCATAAGCTAAAGTCGTGTAATTTGTCCCACTATGAAAGCGTCCAACGGCACCAAAACCAAATCCACTCTTATAATTTACAGTTGGAATGAATTTAAAAATTGATCCTTTGGGTAACTCCGCAACAAAACCAGGACCTGCATATAAACCTAAGCCCCTAATAGAAGCTATCTCCCAATGATTTGTTTCTCCGTAATCATGATTCTTATTTGTATAAATTTTTACTGACGGTGTCTTGAAAAATAATTTATCACCTTTAAATAAGCGTGGTCTTTTTAAGGATACTATTTCATGTTCACCATCTTGTTTGATTTTAATCTCTTGAGCTTGGAATGTAACGATACCTTTGCTCATATCATCCGTTAATGATTCATTTTTAGGCATCATCATAGTACGCATTTTAGGCCCACGATTCCCGGAATGAAAATCTATTGGGAAAGAATCTTGAATTTCCATTGAACCATTTTCTTGAACAATTCTATCTCCAAAAACATAACCTTTTTGAGATTTAATCTCCATGTTCGAAGTTCTTGAAATCGGATTTTCTATAAGTGCATTTTCCTCATTCATATCAACAAAGATATAATCACCCGTAACAGTTCTACCACCTTTTAGAATCCTAACGTTACCTTCTGCTTTTATTGTATTATTAAGCCTATCAAATGTTAATTTATCTGCTTTAACAGTAATTTTTTGTTTTACAAATTCTACATTTACATCGCCAGTTGCATATACCAAGTAATTATCAGTATCATAATCAACTTTTTGACAATCTAGAATTATATTTTCAGTATCTTCATTTTTATCAGATTTTTCTTTTTTATCTCTACGAAACCAATTCTTTTTCGGTTTTTCGTTTTCATCTAACTGCAAGTCATCTGATTCAAACCCCTCAGAATTCATTTCATCAAAATTATCTTCAACTTCTTTGGAAGCATATTTTGAAGTCTCAATTTCTCCAGAATAAACATCCGCAGCTGTTGGCGCTAATTCAAAAGCTTTTAAATCTTTTTCAAAAGAATGTTGCTGTATCTTTTGTCTTAATTGCTTAATTGGCGGTGTTGTATGTTTAGATTCTCCGCTGCCTCCACCTGAAGAATAAGCATTTTTAGAAGTTTCTAGTGATGGCGGTTCAAAAAAAGCTTCACCTGTATAATCAGATGCGGATTCAAATCCATAACTTGTAGTAATTGTTATGGAAGACAATAGCGCTATTAATAATAATGATAAATTTCTTTTCAAGATTCACTTCCTATATATAATTCAATGGATTGTTTGGTTGTCCATTAACTCTCACTTCAAAATGACAATGAGGACCTGTGCTATAACCAGTAGTACCTTCTTTGCCTATAACTTGACCTTTATTAACTCTTTGCCCATTGCTTACTGTAATTGAACTCATATGCGCATATAAAGTTGTTATTGGTTTACCATTTATGATTCCGTGTTCAATAATAACAACTTTTCCATAGCCACCATACCAACCAGAATAGATAACTTTCCCTGAATTAGAAGCCCTTATTTCACCATAATTTGGCCCCCCTATATCAATACCTGAATGGAATGAACGACTGTTGAATATTGGATGGGTTCTCCATCCGAAAGGTGAAGTTATTCTACCTTGTATTGGTTTTATAAAACCTGATGCAACTTGAACATTTGTATCTTTAGCTGTTTTATTAATATAAGATCCTATACTCGCAGACTGTTTTGCCAATTCTCGTTCAGCTTTCTGATATGCTACACGATCATTCTTAAGTTTTTCAATCATGTTTTTATTCTTAGCAATAGCTCTGTTTATATCTTCTTGTTGTGAATTAATTGAAGCAACAGAACGTTCTAATCTTAATTTACGTGCAGCAATATTATTTCTTATATTTCTTATCTCTTGAGCTTTTGCCCTTGCCAAGGCCATTTTACCGTAATCATCTTTAAGAATTATTTTTTGGTAGTGCAATCTATCAACAAGCATGTTAATATCTTCAGAGTTTAAAAGAATCTCAAAAAAAGCTTTTCTTTGAGATTTATAAACGCTTCTTACATGATTCGCTAAAGTATAATTTAAAGCATTATACTCAGAAGATGCTTTTTCAAGTTTTGCTTCTAAATTATATAACTCTTTTTGCGCAGAAACAATTTGAGATTTTGATGTTGAAAGAGTGTTTGTAGCTTGTTCTAATTTTTGTTGATTTTTATAAAGCTTGTTAGCCTCAAGGCTTTCAAGCCATTTTAAGCGATTAATTTTTTCTCTAGTCGCTTTTTTTTGGGCTTCAATATCAGAGTTAGCAAAACATGCTAAGTTACTAAAGAAACTTAACACAATCAATAAAAATATTAAAAGATTTAATATCTTTTTACGCCCCAAATCTAGCCTCCCAAGCTCGGTAGCACTAAAAGTAATCCCATTCCTATTGTCCATAAAATAAAAGATACAGCAATTAAACCAACTATAACTTTTTTATTTTGTCTAAAAAAATCCATCTCCACCTCTCGCTAACTATATTATAGTATAAAATACTACACATATCAAATTGTAAAAATTATATCTTAAAAACACTTTATCTACAATAGTCAGAAATTTATATTATTCTAACTTTAACCAAACAGCACCATATGGAGCAATTCTTAGATTCATAGTCCTATTTTTTAGTGAAATATTTACTTTAACATCATCTCCATTTACTAGATTTTTAAAACTTGTTATCTTATTATCTTCTGCGCCAAAGATAACATTCATAGGAATTGTAATTTCTGCAATTAGCTTTTCTTTTGAAAGATTGTTTATTACAAGAATTGTTTCATCTTCAAGGCTTCTTATATATGCAAAATTGCTTGGAGATTTAGTTTTAAGTAAAGTAAAATCACCTCTTGACATTGAAGGCAAACGCTTTCTCAAAGAAATCAAATTTTTAACTTTTTTATACACCCTACTATTAAACTCATAATAATTTTTAGAAGAACCGTAAAATAATTTGGCAGGAACAGCCCCTCTGTTAATATCTCGACTGTCAAAATAACTTGTTAACTTAAATTTTGTGAGTTTACTTTTTTCAAATCTTGCCTTTGCTGACTCTTTTGCATTTTCAAAATTATTTCTTACTCCAACTTCGTCGCCATAGTAAATTATAGGAATTCCTGGCATCGAGAGAAGAATCGAAAAAGCCATCTCTATTCTATCAGGATTATTATCCAAAAAATTAGCCATTCTACCGCTAACACCTAAGCCTTTACGAAACTCAGCACCTTTTTTAATTAACGCATTATAAACTATTTCACGAGTTTCCTTATTTACCATTTCTAAAGATAGTTCGTCATGAACTCGCAAAAATACTCCCCAGGTTGAGCTTTGAGGAATTTGTGGTGTGTTTTTATAAGCATCTATGAAATAATTTTTATCTTCGGTTATCAATGAAGCCCAAATTGCAGGCATATAAGGAAAATGATATGCAATTTGAAACTCATCCGTTCTTTTTATAATCTTTTCTTGACCATCAACAACGAGCTTTATTCGCTTATCTTTACCAAAATAAGGCAATATGTCATTTGGCCACTGGCACGCTTCAGCTTGAATAACTGTCTTTGGTGCAGTCATTTGAATATAGTTACTTAAAAGTTTAATAATTGCATGTGTTTTTGGCAAATTCTCTGCTGTTGTGCCAACCTCTTTAGAAAGATATGGTATTGCATCAAGCCTGAATATATCAATACCTAAGTTTGTCCAATAGTTAATTGTTTCTAAACAATAGTACAAAACTTCAGGATTTTGCCAATTTATATCAAGTTGAAAAGGATAGAAGGTATGATAAAAATAATAGTTCGCCCCTTTTATATTAACTTCTCTCCAATGATTCTCTGTTATTTCAGGGAATATTAATCTTCGTTTGGAAATTCTTCCATCTGCTTCCTGATACTCAACAATTGTTCCAATTTGTGGATCTACATATTTTTTATACATAGGCATTTCATTGCGCACAATAAAGTAATTAAGTTTAGCCAAATCTCCAGCTAACAATTGTTGAAACCATTCATGTTGGTCAGAAAAATGATTTAAAACTAAATCCGACTTTATTTTAAATCCATTTCCTTTAGCTTCTTTAATAAAATCTTTAAATTGAGCCGTTCCTCCAAGATCTTTACGGATATTTTGCGGATTTTTAACATCAAATCCAGCATCAGACATTGGGGAATCCGCAAATGGTAAAAGATAAAGAGTAGTTACACCTAAATCTTTTAAATAATCAAACATTGTAGCTGTATCTTTAAATTGATTTGGCTTTTCGGAAGACACAACCCCGAATTGATCAACATAAAACATATAGATAATCTCATCTTTATACCAATCATCAGCTCTAGATAAATCTTCTTTTTTTAGTTCAGTAGGTCTTTCTTCTATAGCTTTTTGTGCTATGTTTAAAACTTTTTCATAAATTTGAGGAGCATAGACCTCTCCATAAATCTGAGTTATGGCATTTTTTAGTTCTGTCTCTAAATTTACATAAAAAATAGATTTTGTAGTTTGTGAAGAACTTAATTCATTCGTTGCATACGCAGTGCAAAAAATATTTCCAAACAATAAAGCTGAAATTGTTAAAAATGATAAAATTTTTTTACTCATATCCTTCTCCTATACACAATTTTAGCATAAATCAGATACTCATTTACAAAAAAAAATATTAAGGTTAAAATAAGCATATAAGTTTAAGGAGTATTAAATGACTGCTATATTGGAAAAAGAATTAGATAAAAAAACTTTAGCTGATAGGAATTCTGCTTTGAGAACAATCTCTGCAGAAATTGATGCTATAAATAACCTTAGGGACTCTGTTGCTCTCAAAAATCTTACTTTAGCACTTGATTTAATGCAAAATGCAACAGGAAGAATTATTATAACAGGCATGGGGAAGTCGGGGCATATTGGGAATAAAATTGCAGCTTCTTTAGCATCCACCGGTACACCATCTTTTTTTGTACATCCAGCAGAAGCTAGCCACGGTGATTTGGGGATGATTACAGAAAATGATGTTGTAATAGCAATTTCAAATAGTGGAGAATCTCGAGAACTTGTTGATGTTATTAATTATTGTAAAAGATTTGATATAAAGATAATTTCTATAACAAAAAATTCAGAAAGCTCATTAGGGAAAGCTGGAACCGTTGTATTAGAATTGCCTAAGCAAGGTGAAGCTTGCCCCTTAGGTCTTGCACCTACAAGTTCAACGACCGCGACATTAGTATTAGGTGATATTTTAACAATTGGTCTAATAGAAAGAAAAGGTTTCTCAAAAGAAGATTTCAATGTTAGACATCCTGGCGGCAAATTGGGTTCGATTTTAAAACGTGTTGGAGATTTGATGCATACAGGTCAATCTATGCCTATTTTAGATGAAAATGCTAATATGCAAGCTGTTCTCTTAGAAATGACCTCAAAATGCCTAGGTTGCGTTGGCTTTGTTAACCAAAACGGAGATTTTACAGGAATGCTCACAGATGGGGATTTAAGAAGATGTCTTTCTGCTTCAATTTTAGAAGAAAAAGCGATTAATCTTATGACAAAATCTCCTAAGACAGTGACAAAAGAAATGATTTCTGCAGAAGCTCTTAGAATTATGCATGATAAAAAAATTACAAATATTTTTGTATTAGAAGATAATAAACCAATCGGCGTAATTCACATACACGATTTACTTAATAATGGCGTTGCATAATAAAAAAAGACCTCTTATTAAAGAGGTCTTTTTTATTAGTTTTCAACATATTCTCTTAAGCGTTTACTTCTATTTGGATGTCTTAGTTTTCTTAAAGCTTTTGCTTCGATTTGTCTGATACGTTCACGAGTTACACCAAATAATTGACCAACTTCTTCCAATGTTCTTTGACGTCCGTCATCCATACCAAAACGTAATCTTAAAACATCTCTTTCACGTGGTGAAAGTGTGCAAAGAACTTCTGCTAAATCTTCTCTTAAAAGTTCAGAAGCAACAGTCTTAATAGGAGCATCAGCTTCTTTATCTTCAATAAAATCACCTAATCTTGAATCTTCTTCTTTACCAATTGGAGTTTCTAAAGATAAAGGCTCTTGAGCAATTTTAACAATTTCTCTTAGTTTAGAAATAGATACGCCCATTTCTACTGCTAATTCTTCTTCGGTTGGTTTTCTAGAAAGTTCTTGAGCTAATCTACGAGTAACTTTTTTAAGCTTATTAATAGTTTCTACCATGTGAACTGGTATACGAATTGTTCTAGCTTGATCCGCAATAGCTCTTGTAATAGCTTGTCTAATCCACCAAGTTGCGTAAGTTGAAAATTTAAAACCTCTTTCGTGGTCGAATTTTTCAGCTGCACGGATAAGACCTAAGTTGCCTTCTTGAATAAGATCTAAGAATAACATGCCGCGACCAACATATTTTTTTGCAATACTAACAACAAGTCTTAAGTTAGCTTGAACTAACTTACGTTTAGCAATCGCCCCTGGTGTACCACCTTGCATAATTTTACGAGCAAGTTCAATTTCTTCACTTGTTGAAAGAAGCTTAATACGACCAATTTCTCTTAAATAAAGTCTTACTGGATCCTCAACAGCAAGCCCTTTGGGAACTTCAGTATCTAATTCTGAATCTGACGAATCAGAAGAATCCATCATGTAAAAATCTTCACTCTTTACACCGCTCATTTTTGAAGTTGAAATAATATCTTCAATATTGTCAGTGCCCAAGTCTGTTTCAATGTAATCCGCACCATCTTCATCCTTGTCTGAGTCAAAATCTAATAAATCTAAATTTTCTTCTTCCATGCTGATTACTGATGATCTTGAGTTTCTTTTTTGAGTCATTATTTATCTCCAGTCCTTAACTTTATCTTATCTCTAAGTTGCATTTGTATTTTTAATGCTTCTAGGTCATCGTCATTAACTTCTCTATATTGTTTGCGAAGCTTTTCTGATTCACGCTCCTGATAGCATCTTTTTAATCTAATTATATTTTCATTGACTGCTCTTTCTAAATCTTCTTCTGCCAAACCATTGAAGGCTTCCGACATTTCTACTAAATCAGTCAATATTAGTGTTAAGTTATCATCCTCAATGAATTCCGTATATAATTGTTTTGTCAATTCGCTAACATTATTTACCGTACATGCAAATTTGTCAATTGTATTTTTTACAATTATTAACGTTTCGTTTTGAATGATATCTTGAGGTAGCAATTCATTTAATTTTTGATAATTATTTGAACCGATATTTGATAGAAAAACGCTCAATAAATTTTTTTGCGCTTTTTCTTCAAATTGTGAAGATTTTGTTACAACAGTTTGTTTTTGTGGTAAATATTGAATTTGGTTTTGATAATTGAATTTGTTTAATTCTTTTAACATAGCGTTCTCATCAATTTCAAGAACTGTTGCAACCATTTTTACATATTCAGATTGAATTATTTTATTATCAACATCTTTTAAAATTTCTATAATTTGTGATACAAGTTCAGCTTTCTCTTGTGGAGTTTTTGCTAAAGATTTCTCTTTTAAAATATTGTTTAATAAAAAGTCAATAAGAAGTGGGGCTTCTTTTACAAACATTTTAAAAGCATCTCCCCCCATTGTTCTAATAAACTCATCGGGATCTTTTCCTTGAGGAGGAGCTACAACACGTATTTCACAAGCATACTTATTATCTAATGAAGAAGAAATATGACTTTCGTCAAATTGCTTAACATTACCTAATGTAGCTAAAGTTTCTTTAATAACTTCACTACCTCTTTTAGTAGCTTTAATACCAGCATTATCAGTATCAAAAGATAAGAAGATTCTTCTAGATTTTGTATATCTTGAAAGTAATTTTACATGCTCAGCTGTCATAGCTGTTCCACAAGAAGCTACTGCATTTTCAACACCATTTGCTTGAGCTGAAATGACATCAAAATAACCTTCCATAATTATCACAGAATCTTCGTTTTTAATAGCATCTTTTGCAGAATTAAGGCCGAATAATATCTTACTTTTATTGTAAATTAGAGAATCTGATGAATTTATGTATTTAGCGATTTTTGCATCTTTTTCTAAAGTTCTTCCACCAAATGCTACATATTCTCCATTTTCATTTTGTATAGGAATCATTAACCTATTTCTAAAACGGTCAATCCATTTACCATTATTTGATTTTAGAATAAGTCCAGCTTTTTCTAATATTTCATCCTTAAATTCTTTAGAAAGTTCTTTATATAATGCATCAAATTTATCAGGGGCCCACCCTAACGTAAATTTTTGAATGATGTCTTCTGTTATATTTCTAGATTCTAAATAAGATGTTGCTTTGTTTGCGTCGCTGTCAATTTTTAACTGAAGATTATAAAATTTAGCCGCTTTTTCACAAGCTTTAAGCATGTCTATTTTTTGATTTTTAGTCTCATTAGAAGATGAGAATTTTTTAGGTAATTCTATATCAAACTTTTCAGCTAATTCGAGAATTACATCTTTATATTCACGATTCTGGATTCTTACAATAAAATTTAATGCATCACCGCCAGTTCCGCAAGAGAAACATTTATAAATTCCTTTAGAAGGACTTACTGACATTGATGGTTTAGAATCATTGTGAAAAGGGCAGATTCCCCAATAATTTGCACCAGACTTTTTTAATACCACATGTTGTGATATTACATCTACTATATCCAGCCGGTCTTTAATTAGTGATATTACTTCATCAAATGAATTTGCAACTACCATGATTAATATAATAACATAAAAAGAAAAACCCAGCTTTGAGAAGTTGGGTTTGGAATCTTTTTTAATAATTCCTCATGTGTGTAGAAGGTTAGTGTGTAGGTTGTATGAAAGGTTGTGTTATGTGTGCGTTTTTTGTTTCTCGTGTTTATTTAATGCTTACATATATATAAAGTATTTATGCGTTAAATAATTTCACTAGATGCTAAATATTGTTACAAAACTTAATATTTTAATTAATAATTGTGATAATTGCTTCAAAACCTTTCTTGTTCGATATATATTCTATACTTTAAATTTCTTGTTATTCTCAAATGATGTTTTAAATAATAAGAAAAAATTTTAAACACTAGAAAATTACTTCTAATTTAAAACAAAACTTTACACAAAGTATTTTTATGGTACGATACTGGTATATATAAGGGATGGAGGAGAAGATTTTGAGTCAGCAAAATATGTTTTCGGACGGTAAAATTGTTCCGGTTAATATAAGAGAGGAAATGAAAAAATGTTACATCGACTATGCGATGTCAGTTATCGTTGGACGTGCATTACCAGATGT
>JAZRJK010000043.1:0-6392 GCA_045645765.1 Candidatus Gastranaerophilaceae bacterium
TAATATGAAACAAGATATAAATAGGTATGAAATACTTGAAAAAATAACACCATTAATTGAAAACACAGCTGTGCGTTACAACTTGGTGCCTATTGAAATTGAATTTGTAAAAGAAAATCATCGTTGGTTTTTACGTATCTACTTATATTCGTATGACCATGACATAACCCTAGAAGACTGCGAAAATGTTACAAGAAGCTTAAACGATTTCCTGGATGAACTTATTCCTGTTAAATATTATTTGGAAGTGTCTTCACCAGGTTTAGAACGAAAATTTAAATCTGATAAAGAATTTATTATTTTTAAAGGTCGTAGAGTAAGTATAAAGCTTAAAACTCCTTTAGAAGGCGAAACTGAACGTATTTTTAAAGGTGAAATTATAGATTGGGACGATAAAGAAGGATTGACGTTCTTGCGCTTTGAAGATGGAGAAGAACTTCACGTGCCAAAATCTAATATTCAATCTGCAAAATTATATATTGATTAAATTAATCGCCCTTGGCGGAAAGGAAAATAAACATGATAAAAATTGGAACAGCATTATTTGAAGCTTGTGAAGAACTTGAAAGAGAACGTGGAATTTCTAAAGAAGTATTAATTGCGTCATTATGTGATGCTATGGTTGCTGCTTATAAAAAACATATGCACGTTAAGGAAGCTGCAAATATAGAAGCGATTTTAGATGAACAAACAGGTGAAATTGGAGTTTTCTCAACAAAAGTTGTTGTAAAAGAAGTTGAAGATCCTGATATGGAAATTTCTTTGGAAGAAGCTCAAGAAATAGATGATGAAGTCGAAATTGATGATGAAGTTAAGATTGAGGTAACTCCAGATCAATTTGGTAGAATCGCTGCGCAATCTGCTAAACAAGTAATTACTCAAAGAATTAGAGACGCTGAAAGAAATAATATTCTAAATGAGTTTTTGGAAAAGAAAGGTACATTAACTACTGGTATTATTCAAAGAGTTGAAAACCGTAATGTTATCGTTAACATAGGTAAAACAGACGCAATTATGCCTCCAAAAGAGCAAATTCCTAGAGAATATTACAAACCTGGTAATAGAATAAGAGTTTTTGTGTTAAATGTTAAAGAAACAAATAGATTACCACAAGTTATTGTATCACACGCTCATGCAGAAATCGTTAGAGAATTATTTGAACTAGAAGTTCCTGAAATTGAAGATGGAATTGTTGAAATTAAATCAATTTCTCGTGAAGCTGGATTTAGAACTAAATTAGCGGTATGGTCTAATGATCCAGAAGTTGATTCAGTTGGGGCATGCATAGGACCTCGTGGTTCAAGAATTCAAACCATTGTTGGTGAATTGAAAAACGAAAAAATTGATATTGTAAGATGGTCTCCTGATCCTGTTGAATACATTGTAAACGCAATTTCACCAGCAAGAGTTGCTTCTGTTGATATTATGACTGATGACGAAGAAACAAAAGACGCTTTAGTAGTTGTGCCAGATGACCAACTTTCTTTGGCTATCGGTCGTGAAGGCCAAAATGTAAGATTAGCTCATAGGTTAACTGGTTGGAAAATAGATATTAAATCTATTTCTCAAATGGAGGATGAAGAAGCTGCGAATTCTTCAAATTATAACTATTCTGAAGATATTGTAGAAGAACGTGTTGTTGATTCAGATGAAATTCAGGAAGAAATTGAAGAAGAAATGAATCAACAAGCTTATGATGAAGAAGATATTCAAGCTGATGAAGTTGAAGAAGATTTTTCAGAGGAAAATGAAGAATAAAATCTGAATTCATGATTAAACTATTTTAAACGGAGAATTTATTTAAATTCTCCGTTTTTGTAAACTTTTGTAACATTAATTACTTTTTTCTTAAAGTTTTTAAAATATGTGCCGTAATAGTAAATATAAGGAGTTAAAATAATGACAGAAGAAAGAAAAGTAATTGATGAGACTAATTATTCATTTCAAGCACCTCGTCCTGCAGGACCTGCGGCTATAGGTAAAGGGGGGGATCCTTTATTTATGAATATTCGTGCAACTAAGGCACAACTGCAAGATTTGTTAAACGAAACTACAACTATTCAAGATTGGGTACAACGCGAGACTTGTAATAATGTGGCTTTGGCCTGTCTTGATAATGAAAACTTAAAAGATGTATATTTTAAAATCAAAGACGGTTTTGGAGAATATGGCCCAATAATTCTTATGGGATTTAAGAATCCGCAAGGTGTTGAAATCCCTCGACTTAAAATCTTAGATAAGAATGGTGACATTGTTGAAGTATTAACTGGTCCAATGGCAATTGATGAGTTAAATAAAAGAGCTTTGGCTTATAGTTCCTTTGAACAGGGATATGAAGTTCTTGATTTGCCAGAAGAAGTAGGAGAAGCTGTTATTGCTGACTATGCAGGCATAGAAGAAGTCTAAAAGTTACTTGTTTTTATCTTTTTTAAGAATTATACCGTTTAACTTACAAAAAGATGTCAATATATTTAGGTCTTCTTTAATAGTTCTTTGTAATGCAATTTGATCTATAACTATCGGAATATTTTTGGCTAATTGAAACATTTTCAATGCAGATTTTATATACTCTCCCCTTGATGATGTTTTTGGTAATGCTAATTCTTGATAAAGTTTTGCAGATAACAGATAAGATTTAACTTGTATAAATTGCAAATCAAATTGCTTTGAAATAAAAATTGATTTTTCTAGATAAACTTTTGCAGAATCAAAATCTTGCTTCGCTAAATAGATTTCACCTATCAGTTTATTAAATAAAGCTATAAAATAGTAATTATTTATACTTGGACTTTGAGCTATGTCTAAAGCTTTAGTTGCAATATCTAGCGCAAATTGAGTCCCGCTGGTAATTAATTTGATTTCTGCGATTAAATACCAAGATAATAAAACACCTGTTGAGACCTTTTCCTTAGCGAAATATGTAACCTGTTCTTCTAATATTTCAAGAGCTTTTTTAGTTTGATTGTTTTCCTTTAATATTTTAGCTAATAGGGTTTTTAAAATGTTTTTTGTAAAATTATCATTAATATTATTAGCATAGGCAGCGACATTAAATAATTCTGAATGTAAGGTGTTATAATCTTTTAAAAAGAATTTGTTAAGAATATCAATAAAATTCCATCTTGATACAATAAAAGAATCCATGTTGTCCAATGAATATTCTTTCAGCATATCATCTAATATTTTATTTGAAGTTTTAATATCACCTTTTATGGTATTTGCTAATGCTAAAAGTAGATTTGTCCTGCATAAAAAGTTTGGTTCTATTGTCTTATTTTTATCTAAAATATCATAAATAATTTGAATAATTTCAAAGGCTCTATTATCACCTTGAAAAACAAGTGCTTCAGCAAAATCAAAATATACAGTGAGCCAAGTTTCAAACAAATCCTTTATACTTATTAAGTTTGTATCTCGTCCTTTTGTTAAAACTTTTTCAAGATTATTAAATATTTCAGTTTCAACTGTATTAATTAACTGCCCATAATTACCTAAACCTAGTAACGGTGGTATTAGGCGAGTTTTAACCAAGGTCTTAGCAAATTCATCGTCATCTGGTAGTTTCTTCAAAACAGAATCAATACATTCAATTGCACCACAATAGTTACCTGTTTTCATTGAACAAGATGCAAGGTAGCCTAATAACTCGATTTGTTCAAACACTTCAGATTCATCTAATAATAGCAAAGCGTGTTGTATATATTCAAAAGCCAGTTCATGGTTAATTGGTTCTAGTAATTTACCAACTCTAGTGTAAATATTCCTTTTGACATTTATGTAAAAATCGTTAGTTTTATTCTCAATTAACTTCAAAGCTTGTTTCTGAACAATTATATACAACCCGACATCACCAATATATGAGGCGTGCTTCATTAGAGTTGTCCAAATTTCAAATGCTTGATCATTATTATTTAATTTTTGTACAATGTAGGCTAAAAGAGCAATAGAGGATTGTTTGTATATACTGAGAATTTCATATAACATATTAAGTATTTCTTCAAAGAATACTTCATTCTTAACATATGCCACTATAGTTTTCCATATTAAAGAACTTTTAAATTCAAAAGAAAGATGATTTTGTTGAGTAATAAAACCAGAGTTAATAAGTTTTTCAATTATTCTTTCAAATTCACTTGAAGGCATATTGTCAAAATTTTCCAACATTGCTGGATAAAATTTTACACCAAGTATTGACATGGCTACTAGTAATCTATATGCAGAAATGTCTTCTTGTTTTAATATTTGTAAACGATAATTTATAACATCTTCAAGCTTACTGTAAGTAAGATTTTTTAACTGATTTCTTTTTACATCATTATTTAATAGCACCATTTGTTCCAATATAGAAGGATTTCCACCTGCAACTTTAGTCGCTAAATTAATAAAATCTTTACCAAACTTAAATTCGGTATATTGTTTTAAGAAGGTTTCAACTTGTGTTGGTGTAAATGGTGCAATTGTTAAATCTTGGTAATTTTCAGCTTTATAATCTGGTATAGAAATCATCCCCATACCAGGTTTAGGTTCAGAAGATAAGATTATAATTTTGCTACGATTTTTTAAAATATCTTCTTTTAATAATTCTTGTATGAAATCATAGGACATGCCATCAATATATTCAAAATTGTCGATTATAAAAATGGTTTTCATCTTCTCAATAATTGTTAATAAGACTTTTTTTATAATATTAAACATGTTGATTTTATTAAAATAAATATTTTCATATTTATCCACGTTATCAGGATATAAAAAGTTTAATAAATCTAGAATTTCATTATTAGATAAAGTTGGGAAATCTTGTTTAAAAAAACGTAAAGAATTCTTTTTTAATTGTAATGTATCAGGGCAGAAGTTATTAATGTTAAAAAAAGTTAATAATAAGTCTTGAAAGAAACCGAATGGTGACAATTGAGTAATTTGAGTACAGCTTCCAATTAGCCATATTAATTTATTGGTTTTGAGTTCGTTTATAGCCGTTCTTAAAACTAGGCTTTTACCAATACCACTTTCACCAGATAAAGTAATTATTTTAATATCTGGATCTTTTATTCCTTCAATTAGTTTTGTTTTTACTTTCTGTTGAGAATTCATATTAGCAAAAAGCATTGGTTGAAAAAGATCCTTCTGTTCGCTCTCTAATATAAATTCAATGTTACATTTTCTGCATTTGGTTGCATTTGGTAAGTTTGCAGAGCCACATTCTGAACAGATTTTAAGTAAATGTTCACCACATTTTTCACAATCAACAGCTGTAATTAAATTATAAGTATTGCAATTTTTACAAATTGATCCAATTTTTGAACCACAATAATTGCAATTTAATGAGTTATTAGCTATTTCTTTTTTGCATTTTGGACAACGCATTCGCTTAAGAATCCTTTATAGTATCAATAATATTATCAAGAGTATTTAAAATTTCTAGCTCTGAGCTACCAGTTTCCAGTGCTATTTCAGAAACAGAAAGTTTTTTATTGAATTTTAAATCACATATTAGCAGAATTTTTTTCTCTGGATAAGTATTTTCTAAATCTTGTATTTTCTTGAATATTAAATCGACATCAACTCTTTTTATTTCTGGTTTATATTCAAAATAATTATATTGAGAAGTTTTAGTTTCTTCATGAAGATCATTTGTAACTATTATAGTATCTTCACCTAAAACATCTTGAGAATAATTATTTTCATCCATCACAACATCTAAAGAGTTTGTTTCTTGTACAAAATCAGATTCTAAAATCAAATTACATTCTTCTAAAGAACTAGGTTCAATGAGTTCAATTTCAGTTCCTTGCTCAATATCTATACTTATACCTTCTAAGGAATTATTGAGATCTGAATCTAATTCAAAAATTTCTAGTGAATTCTCAGAATCAAGTTCTTCTATAATATTTACACCATCATCAAGCGATTCTTCGATTTCTTCACCTAGCTCAATTGATTCAATTGTCTCTGCATATTCTTCCGTTTCAAGCTCATCTATAATATTTACATCATCATCAAGCGATTCTTCGATTTCTTCACCTAGCTCAATTGTTTCAATTGTCTCTGCATATTCTTCCGTTTCAAGCTCATTTATAATATTTACATCATCATCAAGCGATTCTTCGATTTCTTCACCTAGCTCAATTGTTTCAAATGTCTCTGTATATTCTTCCGTTTCAAGCTCATCTATAATATTTACATCATTATCAAGCGATTCTTCGATTTCTTCACCTAGCTCAATTGATTCAAATGTCTCTGTATATTCTTCCGCTTCAAGCTCATTTATTATATTTACATCATCATCAAGCGATTCTTCGATTTCTTCACCTAGCTCAATTGTTTCAAATGTCTCTGCATATTCTTCCGTTTCAAGCTCATCTATAATATTTACATCATCATCAAGCGATTCT
>JAZRJK010000044.1:0-10666 GCA_045645765.1 Candidatus Gastranaerophilaceae bacterium
CTAACAGATTCGGCAACAACTTTATCGCATAAAATCAAAAAGTAATTTCTACTAAATTATTAAATATATAAACTAAAACTCTTATTTGGGTAATTCATTTACCCCTCTCTTATATAACATCTTACTATCTTACATCTTACAACAATTTTACCCCTCTTTCTCTCTGAGGGGCTTTTTTTATTTGACTACTAGTTAAAATATATTCGCTAAGATTGCATTAAAGTTTTTTTATTTGTTTACTAGTTAAATTGTGGGCTTTTTTGTCTGTTTAACAAAAAAATATAAAATTTATAAAACTCATCTTTACAAAACTTAACAAAATAAGAGAAAAAAGGCAATTTTTTAAAATGAATATACTTTATATATATGTAAGAGTTATAAAAAAGAGAGAGAATCAAAATGGCAAATACTTATTCAGCAGTTGAAAGAAATAAAAAACCAGCAGGAGCTTTAGAAATTCCAGCAGATTTTCATTGCTATTATTTAAACAAACAAGATCGCCAAATGAGATTTAATAATGGTGGAGATCCAATTTACGCTATTTTCGATAAAATTGATAACAGACCTCTTTCTAAAATCGCTAAAGATTTTGTAAAAGAACTTAAAGATGACGCTATTAGATTCGTTTCTACAGTTTTAAAATAAATATTTAGTACTTTATTTATTAATTTAAGCTATAATAATATCAAGGAGATATTATATGGCTAAGCAGAATTTTAGAATTGGCATCGGTTATGACATTCATAGATTAGTTGAAGGGCGTGAGCTTATTATTGGAGGGGTTAAAATTACGCACGAGAAGGGATTACTCGGACATTCTGACGCTGATGTTTTAGTACATGCAATAATTGATGCTCTTTTAGGTGCTTTGGCTCTGGATGACATTGGCACACTATTCCCAGATACTGACCTAAAATACAAAGATGCAGATAGCATGGTTTTACTTCGCCATGTTTACGATAAGATTCAAGCTGAGGGCTACAAGATAAATAATATTGATTCAAACATAATTGCACAAAACCCTAAAATGATGCCATATATCCCTAAGATGAAAGAAGCTTTAGCATCTTTGATGGGACTTGAACCTTCTGATATTTCGATAAAAGCTAAGACTAAAGAAAAACTTGACGCAGTAGGTGAAAGCAAAGCTATAGAAGCAAATGCAGTTGTTATATTAGAAAGGATTTAGTCGTTGGGCAAGTATAAAGTGCACCCAACCTACCTACTATCATTGTTCATAATGAGTTCCTTTCTGTTAATTTTTATTATATTTTTAATAAATTTAATATTTCTCTTGCGATAAATTGAGCATCGAAAGCTTCTTTTTCTATAATTTGTTGTTGATATTGTTCTCTTGTTTTTTCAGTGGGTTGTATATAATTTTCAAAATTTTCTAAATATTTCATTCCCTTCTTATAATTTTCACTATTTTTATCATATTGTTTTACTGGTCCAAATGATTTCTTTATATTGTTAATTATTTCTATTACTTCATCACTAGTTCTAGAACAATATAAATTGATAGAATCCGGATCATTCAATTTTAACTTTTCAATTATTTCTTGTACTTCTTTTTCTCCACCCAACTGAGAAATTAAAGTAGTTTTTCTTTTTAAAGCATCTTCTAAAAATGCAATAGCTTCTATTGGGTCACAGTTTTTAGTCATTGCTTTTGCAAACTTTAAGCTATCAGCATTATATGCCATTTCATATTGTCTAACATGTTGAAATTCATGTACCAACGATTCAAAGATTAATTTTTTTTGTTCATGATTTATAATATTGTTTTTATGTTCAATATCTAAATATAACATTCTATTCTGAGGAGTATATCCTCCACCCTCCGCCATTCCTGATTTACATTTTCTAATTACAAATTCAATATTTTTACTTTCATTTCCAGAATCTTTTTTTATTTGTTCAAACATTTTTTGCGAAAAATCGTCAACATCATCTATTTTAAATATTTGTTTATAATTTTCTACTAATTTATCTGTTTCAACTTCAGAAAAATCTTTTTTAAAAATTTCACTGAATTTTTGTCGTAATTCTTGTTTTACATTAACATTATTAACAACGTCTGATGCTTGTGAAAATTTAGCTTTAGCTAATAGGCTTATTGCTAATACAAGCGAACCAATAACACCAATTCCAATAGCCCATTTAGCACTCGTTGATAGACCCTGCTTGTTAGACTTAGCTTCTATCTGTTCACGAGCTTTAAAACTTACTGTATCAGGTAAAGTTTGTGCATTTAAATTCTGTTGAAATGAGTTTACTATTTGATTACTTCTACTAGTACCTACAAACATTGGATATTGATTGCCATAAACCAAGTTTTGATACTTATTACATGGATAATAGTTCATTTGAGAATAATTGTACATAATCAACCTTTTCTTTTAACCTTATATTTATATAAAATATTTTTCTTAATAAAAATTGCTTATTTTATAAAAAAAATATTACAAAATATTACAAACCATTATCAATCACCATTAAGAATATTAAAAATCGACAGATATCCTCATCTACTCCTGTACGAGTTTTGTAGGGTGGGAAAAATGAAATGTTCCCACCTTTTTGGTTATTTACCCCTTCAAAATTTTCAAATTGGACTTTTTGCGAATTTGACTATAGTCCACTCCCTCAAGGGGAGGGGTATTAAAAATTTTATTCGGCTTAACTGTGGAATCAAGTTTAGAATGACGTTACGCTAACATGGTATTTCTACGATAAACGTAGAACCATTGTTGACTTCGCTTATTAAAGAAATTTTACCTCCGTGAAGTTCAACTAGTTCTTTCGTAATAGTTAATCCCAAACCTGTAGAGCTTTCTTTTTTGGTATAAGCACTATCTAATTGTACAAATTTAGCAAAAATCTTACCGTGATATTTTGGATCAATTCCTATTCCGTTATCATGAACCGCGATTTGGAATTTATCGCCAGCGTGAACCACAGCAATTTCGATTTCGTCGTTTTCAGGAGAGTATTTAATTGCATTACTCACAAGATTGTATAATATTTGCTGAATTTTTTGATAATCAGCAAAAACATCAAAATCATAAGCCATTGCAGCATTAATATGTATACTTTTCTTTTGTGCAAGTGGGGCAAGTATATTACAAACTTCAGTTAAAGCTCTACTAATAGGGAATGTGCTTTTCACAATCTTCATAGCATTTGCTTCAATCTTTGACATATCAAGAATTTCGTTAATCATCCCTAAAAGATGCGTGCCAGAAACTTTAATATCATTAATATATTCTTTCTGTTTTGCGTTTAAATCTCCGTAAATTTGAGTTGTAAGAATATCCGCAAAACCTAAAATTGAATTAAGAGGAGTTCTTAGCTCATGTGAAATGTTAGCTAAAAACTCATTTTTAACCTTGTCAGCCTCTAAAATCCTTTCATTTTGATCTTTTATAGTTTTATAAGCCTCTTGTTTCTCAATGATTCCGTCTTTAAGAGCTTTCAATTGAATTTTGAACACATTAGAGAGCTCTAAATCTTTTAAAATATACGAAAGAATACTTGCAGTTGCATCTAGGATTGTTAAGTCTTCTTCGCTATAAAAATTGTGTTCTTTTTTAGCAAGCAAGATTACGCCAAAAACGGTTGATTTAACCGAAATTTTAGCTAAGATATAAGATTTTTTCTTTAATTCTGCTAAGCCTACAGTTTTTATGAATTCACAATCAGGTGATAATAATTTACCTTCTTTTGAAAACATCTGTTTTTTTAACCCTGATGACATTTCAAAAATAGAGTTTACTTTGTAGTTTTTATGTTCTTTAAAGCTGTATTTAAGTTGTAAACTTTCAGGATTAAGAAAGTAAATAAACCCTTCTTCAAAATCTAAGATTTGAGCAAGTTTTTCAAAAATAAGCGTGCCAAATTTGTCAGTGTTTAAATTTATTTCAAATAATGACGGAATAAGTTTTAATGTGTCTTCTACAGAAGTTTTTGGCATATATTATTTACCCCTATTTACCCTAACCTGCAGTAAGTGAGAAAATTTCGTAGATTTCTTCGTCACTTAGTTCTGTAATAATCTTTTCACCTTCGTAGACTGCAAGGTCAGCAAGCTCTTTTTTAGACTTAAGCATTTCATCGATTTTTTCTTCGAAAGTTCCCAATGTAATCATTCTATGTACCATTACGTTTTTATCCTGTCCGATACGATAAGTACGGTCGGTTGCTTGATCTTCTACTGCAGGGTTCCACCATAAGTCATAATGGATAACATTAGTTGCACTTGTTAAGTTCAAACCTGTACCACCAGCTTTAAGTGAAAGAATCATTACTTTTCTATCTGGATTGTTTTGGAAATCTTCAATCAAAGCTTCACGCTGAGGAACTGTAAGTGAACCGTGGAAAAATGAAGGTTCTGTTCCACATTCTTCTGAAATAATTTTTGTTAACAAATCTCCCATTTCTTTATATTGAGTAAATATAAGAGTTTTCTCACCATTTTCAATAATATTGTTAACTAAATCAACACATTTCTCTGCTTTACCAGAAAGCTCTTTTGAAGTCCCCCCTGATTTCAGGAATTGATAAGGGTGGTTACATATTTGTTTCAAAGCTGTAATCAGCTTAAAAATGTTTCCACGTCTATTTACCCCAGTAAATCCACTAATCTTTTCCATCATTTCATTAAGTGTTTTTTCATACAATATAGCTTGAGATTTAGCTAAATAACAATAGTCATTAAGCACCATTTTTTCTGGTAAGTCTGAAATAACATTTTTATCTGTTTTAAGACGTCTTAGCACGAAAGGCGAAACAGACAATTTGAGCTTAGTTGCTCTAGTTTTTTCTTTAAATCTTTCAATAGGTACTGCATAACTTTTTTGAAACTCTTTTAAAGAGCCTAAATAACCTTTGTTAATAAAATCGAAAATACTCCAAAGCTCAGTTAACCTATTTTCTACAGGCGTACCTGTCATTGCTATTTTTATATCAGATTTTAGAGTCTTAATTGCTAAAGTTTGGGCGGTGTCAGGGTTTTTTATATTTTGAGCTTCGTCAACAACAATCATTCCCCAAGTATGGTTTTTCATCTCTTCAACATCAATTCTCATAATCGCATAAGTTGTAAGAATTACATCAAAGTTTGTATCGAGTTTTCTATCTAAGCCATGATAAGTTGTCACTTTTAAGTTTGGCGCAAATAACTGCAATTCTTTCATCCAGTTACCCATAAGCGTTGTAGGGCAAACTACAAGTACAGGATTTTTGAGCTTCTTATCTTCTTTAAGTTTTAAAATTAGTGCAATAACTTGAATAGTTTTACCAAGCCCCATATCATCAGCCATACAGCAGCCAAAACCTTTTGATATATTTGTCCAAAGCCATTTTAGACCAGTTAGCTGATATGGACGAAGTTCTCCTTTCAAATCAGCAGGGTTTTCCACTTCTACAGGTTTTGCAAAGTCTTTAATAACATTTGCATACGCATCATCATAATTGAAATCATAGTTTTGTAATTGACCTGACATTGAGGCGTGAATTAACTCTAAACGGCTCATTTTCTTGTGATTAGCATTTGCAATTTGCTCATAAAGCTTTTTACCTTCCGCTTTATCAACAAGAATATATTTACCATTATATTGAATTAGTCCATCATTAGATTCTTCAATAAGCTTGTTGAATTCTTCTAAAGAAAGTTTCTCATCACCTAGCGCAATTTCATATGAGAAATCTAAAATATCATCTAAAGATAATGCATTACTTGATACAGTATTAAATATATTCATTAAATCGTCGCTTCTTGATGCTTTAACTTTAGCATTAATAGAAGCTCTTGGAATAATAATATTAGTTAGTTCATCTGGTAAAATAACTTCAATTTGAGCTTTCTGTAAATAATAAGCTGTTTGAGCAATTATTTTATAAACTTCATTTAAGTTAAGCTCTAATGAGAGTTTATCTTCGTCTTCAAAAAGAGTTTCTAATTCAGGCATATAGCGAAGTGCATAATTAAGTTGTTTTTCAACAATTTTACCAATATCTTCAGTTGCTAAATCCCAAATTTTATCTTCACAATAAAGCTGATCAATAAGAATTGTTTCACCATTATTACGATTTTTTATATGAACTTTAAGCTCAAACTTTTCATCAGTAAGTTTATTAACTTTGAAAAATGGTATTAAATCATATTTACCCAAATATAATTCATCAAACCATTGAGCAAAGTTTTCAGCATAATCTTTACCTTTCATCAAACTTTTTTGTTCAAGGTCTTTAAGCATGTAATGACCAGATTTAATATCTTTAAAACGATAAGCTTTAATCCCTAAGAATTTATAAACAAGATAATTCAAGTATTCACGAATAAAGCTTTCTACAAAATCTTTTGGTTTTTCACCTTCAATAAATAAATCTTCAGGAATATTGTTTTCTAATTCATTAATTATTCGAGCGGATTCTTTATTAGAAATAATAGGTTCGTACACGATTCTAAACATATCGCTAACGCTTGATTGACGTCGTCTTACTGTCGGAACAAAATATAACTTTTCAATCAATTTCATCGCAAAATGCGTAAGTTTATTAAAATAAGCAAACGTTTGGGTAAGAGAAGCGAAGTCAACTAATTCTCCAAATCCACCAAAATAATCAAGAACTAAATCAAGAGGCATTTCATAACCGATTTTGCCATTTAATTCTTTTGGTGTAAAGCGAAACATTGAACCTTTAGATTTTAGATAAAATTGAAAATTATTTGTTGGTGTTACAAAAAATGATAATTTATCCCCACGATTTATCAAATAAAAATCGGTATTTCTCACAGGAGAATTTGGAGACAAGAAAATCCCTTCAAACTCATCTTCTATCAGTTGATAAATTAAACTTAATGTATAGCGAAAATCTTTGTTTTTAAAACCATTTGGGTTTTCACTTAAATTAAAGAAAAACTCATCAACATTATTTTTTTTTAATGATAAATCTATATCTAAAGCTTTTGTTTCGTTTGTCATATATGTTCTCTTGTTTTATTAATTACTCACCTTTTGTCTTCAGTGACCAAGAAATCAGTGACCAAGTGAATAAGAAATTTAAAAACTTGATCACTTGATCACAGTAAGCTTGATCACTTTATAAGACTTTCACAATCCATTTCTTTAGGTTGTTCTATTCCCATCAATTCTAGAACTGTTGGAGCTACGTTACACAACGCTCCATCTTCTTTTAGTTCTAAACCTTCTGGGCCATTAATTACAACAAAAGGAACTTCATTTGTTGTATGTGCTGTTTGAGGTTTACAAGTTTCTTCGTCAACCATTGTTTCAGCGTTACCGTGGTCAGCCGTAAGAAGCATTGTAATGCCACATTCTTTACATTTATCAGCAATCTTACCAACACATTCGTCAACGACTTTACAAGCCTTAGTTGCAGCAGGAATATCGCCTGTGTGACCAACCATATCAGGATTTGCGAAGTTTACTAGAATAAATCCGTAGTCTTTGTTTTCAATAGCTTCTAAAACTTTTTCACAAACTTCTGGAGCACTCATTTCTGGTTGCAAATCATAAGTTGCAACTTTTGGAGATGCTACTAAAACTCTTGTTTCGTGAGGTTTTGGCTCATCAATACCACCATTGAAGAAGAACGTAACGTGAGCATATTTTTCAGTCTCAGCTGTTCTAAATTGATTTACACCGTTAGCTTCTAAAACATCACCTAAAATGTTTGTAAGTTGTGTTTTAGGGAATGCTACAGGGAATGTGAAAGTTGCTTCATAGCTTGTCATTGTACAGTAATAAATGTTTTTAAGAACTTTCTTTCTTTCAAAACCATCAAAATCAGTAAAATTAATAGCTTTAGTAATTTCTCTAGCTCTGTCAGGTCTGTAGTTAAAGAAAATTATCGCATCATTGTCATGAATTCTGCTTGCATTTACCCCTTCCTCACCACCGATTACAGTTGGAAGAACAAATTCATCAGTTTCACCTTTTTCGTAAGATGCTTTAACTCCTGCACAAGCTGATTCAGCTTTTTCACCTTCACCAAGAAGTAAACAATTGTAACCTTTTTCAACTCTATCCCAACGATTATCTCTATCCATAATGTAATAACGACCGATAATAGAAGCTACAGGAGGCAAGTTGTATTTAGCTAATTCTCTTTCTACAATTTCTAAATATTCACATGCACTTGCAGGAGGTGTATCACGACCATCTAAAAATGCGTGAACATAAACTTTTGTAAGTTCTTCTTTAGCAGCTAGTTGAATCAATGCCAATAAATGGTCTAATGAAGAGTGGACACCGCCTGTTGAAACAAGACCATAAATGTGTAAAGCTGAATTGTTCTTTTTAGCGTGTTCAATTGCTTCTAAAAACTTTTCGTTAGTAAAAAAGTCGCCATCCTTAATCGATTTATTAATTTTTGATAAATCTTGGTACACGATTCTACCTGCACCCAAATTCAAGTGACCAACTTCACTGTTACCCATTTGACCTTCAGGTAGTCCAACATGCATGCCATCTGCATGGATTCTTGTTGAAACTTCTTCTTTAATAAGACGTGGAACATTGACTGGTGCTGCAAGCTTTGTTGCATCATATTTTTCAGAACCTTTAGATATGCCCCATCCGTCCATTATGCATAATAAAACTCTGTTCATTTTATCTCCCCTTAACACTGTACTTTTAACTTGTATAGTGTATGCCAAAAATAGAGCAAAGTCAACGACCGACCTATTTGAAAGTATAAAAAGAAACTAACTTTCCACCGTAGTTTTTTTCTTTAATCAAATTAAAACCTTCTATCGCAAGTTGTTCAGAGTGTTCTACCACAATAATAGTATTTTTTAGGCTAATTTTACTAAGTTTGCTAAAAACTTCTTCATAAACTCCGCTATAATAAGGAGGGTCAATATAGACAACATTAAATTTTTGTTCTAACTTACATAACAGCTTTAAACTATCCCCGATTTTTAAATTTGGTTTTATTCCAAGAGTTGCATAATTTTTCTTTAAAACCTGCGCTATTTTAGGATTCTTTTCAAAAACTAAGACTTCTTCAAACCCACGAGATAAAGCTTCTAATCCCATGATTCCAGAACCACCAAAAAGGTCTAGAAAAGATTTTCCTGCAAAATCACCAATTTCAGAGAAAAGAACATTAAAAACTCCTTGTCTTACTTTTGACAGGGTTGGACGAGTAATTTTCTCATCTGGAGCAAGTATTTTACGTCCTTTATATTTACCACCAGTTACTATCATTAATTCAAATCCAATTTTTCTATTTTTACACCGAAAACGCTTTCAATGTCCACACCATTTAAAATTCCTGTGATAAGATCTTCTGGTTGCATATTTTCACCTAAATTCGGTAAGAGTCCAAGAATTTTAACATTAGAATATTCCTCAATCACTCTAGTAATTGATGTAAGCATTTCAGTTGAACAGTCTTCTTGAATATTGTTTATAATAACACCCCGAACTTCAACCCCTTTTTCTTGTGCTGCATAAATTGATAGCAGTGTGTCATTTATGGAATCTTCTCTCGGAGTTATTACAAAAATAACGGGTACTTGTAGCTTTTTTAATAAATCAATAGTTTGCACAGATTGAGCTAAAGGACTTAATAACCCATTGTCACCATCTAAAATCACACAATCCGAACTTTCGCAAATCTTATTAAATTCATTATTAATTAACTCAATATCAATTTGCTCGTTTTCGTTTTCTGCCGCAATAAGTGGAACAGATTTTGATTTAAAAATATAAGAAAAATAAGTGTTAATATATGGATCAATAGTTTTAATAAACGTTAAATCAGGAGATTGAGTAAATCCATTAATTTCAATTCCTGCTGTTTGAATAGGCTTATATACACTTGTCGAATAGCCCAAGCTTTGCATAGTCGCAGCTAATCCCGCTGTTAGAAAGGTTTTCCCATCCTTTTTATTTCCAGATGATATATAAATTTTTAGCATATAACTATAGTATCACCATTGAGGTACAAGGTAAAGTAAATATACTTTGTTAACTTTTTGTTACAAAAGCGTATTTGCAAATTTACTATGTCTACAGGTTTTAAGGCTATTTTTGTAAATATATGTAACAATTCGTTGTAACTAGCGTTAGAAATCCTGCAGATGTGGAATTTAGAAAGTATAATGGAAATGTATCTAGTTTAGGACGAATTTTGATCAAAATAAGAAGACGAGAAAACCCTAGAATATGTGATTCGTCGCCACAACAGGTTTGTGGAATTTTACCCTGCGCATATTCTAACCTTTCTTTTAGCTTCCTGCGAGAAGTAGACTCTTTCCCTCTCCTTGGGAGAGGACGCAGTTGTGCTTGCATAAGCAAGCTACAAATGCGGGGTGAGGGTTCATCCCGAAGGGAAAAACCCGTAACGAACTTAACGCCTTTAATCCAATGCAAAACATGGAGGACTGCGCCATGTTGAGCATAAGAACCAACCTTTCAAGCTTAATTGCTCAAAACAGCATGAAAACATCCACAAACAAACTCAATCAAGCGATTGAGCGCATGACAACGGGCGCGAAGATTAACCACGCAAAAGACAATGCTGCGAATTATTCCATAAGCACGAATATGACCACAAAGATGAGCGCGTACAAAGTTGCAGAGGATAACGTCGCAATGGGTATGGATATGGTCGCAACCGCAAGCGATAC
>JAZRJK010000045.1:0-2207 GCA_045645765.1 Candidatus Gastranaerophilaceae bacterium
AGATTTCAACATGCTAACGTTTTCCATTACAAAAGCTTTCGGACTAAGCTCTAATATCGCTCGGATATATTGTCTAACAAGCATGTTGTTCTGACTAATTGCTGTATTCTTTTGTCTATTCGCGTTTGAAAAACCTTGACAAGGCGGTCCTCCACAAACTAAATCTAAATCACCATTATAAATATCTATTCCAATTTCTTTTTGTATCTTATCACGAAAACCATCCAGTTTTTCTGAAGATAACACCAATTCTTTTACATCAGCAACATTATTTTCTTTAAGCCATGGGAATTCATCAGTACGATTGGCTAAATAAGTTGCCATTGCATCTGCATTCAACTCATTCACCAAAACTGGAGTAAAGCCCGCTTGTTCTAAACCGAGAGATAATCCGCCGCAGCCAGCGAACAAGTCTACGAAATATTTTTTTCTTGGGGTATGGGCAACAGGTATTATCTCGTCTGGTACGGTTTCCACGATTTCGGAAATATCACACCCTAATGCCTGACTAATTCGATCAAGTACATTTACCTGTAACTCTCATTGCCTGGTGAATAGTTTTTTAATTAAAAAACTTAAATTTCTCTAAAAAATCCTTGATTTTCTTTATCTCTAATGATATATTTTAATATTGACCAATGGAGAATATTAAAAATGAGTAAAATACCACCAGAAATTGCTAAATTTCGCACTCGCGGAACTGAGATAAAAAAAGTAGGAGATGCCTACTATATTCAAAGGATAACCAGTAAATGGGATAAAACTTTAGGGCGTCCTAAAAAAGTAGTTTTAGAATACCTTGGTATGGTTGATGAAAATGGTATACATCCCAAAACAAGCAAGAAAACTGACGTCAATTTTGTTCCATATTCCAGAGAATATGGTGCTACTTATGTATTACGTTCATTAACTAATGACATATATGATAAGTTAAAAGAATTTTTTGGTACTGATGCTGATTGGATGTATGTTGTAGCTATGCTTCGGGCCTTTTGTCGTTCCAGTTTTAGTAGTTTGCATAGTTATTATAATAATTCTTATATTGGTGAACTTTTTCCTAATTTACCATTATCATCGTCAAGCCTAAGCGGGGCAATGACCCGCTTAGGTTATAGAAGGGATCAAATGGTTAAATTTATGAAGTCCTATATTCCTGATAATAATGCTTATGTAATATTTGATGGTACATCTATTATTTGTAATTCTCAAAATATTTACGAAGCACAACGAGGTTACAATTCCCATGGGTGTCATGATCCACAATTAAATTTAATGTACGCAATAGCACGAGATAAAGATAGATTAAATCCAGTATTTTACAAAGAGTATCCAGGAAGTATTAGAGATGTAAGTGCATTTAAAAACATGTTGACTGAATCAGGTATTAAAATTGCTGTTTTATTAGCTGATAAAGGATTTGTAAAAAAATCAACCCTGGATGAATTTGAAGAATCAAATCTAACTTACATAATGCCATTAAGAAGAACTTCTCTGGAATATGACAGAAAACCGTTGTTAGCTAGAGGTTTTACTGGTTTTACTGGGTGTTTCCAATATAATGATAGAACAATTTGGTATTACGAACAACCAGTGGACATAAATAGTAAACATCGTTATTTTGTATATTTAGATGAAAAATTACAATATGAAGAAAACAGAAAAAGCAACAAGAAAATTTCTGCTTATGAAGATGATTCAGCAAAACAACAAAAAATGGCAGAGAAACAAATGTATTGTGGAACATTTGCCCTAAAGACCAATGATTTGTCAATCAGTGGTATCGAATGCTATAAAACTTTCAAAATGAGAAATGATGTAGAACAATTATTTGATATATATAAATGTGAAACTGATTTTGCCACTACAGGAGCACATAGTTCTCAAACTTGTGAAGCTACTTTGTTTCTTAACCATTTAAGTATAATGATGATATATAAAATATATAACTTGTTAAGACAAAACAATAAATTAAAAAAGTATTCCTGCAGCCATATTTTACAAGACTACCTTGCTTTTATAAAGGTCTGTAACAATAGCGAAAAATGGCTTATTGAACCAGTTACTAAAGAATCAAGATTAGCAATTGAAGCGTTAGGATTAACTGTACCAGAAGAAATCAATTAACTCTCAACCTATTCACCAGAGATTGAGAGTTATAGATAATTACAAAAAAATATACTAGGAATAAATCTTTACCCAAAAAAAAG
>JAZRJK010000046.1:0-15962 GCA_045645765.1 Candidatus Gastranaerophilaceae bacterium
GACTTATTAGAAAGATGTAAAAAACCTGTTGAACAAGCTCTTTCTGATGCTGGTTTATCAAAATCTGAAATCAACGAAGTTGTATTAGTTGGTGGTTCAACTCGTATTCCAGCTGTTCAACAATTAGTTAAAGATTACACAGGTAAAGAACCAAACCAATCAGTAAACCCAGATGAAGTTGTTGCAGTTGGTGCTGCTGTTCAAGCTGGTGTTCTTGCTGGTGAAGTTAAAGATATCGTTTTATTAGACGTAACTCCTTTAACTCTTGGTATTGAAACTCTTGGTGGTGTAATGACAGCTCTTGTTCCTAGAAACACAACAATTCCTGTTTCAAAATCACAAGTATTCTCAACAGCAGAAAACAACCAAACAGCAGTAGATATCAATATTCTTCAAGGTGAAAGACCAATGTCTAGTGATAACAAATCATTAGGTATGTTCCGTCTTGAAGGTATTGCTCCAGCTATGCGTGGTGTACCTCAAATCGAAGTTACATTTGATATCGACGCAAACGGTATTGTAAACGTTTCTGCTAAAGATAAAGCAACTGGAAAAGAACAAAAAATCACAATTACAAACTCATCTAACTTGTCTGAACAAGATATCGATAAGATGGTTAAAGAAGCTGAAGCAAACGCGGCAGAAGATAAAAAGAAAAAAGAAGAAGCTGAAATTAAAAACAACGCTAACTCTTTAATCGCATCTTCTGAAAGAATCGTTAAAGATTTTGAAGGTAAAATTTCTGAAGAAGACGTTAAAAAATTAAACGAACAAAAAGAAACTTTACAAAAAGCATTAGACGAAAACAAATCTGCAGATGAATTGAAAAAACTATCAGAAGAATTACAGCAAACAATGTTTGCTATTTCTCAAAAAGCTTATGAAGCAGCTTCAAAAGAAGGCGAAGCGGTAAATTCTGACGGAGCTCAACAATCAGAATCTTCTGAGTCAAAAGATGATGATGTAATTGATGCAGAATATACAAAAGAAGGATAAATAAAATTTATTTCTTAAAACAAAAGACCTTAGAAAAATCTAAGGTCTTTTATTTTACATATAAGTTACAGTTGGGATAAAAACAAACTATTAGCTATCTTTTTTATTATGCATTAAAGTGGATAATACTAGCCTTAAATTATTCATATACATAACTACTAAATAAGCCACCACCATAATAAGGTGGAATTTCTCGGTTAGATTGCATATTAATTTCTTTACTTCTATTTGACACGTTTTCTTCAGGCTTATATTCTTTTTCAAATTGATCTTTTATTTCTTTACCTGATTTTATTTTGTCACGAAAATTATTATTTTTCAGCATACAGAAAAAATCGGACGTGGTAATCCACATCCGATTCTTTTTTATTAAAACTTATTATACTGAAACTTTCATTGTATTAGCAATAATTTCATTAAAACTTTCAGCTGTTAAACTAGCACCACCAATTAAAGCTCCATCAATGTCTGATTGCGACATTTGTTCTTCAATAGTAGAAGGTTTTACAGAACCACCATAAAGGATTCTAATTGCTTCACCAGCTGCCTCTGTTGATACTTGTTTAACAACGTTTCTAATCATAGCGATTACTCTGTTTGCTTCAACTGAATCACAAGTTTTGCCAGTTCCCATAGCCCAAATTGGTTCGTAAGCAATAACTGATTTTGCAATTTCTTCTTCACTTAAGCCATTAAGAGCTGCTCTAATTTGTGTAGCGATATGTTCATCTGTTACACCAGCTTCTCTTTGTTCAAGAGTTTCACCACAACAAATAATAGGAATTAATCCGCCAGCTAAAATAGCTTTAGCTTTTTTATTAATCATTTCATCTGTTTCAGAGAAATATTGTCTTCTTTCAGAGTGACCAATGATGATATAAGAACAACCGACATCAGCAAGCATTTCTACTGATAATTCACCTGTATAAGCACCTGATTTTTCCCAGTGACAGTTTTGAGCTGCAACATTAATTTTATTTTCACCACATCCACAATCACATTTGACAGCATTAACAACTGATAAAGATGTGAACACTGGAGCAACTACAACTGTAGGAAGTTGTTGTGCTGTAAAATCTTTAACAAAACCTTGAATACCTTCAAATAAAGCTTTTGCATCAGCTTGAAGTAAATTCATTTTCCAGTTTCCCGCAATAATTGGTTTTCTTGACATATTTTCTCCTTTTCTCTCTTTTACTAAAAGTAAATATCTATATCTGCATGGTAAGACAAAAAGGGGGCAAGGTCAAGAATATTGTTTATTATAAGCAAAAAAACATTATTCCCTTGTCAAAGACAAAAGAATTTCTTGCGGAATATGAGTATTTTTAACTCCACTATCTGTATTTGCCATAAAGAACTCAACAGTTTCACCTCTTTGAACTCCCAACAAATCAAAAGGTACTGTTACATCAATAACATCAACAAAAGTAGTTTTTATTCCCTCTGGATTCGCCAAAGTCCACATATTTGGGTGCAAACAACTTGTAAATCTTGGTGGATATAAAGTGTCTTTTATTAAAGTTAGTGTCAATTCATGCTCAAATTTTTCTCGCAAAATTGGATAAGGATTATCTGTTTTACTAATCAACCTAATATAAGCTCTATTTTTCACTTTAGAAGCATTTCTAATATAAATATAAAACTGATTAATTCTTTCTACAAATCCACTATCAGAGGCATTTTTATTCACATGTAAACGGAAATATACATTATTCTCATCACATCCAAAATGTATTTTTTCAACATTTTTATTTTCTCTAAATACAGGGCCATCGAGCATATTAATATTACCAGAATAAAACCAATCATCATAACTGTCAAAAAGTCCATCCATTCTTGGTGTTATAGAAGCTGATGGATGTTTAAATGGCATTTCAACTTTTGTAATCAAAGATTCATTCAAGTATTCAGGATAAGAAAGATTCAACAATATATAAACATTTTTTAATCTTTCTCTATACATATAGTCAAAAACATAATCTTGCCCAGAGTTATTTGGCTCGCCATACCACCAAAACCAATCACTTCCCTCTGCTATTAATAACTCTCTGTACGCGTTTTCTAAATTTGGATGTTCTTTATTCTTTTTGGCAAATTGATCATACACATCACGTGTTTCTTTTAAATAATTCCAAGCTTTATTTTTTGTTGTTTCACCAATCCAATATTGAAAAGTTTTATCTATCCAAGATCCTGAATGAATTTTGTTTAAAACTTTTTTGTATTTATCATTTCTTATATAATCTGTTATTAATACTGTCTCTACAGTTTCATCACTTTCAATCATCTCATAGATATTTAATAAAAAATCATTACCATCATTTTGATAATTTTCCCAACAGTTTTCTCCATCTAATGCAATGGTCAACAAATGTGTTTCATCAGGGGATACAAGCAATTTGCTTTGCATAACTTTGATTTTGTCAAACAAATCATTAGCAGCCATTTTTGAATCTAAGCCAGCATACTCAAAATTTATTAAATTTGCAATAGAACGATCCCTAAATATAACATCTATTGGCGCAATTTTTGTTTGATATTCATAAACTTTCAATAAATGATAAGGAGAATCTAAATTCCCTTTAAAATCACGTACAAAATCAAAATTTATAGAATCTGCAAGAATACCTTCATCAGATATAGTCCATTCTATACCTTCTTGTGCAAGAATTCCTAATGTTTTAGAGCCTAAGCATAGCTCAGGAGGCCAAAAACCTTTGGGACGGACTCCCATTATTTCTTCTACTCTATCTAGAGCTCTTTTAATTTGAGCCCTTGCATCTTCAATCATTCCCCAAGTAGAAGGTAAACCTTCAGTTGTTAATGTTGACTTAGTAGAAGCTTTTAAATCAATTAAAATAGGTAAAATTGAATGATAATAAGCACTTGTTGTTAATTCTATGCGACCTTCATGGATAAATTTTTTATAAGATGGAATAATCTCTTCCATAATTTGTCTATGAATATTTATTATCTCAACCCTATCTTCTAAAGTATAGTTATATTGTTTGTCCCATAGCTCTTGAAGTCTTGGGTATCTAGAATAATGAATCGAATCTATCCAAACAAGATTAAACAAAGCCATCAAATCGGATATTTCTTGAAGCGAAAATTCTTCTAGTGCACAAACATCTTTAGAAAATCGTTTTTGATACAATTTCTTATAATTTTCGCTTCTAAAAATCATTGTTTCAAACTTAGAACTAAAAAAATTATTTAAAACAAAAGCTTTTTCTTCATTATTCATAGAATAAACATCCGCAATAGTTAATTCTGAATGAATATCGTGTTTGCCATTAATATAATCAAGAACTGTGTCCATAAGCGCAGGAACAACATCAAAATTTAACTTTAATTTAGGAAATTTTTCCAAAAATAAAAGCATATCGAGATAATCTTTTACTGCATGAAGTCGTGCCCAAGGCATTAAGTATGTGCCTTCTATTTCATAAACTGGTTGATGCATATGCCAATATATCGCTAATGATAACTTTTTCACACCTAACTCCATTTTTATATGAGTATACTAAATTTTTAAAGCTTTCGCAAGTTTTAATTACCATTTTTTAAAAATGAAAAATACAGCAAGAATAATAAATCCAAAGCCAACTAAGTAGTTCCATTGAAAATCTTCTTTTAAATATAAAACTGAAAAAACACTAAAAACTATCAATGTTATAACTTCTTGCATAGTTTTTAACTGCGCAGCAGTAAAATATTCATGCCCAATACGATTTGCAGGAACTTGAAAACAATATTCCAACAAAGCTATTCCCCAACTAATAAGAATTACAATCCATAAAGCAGAACCTTTATACTTTAAATGTCCATACCAAGCAAATGTCATAAATATATTTGAAATTGTTAACAATAGTATCGGTAAAAGTTGCCTTAGCATCTAAAATCTTTGCTCCACTTTTGTATTAGCAATAATAAACGCTGAAATCATTAACACACAACCTACAATTTCTCTTGCATTCATTATTTCGCCAAGAATAAGTGCTCCACCAATAACGGCAAAAACAGATTCTAAGCATAATATTAAAGATGCTAAAATCGGAAATGTATGTTTTTGTCCAAACATTTGTAATGTATAAGCAACACCACAAGCCAAAAAACCTGCATATAAAAGCGGAATTTTACATTCAATTAAACTTGATAAAGATGGAGATTCTAAAATTAGCATTGGAATTAAAGATAAAATCCCTGCAACCAAGAACTGAACACAAGAAGCCTTAATTGGATGAACCTTTGAATACTTATCAACAATCAAAATATGTACACCATAGAATAATGCTCCAACTAATAACCAAAAATCATATATAGAATATCCGCCATCAGGATGGAAGCATAATAAATACAAGCCTATCACAGATAAAAAAACGCTAAATATAACTCTTTTAGCTATTTTTGAACCCATAAAGATAGAAAATATAGGGACAAAAATAATATAAAGCGCTGTAATAAATCCAGCTTTTCCTGCTCCTACATACTGCATACAATATTGTTGAACAGACATCGCAATAAATAAAGCAACACCACAAGATATTCCAGCTTTTGCTAGACCAACACGCTGAACAAATTTTCTTTTTATAGTTCTATTATCCGGTTTTGAATATTTTGCCCAAAGTATCAATGGAATTAAACTTATTGCACCTAAAAAACTTCTAACTGCATTAAAAGTAAAAGGTCCAATATATTCCATGCCTGCCCTTTGAGCCACAAAGCCAAGCCCCCAAATAAGAGCTGTTAAAAATAATGCTAAATTACCAACTAATCTATTTTTCATAAAGAACATTATACAATAAAATAGTTTATTTTGTCTTAAATAAAATCTTTTGGATTAAGTCCATGATATTTCCAAGCATTTTCAATATATTCAGATTTAAATAAATTAAGGTTTTTTAATCGTTTAACTATTTCATCAAGCAACATCGTACTCCCAGCAATCGTACCATTTTCTGAATGAGCTGAATATCCATCATAAAATATTTTAGAATCCGCAAAAATGGTTTCTTTTAAATCACTATGAGTTATAGGCAAAGCATCACTTACTAATATAACCTTATTATCTGGTTTAGATTTTAAAAACAATTTTAATGCATCGTCACTTACATGAACACCATCTGCTATAATTTCAGCATAAACATTGTCATCAATTAAAGTTGATAACGCTGAAGATTTTTCTCTATGAGTTATTCCTGCCATAGCATTAAATGTATGTGTAGCGCCATCGACATTTCCCCACCCTATACAATGACCAGCTTGAACTTTTATATTTTTAGAATGCAAATAATCAATTAATCCTTCATCAAGCTCTGGTGCAAGAGTAACTATTTTTATTAAATCATCTTCAATTAATTTATAATTTTCAACTGTAAGAGACATAAAATAATCAGAATTATGGATACCTTTTTTTTCAGGATTAATAAAAATACCTTCTAAATGTATCCCTAAAATTCTATGGGTTTGCTTTGCAGCTTCTTTAATAATAGAAATTTGTCGTTTTATATTTTCAACTGAATCCGTTACAAGAGTAGGGAAAAAAGCTCCTATTCGTCTTTCATATAATTTTTCTGCGACAAATAACAAGTCTTCAACAGAGCATTTATTGAAATCAACTCCGAATGCACCATGTATATGTTGTTCTAGTATTAATATTGAATCAGACATTTGCCAAAAATTTCTCTTACTTTTTCTCTATCATCAAAATGGATTGTTTCAGTTGCTAAAATCTGATAGTCTTCATGTCCTTTTCCTGCTACTAAAACAACATCCTTTTCGTTTGCAATTTTACAAGCCTCTTTAATCGCTAATTCTCTATCAGGTTCTACTATGACATTAGAAGTACTTTTAAATCCTGCTAAAATATCAGTAATTATTTGTTGTGGATTTTCTGAACGAGGATTATCACTTGTAACAATTGTTTTATCTGCTAATTCTTCTGCTATTGCACCCATTTTTGGACGTTTTGTAGCATCCCTGTCACCACCACATCCAAATAAACAAATTAATTTTCCTTCTTGAGGAGTAATTTCTCTGGCAGCTTTAAGTACATTTTCCAAGCCATCAGGTGTATGTGCATAATCTACAATAACCATTGGTTTATTTGTAATCACTTCAAACCTACCTGCAACACCAGAAATTTGCGATAAAACTTTTATACTTTCTTCAATATTAAAATCCAATGCAACTGCGGTTGCTATTGCAGCTAAAACATTATATACAGAAAACATTCCATTCATCATCAAATCTACTTTATATTCTTTTTCTTTTATTACACAAATAAACGAAGCACCTTTTTCAGAAAAAGTTACATTTTTTGCCATTATGTCAGCCTGATTTTTTATACCATAAGTATATTTATCAACGGTAGAAGAAACTTCTTCTAAAAACCTTTCAGCATAAACATCATCTAAATTAATTACCGCAAAATCTCCTGCTACAAGATTAGCAAATAGTTTAGCTTTTGCTTTAAAATAATTTTCCATTGTAATATGAAAATCCAAATGATCTTGAGTTAAGTTAGTTAAAACAGCTCCATTAAAGTCAACATAATCAACTCTGTGTTGCACAAGAGAATGTGAAGAAATTTCCATTACAACATTGTTAATGCCTTTTTCGTTAATATCACGCAAAAGATTTTGTAATTCAGGCGCCTGTGGAGTTGTATGTTTAGCATCTAAATAAGGTGAATCACTTTCAAATTTATGACCCAAAGTTCCTATTAAAGCACACTTTTGCCCAAAATATTCATACAGTTTTTGAATTAAATGCGTAACCGTAGTTTTACCATTTGTCCCAGTAATACCTATTACGTTTAACTTTTTTGAAGGTTCAGCATTTAAAAGACTTGCTATATGTGCAATTGTTTTTGCCGTTGATTCTACAACTATTTGTGGAGCTTGAAGATTTAATCTACGCTCTACAACGCATAACAAGGCTCCTTTATCCATAGCTTCTTCTGCAAATTCATGACCATCTACATGCTCACCAGTTAAACATACAAAAATTTCATTTTTACCTATTCTTTTAGAATTATATGAAACACCTTTAATTTCTTCATCAAAATCTTCTATATTTACAAGTTCAATAATATCTAATTCTTTAATTAAATTACCTAATCTCATATATACCTCTTTACTTAATTTTATCTGGTTGTAAATTCAAAATATGTGTTACTTGCGTAGAAATTTCTTTGAAAATTGGAGCTGCAACGGTATTACCCCAAATTTCTGCACCTTGCGCTGAATCTACTATAACATATATTAAAACTTGTGGATCACTTGATGGTAAATAACCAACAATAGATGTATACAGTTTATTTGTATAACCAGCACCATTTTCCTTTGGCTTTATTGAAGTTCCTGTTTTTGCAGCAATATTATAACTATCTGATTTTATCAATGATTTTCCATTATTAACACTCGCTGTCAATAAATCAGTTACTGCACGTGCGTGTTCAGGAGTCATAACTCTTGTTTTTTTAATCTTTATCGCTTCCTCTTCTGGAGAATATTTAATAACGTGAGGAGTTACTCGAACTCCATCATTTGCTATTGCTGATACAGCTGATACCATTTGTATTGCTGTTACTGATGAACCATACCCATAACTCATTGAAGCATGATCAGAAGAATCCCATTTATTAGCAGGCTTTAAAATACCTATTGATTCACCAGGTAAATCAATTCCTGTTTTTTCACCAAAACCAAAGCGTTTAAGCATGTCATGATATTCATGTTTATTCATCATTTGGGCAATTAAAACAGAACCAACGTTACTTGAGTGTTGAAATAAATAAACTAAATCAATCCAACCTGGATTTGGGTGTTTATTGTAATCATAGTTTTTGATTGTCCACCAACCAACTTTAATTTTACCTGTATCATTAACTCTTGTATTTTTATTTATTCGTTCAAGTTCCATCGCAGATGCTACTGTAATTGTTTTAAATGTAGAACCTGGAGGAAAAACATCAGTTAAAGTCCAATTTTTTGTCTGAAAATATGTCGCTGTTTTAAAATTATTTGGATCAAAATAAGGGTAAACCGCATAAGCTAGTATTTCTCCATTACGAGGGTTCATTACAATGACTGCACCTCTAAAAGCTTTGAATTTTTCAATTGCTTTCATCAAAGCTTTTTCACAAACGTGCTGAACAGCTGCATCAATAGTTAAAGTTACGTCTTTACCCTTAATTGGCTTTGTCGCAGCAATTGGGTCTGTCGAAATATTATATATAACCTTTCCTTTAGGTGTCATTTCATAATTAGCACCTTTTGAAACACTTTCAAGTTTATCTCTAGCAGTTTCTTCAACGCCTGAAGCAACATCAGCATCAAAATTATAATATCCCAACACATGCGCCGCTAATGTTCCTTGAGGATATGTTCTAATACTTTTTTTATCCATAGGAATTTCTCGCAAATTTAATTTTGCAATTGCATCACGAGTCTTTCTATCAACATTTTTTTTCAAAGACACTAAAGGAACATCCATTTTAAGTTTTTCAACTAAATTAATTGGTGAAATTTTTAATATAGGAGCTAGTAGTTTTGCAAGTTCCTCAGGAGTATGCATAAAATCAGCTTTACGCGCAAATATATCATAATACACCGTATCCGTAGCAAGCTTGATACCATTCCTATCATATATATTTCCACGCATTACAAATGCACTAGCTCTACGTTGTTTTTTAGCTTTAGTACGATATTCTTTTATATCTAAAACTTGAATACAAAAAAGATACAAAAGGAATGTAGTTATAAGAAATGCAAAAATTACCTGCAACCACATCAAACGCTCTGAAAAAATTTTACTTTTATTATTTTTTTCTAAATTCTTCACAGCCTTCTCCTCTATATAATAATAACATAACCTAATATTTTTGAAAAAAAATTTAAAAATTTTAATATATACACATGGCTAATAACCTCTTAGGCTATTTTTTAAATGTACTTTTAACACTTTATCTCTAAACTCTTGTATTGAGAGCTTTTGAGGCTTTGTTACAAAACTTAACAACCCCTCTTGACAAAAATTTGTATATGTTGCATAATAAAAGTGTTGAATGAAGTGTAAGTTCAACACTTAATAAAAAGAAGTTCACCGGAGGTGATATTATGAGAATAAACAAGATAACAAATATAAATTTTAGAGAAAATAAAAGAACAAGAGAAACTAATTCAGAAAATGCAATTCTTATGTTAAGAGATCCAAACGCATCTGTTAAATTCCAACAAAGCCAAGAATATGCAAAAAAAGCTGATTCAGTTGATACAAACCCAATTGTTGCTTTAGGTTACAAATTATACAGAACATTTAATATGTTCAAAATGCCTGAAGTTTCAAGAACACACATTGAACAATTAAACACTCTTGTGTAAAAGATTTCTATAATATAATACACACACATAATTTTGCGACAATTTTTCAAAAGTTGTCGCTTTACTTTTTATCTAATAAGATAGTTGCCCAAATTTTTAATATATGAGATAATAAATCCACGATAGGAGAGATTTATATGAAAAAATTATTGGGAGTTTTATTTTTGGTTGTTTTTGCTTGTATTAATGCACAAGCAAAAGAAATTACACAAGTTTGTGCAAGTCATATTCTAGTTCCAACAGAAATGGATGCAATTAAACTTAAAAGTCAAATTAAATCTTATGAAGATTTTAAATATTATGCAAGAATTTATTCAACTTGCCCGTCTGGAAGAAACGGTGGTTCTTTAGGATGTTTTGGACGTGGTCAAATGGTTAAACCTTTTGAAAACGCAGCATTTAATGGCAATGTTGGAGAAGTTTCTGATCCAGTAAAAACTCAATTTGGCTACCATTTATTGTGGGTAACCCAAAAATTATAAAATAGTATAGGAGGAAGATTATGAAAAAGATTTTATCAGCATTAGTTTTATTAACAATGTTATCAATGGTTACTCCTGCTTTTGCTACAGAAGGAAGACCTGGTGAAATTTCAGGACGTTCTGTAGGTGCTGCAGCATTATCATTATTAGTTTGGCCTGGTATTGGACAATTAATTAATGAAAACCCAAAAGAAAAAAATATAACTCACGCCGTATTGGGTTTAACTGGTATTTTTAGATTTTGGTCTTGCTATGACGCTCTAGTAGATAGAACTGGCGGTGTATGGCACAATAGAATCTAATCTATTTTTTAAAGGGTTCTTATATAAAATAAGAACCCTTTTTTAATAAATACACTAGTATTTTTTCAAAAATAGTTTATAATATACATGCAATGTACAAATCCTGAGGCAACGTTATGTCTTTTGATTTTGGAAACAATAGTATCAACCAATTTAAAGCTCAGGCTGCTTACAAAGATGGCGGAGGCATGGGTGGTGGTGGCATGTATATGCAACAAGGTAAAAAACGAAAAGACGAGCCAGAAAACGATCTATTCGAATTTAGTAATGACAAAAACGAAGACGATATAACTTTTGACCCTGAATTAGAAAAAAAGGACATCCCACAGGATACCCTTTTCAACAAATTTGTTAATTGGTTTCGACTAAAAAACTAATCTTTTTTTGAAGAACCTTTTAGTTTGCCCCACCATTCTAGACCTGTTTTCTTAACAGCTCCACACCATTCATGACATTTTTGGCCTGCAGGTTCTAATTTTTTCATTGCTTGTCCAAACCAATTATCACCTAGTTTTGTAAATTGACCTGTTTTATGAGCATATCCTAAACCAATAATTGTAGCTGCAGTCAATGCTGCTAAACTTGCAATAACTCCAACAGCTGAAACACCTTTTTTATCTTCATTATTATATTTACCTTTAAAGCTTAATTGTGTTCCACAGTTAGGACATTCTGTCGGCTTGTCTTTATGGGCAATAGAGCCAGTTGATTCACTTCCATTACCATGGAAATTTACAGTATCAGTTTCTACAGGCTGTTCTGGCTTATTGTTTCTAGTATATGCTATAGAACCAGTTGATTCACTTCCATTACCACGAAAATTTATAGGCTTGGTTTCTGTAGGCTGTTCTGGCTTGTTATTTCTATATGCAATTGAACCTGCTGATTCACCACCAACACCACGGAAAGAAATAGGGCTAATACTTGTCATTTTTAAAAACCTCCTAAGGTTACACACATCTATTACATGAAAAACAAAAAGTCATGAAAAATTGCGCTTTTGTAACAAAATGTAAAGATGACTTTATTTTAAAAGGTTTCTGCGCTCAATTAATTGCTTTTGTATACAATATTGAGAAATATAATCTCTATCTGATTCTAAAATTTTAGTATAAGTAAAAGATATTTTATAAAATTTTCCATAATTTTCTGTTCTAACAAGTCTTGCAGTAATTCGTAATTCTTTATTATTAATTTTAAGTATAAGATTTACAGGATTTTCCACAACAATTTTACTTGTAAATAATAAACTTACACCATTAGCTGAAATATCTATTGTTTCAGACTTATACTGTCTTAACTCACCATTTTCTTTGATTATGCATAAACACTCAAAAACTTCTTCTACACGGAAAAACTCTCTATTTTGTTGATATACAATATCACTTGGGTTTTCTAAAAATAAATATAAATATGGTGATTCTTTAGTAGTATATTTTAACCTAGTTTTAGCACGATAAAGACCGTCATTACATACAATATCCATGACAACTTCGGTATTTGAAGTTAATTTCAATTCATCATCAAACTTGCAAGATAATATAACTGTTTTGTCATCAGCATCCCTTAAGCTTGTTTTACAAGAACATAAAGTTGAATCTGAAAGTTTATAAGTAATTTGAATATAATTTATGCTTGCTCTATTAAAATTAAACTTCATACCAATAATTTTAGCATAATATTTACGCAAAGTACAATTTAAGTTAATATAGAACTAACTAAATTAAGGAGCTATTTTTATGAAAGGCATAATTTTTGATTTTAATGGTACATTATATTGGGATTCACAACTACATTATGATGCTTGGCGAGAATATTCAAAGCTTTTACGTGGGATAGAATTCACCAATGAAGAAATGCGTGATAAAATGTTTGGTCACACAAATGAAGATATTATTGAATATGCAATAGGTAAAAAACCAACAAAAGAAATGGTTGAAAAATATGGAAAAGAAAAAGAAGCCTTATACAGAAAACGTTGCCTTTTAGACCCAGAAAACTTTAAACTTGCACCTGGAGCCATTGAATTTTTAGATTATTTAAAAGAAAATAATATTCCTAGAACAATTGCTACAATGTCTGAGTGGGATAATGTAGAATTTTACATAAAAGAATTTCATTTAGAAAACTGGTTTGATATAGATAAAATTGTATATTCAGATGGAAGAATTCCAGGGAAACCAGCACCTGATATTTTCAAAATAGCTGCAGATAAAATTAATTTGGCACCAAGTGATTGTGTTGTTATAGAAGATGCAATTGCAGGTATCAAATCTGCACAAGGAGCTGGTATAGGTAAAATTATTGCAATAGCATCACTTGAACCTATTGAATTTTATAAAAAAATTGAAGGTATTGATGGAATAATCAAAAACTTTAACGAATTTGATAGAACAATTTTTAAAAATACAGCTAAAATATCTTAAAAAAGGAGATTATATGAAAGTTCTTTTATTTAACGGATCACCAAATGCTGAAGGTTGTACCTATACTGCATTAAAAGAAATCGCAAATACGCTTAAAGAAGAAGGTATTGATTCTTTTATTTATCATGTTGGTCAAGAACCTATAGCCTCTTGTAAAGCTTGCGGAGCTTGTACAAAATTAGGGAAATGCGTAATTGATGATAAAGTAAATGAATTTGTAAAACTTGCAGAAAATTTTGATGGATATATCATTGGCTCACCTGTTCATTATGCATCATCATCAGGTGCAACAGTTGCATTTCTTGATAGAGCATTTTATAGCGCTTCTCGTTCAGGTAGAAAAATATTTCCACATAAACCTGGTGCATCTATTGCAAGCGCACGTAGAGCAGGAACAACTGCTACCTTAGACCAGTTAAATAAATATTTTACAATTAATCAAATGATTTTAATTTCAGGAAGATATTGGAATATGGTTCATGGAAAAACTCCTGATGATGTAAAACAAGATTTAGAAGGTCTACAAAACATGCGATTTCTTGCTCGAAACTTTGCTTGGACTTTAAAATGCATAAAAGCTGGAAAAGAATGTGGAATTGAACCTCCTAAACAAGAAGAAGTTATTATGACAAATTTTATACATTAACAAAAAAAAGAGGATGTTTTACTTTAAACATCCTCTTTTTATAGTGAAATTATTATTAAATACTTTTAAATTTAACTAAATCTTGTTTACGCATTCTTACGTTTTCAGGAGTTACTTCAACTAACTCATCTTCCGCAATGTATTCTAAACATTCTTCAAGAGTCATTTCTTTATGAGCTTGTAAAGTCACCATAACATCAGCTGTTGCGCTTCTCATATTTGTTAATTTTTTAGTCTTACAAATATTTACAACAATATCTTGAGGCCTATTACCTTCTCCAATAATCATTCCTCTATAAACTTTTGTCTTAGGTGTTACAAAGAAAACTCCTCTGTCCTCAAATTGAGCTAATGCATAAGGAATTGCTTCACCTTGTTCGTGAGCTAAAATAGAACCACTTCTTTGTTTTGGAATATCACCAGCATAAGATTTGTATTCATCAAATGTATGATACATAATACCTTCACCACGAGTCATACGAATAAACTCAGAACGAAAACCTATTAACCCTCTTGCTGGGATTGAAAACCTCATATTAGTTCTTCCATTTGCATTACTCATTTCTAACATATTAGCTTTTCTGCCGGAAAGTCTTTCAATACAAGAACCTGCATATTCTTCAGGAACATCTACAAGAAGATTCTCAAATGGTTCTTCTAAATTTTCGCCTTCACCTTTAAATATAACTTCTGGTTTTGATACTTGGAATTCAAATCCTTCTCTACGCATAGTTTCAATTAATATACCTAAATGTAATTCACCACGACCACTAACTTTAAAACAATCTGTAGAATCAGTATCTTCAACTCTTAAAGAAACATTTTTTTCTAACTCATCATAAAGTCTTTTTCTTAACTGACGAGATGTTACAAACTTACCTTCTTGACCAGCAAAAGGGCTATCATTTACAGAAAAATTCATTTGCAAAGTTGGTTCATCAACTTTTATTAAAGGTAACGCTTCAATGTTATTTGGATCACAAAGCGTTTCACCAATTTGAATATCAGAAAAACCTGCAATACCAACAATATCACCAGCTTCTGCTGAATTAATTTCAACACGACCTAAGTCTTTAAATCCAAATAATTTAGTTATTTTACCCTTGTTTACAACACCTTCTGCATTAATCCAAGCAACTTGATCTTGAGATTTTATAACACCATTCACAACACGACCAATTACAATTCTTCCTACATATTCATTATAATCAAGAGTTGTTGCTCTAAATTGCATAGGTTTAGTTGCATCTCCTGGAGGCTCAGCAATATTTTCCATAATACAATCTAATAATGGAATCATATCTTTTTTCTCATCATTTAAATCTTTTATAGCAAAACCATTTAAACTACTTGCATACATATATGGAAAATCAATTAAATCTTCTCTATCGGTAAGTTCTGTGAATAAATCAAAAACTTTATCTAGAGTTGCATCTGGATCTGCTGCTGGTTTATCAATTTTATTTAATACAACAATAATTCTAATTCCTAATTCTAACGCTTTTGAAAGCACAAATCTTGTCTGAGGCATTGGCCCTTCAGCTGCATCAACGATTAATAATGCACCGTCTACCATACCAAGCACACGTTCTACTTCACCACCGAAATCTGCGTGACCTGGTGTATCTACAATATTAATTTTTGTACCTTTATAATCAATAGAAATGTTTTTAGAAAGAATTGTGATTCCCCTTTCTCTTTCTAAATCATTGCTATCA
>JAZRJK010000047.1:0-12179 GCA_045645765.1 Candidatus Gastranaerophilaceae bacterium
CCTGAAAACATAATAAATAAAGTTGTTAATCAAATAAAGAAAGGAAAATAGAAAAATGACACAATTATTAGACGAATTTGAACAACTTCTAGAAGAAAGCTTTGCTAAATCAAATAGCGTTGCTGACATCGTAGAAGGTACAGTAATCAAAAAAGAATCAGAAGGTTACCTAATCAGCGTTAAAGGTGCTAAAATGGAAGCTTTTTTATCTAACAAAGAACTTTCTAGCGACATCGAAGAATTAGAAATCGGTGAAGTAAGAGAATTTTACGTATTAAAAGAAGAAAACAATGATGATTCAATGCTTCTTTCTCTTAAGAGAATTGCATTTGCTCAAGCTTGGGCACAACTTAATGATGCTAAAATCCAAGGTGACACAATCCTTGCTAAAGTTGTTTCAACTGTTAAAGGCGGAGTTCTTGTTGATATTGCAGATCTTAAAGGTTTCATCCCTTCTTCTCAATTGAGAACAGGCACTCCTTTTGAAGGTCTTGTTGATACAAAAATCGAAGTTAAAGTTCTTGAAGCAGATCCTAAGAAAAACAAACTTATTCTTTCTCAAAGACAAGCTGTTGCTGAGCAAAGAGATCAAGTTGTTGATAATGTACTTTCTTCACTTGCTGAAGATCAAATCGTTACAGGTAATGTCGTAAGAATTACTGATTTCGGTGCTTTCGTTGACATCAACGGTATCGATGGTTTATTACCAATTTCTGAAATTTCTTGGCAAAGAATTAAACACCCTTCTGATGTTTTAACTTTAGGCGACACTATTGAAGTTAAAATCATTAAAATTGATAACGAATTAAAAAGAATTTCATTATCACTTAAGAGAATGGGTGAAAATCCTTGGCAACAAATTGAAGGTCAATTTGAAGAAGGTCAAGTTGTTAAAGGTATTGTAAATAAAGTTACTACTTTCGGTGCTTTTATTAATATTTTCCCAGGTGTTGAAGCTTTATTACCAGTTGCAGAAATGTCTGATGAAAATGTTAACCCATTCAATATGTTCAAAGTTGGTGCTGAAGTTGATGTATTAATCAAAAAATTCACTCCACAAGAACACAGAATCGCTTTATCTGTTAAAGATATTCAAGGGTAAACATCTAATAGATAAATATTTTATAGTTTAGGTGCGTTATATTAATGCACCTAAATTTTTTGGTTTTAAAAAGATAGCAAGATTAATTTTTACTGGTTTTATATTCAAATACAAGGAGAACTTATGTATATATATTTTAGAACATACAATCAGACTACGCATAATCGAACTTTTAATTTTAAATCAAAAAATAATACAATAAATAATATTGTTAAAAATACAAACCCTCGAAGAAAAACTTTAGAAAGAAATCAAACTATTATTAAATTATTAAAACAAGGTATGACACGTGAAGCGGTGGCTATAAAAATGGGTCTGTCACAAGATACTGTCAAATTAATAGCAAATAAATTGGGTTTTAATTGTCAAGTAGGTGCAAAGACAGACTATATGTTAAAAATTGAAAAGAGAAATCAACAATTAAAGGAATTGTTAATGCAAGGCATTGCAATAAGTGATATTACTAAAATAACTGGATTATCAGAAACGACAATAAGAAAATTTGTGCATAAGCTAAAGTCAGAAGATGGGGATTTATTGCTCAAAAAATATGTAAGAGAACCTTTTAAGCTTGATAATGGATTAAAGTTTGAAAACATTGACGAAAGGAATAAATGCATATTATCTTTGCTAAAATCAGGAGTGGCAAGAGAAAATGTTGCAGAAATAATGGGATTGTCATTAACAGCTGTTCGAAAAATAGCAGAGAAATTTGGTTTAAATTGTCAAAAAGGCGTTATAACTGCAAAAATGGCAAGAACACAAGAGAGAAATGCAAGAGTGATGCGAATGAAAGAGCTAGGATTATCAAATTTTGAAATTGCCCAGAAAGAAGGTATAAGTACAATGACTGTTTCCAGAATTTTTGATAAAATAAAAAATGAAAAATCTAACATTTAAAAAAATGTTAAATAAAATAAGGAACTTTACCAAGAGGTGAATATGACACGAACAGTAGAAGTCTATGCGGGAGCTTACGCAAGCGGCAAATCTGAAACAGCTTTAAATAGAGCAAGACACCTTGTTGAGCAAGGCAAGCAAATCACGCTTGTTGATTTAGATTCAGTAGAACCAGCTTATACTTTGCGCCCAATTGCAAAAGAGCTTGAGAACTTTGGTATTCATGTTATAACTCAGCCTGACAATTTTGGGCTTGGTGAAGCCGCAAGTTATGTTACTCCTGCACAAATTAATTGCCTTAAAAACGACGGAGAAATTGTAATTGATGTCGGATACGGAGCAGGTGGACTGGATATTTTAGATATTATTACTGATATTGATAAAGAAAATGATTTAAGAATATATCTTGTTGTAAATACTTCTAAGTTTGAAACTTCTACTGTAGAAAACATTATTGAATATGTAACATTTTCGGAAGGTTTAGAAAAACGTCCTTGGAAAAAGTTTGCCGGATTTATTTCCAATACTCATTTTGGAGATGAAACTACAAAAGAAGATATTATAAACGGATATGAAAAATTAAAAAAAGTATCTAACCAAATTAATATTCCGATAATAGCCATTGGGGTTCCTAATAACTTAGCGAAAGAATTTAGTGCAAGTTATGATAACGTTGAGATTTGGTTTTATGAACGAATGATGCCTAAAGCGTTTTGGTGAAAATAAATTATAAAGCCATAGAATTAATTTCGGTATAAGCACTCAGAATTCTATTTCTTATTTGAGTTGCCATTTGCAAGCTTAATTCAGCTTTTTCTGCTGCAATCATTGCTTCATGAATGCTGGTTGGTCCACCCATAGCCAAATCTTCTTCTAATCTTTCAGAGTGCAACTTAGCTGCATTAACAGCGTTCAAGCCACTTCCTAAGCTTCTTCCTATTTGTTCAGCAAAAGAACCTAATCCTGTCGGATCATTTTTATCCTTTAATGGCATTGCTTTTGAAGCAGCATCCAATGCTTTTGAAAACTCTGTAGCTTCTGCATCAAAATCAAATGCATCTTGTTTTTGAAGATACTGATTATAATTTTTTATTGCATTTAAACTAAATTCACTATTAAATCCGTCTATCGCTGTTGAAAATTCCATACTCATTTTCTATATTTACTCCTAAATATTCATTGCGCTTTGCATCATTGATTTAACGTTTTCTGCAACCGTTGCGTTTGCTTCGTAAGCTTTTGATGCAGCTATCATATCAACCATTTCTTCTACAATATTAACATTTGGTAAATCAACATACCCGTCTTCATCTGCATCAGGATGAGATGGATCATAAACTGTTTTTATACCATCCTCGCGTTCATAAATTTGTTCAACTTGAACACCACCAGTAACCAAGCCTTGATTAAGTGCAATATTAGCATTTATTAAAAGATTGCCCGTTTTAGGATCAAATTGAGCATCTGGATTATTGCTCTGGAAGTTTGAAAAACCTCTATTTACAGATTCTTCATAAATTGTTCTAAAAGAAACATCTTTTTTTACATAAACACCTTTTGAACCATCAGGATTTCTTGTAGTATGAATATTAGCAATGTTACTTGCTATAGTATCCATTTTTACTCTTTGTGCCGTCATGCCTGAACCAGCTATATCGAATATGTTAAAACTCATAATTTCCTCTCAAGTCTTTAAGGCTTTAAGTCATTAAGGCTTTAAATTCTTTACGTTTTGTACTTAACGTCTTAACGCCTTAATCCCTTAGCGTCTTTGTTTTACTGTCCTTTTATTACATTAGACAAGCTTTGGAACTGTCTTCTTGCCAAGTTTGATAGTACAAGATATTTTGTACCGGTTTTTGATAAATCCATCATTTCTCGTTCTAATTCAACGTTGTTTCCATCTGAGTTTGAACCACTATAGACATCTGTTACATATTGAGGTTTAAAATCCTCGCAAGAATTTGTCATAAGATACGCTTTTTCTTGCATGGAAGGCGTTCTATATGTATGGACTTCTCCAGTAAATACATCTACATTTGGCGGAACGTATTTAATACTATTCTGCCCCTTTATATAGTCTTTTAAATCTTCTCTTTCAATAATTTCTGCGAGCTGACTTTCAAATGCAACTTCTTTTCTCTGATAATCAGGAGTCATAACGTTTGCGATATTAGAAGATATAGCTTGTTGCCTTTCCATAAGACCATTCATACCAAGATGAAGGATGTCCATAGTCCTTGATGTAATTAAATCCATCTTTTACCCTCCTATCCCTAATCTTATAGTAAATTCTGTATAATCTTCTGTTGAACGAGAAAGTTCTAATTCTCCAGCCATTTCTTCTAGAGATTTTTTACAAATCCAGAGCCCTAAACCGTTTCCTGAAGATTTTGTACTAAAACCTTCATTGAATATTTTTTCAGGCTCTTTAATTCCATCGGCATTATTTGAAACATAAATAATTGCGGAATTCTCATCTTTATCAGTCTTAATTTTTATATACCTATCATTTTTAAGGGCATCTTCCTCTAACCCAAAAGCTTCTGATGCATTTTTTACTAAATTAATTAACACAGCAATGAGTTTATCAGAATCAGCAATAATTTGAATAACTTCTTTATTCTCAATTTGAAACTCGATATTTTTACCATCTAAATAAACTTGCGAAAGTTCAACTGCTGTTTCAACAATTTCTTTTAAAGAGAGTGAAACCAAATTGTTTGTTTCTTTTGTTTTCAAGGCCATAAGTGAATTATTAGCCATTTTTAAAGATTTATTTATTATTTTTAATGCTTGTAAAACTCCTTCTGAATTACCAGCTTCTGTATATTTACGAATAATCTCTGTATACAAATCACAAATAGAAAGCTGATTTCTTATTTCATGAGCTAGTACTCGAGCTTTTTTTTGCGCATAATCTGAATCTACAAGAGTTTCCACACTTTGTTCTGCATAACCTAAAACAGCATCATTGGTTGCCTCATCCATATTATCAAGAAGCCTTCTTATAGATGCATTTAATAGAATATTGTCACGCCTATCTGGATTAAATTTTTCTTGAAATTGAGCAATGTCTACTCTAGAATTTCTCTTTATAATATCAAGAACTTCATGTTGAAGCTTTGAATTATATTGAGAGTAATAACGAACAGTATTCTCATCTCCAGTTCTATTATCCCAAACAAGAATAGAAACATACCTGTGCGTCAAAACACATAAAAACTCTGTCTTAGCCCAAACTTTTTCAACCAAATTTTTAGAATCATCAGTAAAACTATGAGTTTCGACTTCTGAAAATTCTAACCTTTTAAGAAGCCCTTTAAACTCGTCTTTATTTTGAATCCTATAAAGAACGACACCTGCTTCAGGAGCGTCCAACAAAGGTTCGACAGCAGATCTTATCCAACATTTTAAAGCAGAACGAGTTAAGAATCTGTTTCCTTGAGATTCTATTAATTCTTTTAAATAATTCTGCTGTCTTACTATTTTTTTCATTTAATTATTAAGTTAATAAGTTTTGATTTTTATTAATTTAACACTTATTAACTACTCCTTCCTATACACTGAGTTTTACTTTTTTAGTTAAAAAACCATTATTAATTGCATAAAGAACAGCTTGGGTTCTATCATTTACTTGCAATTTTTGGAAAATATTATTTACGTGTGTTTTTACAGTTGTTTCAGAAATAAATAATTTATTAGCAACACCTTTATATGTAATACCTTGAGTCAACAATTCTAAAACTTCTTCTTCTCTTTGAGTTAGATAAGACAATAGATTTTCTTCTTCTGATTCTTGTTTTGAAGTTTCTTCTTTGAAAGATTGTTGGAAATACTCAAAGAATTTACTTGATAACGCTAAAGGAAGATAAATTTTTCCATTAAGGACTTCTTCAATTGCATAAATAAGTTGAGCTGATGCCATAGTTTTTAAAACATAACCTTTAGCACCTATCTTCATAGCTCTAAAAATCAAATCTGCATCATCATATCCAGAAAGAGCTAAAACTTTTGTACCTAAATCCAATTTTGCAATTTCCATAATGCCTTGTAGACCATCTCTCTCAGGCATATTCATATCTAAAAGAACCAAATCTGGTTGATACTTTTTTATCAAATTCAAACCAACTGTAACATTTGTTGCGATACCAACAACATCAAAAGTACCTTCAAGATTCAAAAGCTCTCTAATACCAACTAAATGCTCATAATTGTCATCAATAAGTAATACTTTTGATTTTTTCTTAAATTCGCGTCTCATACTCTCTTCTCTCCCCTATTTATATAAATTGTTGTATTATTTTCTTCCTCTACACTATGTATATTACCTCCTAATAGAGGATGGTTTCATCAATAACAAGGTCAATTTTCAATCATTAATGGTTAATATAAGGGTTTAGACCATATGGTCTAGAAAATAGACTCTAACCCATGCGGCCATGGAAATTTAGACCATGCCGATTATTTTTTAAAATCTACGATAAAAAGTGTAGTCAAAAAAGATGAGTATCATCTATGTAGTTTAGTATAAACATATGGTTTTATTTTTATTTTTTTTTTACTATTGCTTTTTGTTTTTATAGTGATAGAATTAATTATGGACATAAAGTGTAAAACAAACCCTTATTATTTTATTACTTCGTCACAAATAGAGACGATTCATTTTCAGGGGGTAAAAAATACCTCAAGAGTATTAGAGCGAGTTAGTACGCACTTATCAGCCAAAGTTAAAAGAAGTTTTAACGTGGATTTGTGCGAAGATATAATGACAAAAGGACCAGTTGCGAGAAAAAGTGCGACTGGTCTTTTAAGTTATATTAATAAAATAAAAACAAAGTCCTTGAATTATATTCAAAATTATAAGAAAAATATTCAACACACCTTTGATCACAAAATAATATTTGCATTAATCGAAAGAGAATTGTTTGGAAAAAATTCAATAGATAGTATCACTCACGATTTAGACAAGTTGATATTATATATTCTTGGTTGCCCAAAATCATTCGTATCAAATTTCCACAGAAAAAACTCGGTTCATCATACAGAAAGTGGCAAAAAGAATAATTTAAGAAGTATGCTTTGTGATAATATCGCATCTTCTCCAGAGTTCAAACCCGAAAAGAAAAAATCTTTAAGAGATTATTATAATTCCTGCAAAGAATTGCAGAGTGTAAAAGGCTTCTATGCATTACTAGAAAAATATAATTACGGTGAAAATCTTGATTTTAATGCAATTAAAGCTGAAAAAGATATAAAATTTAATCCATATAATGGTATTATGACATTTATAGTAAACACTTTGGTATTTATTTATTCAAATGCTAAAACTTCTCGTTTATAATAAAATATAAACAAGAGGTAAATTTATGTCAGAAATATTAGGAAAAATACATTCAATAGAAAGTTGCGGCACAGTAGATGGCCCAGGAATTCGCTTTGTTATATTTACTCAAGGTTGCCCATTACGTTGTCAATATTGTCATAACCCTGATAGTTGGGAGTATAATACAGATAATTTAAAAACTGTTGAAGAAATTTTAACACAATATGATGGAGTTAAAGAGTTTTGTACAGGTGGAATTACTGTAACAGGTGGTGAGCCTTTGGTGCAAATAGATTTTGTAACGGAATTGTTTAAAAAAGCTCAAGAAAGAGGTATTCATACCGCTTTGGACACTTCAGGTTTATTATTTAATAGAACAAATACAGGTAAAATTGACGACTTGTTAAAGTATACATCTTTGGTAATGCTTGATATTAAACACATTGATGATGAAGAACATAAAAAGCTTACAATGCATTCTAATAAAGCAATTTTGGATTTTGCAAAATATCTTTCAGAAAAAAATATTCCAACTTGGATTAGACACGTTGTAGTCCCAGGTATTACCTACAATGAAGAATATCTAGTACGTTTAGGAGAATTTTTAGCTGGATTGAAAAACATTAAAGCCCTTGATGTATTACCTTATCATGATATGGCTGTTCCTAAATATGAAAATTTGGGTTTGAAATACCCGCTTGAAGGCGTCCAACCACTTACACATGATGAAGCTTTGAATGCAAGGAATATAATTATTCAAGCATTAAAAAGTGCAAGAGGTTTATAATTATAAAAAAAATCTTGAAAAAACAACTCTATTATTGTATAAAAGAGATTACAATACAATAATGGAGTATGTTAGAAGATGAATGAATATTTAAATAGAGTTATTTCTGAAATTGAAGCAAAAAACCCAAATGAACCAGAATATTTACAAGCCGTTAAAGAAGTTTTAGCTACAGTAGAGCCTCTTTTAGATAAACATTCAGAGTATGAAAAACTAGCTATTTTAGAAAGAATTACTGAGCCTGAAAGGATTATAACTTTTAGAGTGCCTTGGGTTAATGACAAAGGCGAAATTAAAGTAAATCGCGGATATAGAGTCCAGTATAGTTCTTTAATTGGACCATATAAAGGTGGTTTGAGATTTCACCCAAGTGTAAACCAAAGTATTATGAAATTCTTAGGTTTTGAACAAATTTTTAAAAATGCTTTAACAGGACTTCCTATTGGTGGAGGCAAAGGTGGAAGCGACTTTGACCCAAAGGGAAAATCTGATAACGAAATTATGCATTTTTGCCAAAGCTTTATGACAGAACTTTATCGTCATATCGGTCAAGATGTTGACGTTCCAGCTGGCGATATTGGAGTCGGAGCTAGAGAAGTTGGTTATATGTTCGGACAATATAAACGTATTAGAAATGCTTATGAAGGTGGAGTGTTAACAGGTAAAGCTATTTCTTATGGCGGATCTTTAGCAAGAAAAGAAGCTACAGGTTATGGATTAATTTTTTATGTAAGAGAAATGCTCAAGGCTCATCAAAATAGTTTTGAAGGCAAAACTGTTGCAATTTCTGGTTCTGGAAATGTTGCTATTTATGCAGCAGAAAAAGCCATGGCTCATGGAGCAAAGGTTATTGCAATGAGTGATTCAAATGGATGTGTTTATGATCCAAAGGGAATTGATTTGGATTTGGTAAAACAAATTAAAGAAGTAGAACGCGGAAGAATTAGTGAATATTTAAGAAAACACTATGACGCAGTTTATACAGAAAAAACAAGCACAGATTCTCCTATCTGGGAAATTAAAGTAGATATTGCATTACCTTGTGCAACTCAAAATGAAGTTTCTTTAAATTCTGCAAAAGCTCTTGTTGCAAATGGTGTTATAGCTATTGGTGAAGGCGCAAATATGCCTTGTACCCAAGAAGCTACAGATTATTTCCTAGAAAATAAAATTTTAGTAGCTCCAGCCAAAGCAGCTAATGCGGGTGGTGTTGCGACTTCTGCAATCGAAATGTCTCAAAATAGTATGAGGTATTATTATACATTTGAAGAAGTTGAAGCTAAGCTTGAAAGAATTATGGTAAATATTTTTAATTCTTGTAAAGAAAGTGCAGAGAAATATGGTTGTGCTGGAAATTATGTAGCAGGTGCAAATTTAGCTGCGTTTAGCAAATTGGCAGAAGCAATGATTGCCCAAGGGGTTGTATAAAATTATATTATTTAGATTTTATACAGAATTTTGTCTAAATTTTTAATAAAATTGCATACTAACGATTTTTACCACACTACCAAAGTTCAAAAAATTCAGATTTATTCAAAATTCTGTCATTTCTCCAATAAGTATTCATAAATTTAGCTTTGCGAATGATTTCATACCATTTTTGATAATTGCGCATAAAATCGTCTTTATCTTTATTTATGTAATGTATGCTAATAATTCCTCCATGAGCACGTGTTGCTCTAAAAAATTCACATTGAGCCTTTACATCTTTATAATCTTTAGTACACCTTCCTGCAACACAATCATTGTCATTAAGCTTCAAATATTTATATGGTGCTGTCGGATTGTTTTTCGCCATCATTGCTATGTTATTAGCCATAAAAACAGTTATAGGGTATCCAACATTTTCGTAAGAATGGATAATAATTGCGCGATTCCAATTCTTTTGAGTTTGTCCGCGAGGTACATATTGTAAAATCGATTCAAAACCTTGCTTTTTATAATAAACTTTACCCCAAACTTCATTTTCAGGGAATTTAATAATAACTGTTTCATAAGCAAAAACAGCCAATGTTGTTAATAAAACAAAAAAACTAGTTAAAAGGGCTTTCTTCATTCGCTATAATCCCCTTGTCACCAACTTGAGTAAGTTCTTTTAGAAAATTTATTGATAAAATTTCGCTTTCGAAATGCCCAATATCGTATATTACCTTATGAGTTTCAATTGCCGTATGATACTTTAAATCTCCTGTAACAAAAGCATCACAAGGGGTGTTTTCAATAAATTCACTACCCGAGCCTGCACAAAAACCAATAGTTTTTATTGTTTTGACTTTTTGATTATTAACAATTCTTAAACGAGGGGACACTGGTAATAATTTTAGTTTTAAAAATTCTACACTCATTTCTTGATCCAAGCTAGCAACTCTAACAAAATCATTATATTTATATGCTTCCAAACGTAAGGATTTTAATAAAATATCAGTAGTACCGCCATTGGCTTTGTCAAAATTAGTATGAGCGCAGTAAATATTAATATTACGGTATTTCCAAGGTATAAAAAACATTGGATGATGAGAAATAATCATATCACATCCGTTTTTTATAGCTTGTTCAAGAATATCCTCTGTTACGGTGAGAGCAAACAATACTTTATTTACTATGGGTTCAGCTAAATCAACAATCCAGCCACTTGCATCCCAAGATTCTTGTGTTTCTAGTGGTGCAAATTCTTCTATGCGTTTTACAATCTCGTATTTATTCAAAAATCTTCTCCAATATTTTTTGTGCGATATTACGCTTAGTATTTCTTTCAATATGACTGATTTTTAGATTTTTATCAAGTATGTAAACTTCATTCATATCAGATGAGAAACCAATGTCTTTTCTTGAAATGTCGTTTGCAATTAATAAATCACAACCTTTTTTTTGAATTTTTTCTTTTGCATTTTCTAATAAATTTTCGCTTTCAGCACAAAATCCAACAATTTTGGCTTTTGAATTTGTTGCAGAAATATCTTTTAAAATATCAGGATTTTTAACAAGTTCAAGATGTAAATTGTTATCACTGCCTTTTTTAATTTTATTTTTAGAATATTCTTTAACCCTGTAATCAGCTACCGCTGCGGCCATAATAATACAATCTTGATCTAGGAGTTCAGATTTTACAGTCTTTTCCATTTCTTGAGCCGACTCTGTAACAATATTTTTGTAAGGCTTTTTTACTTCGAATGTTGAGACCAATGTTACATTTGCCCCCATTTCATATGCACAATCAGCAAGCGCAATCCCCATTTTCCCTGATGAACAATTTGTTATGTATCTAACGGGATCAATTTTTTCTTTTGTACCACCTGCTGTTATTAAAATATTTTTATCTTTTAAAAGCTTTTTTTGCGTCAAGATCTCTAATGTTTTATCAAAAACATCTTCAATCTCAGCCATTCTACCTTTACCATTAGTTCCACAAGCAAGAAATCCTGATTCAGGATTTAATATATGATAGCCTTTCTCCTGTAATTTAGCAATGTTTTCTTGTAAAAAACTATTTTCCCACATTCCTGTGTTCATAGCTGGAACGATTAAAAAAGGTTTTTGAAATGCACAAGCTGTAGATAATAAAAGATTATCACAAATACCATTTGCTATCTTAGAAATAGTATTTGCTGTAGCAGGAGCAATCACAAAAATATCTGCATCATCACAAAGCGAAATATGTCCAGGCTTAAATTCTTCTACCTCAAAATTTTCTACATATACTTCATTATTGGAAAGTGTTTGTAGAGTTAATTTAGTTACAAAATTTAATGCAGATGGGGTTACTATTACCCTAACATTTGCTCCAGCTTTTTTGTATAAACGAATAAGCGAGCATATTTTATATGCTGCAATTCCACCAGTTATACCAACTAAGATTGTTTTATTTTCTAGCATAAGAGTATTATAGCATGAATTAAATTTACCTAAAAATAAACTCATCTTTACAAAACTTAACAAAACCCAATTAAAAAGGCAATTTTTTAAAATGAATATACTTTATATATATGTAAGAGTTATAAAAAAGAGAGAGAATCAAAATGGCAAATACTTATTCAGCAGTTGAAAGAAATAAAAAACCAGCAGGA
>JAZRJK010000048.1:0-12981 GCA_045645765.1 Candidatus Gastranaerophilaceae bacterium
GAAATCGTGAAGTTTGAAACTTTTAGCGTGGCGGATTTAAAACAGATTTTCGATAGCCTTTCGGAAATTCCGTTTACGACTGAAAGCATTGAATACATTCACCCAAAATACAATCGCTTTAGACAAATCGTCCAGCTTATTAACCAACTTGAAACCTACGCCAAAGACAATAGAATAACCGAATATACGCTAGAAACGATTAGAGGTTTATTATGAACATAGAAAAATTAGCGAAACGATTGAGTGAGTTTACACTCGACGAAATCGAAATGATAGCTGAGGCAGACCTTGAAACAGAACTTGAACAGCTTTTGAACGAGGGTAAAATAGCATTTGAACGAGGACACTATAAATACACTGAAAAAGCAGAAACAATCAACTATGCGATATTTTCAGCTGAAGCTTTGAACGATACGCCCTTGAATTTTGAAACAGCTGTAAAATATTTTCTAGAAAAATATGCCAAAACAACTTGCACCAAAAGGACTTACGAAACTTATGAATCGATTTTTAGGATAAATATTTTGCCATTTTTTAAGGGCAAAGTTGTTCAAGAAATCACAATTGACGATATAAAAGCTTTTTATGCAAGTTGCAAAACTAGGAATTTAGGACATAGAAGATTGAAAAACACTTTGACACAACTCAACCAGCTTTTGAAATACTGTAAGTCGCAAGGCTTGGTCTCAAAATGCTGTAGTTTTCAGGTTAAGAGGCTTAATGAGAAGAACGAATTTAGTATGAACAGAATAATTTTCGAGGACTAAAAATGAGTAAAATGAAATATTATAAACAAGCTGAAACCTTGTTTTTACAAGACAATTTGTCGGTTGATGAAATTTATAAAAACTTAAATGTTTCTCGCCGTACACTTTTTTATTGGCGAGAAAAATATGAATGGGATAGAAAACGAGCAGAAAGACTTGCGACAAAAGAAAATTTTTCAAAAGAGCTGCAAAGTTTTGCCGAAAAACTGATGTCAAAACTCACAACAGATATGCAAAACAAAAAGCCTGTAAATCAGTCTGAGTATTATACGTTGACAAATCTGCTAAAATACCTGCCAGACTTGGTAAAAATAGAACTCAAAGAACAAACCCAAACCCAAAAACCAACCGGTCAACTCTCTGAAGATTTTGTTAAACAAATAGAAAAAGAATTCTTCGGAATGGAGTAATTATAAATATTTTGATAAATTGTATGCATTTGCTCCATATGTCAAAGCTCTGCCATCTGCTGTTTGTGGTGGATCTACCATATCAAGTAAACCAAATACCCCATCATAAAAATGTTTAGCTTTCCATCTTTCTATAGGATGTACGGAATTAATCATTAAGTTTGACAATAAATTTTTGAAAACATGTTTTTGCAAATCTTGTTCTAATGCTTGTAAGTATTCTGGACAATATCCTTGGTATGGGTAGTACATCTTTATTTCCTCATTTTGTTTTATATTATCATTTTTAAAGTTTTTACAAAAATTTCAATAGCCTACTAAGGCTATAAATATTAAAATTTCTTCTTTTTGTGATAGGATAAAGAAAAAGGAGTTGTGAAGTATGGTGAATAAATATTCTGTAGCACAATATTCAGTCGATAATATTTTGGGCTTTATTAATAGTGGCGAAATTTCTATTCCTGAAATTCAAAGACCATTTGTGTGGAAACCTAAAAATGTTAGAGATTTAGTCGATTCTTTATATAATGGCTATCCTACAGGATATTTAATTATATGGCAAAATCCTTCTGTTCGTCTTAAAGACGGCAGAGAAGCTGGCGGAACAAAAATTTTAATAGATGGTCAACAAAGAGTTACTGCATTAATGACAGCATTAGCAGGAAAACCAATATTAACAGAAGATTATGAAACAAAAGCTTACAAAATTGCATTTAATCCATTAGCTGAAGATGGTGAAGAACGTTTTGCGGTTCAAACTCCAGCACATGTAAAAAGTAAAAATTGGATACCTGATATTTCAGTTGTATTTAAACCTGACTTTAATGCTTTTAATTTTATTAACGAGTATATACAGAATAATCCAGAAACATCTAGCGATATTATAAACAGGGCTATTCAAAAATTATTAGACATTAGAACCTGTCAGATGGGAACAATTATTTTGGTTCCAGATTTAGATATCAATGAAGTTACAGAAATTTTTGTAAGAATTAACTCACAAGGAAAACGATTAAATGAATCTGACTTTGCGATGTCTAAAATAGCAGCTGATTCTAAATATGGTGGTAATGTTTTAAGAAAAGCAATAGACTATTTCTGTCATTTGGCAGTAGATCCGAACTTTTATGAAAAACTTTCAAATACAGATGATGAGTTTATGTCATCAGAATTTGCAGGGCTATTAAAATGGCTCAAAGATGATAAAGAAGCTATCTATGATCCTGATTATAATGATATGCTTCGTGTTTGTTTAATGCATAAATTTGGTAGAGGAAAATTAGGAGACTTGGTAAGTTTACTTTCAGGTCGTGATTTTGAAACAAGAACATACAAAGAAGATATAGCAGAAGAAAGTTTTACGAAATTAACATCTGGTGTTAAAAACTTTATGAATGAATATAATTTCAAAAATTTTGTTTTAGCAATAAAAGGGTGCGGTTTTATAAGTGAAAAACTTTTAAACTCTAAAATGACCTTAGATTTTGCATACACTTTATATTTAATTTTAAATAACACCAAAGATATTGAAAAAGTTGAAATTAAAAGACTTGTTCAGAAATGGTTTATAATGTCTACATTAACAAGCCGATATATTGGTTCTCCTGAAACTCAAATGGATAAAGACTTAAGAAGTATTGAGACAAAAGGGTTTAAAGAATATTTCAAAGAAGTTGAAGATGCAGAATTATCAGAAGCATTTTGGAATGTTGGTTTAGTTCAAAATCTTGAGACATCATCTATTAATAGTCCATATTTTAATGCTTTTATTGCAGCACAAGTATGGAATGCTGAACAATCTTTATTCTCAAGCACAACAAAAGTTTCAGATTTAGTTGCAGTTACTGGCGATGTCCACCATATTTTCCCAAAAGAATATTTGAGACAAAATGGTTATGATGATAAATCAAAATATAATCAAGTTGCGAACTACACATATTTAGATACTGGTGTAAATATTTCTATTGGTAAAAAAGCACCAAATGAATATTTTACAAAAGCAAAAGAACAATGTTCTTGTGGAGAGTGTTGCATTGGAACAATTTTAAACGAAGATGAATTGCATAGAAATTTAGAAATAAATTGTATCCCTGCAACAATCTTAAATATGCAAGCTTGTAATTATGATGAATTTTTACATGAACGTCGTAAAATGATGGCTGAAAAAATTAAAAAATATTATTATTCAATATAGGTGTCTATGAATAAGAAAGAATATTTAAAAAGTATAATAGATGAAGCTCGGAATATATTAAATACCGCAGAACTAAATGGACAATATATTGTTAATAATTATACTGGGCAAAAATCAATACACATAACTAAATATAATTATGAAAAATGGATAACCAAAACTGATGATTTTTTGAAAAAATATAACTACAAAAATTGTGAAGTTCATATAAATGGGCAAGTTCCATACAGCGAAATTATGTTAACTAAATTGGCGTTAATAACTGCTTTGTATGAATCATTCGATTTAGAAGATGATTGCATCAACAATTTAGATTTAATATCTCCAAAAACCGTAGAGTTATTTAGAGATAAACATTATGAATCTGCAGTTTTTAATGCATTTAAACAAATCGAGATAAGCATAAGAGAAAAAACGGGATTAGATTTATATGGCGCAAATCTGATCAAAACAGCTTTTGGTCCGTCTAATGGAATTTTGAGAGATAGCAATCTTGTGTCTTCCGAACAAACCGCACAAATGGAACTTTTTTCTGGTGCTTTGTGCAGTATTAAAAATCCCGAAAGCCACAAAAATATAAGTTATTCAAAACAAGAAGCTATTGAACTTTTAAACTTGGCAAATTATTTATTGCGAATATTAAAAAATAAATAATATTACATCTTTTCAATATACCAAAGCGAATTTCCAAAGTGGTTGAAGTTCCATTGGAATTGAAAATAGAAATTAAACTCCATAGAATTATCGTCTTTGTAGTTATAAAAAGGTTTATTTAATTCAGTTTTGCGAAAACTTTCAAAGGCGACTTGAATTTCTTTTGCAAACTTTTTTCTAAATTCAGAGTATTCAATTTCTAAAGTTTCTCGAGTTCTCTTATTTTTCAAAATCATCTTCAAACCCTCTTATATTATCAAGTTCAATATTGTACCTTTTGCCTTGTTTATCAACGCAGGTAGCAAAATCTATTTCTGCATCAGCAAACTTATTTTTCCAAGTACAAATTAACAAACCAATTTCTTGCGTTTTTAAATTCAAAACCTTTGTACCGTATAAGTGATAATCTTTTTCTACCATTTATTGCTCCTTTCATGCTATGACATTAATCACTCTTTCAGCCTGAAACATCAACTTGTACAGCGGTTTTTGTATCATTTCAACATACTTAATATTCAAGCTTGTATTAAAAATTTGAGTTATAATTGGAGTATGGAAAACGAGCTTCAAAAGGGTGAAGTAGTTATTGCAAATTGTGCTTGGTGTTTTGAATAAATAGGGTTGCGATGAACAAAAAACAGCTTATTAAAAGATGCCTGATAGATGAAGATGCGATTGAAACTTATCCTTTTGCGGATGATAAGTACGGAAACATGCCGATTTTGCGACACAAGTCTAATAACAAATGGTTTGGCGTAGTTTTCGAACAAGAAGACAAGCTTTTTATTAACCTTAAAGCTGAACCAGAAACAATTTTTATCCTAAAAGACCAATACCCAGAAAGCATTCTTCCTGCTTGGCATATGAACAAAACGCATTGGTGCAAAGTTGATGTGAATAATATTGAGCCTGCCGTTTTGGATGCAATCATCCGAAAAAGCTTTGATATAACCGCACCAAAACGCAAAAAACGAGTTAAAAATATTGAATAAAGGAGTTTTATATGAAAAAAGTTTTGATATTATCAGGTAGCCCTAGACGTGGTGGAAATTCAGATACACTTTGCGACGAGTTTATGAAAGGCGCTATTGAAGCCGGAAACGAAGTCGAAAAAATATTCGTTGCGGGGAAGAATATCGGCTATTGCAAGGCTTGCTACGCTTGTAAAGATACAGGAGTTTGCGTAATTAAAGACAATATGACTGAAGTTTTGCAAAAAATGCTTGATGCTGATGTAATTGTGCTTTCAAGTCCTGTTTATTTCTATTCGATTTCTGCACAACTAAAGGCTGTGATTGATAGAACTGTTGCTCGTTGGTTGGAGTTTAGAGATAAAGATTTTTATTATATTATGACTGCGGCTGAGGATGAAAAACACACAATGGACTGCACTTTAGAGTGTTTTAGAGGGCTAGCTGCATGCCTTGAAGGCTCAAAAGAAATGGGCGTAATTTATGCAAAAGGTGTCTACGAACGTAGCGAAATCAACGCCACACCGTTTATTCAACAAGCCTACGAAATGGGCAAAGGTGTGTAAGACGATATGATTTTAAAGACTTCAAACTGGATAACTTTGATCGTGGTTGCACTAGCCGTCGCAGGTTGTGCAAGGTTTTGTAATTCAGAATTTATGCAAATCGATTCCTGCCTAGACCACGGCGGACGATGGGATTATGAAGCGAAAGTTTGTATTGATCCACCGCCTAGAACTTAAAATTCAACTTTATAATTTGTAGAATGTTTGTTGAAAAGATATTCAAATTCAAAGTAGAAATTGAATTCAAGCGAGAAGTCATCTTTAAAATAATCAGGAAATAGGGTTAGCTTTTCATCTCGATAGTTGCTGAAAGTTTCTTTAATTGCGTCTGCGTATTCTTCTCTGAAGAAGTTAAAATCGATGTCAATTTCTCTACCTGTTTCAATGCTTTTTAGTATCATATTGTGCTCCATTGGGGTTACCTTACACTAACATTAATCACTTACGTCGCAGCACAAATCAACCCCAAAGACACAAAAATTATCAAAATAGCAAAGGGGAAAAACCCCTTTTGCTAAGTTTCTGTATTCTCCATATCAAAATCTTCAAAGATTTCTGTATCGTATAATAACTCAACAGGATTTATACCACTGAAATCACGCTTTAAACAGCCCGATTTTGAGTACTTCCAATTTGCCATTTTTTGCAAACAATAAGCTACTAAACCACTACAAATAAAAGTTTGTCGCCCAATTCTATTTTTACAGAAATGATCCCAAAGCTTATCTTTAGTTATTAAATCAATAATATGACCAGCAACTAAACCTCTACATAAGCTCATGAAAATAACTTTAGCTGAATAAGGTGCTCCAAGCTGTTCCAAAGCTTGATTAACAATTCCTTTACCTAAAGTTGCATTATATTCTTTAGGGGCTTTTATAACAATATTAAATTCTTCACTGTCAAAATATTTAGACAGTGGAGAAATTACTACACCTTTACCCATTAAAGCTTCTATACATTCGTGTTCATTTATAATAATCAACGCATGCGTTGCTTCAATTTTATTCTGTTTGTCATATTTTGTACCCCACTTTATAGCCTTGGCTATTGCGCTATTATTATTAGAGAAACCAATATGACCGACGTTATAATTCACGCCCCATTGAGGTCTTTCATCTATTAACTTAAGTATACCATTTTTATTTATTACTTTTTTTAAACTCATAGTTTTTCTCCTTCATTATTGAACTAAAAAAGAGAGACAATAAGTCTCTCTTCTACTAACCTTTTGGTGGGAAAGGATCATTAAAATAAGAATTACGCTCCCTTATTTGCCCTTGTTTATTATGTATAAATAGCTCAGAGCTCTGATTCATAGCGATCTGCCTACCAATGTTTATAGCTTCCTTTTGTGTATTAGTAATTACAGTTGCTTTTGAAGCACCTGCTGCTTTAACTTGCCAGCCTCCATTTGGATGTGGTGTTATATGCTGATTTGACATTATAATTACCTCTTTGACGGTCTGCATTGATAACAAAGTCCGTCATCACTTTGTTATCAAAAACTTGCCAAATTAGCATTTTGCATTTTACCTATGTTAAGCTTGCATTTAAAAGTATTATATGCAAAAATCTAATGAGGCAAAGGTTATTTCCTATGTCGATAGAGACGTGTCGTAAGTGGTTATCAATGCGTCTCTTTTTTAATAAGCCATTATCTTTTCCGAATAATACGCATAACGAATCTTTAAAATGCACTGCGTCTTCTCTAAACTTACTTTCTCATTCGCAGCTTTATAATACATAGTTTGCATATTTCTCACCCCCATTTAAATTGTACTCCTCGCTACTAGCAGTGCTAATCGACCGACAGCACAGAGTTATATTAATTTTTTGTGATGTTGTTTATAGGATATCACCAACCCCTTGTTTGTGAAAAGCTTCACCTTCATTTTAATAATAACACATTTTGGTTAATTCACAACTCTATATTAACAAAACTTTACTATTTATGTAAATATAGATAATGTCAATTGATTTAGTTAATCTTTTCTGTTAATATATACATGGAGATAATATATGAAAAGTATAGAACCTAACTTTATCGCAGGTAAGTTAATTAGAACTGACCACTTTGAAGCTTTTTTACCCAATTATATAAATAAAGAATTTCACTTACAAAATAATAAAACATTAATGCTTTTAGAAAAAGCATCTGCTACCATTGGCAAGCTTAATTACCTATGTGGACAGCTTCCATTGAACAACTATGTTTCAATGCTAATTTTATTAGAAGCTATGAGCTCAAGTTCTATAGAAGGGACTCACTCAAGTGCAGAAGAAGTTCTTAGCCCCGATACTGGTAACGACGAAAATCAGGAAGTAAACAATCTTTTTGATACAATTAATGAATACTACAATGGTAAGAATAGAAATTCAAATATTAGCGATATTAAAACCATAGAAAATATACACCATTCACTAATGTTTAATATGAAAAAAAATCAAACTGAAGTGGGGAAAATCAGAACTGGACAAAACTTTATTGGTGGCAAAAGTGAATTAAGCGCTCTTTTTGTTCCCCCTCCTGCCAAATATCTGAAAGACCTCCTTATTGATTTAGGTAATTTCTGGGAAAATCCTATATTATATATACCTATACTCATAAAAATCGCAATATATCATTATCAATTTGAAACTATTCATCCTTTTTACGATGGCAATGGTAGAACTGGCAGAGTTTTAATAAATTTACAACTTAAAGAATCCGGTCTACTAAATTATCCAGTCCTTTGCTTAAGTGAATATTGGGGGCAGAATAAAAGTTACTACTATGACGCTTTAACAATAGTTCGTTCTTCAAACGATATTGAATATTGGATACGCTTTTTCCTAGAATCTATTATCAATACTTGTGAAGAACGAATTACTACAATCACTAAAATCAACAAGCTACGTGAAGATACTTTAAGAAAAATAGAGTCTAATATTAAATCCTCAACAAAACATAAAGCTTTCTTGGATTTAATTCTTCAAAAACCATATATAACGGTGGGTGAAACAAAAGACAAACTAAATATAACCTATCAAGCTGCTAATAGAATAATAACAGATTTTGTTAAGCTTAATATACTCACTGCCAAGAACGATAATAAACGCAATAGAATTTTTGAGTTTAAAGAATATCAAGATATTATTTTTAAATATTTTATATAATAAAGTCATGCAAAAAAATAAAATTAATATTTTTTACTACAAATCACCAATTGGGATGTTAGAAATTGAGCTCGAAAACGATACTATTCAAAGGCTTAGAGTTGTTGAAAGTTGCTTAAAAATTTCCGAGCGAACAGGCTATTTTGCTCAAGTTGTAAAACAACTTGATGAATATTTTGCAGGGAAAAGAACTAAATTTGAACTAAACATTTCACCGAAAGGAACTGCATTTCAGAAAAAAGTTTGGGCAGAATTATTAGAAATCCCTTATGGTAAAACGAAATCTTATCAAGAAATCGCTGAAGCGATTGGGAAACCTAGCGCACAAAGAGCAGTTGGTTCAGCGTGCAGTAAAAATTCAATTTTGCTCATAATTCCTTGTCATAGAGTTATTTCTAAATATGGTAAACTGGCGGGATTTGCTTGTGGTGTTGATAGAAAAGAACAACTTTTAAAACTGGAAGCTAATCGATGCTTTCAGGATAATTTATAAAAAATGCATTAACTTGGTCGGCATCACGACGAAGATTTTTTACAACAGGTACTAGGTTATAAAGTTCTTCATATTCCTTTTGTGAAGAGCAAAAATAATCAATCACAACCGCTGTGTTGTAAATGTTTTCAGCATATCGTTCTAATTTTTTAAAATCTTTTCTTTTGATAACAAATCTTTCTTCCATACACAACCTCCTTTGGGGTTGTGACATACATCACTTGGGAGTAGGTGGAAGTTCAAGTTTTTATTCTACACCTGGTGGCTTTGGCGGCACAAAACCTTGTTCATACATTTTCAACATTCTTGAATTATATTCTTTATTAATTCGCCAAGATACTTCTGGTGTTTCTATAATATGCAGATACTCTTGATTTAAAAAATATTTTTCATATCGTAGTTTATATTGATTACTAATTCTGCCAGAATTTACCATCACTTCAATACAATAACCAGCCATTTGAATAACATATTTTTTATATTTTGAAGTTTTTCCTTTTGCAATAAGAACTTCTTGATTAATATCTTCTGTGTAACAATTTTTATAAATTAAGATTTTAAATAATTTCTCGTGTTCTTTTACATCCTTTAATATCTCAAGAGCTTTTTTCTCATATCCACCCAAATTTATATTTGACCATTCTTCTAATGTAGAAATAGATGCACGCCATAAAATAGAAATAAAAAATTTTCTTAATTTGTGATAATCGTAGCAACTATTATCTAGCTGATATATTTTTTGAGGATGCAAATACTCATATTTATATTTACTAAAATCGCCTAATAATATCCGATAACCTTCTTTATCGAATTCTCCTAAAATATGATTATCGCATTCTCCACATAAGATATTTGAATCATATCCACCCTGTTGTTGAATAATATATTTACAATTTTGGGAATTTATACATAGGTATCTGTCATCTTTTAATCCTAAATAAAATTTTTTAGGTATAATATGAGCTTTTATTAACTTCTTTTCTTTACCACAAAATTTGCATATACTACTTTTTGCTTGTTTCATTTAGATTTCCATCAAATTATCTGTCCAAAGCTCACATTGAGTCATTACTGTTTGCAATGCATCTTCTTGTTTTTCTGGTGGATAATTATATTTTTTCAATAATCTTTTTATACTTTTTCTCATTAAAGCTCTAGCTGATTCTTTTTTCTGCCAGTCAATGGTTTTATTTCGACGAAGCGTATCGGTTAACTCTTTTGTCATAACTATTAGCTGATCATTTTCATAAAAGTCTTTAACTGCTTGTGGTTTAGTTAACGCATCATAAAAAGCAACTTCTTCATCTGTTAAGCCTTGAACTGTTGTTGTTTCTGCTATTTCCTTTGCCATTTTAAGAAGCTCTTCAATTACTTCTGCGTTAGTAATTAAACCATTAATATATTTATTAATTGCAGCTTGCATCATTTCACTAAATTTTTCACTCTTAACAACATTTGTTCTTCTATAAACAGAAATCTGCTCTGCTAATAGTTTTTTCAATATTTCTACTGCAAGATTTTTTTCTTTCATTTTTGAAATTTCTTCCAAAAATTTTGGGTCAAATAATGAAAACTCTTCTTTAACATCAGAGAATAAATTTATAACTCCTTCACTTCTAATACTTTGTTTTAAAAGCTCGTTAATTCTCGCATTCATCTCTGGTAATGAAATCTTTTTACCAACGCCAGTATTTGCTAATCTACCGATTAAAACTCTGACAGATTCAAATAAAGCAGCTTCTATTCTTTCGTTATCCTGGGCAATTGATGAACACAAAGATAACGCTTGATGTAATAATAAAGCTTCTTTTTGGAATAAATCTTTTCTATCTTGCATTCCTGGTGCAATCAAAAAGTTAACAGCACCACTAATTGTTTTTGCTCTGTCTAAATCTGAACCTGTAACAAATTTAGAATAATCAAATCCGTGTAATAAATCACGGCAAACCTCTAATTTTTCTTTGAATTTTGGATAAGACATTTGAGAAATATCCATATTGCCATAATTCTTTCTATCTCTTACGGTATAATCATTCATTGCTTGTTTTAATGCAGTTGCAATTCCAACATAATCAACAATTAAACCGCCCTCTTTATCTCTAAATACTCTATTAACTCTTGCAATTGCTTGCATTAAATTATAACCAGACATCGGTTTATAAACATACATTGTAGCTAACGATGGAACATCAAAACCGGTTAGCCACATATCTACAACAATTGCGATTTTTAGTGGGTCGTTGTTATCTTTAAATCTTTTTGCAAGTTCATTTTTATAAGTTTTATTTCCCACAACATCTCGCCAATCTTCTGGGTCATTGTTATCAGATGTCATTACAACTGCAATTTTTTCTTTATTCTTCTCAGCCCAATCAGGACGAAGCTCTAAAATTCTACGATAAATTTTCATAGCTATTGGACGAGAATAAGCAACTATCATAGCTTTGCCTGTCAATAAATTTTCTCTGTTTTCTTCGTAATGTTTTAGAATATCATCAACAAGCGAATTTATTGTATTTTCATTACCTAAAAGTTCTTCAAAGTTCGCTAATTGACGCTTACTTTTTTCTACAACTTCTTCATCAGCATTAAGTGCCATAATTTCATATTCTTTATCAATTAATGCCAATGTTGCTGGGTCTAGTTGAAGTTTAACTACTCTGCTTTCATAGTAAACAGGACGAGTTGCACCATCTTCTACAGCTTGTGTCATATCGTATATATCAATATAATCACCAAAAACTTCTCTTGTATTTCTATCTTTCACTGAAATTGGAGTTCCTGTAAAACCAATATATGTTGCGTTTGGCAAGCAGTTTCTAATAATTCTTGCAGCCCCCGTTTTTATTTTACCAGTTTTATCATCAACTTTTTCACTAAAGCCATACTGTCCTCTATGCGCCTCATCAGCCATAACAATAATATTACGACGTTCTGATAAAGGTTCCTCTGATTCTTCGAACTTTTGCATTGTGGTAAATATTATTCCGTTGGCTTCTCTACCATTCAAAAGTTCTTTTAAATTTTCTCTGCTTTCAGCTTGAACAGAAACTTGTCTTAAAAAGTCCTGACACCTTGAAAACTGTCCGTAAAGCTGATTATCTAAATCGTTTCTGTCTGTTAAAACAACAATTGTAGGACTGTTTAATGCTTCTTGCAAAAGATGTGCATAAAATACCATTGATAAAGATTTGCCACTTCCTTGCGTATGCCAGAAAACTCCACCTCTACCATCGGTTTGAGTAGCGTGTTTTGTTGATTCAATAGCTTTTCTTACTGCAAAATATTGGTGATAACCTGCTAAGATTTTAAAACTATCTGCTCCATCTTTATTGAAACAGATAAAGTTTTTCAAAATATCTAGTAAGCGTTCTTTAGTAAAAATCCCCTCGATAAAAGTATCAAATTGAGCATATTGAGTGTTTTCATAGTTTCCGTCTTTTGTTTTCCATTCCATATATCTATCTTCACCAGAAGTTATTGTTCCAGCTCTTGATTCTAACAAATCAGACATAACGCAAATTGCATTATAAGTGAACATAGATGGGATTTCTTTCATATAGTTTTTAATTTGTCTATATGCAGCAGATGCGTCAGTTTCTTCTCTTGATGGGGATTTTAGTTCAAATAAAACAACAGGAATACCATTTAAGAATAATAAAACATCTGGTCTTTTTTCGGAGTTTTCAATAAAAGTCCATTGGTTTGCAATGATAAATGAGTTGTTATCAGGATTTTTATAATCTACAAGATAAATGATAGTTGAA
>JAZRJK010000049.1:0-40970 GCA_045645765.1 Candidatus Gastranaerophilaceae bacterium
AAATTTGAACGTCCATCATTTACAATGATTTCTTTAATATAAGTTTTATCTATAAGTTTTACAATAAGGTTAGATTTGTTTATTATTTTAAATGACCTATTAACTTTTGTGGAATGTTTATTGGTATGTTTTAATGTATGATTTGTTTTATTAATTATTAAGATAGAGCTTGTAATTAAAATAATTGCTAGCCAAATTACAAAAACTATGCTAATAAATCTAAGCAAAAACACGGGTGTTTCTTTTATAAAAGTATTATAATATTTGGAAAAATTCTCTATTTTCATTCTTTTTCAACCTTCTCTTCAACTGTTCCTGAATACAATTTTACAGTTACTGTTCTAACTATCAAAAAAGATTGTGCCAAAATAGCTGTAAAAACAAGAGTTATATCCCTTGAATTGAATTCTTGAAAATGTATCCATATAAAATAAAAAATTGCAAAAACTTCTAAAAAAGTTATTATATAAATTATTGGTATGATTAATATTCTAAACCAAGAACTAGCTCCTTTTTCAATATTTTGAGCATTAATACAAAAATTACCAGAAGAATTGTATCCAGCCTCTGAGGTTGGATTTAAATTCTTTACTGTATTCATTATTTGGTCATATAATGTATTACTATTCATTAACTCAATAACCCTAGATTTATTAATCTTATTGCTACAGCTGATTCAGAAACTTCAAAAAATTTAGACAAAAGTTTTAAACTATATGATGATGCCCAAATTTTAAGAACAGATTCTTTTGGCATCAATAGAGAGGATGCAAATAAATTTGCTTGGAATTCTGCTTTATTATATCCTCTATCATATTTACGATAATCAATTTTGTTTTTTTCGTTATTTAAAATAGCATGTCCTAATTCATGGGCAATAGTAAATCTTTGCCTTAAAGAACTTTCATTTTTATTAACACTAATAATTTTTTCTTTATCATTAATTTCAATTTTTCCAGATATGTTTTCATTATTAAAAGAAGTTTTGACAATTTTAAATCCTAACTTTCTGGCAATAGAAATAACATCTATTGAGTTATTTGAAGAAACTTCTGTTAGTTCTCTTATTTGTGAAGTAAGCGATTCAATATCTTCATCTGATATAAAATCAGCATTGTCATTAAAAGTATCGGTTACAATCTCATAAATTTGATTTTTCTTATTGTCAAAAATTTTAGATTCATATTGTGGGAATCCACTATCATATGATTCTTCTTCATAAGTTAAATCAAAAGGATTTATTGATAATATATTAAAACTCTTTTGTGGAACGCACATCGTCTTCTCCTAAAATTTGTTTCATTTTATCTGCTAAAGACCAATAAAAAATATTGAAATGTTGATTATTAATATCTGCCAAATGAAGTCCTATGTTATCCATGTTAATATCATTTAAATTTTTTTTACGAATTCTAAAACCTAAAACTACTTCATATGCTTTTTCTTCTTTTTTTCTAAAAAAAGCTCTAATAGAATTCATATATTCATCATTTTCAAATTCTATATACTCTTCGTTATTAGTTAGAGCATTTTCTTTTATAACCCCACTTCTTATTAAACTGAAATAATTAATATTTAAAACTTCTAATGCTTCTTTGTAATTTTCTACGGGATTTATTATAAAAGAATTAACTTTAGAAATTCCAACCCCTTTAATTAATGACATGTCAATAAAATCAAGATTTTTTATTCTAGTTTTAAAATTTTCTATAAATGTTTCAAAACCAACATATTTTTTTTCTTTGTAGTAAATTCTATCTTCAACAAATACAATTTCATAAGCTTCTTCTTTATTATCAAAAACATAACCAACATTTGTAGGGTTTATGCTATTAATTCGGTCTTGCTCTACATTAACAGAGGTTTTTAAAATGGGTTTACACTGCAGTTTATCTAAAAAATTCTTTAAATAATCCTTGCAATTTAAAGAATAATTTTCATAACCGTCTAAATATAGCTCAATTGTTACTTCTTTTAAAAAATGCCTTGCAAAGCTTTTTCTTTCATAAAATGTTTCAAAACAAAATAATGACATTTAATAACTCCTTGACATAATATTAGCATAAATTATGTTATTTATACAATCAAAAAAGAAATTTTATAATCCCTCCCCATGCCCGCACTCTGTGGTATAATTAACCTATGACAAAAACTAATTTTCAGCAAGAATTAATAGATACTATAACTCCTGTTAGACTTAAAGCTTATGGGGAAGATTCTAATGAAATTCTTATTGAAAAATATATCTATAACTTAAAAGTTTCTGAAGCTTTTTATCCAGCTTTATCTTTACTGGAAGTAACTTTAAGAAACAAAATTTGTTATGCAATAGAAGCTCTTATTTGTAAAGATTGGCTTATAAATGAATTAAACCAACAGAATTTGCTTTTAGATAAAGAATATAAAAAGCTTGTTGAAACTGCTGATAAAATTGAAAAAGATGGCAAAAAAGTAACAAATGATAGATTGATTTCAGAATTAACTTTTGGCTTCTGGATTCATTTATGTACTAAATCATATAAGCCAAAATTTTGGGATAAAAAAGGCTTTATAGAGTTAGTTTTTCCAAATTATATAGTTAGTACCAACCTTAGAAATATATCTTTGATTCAAAAAGATTTAAGAGATGTTTTAAAATTGAGAAACAGGATTTCACATCAAGAAATTATAATAAATGGAAATAGAACCCCAGAAGAATCATATAAGCTTATTCAAACACTTCTACACACGCTTAGTTCTGGCATGTTTGCACTTTTAGAAGATATAAGTAGATTTAATGCTATAACAAAGCAAAAACCTTAGGGACTCTGCTTACGCAGGACATACACCTAAGGTTATCCAATATCATTATATCGTAAAAGATACCCTTTTTCAACCCTAAGATTCATCCAATCAAATTTTAATACAACCAATATAGTTTATACTTATAATATTTACTAATAAATTATTTACATTGTAATAAACAATTATTTACATATTTTTAGCCATAACACCTAATTTTATTGAATGATACAAAAAGTTTATAAAAAAATATTTACATAAAGGCAAATTTTTATTTACAAAATTGGAAATTTTATAAAAAACAACAGGGGGTATAGAATATAATCTCTTGTCCCTTACAAAACGCACAAGGTCTTGATTTCCAAGTACCCACTTAACAAAGAATAGGGAGGGTGTTATAATAATCTAAAAAACAGAGGATTAAACTATGGGTAAACGTGGTGGTGCCAGAGTTGGTGCAGGTAGACCAAGAACTGGTATAAATACAACTAAAGCTACTATTTACAAGTCCGATAGAGAACTCATAAATAGTTATGCTTCAGCTCTTAATGTTTCAGTAAACGAATTATTTCACAGAATCTTTCATCATGAAGATTTTAAAAATTATTTTGAGAAACTAAAACAAGATTAGGATTTCAAAAGATAGTATAATTTGTAAATTCTATCTACTAAATCCTTCCAAGCTTCACTCTCGTGGGGTACCATATAAAAAAAGAAGACCTTAAAGGTCTTCTTTTTTTATATGAATACCAAAGAAATTTTCTATAGTGTTACTGGCAAATTTCCTGCCTCCTGATTTCATATTATTCCAAGTTTCTTTAATGTAACCCTCTGGATCTTGTTCAAATTTATCCCATTCTGTTTCGAGCATTCCCATTAATTTTTTCCATGCTGCCTCAGATTCCGCGCGAGCTTTTAATCTTTCATCATATGGTTCTAATACTAATTCACCATTATCAACATTTTCAATCTGTTTTACAACCTCTTCTACTTTTTTACCGTTGTATACATCTATATTAATGTCATAGTTGCGGTCTAAATATGAAGCCAATTCATCGTATTCAACTTTCTTATTACCATTACTATGGAGTTTATTAAATAAACTGTTTATGTATTCATTATCAGATGAGCAATCACCAAATAGCTTAAGTGCCTTTGCTTTTGATTCATCTACTAATTTTGTGAAAGTATTTATATCCATACCATCCTTTTTTTTAAATTTATCAGTGATTGTGCTAAATTCAGCATCTAATGTTGTATTGTTCAAACATCTAGTATAATCAAATCCTGACATTTTTCTCTCCTTTTTTATTTACGCTTTATATTCTTTGTATATAAATAAAGTTTTTCTAAAATGAATAATTGCCATATGAGCTTGCAAAAAAACAAACAAAATCGTCGAAGCTTAGTAATATTCTAAAAAAAAACACATTTACAAAACTTAATAAAATAGATTATTTTATTAAGTTTTGTTACTTTTAAAGTTTTTTGCGCTATTTTTACTCATTTTTTACACAATTGTCCGCTGACTTCTCATCAAGAAACAAAATCTCACAAAATTATAAGCTAAAACTAAACCCTTAAATTTAGCTATTATATGCTCTAAATCTAAAGACCTTAAGCACTAAAAACCAAATGCAAATTTTATAGTTGCAAAAAATCTTCTACGCTCAATCAAATTCTTGAATAGTTTTTATTCTTTGCTTGCATAATACATCTAATTCTAGCGTAAGTTCTCCCTCTTTACCTCATTTTCATTTATACATAATTATGAATTCAGTATTAAGACATTTCATTTATTGTAATTTTTTACTGAATCATATACTCTAACTGCATATTTTTTTATACCAATCTAATAACTTTCGTGTAGACAGCGATTCGAATTCGCTTAGACAGTCAAGCAAAAACATATTAAGCTATTTTTTATTATCAAAATCTCGAATTGAAATTTTACCACTTAATATAAACTCCAACCAAGTAGTTTAACTTTATATGTCCAACTACTTGAAATCTATTTTTGTTTAAGTTAAAATGAAGTTGCTGATGCGGAAGTAGCTCAGTTGGTAGAGTATCTGCCTTCCAAGCAGACTGTCGCGAGTTCGAGTCTCGTCTTCCGCTCCATTTAAAAAGTCCCGAAAGGGGCTTTTTTTTATTGCGTTTAGCCCTTGCTTCAGAAAATAAAATAATCTTAGGTTTTTCCACCGCTTCAACTTTTTCCACCGTTTTTCCACCTGATTTGAAAATCTGTAGGCAGAACACGAAATTGCCGTTAAACGCGACCGAACAAGACACGAATCTCGGATTTCGCTAATTAAAAGAGGTTAGGATTTCCTAATCTCTTTTAATTTATATTATAAAATCTCCTTAATCGCTAAATGCAAATATTTTGGCAAATCTGAAGCAAGAACAGAATACTCTGTTAATTCTTCTGAAGCAATTTCTCCAGCTCTTGAATGTAAATAAACACCTAGCTTGCAAGCTTCAAAACTATTTACTCCTTTATTTACCCCTTGGGCAACCAAACCTGCAATAATCCCTGCCAACACATCTCCACTACCTGATTTTGCTAACGCAGAATTACCGTGTCGATTAATAAAGGTTTTCAAATCTCTACTACAAATAACTGTTTCATGATTTTTTAGAACAGTTGTGCAATCATATTTAACACTTAGAGCTTTTGCTGTAGCCTCCAGGTTATCTAAAATATAATTAACACTTACACCAAGGAGTCTTGAAGCTTCCACGGGATGCGGAGTTATAATTGCACCTTTTGGAGGCATTAAACCTGTTGAAATCAAATTTAACCCATCAGCATCAATAATTATAGGAGTCTTTGGCTTTATTTTAGTAAAAACTGATTCTAATAATATTTTAGAATCCTCTTTTGTTCCCAATCCACATCCAATCAAAATAACAGAATGTTCGTTAATTTTTTCTATGCCTTGTTCTCTAGTTAAATAAACAGCTTCTGGCAATAGTGATGATACTGAATTTATTACGCTTTGTACTGTTGCTAAAGCTGAAAAACCCGCTCCAACTTTTAAGGAGCTAATTGTCGCAAGGTATGCTGCGCCGATATAGTTTTCTGAACCACAAAAATTTAAAACTTTTCCAAAAGTTCCCTTATTAGAATTTTGTTCTCTTGTTGGCATTTTATATTCAGACATAATTACAAACCTAGTTGTCTTATATGTTCATAAGCTACTATAGCTACAGAATTTGAAAGATTTAAGCTTCTTTGCCCTTCTTTCATCGGAATTGTTAATGCTGTTTCTGCTGTCACATATTCTGCTGGTAGTCCTCTTGATTCTGGACCAAATACAATAAAATCTCCATCTTTAAATTCGATGTCGCTATATTTACGTTTTGTTTTTGTAGTTAGATAATAAAAATTAGCATTTGGGTTTGCATTAATCAATTCGTCCATTGTATTAATTTTGTGTAAATCAACACTCTCCCAATAATCCATGCCTGCACGTTTTGTATATTTGTCAGTTAATGCAAAACCAAGCTTACCAACCAAATACAACGAAGCACCCGTACAAGCGCAAAGTCTAGCAATGTTTCCAGTATTTTGAGGAATTTCAGGTTCATATAAAACAATGTTTAATTTCGCCATAATTATTTCTTTTCAAATAGATATTTAGCTTCAATAACAACTGGTAGGCCACGAACTACGCAAAAGATAATTGCAAATATTGCAGACCAATATCCTATTGCCCACACAAGTTCTGTATGAGGGCAAACTGGTATTTTTGCAGCTACAATAAGTACAAATGCAACAACTTTTGCAACAGCGTAGCTAATTCTCATAAATCTAGAACCTGTTATAAATTTACAAATAGGATTAACTTGCATTCCAAATGGAGTTAACCCCTGTTCCATAGCAGCACTTCTTATTGTATCAGTTACAAAACCTCTTGTAATAGCAATAAGCGGAAATAATATGTTAATCCACCCCATAACTGCAAACAATATCCAATAAGTGTTTTCAACAATTCTATCACCCATAATATCTAGCAATGCACCGAATTTTGATTCTTCATTGAATTTTCTTGCAACGTAACCATCAACTCCATCAAGAGCAAATGCTATAATTGTTAAAACTAATGCCCATATATAAGCAACAGTGTCACCTTCACAAGTATAGATTAAGTATGCTGCATAAAACATTACGAATATTCTAAAAATTGAAATAAAATTTGCCATATTTTATTTTTTACCCTTCTGTCGGAAGACATCGGTTATTATTACTAACTTGTTTTGAAATTTGTGGTCTTCCTCTTGAACAAATTTCAAACTTATTGGGCGGGACACATTCCGTTTCTGTTACAAGATTTATTCTATCTGCCAAGTGTCCCTTTGGAACAGATTACCAGATTTTAGGCTCTGATTTAAACCTTTGGACGGAGTGCATTTTACATTAATACTAGATATTTTCTACTGTTCCAAGCACTCCTTTGGAACGATTTACCAGCTGGTATATGCTGATTGTTTTTTATTCTTATACTTTCATTCTAGAAAGCGCAAAGTCTTTTTGGTTAAGTTGCTCTAGCTTAGAACCCATCATTATTTTTTCCGCTTCTTCTAAAATTTTTGTAACAGTATATCCATTTTCTCCATCAGAACGAGCTTTTTGACCTGAAGCACAACAATTTACAAAGTGTTGGCACTCTAGTTTAAGCGGTTCTATTTCAAGGTAATCTAATGAATAATCTTGAGTATTCGCAGGAATAAAGTTATCATAAACTTTAAGTTTATTCTCTGCTAAAGTATCGTCAAATATAGCTGTAGCTTTTGTTCCTCTAACAAGTAAAGTTACGTGTTTCTGAGGCGTAATCCAGCTATCAGAAATTTGACCGACCATACCATCTTCAAACTCAATTGTTAAATGAGTTATATCCATAATCTCATTTCTATCAGATGAACATCCTACTGCAGAAATAACTCTTAAAGGATTTTTACCTGTTGCATAAGCTATCATTGAAACATCATGCGGAGCTAAATCCCACATTACACTTCTATCATTTTTGTGATAGTTAACATTTAATCTATCACTCTGAGCATAAACCAATTCACCTAGAACACCTTCTTCAATAAGCATTTTTAAGCGATTAACTGCTGGATGATAAAGCAATAAGTGGCCAACCATTAAAACCAATCCTTTTTCATCTGCCAATTCAGTAAGCACACGAGCTTCTTCTGCAACAGTTGAAATTGGCTTTTCTACATAAACATTTTTACCAGCTTCAAGCATTGCTTTAACTATCTTAAAGTGTGTATGACTAGGAGTTACAACAGCTACTCCTGTAATTGTTTCGTCATTAATAATATCGTTAAAATCTTTTGTTACTTTTACACCTGGAAACTGTTCTTTAATAATTTTATGTGCTTCTTCATCTAAATCACACACAATATCTAAAACATTAAGGTTGTAGAAATTTCTAACGATATTTCTTCCCCACATCCCAAATCCAATAACTGCAATTTTTTGTTCTTTCATACCTTCTCACTCTTTTTTCATATATTTGATTAATATTATAATACAATTGAAAAAAACAGTAAAGATTTTAAGAAAAAACATTTAAATAAAAAGGAAGCCATCGCTTCCTCTTTTTTAGTCATCATTATCACTCGTCTCAAACGGAATAGTTATAATATATTTATTTCCTTTTTTCTCTTTTACTATTTTATTTTCTTGAAGTTTTTCTTCTAAATAATAAGTTTGAGCGAAATTTATTATTTTCTCAGAGCCCCTAATTTTTTTATCAAATTGTCCTTTTATAGTCAATTCATCACCTTGAATATCAACTTTTACAGCATTTTCATCATTATCTAATTGATTTAAGTCAATAATAACTTTATACTCATTTAATTCCTTTACAAGATTTACCATTGTAGGTCGCATTTTAGGCTCAAAAGGGTTCTCCATTTTTTTAAGCATATAATTATCAAAATCATAAGCTTGCTTTTCTAACATTTTTTCCATTTTCTCAACTTGATAAAAAGGATTATACGTTTTTTTTAGGTGATGTTTTAAAGCTAAACAAAATGCTAAATAAGAGACTAAAAAAATAATTAATGCAACAATACCGACGCGTACCCAATGTTGTTTTGATTCTTCATTCATCATAAAAATATTCTCCTTTCGACTTCAAATATTAAACAAAATTTGAAATTGAAAAACAATAACCCTGTTCGGTATAATATAAAACTAACCCTTATTCTTTTGTATATACGAATTTACTAATTCTATAACCAAATCTTTATCATATAAAACCTTTTGCAATTGAGGGATTTGTGAGAGAATTTTTTCGAGATCTTCATCTTTAATACCTTTTTCAACCAAAAAACTTGCGTAGTTCGGATGACAACCATGAAGTGCTGCTATATAATATGGAGTAGAATAACCCCAAGGAGATTTTTTATAAATAGGACGTAGGTCGACATCAATACTTTTTAAGAGTGGTAAGATTTCATAATTATAATCAAAATTATCATTTAAATATTTAGTTATCAATTCTGTACAAAGATTTCCTGCTCCACGTCCCATTCCATAAAGACAGGAATCTATTATTAAATTTCTATTGATATTCATTTTTAATAATGCTTTTACGTTTGAAAAAGATAGTTGCAAACTATTATGAGAATGAAACCCTAACGCAATGTCTTGATTTAGGTTTGCATTGCAAATTTCAAATATACTTAGCACTTCGTTTTCATACATATTACCCAAAGTATCCACTATAGTTACACAAAAAGGCTTAACTTTATTTAGTTTAGAAATTAAACTCTCCAATTCTTCCTTTGAATAAGTATTGGTACTCATTGGATTTGCAAAAACTTCCCAGCCAAGATCTACCAGATTTTTTATATAATCTAAAGCTTCTTTTTGATTACTTTTTTTAAACGCTACACGTATTTTTATATTTTTACAATTACATTTTGGAAAATGCTCAATGCCATATTCACCAAAATTAACCATTAAAGTATAATTTTTATTTTTTTGAATATATTTTTCTAACTCTAAAACTTGTTGATATAATGTGCTTTCAGGATTGCTTTCTATTTCTTTCAAAAAGCCGCATTCAATGTAATCTACACCACTTGTATGTAAATTATTAAGGATAGACAAAATTTTTGATTCCCCAAAATTCCAGTTATTTAAATAACCACCGTCTCGCAGAGTACAATCTAATATTTTACAAGCTTGTTCTTTCATTATTCCTCATTTAGTTTGTTTTTATTATACAATTTAGTTGGGAGAATAACAATGAACGATTACAAATATTTTTTAGATAATGGGATTCACAATTTTCAATGTGGTAAATATAGTGAAGCAATTGAAGATATAAACAAATCTTTAGAATTCAAAAAAGATTGGGAAATACCTTATTTTTATCGAGGCGCAGCGAACCAAGCATTGGAAAACTTTGATGATGCGATTTTAGATTATACAAAAGCTTTGGAGTTTAATAATAAAATGATTGATGCTTATTATAATCGTGCAAAAATTTTATTATCTAGAAAAGACATTGAAAACCCTAATATTGAAAGAGCCGTGAATGACTTAAAACAAGCTCTTGAATTAGATCCAAACTTTACAGATGCTCTATATGCAATGGCTGCAGCACTAAAAAAACAGGAAAAATACAATGAATGCTTAATTTATTTAGATAAAGTTTTAGAGCTACAGCCAGATTTCATCTACGCTAAAGCTCTAAAGAAACTTATTTTGCAAAAATATGTAGACTAAACTATCTGAACTTGATTGCGCCCATTACGTTTAGCTTCATATAAAGCTTTATCTGCTCTCTCGAATAGAATTTCTCCAGATTCTTGCTTATCAAATTCTGCAATTCCCATACTTATCGTAACATTGATTTGCATTTCTTCTTCTGTATCTTGATAAATAGATATTGGAGTATTTTCAACAGATTTTCTTAAACGTTCTGCTACAACAATAGCTTCATCAATATGTGTATAAGGAAGAAGCACTGCAAATTCTTCTCCGCCATATCTTGAAGGTATATCAGATTCGCGAAGCGCTTGTTTTATTATCCCTGCGACTGTCCTTAAAACTTCATCTCCTGCTGCATGTCCATATGTATCATTCACCTTCTTAAAGAAGTCAATATCAATCATCATTGCACAAAGTGGTTTTCCTTGACGCTTTGTTATTGCAATTTCTTGACCTAAACGAGTTTCAAATTGGCGTCTATTATTCAAATTCGTAAGCGCATCTAATGTCGCATACTGCAAAATTGTAGAATAAGAATTTGCTCTATTAATAGTTGCTGCAGCTTGCCTTGTTAATTGTTCTAAATAATCTATATCTCTTTTAGAAAGCTTTTCAATCATACTTTTAGCAACTATACAACCTGTAATTTCATCCTCAGATAAAAGGGGAAACGCTCCAATTTTATCATCAAAAGCTAGCAATGACGGGTAATTTATATCTAGTTGTTTAAGAACTTCAAAAACTCTTTCATCATTACAAGCCTTAGGCCAAACTAATTTAAATTCATCCTGCTGTTTCAAAAAAACATATATTAAATGGTCTGAAATAAATCTATCTAACATTTCTCCTATAAGTGGAACGATGTAATTAATTTCATACTGAGTCTCAATTATTTTAGCAATATTTTTCATAGAATCATGAAATTCTACATTTATTTGAGACTGTTCATTTAAAACTATATTTTGAAGCTTCAAAGAAATTTGGGCTCCGAAAATTTTCATAAGAAATAATGACGACATCTCAATTGAAGTATTTTCTTCAAATAAAAGTTCAATAACACCAAAAACCATTCCATTTTTAACAATTGGCATATATAAAGAATTAATTTTAAAACCTATTTCACTAATTGTTTGCGGAAGTTTAAAAGCTTTATTATTAATGACAAAATCATTGCCATGAATATCATTATAAGCATTATAAATGGGGTCTTTAATATCTTCTTGCATTATTTCATCAATAACACACCAATTTTGAGCATAATTTCTCATCGTTGAAGTATTAGGGTCAAAAACATAAATATTCAAATCTTTTAATTCAACATATAATTTTAGAATTTCTTTTAACTCATTTACTAAATCATAAGAATCAAGCTCTTTTACTAATATATCAGCTGTTTTAGCTAAAAATTGTAACTGTTTATCAATCATTTATTCATTTTCCTTAAAATAATTCATGCCCGCGCAAGTTTGGAAATTAGCATACATAGCTTTATCAAATTCCTCATCAGCTATAATTTGACCATTAACATAAGTATATTTCACACTTCCAATAGGTTCATCAGTTATTTTTTGTGTGTAATACTCATCACTGGTTATAAATCGTCTTGTAACTTCATTTAACAAGTTAAAAATGTAAGCTGTTTGGACTTCAGAAGATCTAGGATTTTCAGAAATTAACATTGCAGCTTTTTCTAATTCAGCTATTGATTCTCTGTTTTTATTAACCCTCCTCAAAAGTACAGCCAAATTATAATGTCCCTCAAAATTAAGAGGATCTACTTCAATAGCTTTACAATAATCCAAGCCAGCTAATTTGTATTCTCCACGCAAATGATGCGCAACAGCTCTATTATAATAAATATCATAATTTTTTTGTACAAACTTTAAAGCTTCGGTGTAAGATTCAATTGCCTTACCTAAAAATTCATAGACTAAATGTTGCTTTTCTAACGGTAAATATAAGGCCTTTTGTCTAAAAGCAACTCCTTTATTAAAAAGAGCAAATCCTTTATTAATTTTAGAGCTTTTAACATTTGAATATACATAAGGTATCCATAACTTAAATAAATTAATTTTTGCAACTTCATCAAATTGTCCGATTGCTTCATCAAAAAAACCTAAGTCTTCTGAGTACACAATCCCTAAATTCATTCTTGCTAACACAAATTTTGGATTCGCCTTTATAGCGTGCTCATAAGCATCCACAGCAGAATAATAATCTTCATGAACAGCGTAAATATTCCCTAAATTAAACCACGCTTCATAATGTTCAGGGTATAACTCAAGCCCTTTAGTATAATATTCAAGAGTTTTCCCCATATTATCAGCAGAATAAGCTTGATCACCTTTATAAATATAATAAACACCTTTTGCATGACGATACTGCTCTAGGACTTTGTCACGGTAATAATAACCAAGGCCCAAAAGTGCAATTATAAACAATAATGGAAAAAGCTTTCTTAAGAAACGTATCATATTTTGAATTATAGCATAGTTTGTTAATTTTTGTAACAAAAATCTTATTTTAATTAAAGTTTTTAAAATTTTAGCCGTAATAGAACATGTAAGATCGTACAAAGTAATTAGATAAAGGGGAAAAAATGTCAGAACAATTCAGCTTAGGTCGTCACGGGAAATATGGAGATATTGATTTTAGTAAACTTAAAAGCGGGATTACAAAACAAGATCTTGGAATCCAAGAAAATACTGTTTTGGCTAATATCTTTGATGCTATAAATACTAACCAAGATGGCGAATCTAAAAATAAGCTTGACAGAAATGAATTAGAAACCTTTATCAGTACAATTAAAGAATTAGCTGGCAACCAAAGACTATCTGCTAGAGAAGCTAAGAAATTTGAAATTAATGGAGAAAAGCTTGGTAAAAATAAAAAAGAACTCATAGAATTTTTAAATAAACTTTCTGATTTAACCAATGGCATCGCTAGTGTTCAAAAAAATGACAACGAACAAAAATCTGAATTAATCACTTTTGATGATGGTCATACTGAAGAAATATTCCCTGATGGTTCAAAAATAATCACTACATTTAATGGTGGTAAAACTACTATACAAAAAGTTGATAAAGACGGAAAAACCACAGAAGAAATAGTTAAAGAAGGTGATACTGAAACTAAAACTGTATTTAATACTGACGGCACAAAAGTTGAAACAAAAACTAGCCCAGCGGGTACTGAAACTACTGAATTTGATAATGAAGGCAACCCAAAATCTAAAACAACAACAAACTCAGAAACTAATGTTGTAGAAGAATTTGTATATAACGAGCAAGGACAACCTGTATTAAAGAAGAAATTGGACCCTCAAAACAATCAAACTATAACTTATGATGGTACAAAAGTAACAACAATTTCCAATCGAGATGGTATCGAAACTACAGAAGTTAAAGATGGCGAAAAAACAATCCGTCATAAAGAAACAAGAACAAATTCCAATAATCAAGAAGAAACTATAGATATTAACTACAATGGAAATAATTATACCGTAGACTTTTTTGTTGATAAAAAACAGCAATATCAAGAAAAAGTTGTTGATGGCAAAAAATATCATGTTGATTACGATGAAAACGGATATACTAAAGGTATTATCGTTCAATATGGAGAATCTCCATCCGCAATCGCTAAAAAATTCGGATGTACTCTTGAAGAACTAGCTGAGGCAAATAAAGACAAAATAAAAGGTAAAGGTAAAAATAGATACTTCAAAGCTGGAGATGAAATAGTTATTCCGAAGAAACTTGAAGCAGATGCAACTGTCCTACAAGGTCGTAAATCCAGAGCGGAAGTTTTAAAACAAGTATGGATAATAGAAGAAACACGTAGAATAGAAGAAGAACGTAAACGTCAATTAGCTGAAGCCGAAGAAGAATTTAAAGCTTATTACAAAAAACTTGGAGTACTTAATTTTGATGATAGAGGCAAAAAAGTTAGGCCTGAAGGTTGGAGTCAAGATGCTACAATTATTGGACGTCTGTCTTACGCACGATACCTTGTGGAAATAGATGGTAAACTTGAAGTAATGTCTCACGATTATAAAATATTACGTAAGGATTATATTGAAGCTCATGAAGCTTTTGTAAACAAACCTCAAAGTGCACGTAGAAATACTGTTTCTGGCATGCAAGACGTTACATACGTTAAAGATAGTCAAGGAAAAATTTGGTACTTTGATGAAAAAACAGGAAAAGCTTTTGTTAAAGATAATTATAAAAAAATTGTTAAAAATGAAGCAGATTACATAACTAGCCAATTAACCAGTGCTGCCGAAGGCATGGGGACTGATGAGGAACTTCTTGAAAAAGGAGTTAGAAATATTTATTCTAACGCTATTTTAAAAGAAGTAAACGCTCAATTAAAGACAAAAGATAGCGATTTTGAAGGCGATGCACAGACAATGCCTGTCGAAGCTTTAATATTAGATGAAATGAGCCATACAGCAGCAAGACCATTATTCAAAGCTCTTATTAATAGCGGAGCAATGGATACTCATGAACAAGCTCATTCCGTTAAGCGTGAGATTGAATACGAAGTTCATGGCGGCATATTTGGTTATACTTCTACATCTGATTTAAATGAGATTATGCAACTATGTAATAACAGAGATGTAAGAATAGAGTTAGAAAGTCAGTTTAAAAACGATTATACAGATTTGTCTGAAAATGATGGGTCTATAGTTCGTGCATATATTGCAGATGATGGTTGGAATCCACAAGAAGTTGATCAATTTGATGCAAACTGGGTAAAAACTGGAGCATATCAAGAAGGAAGATATGTTCCTAGATTAGATGAAAATGGCAATTATGTTATAGAAAATGGCCAGCTAGTTTATGATTATGATTCTGGAGATCAAGAACATAGAAACGCGGTAATCGGAAGATTAGTATTTGATTATAAAGACAAAGAAGCTTTGAATAAAGGTTTAGATGTTTTAAATGATAACCCTGAGAGTTTTGATTATCAATATTTAAACGAAAGAGCTACAACCGAAGTTAATACAGATCCTGAAGGCAAATATAAATCAAGATTTACAGAACAAGATAATGTTCAAAGATACCTTGCGGGCTTCCACACTGATGAAACCGGAAATGTAGATGTTGGAAACTTATCTGCAAGTAATACTTGTTTATTCAAAAGTGGTAAACCAGCTAGAATACAAGCAGAAGAAGCTTTATATGGTGCTAAAAATGGTGACTTTAGTCAAACATTTGATAGCATGGATGCTGAAACATACACTGAAATATCCCAAATAATATCAAATGGAGATATTACAGGCATTAGCAATATAACCGAACTTTATAAAAAAGCTTTAGAAAGTGCAACAGAGCTAAATGATAAAACAAAAATTAAAGCAAATGCAATGATTTCAGGACAAATAGAATTTACAAATGAAGAAATTGTTAATTTTTGCATCGAATTAATGCACTCAATTGATGATAATAGAGGTCGTGGCGGATCTTCAAATACAAGCGCAGGATATACAAATACTGCTGACTATCAAACTGAACAACTAAAATTTATTTTACAAAATAATCCTCAAATAATGAATGAGGTAAAACAACGTGTTGAGGCCGATAATTTCTCATATACAACATCAAAAGCAAATTATAATCCTAAAAGCTTAACAACATATGTAGAATTAACTACAAATACTAAAGATACTTATCTACAACTTCTTGCTGATACAAAACATATTGTTCAAGAAGAAATCTTCTATGACGACAAAGGTAATCAAATTACAGATGCTGAACAGATAGAATATATTAAAAATCGTAATTTGTCATCATTAGAAGAAATGCGCAAATATGTTGCAGAATTAGAAAGAGAATTTAAAAAAGGAGTTGATGCAGAAGGTAACCTTTCAGATGGAGCAAACTCTTTATCAGAATATTCAGGATTTGGTACAGACAGAGAAGATGTTGTAAATGAATATAGAAATGCTAGACTTTTATTGCAACAATTTGAAGCAGCTGCAAAAGGAAGATTAAGAGATAGTAGTGGCAAAGTTATTTCTCTTAAAGATTTAACTCAGCAGGTAGTAGACAAACAAGAAGCTCTTGTTGCAGCTAATAGTGATTATAAAACAACTATTGCATATGGCAAAATGGGCATGGTTCTTGCTCCTGTTATTGCCGTAACAATTGTTGCGACTGGTGGAGCAGGAGCTCTTGGTTGGGGTACATTTGGAACTGCTATTGTAGGTGGTGTAGCTGCAGGCACAACAACTTATAGCATTGGTGCTTATGAATATAACACTTCATATACGGGTAATACTGCTGAAGCGAGAGAAGAAAACCTTGAAAACAGTGCTATTGCTACTGTTGCAACGGCAGTCGGCATCGGTCAAATGAAATATATTGATAAAATAAAAAGCCTTACTGGGCAAATCGTAACTGCAACTGGCGCTGATGTTGCAGTAGATGCAACAACTGAATACCTAGTTAGCGGCGACGTAACCGCTACAGGAATGGCTACTGCTCTGACTCTTTCTGCAGTAGGTAATGTCATCGGTGCAAGAGCAGCTAAAAATGACGTAGACACTTCTGGTGCACGTGGAGATTTAAAAGCTGACGTAGGCACTCCTAATGCAAGACCTTCTGTTGATGACGTTGTTGCGGATTATAATGCTCCAGGACCTAGAGCTGAAGTACGCGCTCGCCGATCCGAAATCCAAGCTAACGAACACTTTGTTCAAATCGGTAAGAAAAAAATTGATATTGCAGAAGCTACACCGGATGAATTAAAAAAAGCAAGAACGCAAGTCGCTCAATGGGCTGATGGCACAAGAAATAAACAAGAAATGCTCGATTTGATTGATCAAAGACTTAATAATCTCAAAGTTCAAGAAGTCAATGCCAGAGTAGAAATAGAACGTCCCGTTGAAGTAGATACGAGAGCTTTTGATGACAAATTTAATAATAGCGGATTTAAAACTACAAGCAGTGATCAGCCAGGAATTACAGTTGATAGGCTAGGTAATAAAAAATTCGAAGAGTACCAAGCAGAATTACAAGACCTTTGTAGTTTAGCAACAAGTGCAGACCAATTGGACATGCTTGCTAAACGCGCAGAATCTTTTAGAAGCGAACCTCAGCGTGAAAGATTCTTAGAAATTATTAATAATCGCAGAGCAGAATTAAAGGAAAATCCTACTCCGACAAGCGAAGTTGTTGTAGAATCACATCTTGAATATCGTCGCGAAGTAGTACCAGGCGAGCCTGGCAGAAGCTCTGAAATTGTAGCGGCATTAAATCAAGCAGATGCAGAAAGAGCTGCTAGGATTCTATCAGCAAAACAAGGAGCTATTAGCCCAGAAGAATTTTCTGTACTAGAATCACATCTTATAAATAACTTAAAAACAACTGAACAAGTTGAAGAATTTATTCAGCAAATAAGAAATCGTGTTGGAGTGAATGATAAAGGTAATATGCATGTTTATCAAGTCAATGGTAAAGACCATGCAGCATTACTAGTTCATAAGGCTAATTTACAAATAAATCAAATCAAAGCTCGTATGACAGACTTTGACAGAATTAAAGGCTTTTTAAGTGATGCTATTAATACTAAAAAAGGTTTAAACGAACAAGAAGTTAGTTCAATTAAAAACTATATCGATAAAGCTGAATCTATTGAAGAATTAGAATATCTTTTAGAACAGCTTAATCAAGTTAAAAAATCTGATGAAATAAGAGCACTTAAAAAACACATCGAAGAACAAATTGAGCTAAGAAAAACTCCTGCTAATGTTGATGTGAACGAGCCGATAGTAAGAGCTGATAATAATTCCGGTAATTCCAGAAATATTACAGACGATCAATTTATTGACTTACCAGACGGTAGAAAAATATATGCAGAAATAGTTCCAAATAATCCAAACACAGTAACAATAATAACCAAAGATTCGAATGGAACTTATACTGCTGAATGGAAGAATGTTAGTGAACTATCTGAATTAGGACTTGAAGTTGGCCTTGATGGAAAAATTAAACCTCTTGGACAAGATTCAAATGCCGGTGTACATTCAGCAGCTGATGGCGACAACGTTAATGCTGGCGCAAGAACTGAAGATCCAAAAGTTGAACAATCAGGTGCTAATAATTCAAGTGCCGAAAATGTAGAATCTTCTTCAAGAGCTTCACGTAGAGAAAAAATTAAAGCGGAAGCAAATAGAATTCAAGAAGTATATGGTAAAAAAATTGCAAGAGCTTATAGAGCAGTTCTAGAAGGAATTGATTCTATGAAGACTATTGCTGATTTTGACAAAATCTCTACAAGAATCAAAAAGAAATTTGCAGATTATGCAGAGCTTAAGAATGATTTAATGACTAGATTAAAAGCAAAAGCGCAAGAGTTGAAACTAAAAATTTCAGAAGCTCCTTCTGCTATCAAAGGTGTTTTCAATATTTCTAAAGAAAAAGTTGATGCTCTTTTAGATATGTTACCTACTCAACAATTAAAAACTGCTACACTACATGTAATTGATAGAATCAAAAATTTAAAAAATCTTGCTGATTATACTTCACTTAAAACAAAAATCGCAACAGGATTCAAAAGATTTCCAGAAGTAACAAAACAACTATTAACCTGGCTTGATGATAAATTTAAAACCATAGGTCATATCTTCAAAAATGATCTATATACAATGAATGAATACAAGCTTAATGAACTTGAGACTCAATATAATATTTTCGCGAATAATAAATCTGGACTTGATAACGCACTCAAGGATATTATCCCTGACAAAGAAGCAAGAGAAATCGCTGTAGATATGGCTATGCGTGGTGAAATATACGCTGCGCCAATGAATAGCAAAGAAATTGCTATTTGGAAAAACGACTATGATGATTCTTTTTCAGTTGTTCAAAGAGATATTCAAGCAGCTGTTAATGCGAAAGTCGGTGGCGGTAGTCTTATGATTGGTCCTATTGACGGGAAGTATAGTATTACTGCAAGGAGTCAAGAATTGCTTAGTGATTATCTAAAAGAATTTATTCCAAATGATGCAATAAGAAAAACATTTGCTAATGATGCTATGGTTAAAGGTTTAGCAAGTACAGACATAAATGGCGAAAGAATCATTATTTCTAGAGATAGTGATGGAAATGATTTTTCTTTTACGCTTAGCAAGATGGACATTCCAAGCGGTAATAATCAAGTAGGTTCTCCCGGCTTTAGTGAAGCTGAGTTCTCTGAATTATACAAAAAAGCTTTTCCTAATATTAAAGTGCCAACAGATGTAAACTGTGACGCAATGGTTTACTTAAATGAGCTAGATCCTCAAGTAGGTAAAAACTTTGACGCACACGGCATCGCAAAAATTTCTACAACGGATCAATTAAAACAATTAAATGATTTATTAACAAATGGTATCGACAGAACTAAAAACTTTTCTACCGCACCATTAGTTAATGAGATGGAATTTGGCGCAGTTATGGGTGCCCCAGGAGGACACGCTTACAGAGATGGTTCATTTATAATTGTTGCTGGCAAAGGTAAATCGCTTATAAATGATGGCATTGAAACAGTTATCGTAAATGATGCATATTATGCCATAATTGATGATTTACAAGCAAAATTCCCTCAAGTTAAATTCGTTAGGGCAGATGAAGCAACTACTTATTTCACACAACTTAATAACTAACTCTACCCAAGCTCTTTTTCAACAAGCGCGCAGATTAAATGTTCAATCATCAAATGCGATTCTTGAATAATTGGGGTTCTATCTGAAGGCACTTTGATTGTTAAATCACATTTCATATCCATCTCGCAAGGTTTCATGCCAGTAAGACCTATAACTTTAAGCCCGCAATTCTTAGCTTCCTCTATTGATTTGACAATATTCTTTGAATTACCGGAAGTCGAAATCGCCAAATAAACATCACCTTGCGCTCCAAAAGCTTGAATTTGTCGGGCAAAAACATGCGCATGGCTATAATCATTTCCGACCGCGGTTATTATAGAAGAATTTGTTGTCAAAGCGATAGCGTTCAAAGCCGGTCTGTCTTTTAAGAATTTGGAAACCAACTCCGCTGCAAAATGTTGCGCATCGGCTGCAGAACCACCGTTACCTGCAACAAGAACTTTTTTACCATTTTTATACGCTTCAAGCAAAATCAAGACAGCTTCTTCTATCTGTTTTAAAATTAAATCATTGGCAAAAATTTCTTCTTTTGTTTTTATAGACTCTAAAATGTAGTTTTTTATATAATCTTTCATAAAACGTATTATACCAATTAATTTAATAATTTGGCAAGATTTTATTTAAAACCAACGTAAATGGGTATAACATACCATTCTGGACTTATGCGAGGTTATAATCATTTTTTGTACATTGTAACTTTATGATAGAAAGTTGGAATTATAAAAGAGCTAAAAGATGTGTAAAAACCCAAAATTATCAATAATTATTCCTGTGTATAATGTTGAAAAATATGTTGCACAAGCTCTTAATAGTGTTATTAATCAAACATTTAAAGATTTTGAAGTTATCATCGTTAACGATCAAACCCCAGATAATTCAATGCAAATTGTCGAAGAATTTGTAAATAAAGATGAAAGATTCGTAATAATTAATCAGGAGACAAATCAAGGTCAAGGCGTTGCAAGAAACAGGGCTTTAGATATTGCTTGTGGCGAATACATCATGTTTCTTGATCCTGATGATTGGCTTGAGCTTGACGCTTGTGAAAAAGCATATAATCAGATTTCTAAAAACCAAAATGAAATAGTTTTCTTTAATTTATACAGTATAAAAGAACGTAACGGGAAATTAGGTAAACGCAAGCTCAACACAACCAGATTAAAGCCTTTCGAAGAAGTGAAAGATAATCCGCATATTAATTTACAAGAATTAAATACTAATTGGTTTACCGGAGCTTGGTCTGTTGTTCAAATTTATTCAAGAGAGTTCTTGAATTCGAATAATATTCGATATTCTAATGATAGATACGCAGAGGATTTGCCTTTCTTTTTGAAGGCTGTAATTTGTTCAAAAGATGTTTCAATCTTGGATGAGCCACTTTATAATTATCGCAAAAAAGTCGGGAAGTTTACTATTGATTATCCAAAGTTTTATGAGAGTGTTTTTTCAGCAAAAGAGAAAGCGCGTAGTATTTTAGAGGAATTTAATTGTAAAGAATACATTTTAGAGAATTATTTGTTATACGAAATTGGTTCAGACAAACAAGCTCTAAATACATTTGCAAAAGCTGATAGAAAGATAAGAAAAGATTTTTATTCAAGATTAAGAGAAAAGTTTAAAAAAATCTTTGCAGAGAATTCTGAAGATGTTTTGAGAAAAAGCGTCGGCTATGAAGATTTTATTTTGATTTTGGAAAGTAAAAGTTACGAAGAATACAGATTTAGAAAGTTTTTAAGAAAAATATCAGGGGTAAATAGAAATGAATAAACCAAAAATTAGTGTAATAATACCGGTTTATAATGTTGAAAAATATTTGAGGGAGTGTCTTGATAGTGTTGTTAATCAAACATTTAAAGATATAGAAATTATTTGTATAGATGATGGCTCAAAAGACTTGTCTTATTCAATATTAGAAGAATATGCACAAAAAGATGAGAGATTTATTTTAATAAAGCAAGAAAATAGCGGAGCCGGTGCTGCAAGAAATAAAGGTATTGAAGTCGCAAGGGGAGAATATTTATATTTTTTAGATAGTGATGACTTTGTAGATATTACTTTGCTAGAAAAAGCTCATACAAAAATTAAAGAAAATGACTGTGATGTTTGTATTTTTAAAAATTATTTTTACAACGATAATACAAAAGAAAAATATATAAATAAAAATTGGGAAAATAGATTTTATTACTTAAAAAATAAAAAAACATTTAATAGAGAATCTTTTCCTAAAGCATTTTATCTTATATTTAATATTGCAGCATTTACAAAGTTATATCGTAAAAATTTTATTATTAAAAATTCAATAAGATTTCAGGAAATTAAGACTTGCAATGATGTATTTTTTAATTTTTATACTTTATCAAAAGCTGACAAAATTACATTGTTAAATGAATATTTAGTTACATATAGAATTGCTCAAACTGGTAGTCTTAGTGCAAATAGAAACAAGTCCATTGAATGTATTAAATCAGCTTTTAATATATTGAAAGAAAAATTAATACAAGATAATTTATTTAATTTATTAGAAATAACTTATTACAAAAGATATGTATGGGCTGTAGAATATGAAACCAGTTTGCTAGGGACAAAAAAAGAAAAACAAGAATGGATTAAAGAATTATTAAAAGATGTGCCTAAAAAATATTGGACACCAAAATTAAAAGCATATTTTGAACCTAAATATTTAAAAAGATTAAAAAAAATATTTTCAATAACTTATTTTGAACGTTCAAAACATATAATGATATATTTTCTTGGTATTAAATTAAATTTAAGATTAAAATAGTGAGAATCCAAAATGATTTCAAGACATATAATTATTTCTTTAACTTCATATCCTAAAAGAATTAATACTGTTCATTTAGCTGTAAAAACATTATTAAACCAATCTTTAAAAGCAGACATGGTAATTTTATGGTTAAGCGAAACAGAATTCCCAAATAAAGAAAAAGATTTGCCTCTACAATTATTAGATTTAAAGAAAAATGGTCTTATAATCGATTGGTGTAAAGATATCAAATCATTTAAAAAAATTATACCAACATTAAAAAAATTTCCTAATTCTATAATTGTTACTGCTGATGATGATATTATTTATCCAACGAATTGGTTGGAAGAACTCTATAATGCTTATTTAAAACAACCCGACATTATACATTGCCATCGAGGACATAAAATAATGTTTAGCTTTAAAAAAGAAATTTTATCTTACAAAAATTGGCTACGTGAATATCAAAAAAAAGAAATTTCTTATAATATTTTTCCAACAAGTGGTGCAGGAGTTTTGTATCCACCAAATTGTTTTTACAAAGATATTTTGCAAGAAGAATTATTTATGAAAATAGCTTCTTCAGCTGACGATATCTGGTTATGGGCAATGCTAGTTATGAATAATAAAAAAATTAAAATTATTAAAAATAATATGAAAAAATTAAATTTAATTGAAAATTCGCAAGAAACAGCTTTGTTTGATATTAATTTTAATCAAGGTAAAAATGATATTATTTTAAAAGACATTATTAAATTTTACCCAGAATTATTGATAAAATTAGATAAATGTTTTTTTGCTCCAAAAAGATTTTTAAAATGGTTATTAAAACAAATTTTTTCTATTAAAAATACCCAAAATAGAACTCATAAAATAATTACATTATTAGGTCTTAATATCAAAATAGAAATAAAAAATAAAAAACTAAAAAAAAATGAGCTCTTTAACAAATTTATTTACCATAACATTCGCCCAAACAGCGTTCTCCTTGTTGAACTTAATGAATATCACGGAGAATGCTTACCTGGTATGGCAAAATACTTTATTGAACTTGGATACAATGTTGATGTACTAATGAATAAAAAAGAATTTGACTTAAATCCATTTGCAGCATATAACAATAAACATATTTCATTATATTCCGCATACCCTGGAACTATTAGTGATATATTATGTTCAAATATTATAAAAAAATATGAACATTTATACATTAATTCTGATAGAATCTACCAAAAAAATATAAGTGAATATATAGGAAATGACCTAAAATACCCAATTGGAAAAACCATTGTAATGTGCCATCACGCAGAACTTTATAACAAAATAAATCTTAAAGCAAAAAATATGGAAATTGTTACTTTAGTTGATTTCCCTATACTAAACAATAAAAAATATAAACAAGTAAACACTCATTTTTTCAAAGAAACAATAAACACTAATAAAAATGAGATTACAAAATTTATTGTCGTCGGAAACATTGAAGCTTCAAGAAAAAATCACAATCTTTTAATTAATACAGTTGAAAATTTAATTAATAAAAATATTACCAATTTTAAAATTGTAGTTATTTCAAGAAGCGGTAAAATTGAACTTCCTGAAAAAATAGAAAAGTTCTTTGAATTTAAAAACAACTTGCCGTATAATCAAATGTATAATGAAATAGAATGTGCGGATTTCTTTTTGACATTATTTGATCCTGAAAACATTGAACATAACAGGTATCTTACATCAGGAGCATCTGGCAGTTATCAACTTATGTATGGATTTAAAATTCCTGGATTAATACCACACAAATTCCAAGCTCGAATTAATGGTTTTGATAATACTAATTCTATTGGGTATGAAAGTAATAATGATCTTACAAACGCTATGGAAATAGCTATTAAGATGTCAAATAAAGAATACCATAAATATACAAGTAATCTCAATAAATTAGCAAATGAGATTTATGATAAATCACTCAAAAATCTAAAAGAACTTTTATATAGTGATTACAAGAACTCAACAAATACTTAAAAATATAGAAAATCGTCTCTTCCGCTTAAGGAAAATTTAATAGATAATAAAATAGGAGATCTAATATGCAAATAACAGTTATCGGAACAGGATATGTCGGATTAGTAGCAGGTACTTGTCTTGCTGATATGGGAAATAATGTTATATGTGTTGATAATAATGAAGAAAAACTTAATAAGTTAAAACAAGGTATAATTCCAATATATGAGCCAGGTTTAGAAGAACTTGTGAAATCAAATTATGCAGAAAAAAGATTAGAATTCTCTTCTGACTTAGATTATGCTGTAAAAAAATCTGAAGTTTGTTTTATAGCAGTAGGAACTCCACAAGGTGAAGACGGATCTTGTGATTTACAATATGTGCTTAAAGTTGCTGAACAAATCGCTAAATCAATGAATGGTTATAAAGTTATTGTTGATAAATCAACTGTTCCGGTAGGAACTGCTGATAAAGTCGCAGAAATCATTAAAGCTAATACAACACACCCTTTTGATGTAGTTTCAAATCCGGAATTCTTAAAGCAAGGGAATGCTGTAGATGACTTCTTATCTCCCGATAGAGTTGTAATCGGCTCAAATTCAGATAAGGCAACTAAAATTATGCAAGAAATCTATGCCCCTTTCCTTAGAACAGGAAACAGGGTTGTTGTTATGGATACCAAATCAGCTGAAATGACAAAATACGCTGCAAACTCATTTTTGGCTATGAAAATATCTTTCATGAACGAAATCGCAAACCTTTGTGAAGAAGTCGGCGCAAATGCTGAAATGGTAAGAATAGGTATTTCAACTGACAGCAGAATAGGCAACAAATTCTTGTTCCCGGGCTTAGGTTATGGCGGAAGCTGTTTCCCTAAAGACGTTAAAGCACTTATTAAAACAGGACAAGAAAATAACTGTGATATGTCAATTATTAAAGCTGCTGACGACGTTAATAAAAAACAAAGAAACTTATTTGTCAAAAAAATCCTAAAACAATTTAACGATGATATTAAAGACAAAACTTTTGCAGTTTGGGGACTTGCTTTTAAACCAAAAACTGATGATATGAGAGAAGCTCCTGCAATAACAATTATCAATTCACTTCTCGAAAAAGGCGCTAAAATAAAAGCATATGATCCAAAAGCTTTTGAGCTGGCTAAAACTATTTTCGGAAATAAAATTGAGTATTCAAGTTCAGCTTACAATGCCGTAGAAAATGCAGATGCTTTAATGCTTTTAACCGAATGGAACGAATTCAGAAGACCGGATTTCGAAAAAATTAAAGAAGTTATGAATTCTCCGATAATTTTTGACGGCAGAAATCAATACAACGGCGAAAGGTTAATTGAAAAAGGTTTTGAATATCATTGCATCGGTAAAACTTTTTAACCCCAATTGCTCTTGGATTTTTTATAAGCCCTATGGTATAATTAACTCCAATAGAAGGAGATTGCCATGGAAAAACTGAGAATAGGTTTAATCGGATTAGGCACTGTAGGTTCTGGTGTTTATAAAAGCCTTGCAAAATTTGATAATGTCAAAATTGTAAAAATCGCAGTAAGAAATATAAACAAGCCCCGAGCGGTACAAGTTCCAGCCGAAATTCTAACAGACAATCCTTACAATATCGTAAACGACCCTTCTATTGATGTTGTTGTTGAGCTTATGGGTGGAATAGATCCTGCTTGGGATTATATTAAAACAGCACTAGAAAATGGCAAGCATATTGTTACGGCTAATAAGGAATTATTGGCGAAAAAAGGGGAAGAATTATTTAATCTTGCTGAAAAACAAAACCGTGTTGTGCTTTATGAAGCTGCTATCGCTGGTGGTATTCCAATTATAATGCCGATTAAAACAATTCTTGCCGGCAATAAAATTAATAAAATTCAAGCAATCTTAAACGGCACAACCAATTATATTCTTACAAAAATGGATGTTGATGGCGCAAGCTATGAAGATGTGCTTAAAGAAGCCCAAGAATTAGGTTACGCTGAGACTGACCCGACAGGTGATGTGGAAGGTTTTGATGCCGCTTACAAAATAACAACGCTTGCAACAATTTCTTTTAATTCTCGCGTTAAATTCGAAAATGTCTATCGTGAAGGGATTACAAAAATCCGTAAAGAAGATATGCAAAGTGCAAACGAATTAGGCTACAAAATTAAGCTTATTGCGTCAGCTACGATTGATGAGAACAATAATGCAGATGTTAGAGTTCATCCGATGCTTGTTCCTAAGTCTCATATGTTAGCGCATATTAATTATGTGACAAACGCAGTAGCGATGAGCGGACATCCAATCGGAAATATCGTTCTTTCAGGCCCAGGAGCAGGTGAATTTCCGACAGCAAGTTCAGTTATAGGTGACATTCTAGCTATTGCAAGAGAATGGAAAACGACTGATTATTTACTTCCGATGATGCGTTGCCATCATCATTCCGTTGCGAATCCTGTATTAATTGAAGATACATATAACAAGTATTATTTTTCAATTACAGCTCCTAATGCAATCGGTGTGATTGCAAAAATAGGTTCAATTTGCGCAAATAAAAACATTAGTTTATCAAGCATTGTTCAAAAAGGGGTGAAAGATGATAACACTGCTGAAATAACTGTTATCACAGAAAAATGCTTTGAAAGAAATATCAAAGAAGTAGTAAATGAACTTGAAGGATGTACCATTAACAATATTATCCGAGTTATGGAGGACTAAAAATGTACTATCAAGGATTAATTAACAAATATAGAAAATATTTACCGGTGACTGGTTCAACTCCAGTTGTAACTTTGAACGAAGGAAACACTCCTTTAATAAAAGCTGACAATTTAGCTAAAAAAATAGGCTTAGAATGTAATCTATACTTAAAATTTGAAGGCTGTAATCCGACAGGAAGCTTTAAAGACAGAGGAATGACAATGGCTGTTACTAAAGCGAAAGAAGATGGCTCAAATGCAATTATTTGCGCTTCTACCGGAAACACATCCGCGTCAGCTGCGGCTTATGGCGCTAAAGCAGGGCTTAAAACTTATGTTCTTATTCCGGATGGATATATTGCTTTAGGTAAGCTTTCCCAAGCAATGATGTATGGAGCAGAAATTATTGCAATTCAAGGAAATTTTGACCAAGCACTTGAATGTGTTCGCGCAATTTCTGAAACCCATCCAATAACTTTGGTAAACTCAGTTAATCCTTATAGAATAGAAGGGCAAAAAACCGGCGCGTTTGAAGTTTGTGATGCGTTAGGTAAAGCCCCAGATTACCATTTTATCCCTGTTGGAAATGCAGGTAATATTACTGCTTACTGGAAAGGTTATAAAGAATATCAATCTGTTGGAATTATTGATAAACTTCCTCAAATGATGGGTTATGAAGCGGAAGGTTCAGCAGCAATTGTCAGAGGTGAAAGAATCTTAAAACCAGAAACATTAGCAACTGCAATTAGAATCGGTAATCCTGCAAGTTGGAAACAAGCAGAAGCTGCAAGAGATGAAAGCGGTGGAAAAATCGGTTGTGTTTGTGATGAAAAAATTGTTGAAGCTTACAAAATGCTTGCTTCAACAGAAGGCGTTCTTTGCGAACCAGCAAGCGCTGCATCAGTAGCGGGATTAATCCAAGCACACGCAGAAGGGCTTGTAAAACAAGGTTCTGACATTGTTTGTGTGCTTACCGGAAATGGGCTTAAAGATCCTGATAATGCGATTAAATATTCTAATTCAGATGTTAAAAAGACTTCTGCTGAGCTTAATGACGTGTTAAAAGTCATGGGATTTTAGTAGAACATCTTTTTTGTACATTAATAATTTAATAAGGGAATTAACCGTTGAAAAACTCCAACCTCTAGCACAACAGTAATTTGGTGGAATTAAGCTAGAAAGGAGGGAGTGACTATGAGTGTTAAACTACTAATAAAAGTAGTAACAATAGTACTGTTACTACTTTTAAGTTCTTTAACCGCTTTATAGAGAACGGTGGACTGAGTGTAACCTGCCAGTTGCACTCAGGTTCCCTATATTTATATTATTTATTATATCGATAGTTTTGTCAAGATAAAGGATTGATCATGCAACGCAAAGATTTCATAGATGTTAAAAGAATTGTAATTAAGCTTGGAACAAATGTTTTAAGAAATGAAGAAGGCGAAGTTGCTCTGAGCCGTATCTATTCGTTTATTGAAGATATTTCAAAACTGGTAAAAGACGGGAAAGAAGTGATTATTGTAACAAGTGGTGCTGTTGGTCTTGGCAAGAAAAAACTTGAACTCGATTCAACAGAAGGCGATGGCGTGAAACAAGCTTGTGCAGCAGTTGGTCAAAGCCGTTTAATGTCTTATTACGAAGCTGGGTTTGCAACTTTCGATATTCCTGTAGCTCAAATTCTTTTAACAGAAGATGATTTTTCAATGCGCCATAGATATTTAAGCTTAAGAACAACTTTGAATAAGCTTCTTGAATTTGGAGTTGTTCCGATTATTAACCAAAATGATACAGTTTCAACAATTGAATTAGACGATATGTTAGCCGGTATGCAAGTTTGTTTTTCGGATAACGACAAGCTTTCTGCGCTTGTTTCAAGTGAATTAGATGCCGATTTATTAATCCTTCTATCTGATATTGACGGGCTTTATACAGCCAATCCAAAAGAAAATTCTAATGCAGAATTTATTCGTGAAGTTGAATGCGTAACAGATGAGATTTTAAACCTTGGAACCGGAGCTTCTGATGGTGGTCGTGGCGGAATGAAAACCAAGCTTGAAGCTGCGAAGCTTGTTACTCGCTTCGGTGGTAAAGTTCTTATTGCAAATGGGAAACAGCCTTATGTTATAAACAAAATTTTTGCAGGCGAAGAATTAGGTACAATGTTTATTCCAACAAATGAAAATCTTTCTGGCAAAAAACGCTGGATTGGATATGCAACAAATGTTTTAGGAAAAATTATTGTCAATGAAGGCGCCCAAAAAGCGATTTTAAATAAATGTACAAGCCTTTTGCCTATTGGAATTCTAGAAATAATAAACGACTTTAAGCAAGGTGAAGTTGTATCAATTTGTGATGAATCTGGTATTGAATTTGCACGTGGAATGGTGAATTATGATTCTGAAGAATGTAGAAAAATAGCAGGAGCGCATTCTGATAATATTCTTGAAATCTTAGGATATAAAAATTACGATGCAGTAATTACAAGAGATAATATAACCGATTTAATATAATCATAGAATATTGACTAATTTTTATTCTATTAATATTTATACAGCTGACAAGCTAAATTTCTTATTTTAACCTCTTTGTGGTAAAATAATTAAAAAATAATATTTGAAAGGGAATATAAATATGCTAAGAGCTGGGATTGTAGGATTACCAAACGTCGGTAAATCAACATTATTTAATGCACTAACTGCTACTAAAAATGCGCAGAGCGCAAACTATCCATTTTGCACAATTGAACCAAATGTAGGTGTAGTTACTGTTCCAGATGAAAGATTAAAAGTTCTTTTAGATTTATGCAAAGCAAAAGAAATTATTCCAACAGTAATAGAATTCGTTGATATTGCCGGACTTGTTAAAGGTGCTAGCCAAGGCGAAGGTTTAGGAAACCAATTCTTACATAATATTCGTGAAGTAGATGCAATTATACAAGTTGTTCGTTGTTTTGATGACGAAAATACGATTCACGTTGCAGGTAAAGTTGATCCTATTAGTGACATTGAAATTATTAATACTGAATTAGCTCTTGCAGACTTAGCTTCAGTCGAAAGACGTATTCAAAGAATTCAGAAACAAGCAAAAGGTGGAGACAAAGAAGCTGTATTAGAAAACAATGCCCTTATTAAGTTGCAAGAACTACTTGGTGAAGGTAAGTTTATTAACCTTGATGAACATTTTAATTTTGATGAAATTGCTGTTATAAAACAACTTAACTTGATGTCTGTTAAACCTGTTATCTATTGTGCAAACGTTTCCGAATTCGATTTAAAAGAAGGTAATGAATACACAAAACAGGTTGAAGAATATCCAAAATCACACGGCGCCCAAACAGTTATTATTTGCGCTCGCATAGAAGAAGAACTTGTTGAGCTTGGAGATGAAGGCGCTAAGGAATATTTAGAAGAACTTGGCGTTGAAGATAGCGGCATTGATAAAATGATTAAAACTGTTTACAGATTGTTAAACTTAATAACATTTATTACAGCTGGTGAAAAAGAAATTCACGCTTGGACTTGTTCTGCTAATACAAAAGCACCCCAAGCTGCTGGTGTAATTCACACAGATTTTGAAAAAGGTTTTATTCGTGCAGAAGTTACTTCTTACAACGATTTTGTAGAATGCGGATCATATACTGCTTGTAAAGAAAAAGGGGTAACCCGCCTTGAAGGTAAAGAATACATTGTGCAAGATGGCGATATAGTTCACTTTAGATTTGCAGTTTAACATATAACAAACATATTAACTAGTAAGTTTAATATATATATAAAAATAAATTTGCCCTATTATGGCAAATTTATTTTTTAGGAGTTTTGTTATTTATAACAATAGATAAATTAAGGAATCCTCAATTATGCAAATTAGCGGAATAAACAATCACTACGGTGTCAGTCACCAAGGAATTTCAAAAATTAAATATCAAGGTTTGTATAAAGATTATCCCAAATATGCCGAAAGTTTAATTGAAAAATTAAAAGATAATTCTACTCTGAAAAATTTCATAAAAGATAAAAATGTAAAAGTTGTCATATCAGCCGCCAAAACCAATGATTTTGTTATTGAAAGCAAAGTCAATATTTTTTACAAAGATCTGACTGCTAATAATTTCATAGGTTTTATAAAATCTTTAATCTCAAAATCTAAAAAAATACAATTCATAACTGAACAAGAAGCTTATAATGATGATAAGGGCATGGAAATTTGTTCAAACAGACTCAAATCTTTTTTTGTATCCAAAGAACAAAAAACAAATGAAAACTATGATAATGTTTGGAGTGGACTTCTTGATTGGCGCTTAGAAAGAATTAAAAATCAAAAAAAATAATTAGAAAGGATTCATAATGCAAATACAAAAAAATGTTCAAATTACAAATACAAAAACTGCAAATTTTAAAGCTCTAAAATCAGTAAAATGCGAGGGGTTATATAAAAAATTTCCCAATTTAGGCAAAGATTTGATTGATTCTTTTCAAGCTAACCCTACTGCTATGAAATTTTGTAAAGAACATGATGTAAAGCTCGTATTTTTTGCTGCTAAATCTAAACTTGATAGCACAAAAAGTTCAATTCATCTATTTTTTGATAACCCTGTAAAAAGTAGATTCCAAAAGTTTATAGACTTTATAATGGGGAAAAAAGAAGAAATTAAAATTCAAGCTTGGAGTAACGAATTCAGCCTTCAAGAAAGCCTAAAAAAAAGTACTCAAAGACTTATTGAATACATAACACCTTCTTCAAAAGTATTTAATCCTAGAAAAGGCGTATTAGATTCACATATACATACTCAAGAAGAAAAATTTACAACCGCTTTGGCTAAGAAAAATCAAAAAAAGGCTGAACTACTTCGAAAAAAACTTGAAAAAAAGCAACTAAAAAGCCAACAAAAAGCTAATATTGAAGCCTTAAACAAATCCATTAAAGAGCTAATAGAAAACAGTAAATAAACAGGGGAGATATTTCCTCTATTTATATAATATTTGTTTTACAAAAATAGAGGCAGATTCAAATTGAATCTACCTCTATAAACTATCTATGTTACAGATAAATTATTCAATAATTTTATCTACAACACCAGCACCAACTGTTCTACCACCTTCACGGATAGCGAATCTCATACCTTCTTCGATAGCTACTGGGTTGATTAATTCAACTTCCATAACTACGTTATCACCAGGCATTACCATTTCACCTTCGAATTTGATTGAACCAGTAACGTCAGTTGTTCTGATATAGAATTGTGGTCTGTAACCAGGGAAGAATGGAGTATGACGTCCACCTTCATCTTTTGTTAGAACGTAAACGTTAGCTGTAAATTTAGTGTGAGGTTTGATTGAACCAGGTTTACATAAAACTTGACCACGTTGGATTTCAGTTTTATCAACACCTCTTAATAATAAACCTACGTTGTCACCAGCTTGACCTTGATCAAGTTGTTTTCTGAACATTTCAACACCAGTAACTGTAGTTTTTCTAGTTTCGCCTAAACCAACTAGTTCAACTTCTTCACCAACTTTAACTGTACCACGTTCTACTCTACCAGTAGCAACTGTACCACGACCAGTGATTGAGAATACGTCTTCAACTGGCATTAAGAATGCTTTGTCTAATTCTCTTTCTGGTTCAGGGAAGTATGTATCTAATGCATCCATAAGTTCCCAAATTTTGTCAACCCATTTATCTTCACCGCGAGCGATTGTTGGATTAGCTTGAACAGCTTCTAAAGCTTTTAAAGCAGAACCTTTGATGAATGGAATATTGTCACCGTCAAATTCATAAGAAGAAAGAAGTTCTCTAGCTTCCATTTCAACCAATTCTAACAATTCTTCATCATCAACCATGTCGCATTTGTTTAAGAATACAACTAAGTTTGGAACACCAACTTGTCTTGCAAGAAGAATGTGTTCACGAGTTTGTGGCATAGGACCATCTGTACCAGCGATAACAAGAATAGCACCGTCCATTTGAGCAGCACCAGTGATCATGTTTTTAACATAGTCAGCGTGGCCTGGGCAGTCTACGTGTGCGTAGTGTCTGTTAGTTGTTTCGTATTCTACGTGAGCTGTAGAGATGGTTATACCTCTTGCTTTTTCTTCTGGAGCAGCATCGATTTCATCGAATTTTTTAAGTTCTGCTTGACCAGCAGCAGCCATACAAGCAGTAATAGCAGCTGTTAATGTTGTTTTACCGTGGTCAACGTGGCCTACTGTACCAACGTTAACGTGTGGCTTCGTACGTTCAAACTTTTCACGTGCCATGAGATTAATCTCCTTCTTTGATTAAATATACTACGTTAACTTACTACTTAAGTTATACCATCTATTTTATTATCTCAAAAAATAATGTCAATCATGTAACACACAGAGCTTAAAAGGTTAAAAGACCATAAAAATGTAACAAATTGTTAAATTTTTATCCAAATTAACGCAAAAATTTTTATTTAGAGTTTTTTAGTTGTATGATTGGATGTATATTAAAAGGCCCAAACATGTCTAAAACAACTATCTTAAATTTTTGTAACAAAAAGGCAATTTTTAATATCTCAATGTTTTTATATAAGTACATAAGGGAAATAGAGGACTTGAATTTATGAAAAAAATCACCAAAAAATTATCAGCAATAGCTTTATGTACACTATTTGCAACAATGCAAGTATCAGCATCAATTATGACTGGCGACACAGGATTAGGCGCCGGAAATGGTGGTGCTGTAATTAATAGCGCAACTGGTGGATATATTGGAACTGATTTAGGAAATGGTTCAGCAACATTAAAATTTGAAGGTAATTCTCATGTTAATTGGGATTCTTTAAACGTTAATAAAGGTGAGTCCCTTAACTTTAATGCCGTAAATGGCGCAAACAATTTAACTGTTGTTAACACTGTTAACAAAGGCATGTCAAATATTTATGGCTCAATTAGCGCAAACGAAGGTATCGGTAAATTGATTATCTCTAACCCTAATGGCATGTTATTTGACGGCGCTAAATTCACAACTGTAAATGATTTACAATTAACAACTCAAGCCCTAGCTGTTAATTATTTAAATGGCAACCTTGACATCAAAGGATTAAATCAAGAAGCTGTTAACGGTATTGTTATTAAGGATTCTAATTTTGGTATCGGTGGTGAATTCAACATTACTGCACCATCTGTTGAAATTATTGGTGGTTACATCGGCGCAACAAAAGGTTTGACTTTAATAACAAAAGACGGACAAAACTTTTTATTATGTCCAAAAACAACAAAAGATGCTAATCACAAAGCAGTAAGACTTCAAGCTGTAGAAATTGACGGAAATGTTTACATTTTATCCGGTGAAGGAATTGTCTCTGTTGTTGAAGGCGGAAAAATCGTCGGTGATGTAACAATTGCTTCTGATGGTAATGTTGGTCTAAATTATAATAGCAACGGAAAAATTTTAGATATTAAAGGTAATTTAAATTCATCAGCAGATGGTGAAGCTCATATCTTAAGAAACGCTAAAGTTGGAGGAAATCTTGACATGTCAAACTCTGGCGGATTCTTAGAAATCGGTAACGTAAATGTAGCTGGAGATGCGAAACTTACAACAACAGTGAAATCAAATGACAAAATCAAACACTTCACTCACATAGTAGGTGATACTACAGTCGGTGGCGATTTAACAGTTGATTCAATTCATAATATTCACATTGGTGGATACGACGAAGATTTAAAGACTATCGCACCTGGTAGCTTAAATGTCGGAGGCAATATCAACGCACTGGCTCGTGAAGGAAGCGTAGCTGTTACAGTCGACACAAAAGCTAATAAAGTTTCTTTAACTTCTGGTACATTAAATATTGTCACAGATGGTAAAGCTACAATCACAGCTAATGAATATGAGTTTGCTGCTAAAAAATATATTGGTGGTCTACAAGACACTGATTATTTAATTAACACAGTAATGGAAAAATACACTCCAATTGAACAACACATTGTTGGCGAAAGAGGTTATGTAAACATTGCTGGAGGCGATGTTACAAAATTAGAACAAGATAGCACAAGCTATGCTTTCTTGAAATCAAATGGAAATATGAATATTGATAATGTAAGCGCTGGCAAAGTTTACCTAACATCAAATCAAGACATCGTTATTAAAGACAATGTAAAGGCTGATACTATCAAAGTTGGTGGAGAAACAAGAAACTTAACAGTTAAACTACCTAACAGAGATTACACATTAAAATATACTAATATTAAAGATACGGAAGTAATCACTGTTGATGGCAATACTGAAATTACTTACGATATGGCTAATGGTAATAATGGATGGAACAAAGGAACTCAGACTGCTGAAAACACATACCTAGTAGTCCCAGGAGAGCCTGTGACACCTCCTGGCCCACAACCAGAACCAACTCCAACTCCAACTCCAAACCCAACTCCAGCTCCGGATAATGATGATCCTACTAAGGATGAAGCTGAAAAAATTCTTAAGAATTTAAACAGAGATCCTGTATCTACAGCAATTGATGCTCAGCAAGTTATGACTCCGGTAGCATTTGCGGCAGATTTAGACGACGAAATTGACACTGGCGTACGTAAAAATGTTGATGGTTCAGTAACAGTTGTTAGACCATACACTCCAAGCAAATAAAACAAGTAAACAAATAACAAACAAAGAAAGACGATTATTAAAATCGTCTTTCTTTTTATTTTTTTAGATTATGTGCTAGAATTATTATATGGATATTTTAAGAAAACTTTTAAAAAGAATTCGAGAAATGGATAAGAAAAAACGAGCTTATCTGTTTACAGGTTTGGGTATTGTTTTTGTTATGCTTTGGGCTTTTATTTCTGCGGGCGTTATTACAGCAAACTTTAATCGCGCGCAAGTTAAAGGTGGAGCAAATGACCAAAAAGTCAATGCTATAGGCATAATTATTACAGAAACAAAACAAGGTAAAAAATATTTCGAAATCTACGGAGAATCAGGACATTATAGCAATGACCATAGTGTTGCGACATTGCATAATGTCGTAGGCAATTTTTATAAAAACGACGAAGTAGCAATGAGCTTTCAATCATCTAAAGGAACCTATGATGAGAAAGCTGGCGTAATTACTCTTTATGAAAACACCTATATTGTACTAAAAGACGACACTTCTTTAGAATCAGATAGGTTAACTTGGTCTGGTTCTGATAAAGATACTGTTGCAGAAGGTAATGTAAGGATTAAAAAGAGCAATGAAATGAATGCTCTTGCAGACAAATGTATAATTAGTCCTGGCTATGAAAAATTTAAAATCATAGGACAAACTCAAACTAAAATTTATGGAAGGGATAAGCAATGAAAAAAATATTAATCACTTCATTAATAATATTATCAAGTATAGCTGTTTTTGCTTCTGATTTAATAATTGAGTCAAAAACACAAACTTTTTCTGACAAAGAGAAGAAAATAAAACTTGATGGCGGAGTGAAGGTTAAGATGGATAACTTAACAGTAGAGAGTCCGCGTGCAGAAGTTTCAGTAAGACGTGGTAACAAATTAGACACTGCAACATTCTTTGACAAACCTTATGCTTTTGAAATTAACGCAAACAAAAAACGTGAAGTAAAAGCAAATATCTTACAAGTATCATTAATTAACAAAGTGGTTAGAGCTGAAGGAGAAACCCAATCAATTATTACAGAAGGAAATACTCCAATTGTTGTTATCAATGCTGATGAGCAAGAATATGATACAAAAAGTAATATCATGGTCGCAAACGGTAGTGTTTCTATGAAGTACAAGGATATTGAGAGCTGGTCAGATAAAGCTGTTATTGTTGCTGATCCAAAAGGTGGCTTAAAGAAGCTTGATTTGATTGGAAATGCTAGAGTTAAACAAGAACAAAACGAATCTGAAGGCAATCATTTTGTTTATAACCCAATAACAGAAGAAATGAGTGTAAGTGGAAACACAAAAACTACAGCTATTACAGATGATGGAAAAAAATTAGTTATACATTCAGATTATCAACAATATAATAAAAAACAAAATTCTTATATAGGAAATGGTCACGTTAAAATTTGGTTTGATGATTATTTTGCACAAGGTCCTAAGGTTTCGGTTTTTCCTGATTTAGAGACAGGTAAACCAAATGAGGTCTATTTTGTTGGAAGATCAAAAATTGTACAACAAGATAAAGATATTATTGCAGATAAAATCAGATTAACTCTTGAGCCAAAAGATTTTCAAGCAGAAGGCAATGTAAGAACTATTATCCATAACATTGATACAAAAGAAGAAGACTTATAGAAATAGACTATACTTGTTCCAAAGGAGCTCTTGGAATAATTAAATAAGTTAGTAGTGAAATGGAATGAGCTCCGCCAGAAGGTTATAAAATATGAGTGAAAAAATTGATAAAGCAATGCAGCTTTTTAAAGAGAAAAAATATAAAGAAAGTATAGATGCGTTTCATTCTGTTTTAGAAACAGAACCTGATAATGCTGATGTTTATAACAATTTAGCTGTTGCATACTCTTGTGTAGCTGATTTTGAGCATGCAGAAAATTATTTTATAAAAGCTCTTGAATTGGATCCACAGTTAGCTCAGGCATATATTAATTTATCAGATTTATACTATAAAGCTGGCGATTTGGCTTCCGCTGTCGGAACTTTGCAACGAGGTAGCTATGAATTACAAGACAATTTAACAATTGCTCATTTGCTTGCTAGGGTTTATATTGATGACCAAAGATGGGAAGATGCGATAGAAGAATTGGAAAGAGTTTTAGACGGTGAACCAGAGAATTATGATGCATTTTATGATTTGGGCCATGTTTGCTTTGAACTAGGTGACTATGAAGCTGCAATTTCTAACTTTGAAACGGTAACTGAATACAGGCAAGACAGCGAACTACTTTATTATTCGCTAGCACAAGCGTATGAAGCAAACAATGAGATAGATAAAGCTATTTCAAATTATTTAAAATCAATAGCTGTAAATGACAAATTCACATTAGCTTATAAAAAAGTTGGAATTTTGTTTATGGCACGTAATGATTTTGAAGATGCTATTGAATATTTTGAAGAATATACAAGCTTTGATATTCCACAAGAAGAAAAAAATAATGTTAAAAACTTGATTGAGAAAATAAAATTAAAACAAGGCTAAAACCGTTTATTTAAATTATATTAAAGAGGATGACTAAAAAAGTTATCCTCTTTTTTTATCAATTTGTATACATAAAACTAGCCACATATGGGATAGTAAAAAGGTTTTAATTTAAGTTAAATATAAGTATTAAATCTTTTTCATACTTCCAGCTATTCTTAATTCCAACAGCCCCAAATCGGGGCTTTTTTTTAGTTGAAAGTTTAACGAGATAAAGGGTAAAAGTTGATTTACGTCATAGCGGAAGTTGTGATTTAAACAAAGTAATTCACGCACATTTGGAGAAAAGAATAACTAAATCAACTGCAACGCTATTGATGGTGATTGATTAGCTGTCGCCATCAAAGTCGCAGCAGCTTGTTGTAAAATCTGTTGTTGGATATAAGTTGAGCTAAGCTCTGCCATATCCGCATCTCTGATTGTTGAACGAGAAGATGCTAAATTTTCATACTGAATAGTTATCTCATCTAGAGCTGATTCTAAACGGTTTGTAACAGCACCTAAGTTGGTCTGATAATCAGAAATTTTTGTTAAATAATCATCTAATGTTGTTAAACTTGCTCTTGCACTATCAGAATCTGTTATTGTTATTTCTAATGGCGCTAGTGTTGTTGTTAAATCAAAAGTTATTTGTGAATTAGAATCACCATTTGTTCCTACTTGTAGGGTAATAGAAGTTGGACTTCCTGTTGGAGCTACAGTAGGAGTATATATTTTAGGCAATGTTCCATTGTTGATTAGCGCTTGTAATTCTGCTGTTGTAACTCCTGTAAATGTTCCTGTAGGAGAGCCATTTCCAACACCTACTGTTGTTCCAGATTTTTCTATATCCCAATAGGACTTTTCGATAGTACCATATACAGAACCTGCCAGTCCGCCAACATTGGAATTACCACTTACATTGCAATCAGAATAGCAATTTAAAATAGGGTCAATATTACTACCTGCTAGTCCTCCAACATATTGTTGACCACTAACCCAACCTGTAGAATAACAATTTCTTAATGTTGCACCAGAAGTTCCATCTTCAGCTCCTAAAATTCCACCAACATAAGAATCACCACTTACTGAAGAATTTGAATATGCATTACTTATAATAGAACTATGCGCAAGAGCTACAACACCAGCAATATAACTATCCCCTGTCACATTACCTTCAACATAGCAATTAGAAATTGAGGAACCAAAAGCGTATCCCATTAAAATACCAACACTATTTCCCCCTGTAACACTCGCATTTTCAATACCAAGATTTTTTATTGTTGCAGTATCTGTACTACCAAACAAACCAACATCATATTCTGTTGGTTTATTTATTGTCAAGTTCCTTACAACAAACCCATTACCATTTAATTCACCAGTAAAACTATCAATTGGTGTCCATGAATAGCCATCTAAATCAATATCATTCATCAAGATATATTTACCACTTAGATTATCTTGCATTGCTTGGAGTTCATCAGCTGTTTTAATAATTGTATAACCTTGAGCTATCGCTTCACCTTCTGTTAATTGGTCAACTTCTTCAATAAACGAACCAGTAACTCCAGTTCCTGCTTGTCTTGTTGCAAAAGTAGCTGGAGTAGCTTGCTCAGTTGCAAATAGTTTTATACCATTAAACTCTGCACTTGATTTCAAGCGTTCAACTTCTGCAACTCTTGCATCAATTTCGCTCTGAATAGCTTTTAAAGAGTCTGCACCGTAAGTACCATTACTAGCTTGTTCACATAAATCTCTAATTCTTTGAACGTGTTCATTAACCAAATCTAAGTTTTCAGACATTGTTGCAACCATATCTAATCCCATAGCAACATTATCTTCTGCAACCATATAAGCATTCATTTTTGTAGTCATATTAGTTGATATAGAATAATTGGCTGCATTATCTTTTGCGTGGTTGATTTTTGCGCCAGTTGTCATTCGCTCAATTGTTTGATTGAGCTTGTTTGTAGAGGTTTTCATGCTGTTTTGAGCAATCAAAGATGAGAGGTTTGTGTTAATGCTTAACATTTTTTACACCTCACTTCCAAGTTTTTCGTGCGCATACAAAGTTGAAGGCAAGACCTTTTTTACATCCGACTCACAAGATTCTTGTACGCTTATAAGCTTAAAGGTAAAGGCTTTTAGCCCCCCCCCCCCGAGCTAGAAGCCGCTCGCCAAGCGGGTTTTAAGAGGTTGCAAACTTTCTCTTTGATTAGATTCCAT
>JAZRJK010000050.1:0-3989 GCA_045645765.1 Candidatus Gastranaerophilaceae bacterium
CAACCTATGTATTGGTGGAGCAATATAGCTTTACCAGAAGTTAAAGGATCTCGTATTGTAACTCCAGCATTGACTACATTTGCCAATTGGTATGAAAATGGTTGTCATGCTTTAGCTAAATTATCTTTACCTTTTGGTGAAGGATTTGATGGAACATACCCAGTTAATTTTGGTTACATTAAAGACCATTTTTATAACATCCCAGAAGGACAGCGTCCTTTTGAATGTCTCTTTTATCCAGATGGTTATGGATTTTGCCATGCTTCAACTATGCGTTTAAGAGGTCGTAAACTTTTTGTATGGGGACAATCTCAAGGCGGTCGCCATTGGAATAGAAGACTTTTAGGTGAAAACTTAGATTCTTATATTGAAATTCAAGGTGGACTTGGTCGCTCTCAGCAAGAATGCTTACCAATGCCACCTAAAACTGCTTGGGAATGGTTGGAAGCTTATGGTGCTTTAACAGTTAAACCTGAAGATGTCTTTGGTGATTGGGAAAAAGCTATTGCTAGTGCTCAAGGTCAACTTGATGCTGCTTTACCACAAGAAAAGTTAGAAGCTATGTTAAAAGATACTCGTGAAAGTATCGCTTTACAAGGTGGTAAAGTTGTAGTTAAAGGTAGTGGATGGGGTGCATTAGAAGAAGCAAAACTTGGCAAAAAATTAGCTAAGCATTTAGATTTTGGCTCTACTGATAAGTTGCAACAGGATTGGCTTGATTTATTGAATAATAAAGCAATGAACGATGATGCTCCAATTTCTTACATGATTGGTAATGATTGGTTAGAGATGCTGAAAAATGCAACTCCATCTTGGAAGACCTATTATCATATAGCATTGAATTATTATCGTTTAGCTGATTATGAACGTATGAGTAATGCTTTAGCAGAAGCTGAAAAACTCAATGGTAACATGAAGTATATTTTACATGCTAAAGCAAACTTGAATTTAAGATTAAACAAGTTAGAAGATGCTGCAAATAACATAACAACTGCATGTAAAATAGATTTAAATGATATTTCATTTGTTAAAGAGTCATTAAAAGTTTTAGCTGCTGCTAATGCTTATAATATGATTTTAGAAATAGTGGATAGTCTTGATGAAAAATATAAGAAGCTTCCACTTATTAAGTTCTTTAAATCTATGGGCTTTGCTTACACTGGTAAATTAGCTGAAGCAGAAGAAATTCTTTTAGAAGGTGGCGGTTTTGAAATTCCTGATATAAGAGAAGGTGAAAATTCTGCTACTAGTCTTTATATTGATATCCAAAAGATGAAAGCTCAAGCTGCAGGTTTACCATTTGATCCTGATGCTTGCCAAGTACCATTTATCTTAGATTTTAGAATGTCTAAAGATGTGGCTTCAAAGGTAAAATAATAAATTAGAACTTTCCCAATTTCTTGTACTATGGTTGGCAAATTTTGAAAAAACAATGATAAATTACAATAAAAAAGGATAGTCAAATGTTGAATATAAATTCAGCTTCTTACTATCCTTTTTTTTATTCAGTTTTTCAGAATAAATTATTTAGAAGAATCTAGTATTTTTTGATTACTGTCAACAGCGATGTCAATAGATGAAATATTTAAGATTTCTAATATTTTTAATTCACTTTCTAAGACTCTTCTTAAGCTCCATTTGTTATCATGTTTGATTCGTTTACATCCCTCTAAAACACTCATTAATTCTTTGTAGGTTTTCTTTTCTAGAAGTTTTTTGGAATCAAATTCATTCATCAATAAAACAGTACAAACAGAAGAAACGAAATCACAAAATTCACTGCCATATACAGAATAATCATCATGAACTCTTACATCTTCAAATTCACAAGCATTTTTGTAATAACGAACAATTACTTCAATTTCCCATCTAGAACAATAGAGTTCATAAGCTTCTTCACAAGTAAGATCTAAGTCACTTTCAAAAACAATTGTACCAAATTCTCTAAGGCGTTTTGCGTGTTTTTCTTCATCTATATTATTAAGTCGTTTACATCTTTCTATATATGTATATTCTTCTGCTTGAGCTAATTTTGCATCACGGAATGAATATAGAAATTTGTTTGAGTTTTCCTGTTTTACTTTTTTGGTTAGTACGCCATCATGATTTGTCAATGCCTTTGAAAATGATAACATTTTATTTTTAGTGATTACGCTTGCATTTCGTTTTAAAGGGTAAAAGAAATGCAATTCTTCGTGAGAATTAAACCAATCATCTGCAGCTGTTGCTGGTATTCCTTTATCAGAAACAATAATTCCTTTGGTGATGTTATTTTTAGATAAAAAATCTTTGTAGGCAGTTCTATCTAACATATTCCCTGGGTAACATTGGCTGCAAATAAGTTTTTTGTTTGTATTATCATATGCCCATAAAATAGAAATGTCTCTTCGACCTTTTAATTTTGCTTTTCTAGAATATTCTGACAAGGTATTTACTCTTGAATCATTGGTTTTTAATGTGCCGTCTATTAAAATTTGATCATTTAATTTTATTTGTGAAGCTCTATATTGCATGAACTTCTCAATTTTAGAATTTGTCTTTCCTAAATTGTTTAAAAACGTTGAAATAGAATTTTTAGACAAGGCAACATCAGGATATATTTCTGATAAATAACTACTGTCAAATGCTTTCCCTATAGCACTGTTACTTATACCTGGATTACATACTCTAATTATTCCAATGCAATATATTTTTAATGCATCAACTGGATCAAAAAATTGGTATAGATCTAATAGCAAAGGTTTTAATAATCTATCGCATAATTCATAATTTGTCCATTCTTTCATTTCAAAAGAAGTACCAACTCGACCAGTACGGGGAACAAACTGATTATTGATAATATATCCAACAACAGCTCCATTTATAGGTAAACATTTTCCATTTTCAGTTTTGTATCCATTCCTTGAACGAACGCCATATTTATCGTTGTTTTTTCCATATGAATAAACAACAGTATTTACTGGTCTAGGAACTTTTAATATATCTTTGGGAATTGCCATTTTTGATTACTCCTATTTTTATTATTTCATAGTACATAATATAGTACAAGAAATGATGAAAATCAAGGGTAAATATGAAAAATATCCCAAAATTTTAAAGAAAAATTGGGATTAAAATACAGGTGTTTTATGAAAATTATGTGGTTTTGGTGAAAATATATGAAATTTTATCAAATAATGGCAATATTATGGTGATTTGATAGTACAAAAAATTGGGAAAGTTCTAATCAAAGTAAAAATTTTTACATGGTTTTTTAGTCTATTGGAAATAAAGTTTTTACTCATGTTTTTGTTGTTACCTAATTTTGTGAATTTATATAATTTTTTGAGACGTAAGTATTAAAAAATTGCTAATTGTAGCTGTTTTATTTTATAAAAATAAAACCATAAAAAACAATTTTCTTTAAATTAACTCAATGTTTTGAAAAAATCAATCAAAGAAGATATTGATCAGTGTCAAAGAATCAGAAATTGCAAAAATTCTTTTTTGAGTAAAAATTTGACAATGCCCAAATTAGGGTGTAAGATATCTAAGCCGTATTTTACTCAAATTTTTTGGCGGAAATTTGAGCCGGCTTTTTATTAAAAGTTGTGGAAGGAATTGGAAAATACTATTAAGAACGTTATAGTAGCTACGAATAGAATACAGCGAAAGTTAAACGTTGTAATTCTCTTTTTCTTAGCCTTAGCTTATAAGAAAAAATAGAACGAGCAAATTCATTAACAAATTGTTTAATAGTTTTGTAAAACTCTAACATCGGTTTTTGAATAGTCTCTTTGATAATTTGTTTATTGTCAACGCGTTGTAATGTTCTGAAGGCGTTGCTATAAATTATCAATACACGTATTAAATGAGTTATCTGCACTAATTTATAATAATTTAATGCAGCGTTTTTTCTTGTTCCAAATGCTTTTTCCAATTCCAATCCACAATGTTTTTGTTCTTTAAATCCTTGATTTTCTATCTTCCACCTTTCTCTACAAACTTCA
>JAZRJK010000051.1:0-105396 GCA_045645765.1 Candidatus Gastranaerophilaceae bacterium
TGCCCGTTCAACGCGAGTGAGCAAGAGAGGGAGTTCAGTCGCTTAAGTTGAGCTTTACAATTGATTAGTGAACGTAAATCGAGCTCGGAGAGTTTCTTTGGTTACTTTCTTGTCGGTACAAGAAAGTAACAAGTAACTAAACAGAAACTACTATCTATAATAAATATTATGTAAAAATAAAACTTGTCTATATAAGACAAGTTTATTTTTACCCCAAAATCTCCTACCCAAAAATCTGTTTTAAATTAATTAAATTGATTTGTGAATCATAAAATCATTTTTATTGATTTGTAATATTTTTTTTAATCTTTACCTAATAATAATGGTTTGGTAAATGTAAATCTTTTTCCTTTTTTAATCAACTCTTTTAAGTAAATTTTATATTTACTTCCTCCCTGAGTCTTAGTAGCCATCACTCCTTTCGTGCCTCTCGATATTTTTATAATATGTATTCAAATATTATTATCAAGTAAACAAATTTGTAAAAAAATTTACAATTGCCCATGCCTCCCATGCTTATTAGAAAAAATTAGAATTTACAAAAATTTACCTAAAATTTACGTTATTTTATATTGACAAAAAATCTTTAAAAGCATGTGCTTTTAGTTAAAGCGTTTCAATAAAATAGTAGGTTTTATTTAAATTTTACTTTAATTTAATATAGTTACTTTCTTGTGCCGACAAGAAAGTAACCAAAGAAACTCTCCGAGCTCGATTTCCGTTCGCTAATCAATTGTAACGTTCAACCCAAGCGACTGAACTCCCTCTCTTGCTCACTCGCGTTGAACGGGCACGCTACGCTTCAGCCCTCCGCTCGTTCGCGTTTCGGTCAAACAGCAGTCGCTCTGTAATTGTTTCACTAACATTGATTGCTCACTCCAATAGGCTCGGATTTATATTTTGCCGAGCACTGTTTGAAGCACGAAGTGCAAGTTTGCGAGGCTAAAAAGATTTAGCAGTTGCTTAGCAACTGCTAAACACAGCTATTTGGTCAATTCGCCCGAAGGGCGTAGAAAAGTAGCGTGATTTCTTTTTCTTTGGGTACTTTTCTTTTTCTTTACCTTGCAAATAAAGAAAAAGAAAAGTACAAAATGAATTCTTTAAACAAACTTATTCAATAAAACATACTATTTTATTGAAAAGTTTACTAAAATCATGTTAAAATTTTTTTATGAAAAAAATCGCATTAATTAGTCACGGTTGTGCAAAAAATTTAGTTGATTCCGAATTAATTTTAGGTATTCTTTCACAAAATGGATACAAAATAACTTTGAATGAAAACGAAACAGATACTGTTATTGTTAATACCTGTTCTTTTATTTGCGATGCAGAAAAAGAATCTGTACGTTCAATTTTAGAAATGGTAGAAGCTGGGAAAAAAGTTATTGTAACAGGCTGTCTTGCACAAAAACATGCTCAAGAATTAAAAGAAGCAATTCCTGAAATCAAAGCAGTTGTAGGTACTACAGACTTTGTAAAAATTGCAGAAGTTTTAAAAAATATTGATAAAGATTTTGTAAATGAAGTTAGTGAAAATCCTAATTTTATTTACCCCGAAAATATTGAACGCCAACAAATTACAATGGGCGCAAGTTCTTATATAAAAATAGCAGATGGTTGTAATTATCGTTGTGGATACTGCGTAATTCCTTATTTAAGAGGTAATTATAATTCTAGAAAAATGGAAGATATAATTTCTGAAGCAAAAAACATGGTTAAAAAAGGTGTAACAGAAATTATTCTTGTTGCACAAGATACAACAGGATATGGAATTGATATTTATAAAAAACCTATGCTTCCAGAGCTTTTAAAAGAGTTAAATAAAATTGAAGGCCTAGGTTGGATTCGTGTAATGTATGCGTATCCAACACAAATGAAAGATGACTTGTTAAAAACAATAAATGATTGTGAAAAAGTTGTAAAATACGTTGATATTCCACTACAACATTCACATCCTGAAATGTTAAAATTAATGGCTCGTCCTTCATTTGATTATCGTCCAATGATAGAAAATATTAGAAAACAAATTAAAGATGTTTCAATAAGAACAGCTTTTGTTGTTGGTTATCCAGGAGAAACAGAAGAACATTTTGAACATCTATGTCAATTTGTTCGTGACATGAAATTCGATAGGATGGGCGTTTTTACTTATTCTAGAGAAAAAGGTACTCCTTCATATTCAATGAAACCACAAGTCCCAAAACGTATTGCAAAATCTCGTTGGAAAAAACTTATGGAAATCCAACAGGAAATTTCTAGAGAAAGAAACCAGAAATTTGTTGGAAAACTTCTTCCTTGTATTATTGAATGTTATTCTGACGAAGGAGAAGTGATTGCAAGAACCCAATATGACGCTCCAGAAATCGATGGTGTTGTAAATATTAAAACCGATAAACTTGTAACTCCTGGCGATATTGAAATGGTAAGAATTACAAAAGCAAGTGAATATGATTTAGTAGGTGAGATTTAATTCTTAATTAAGAATAAATATCCCAATATTTAAATAAGTCGCAAATAAAAGCCAGATAAAATATGGAATTAAACATCTTGCTGCGCTTTTAGATATTTTAAAAAATTCAATAATATTAAATAAGACCAAAATATCTAATAAAATAATTAAAGCTAAAGCAAGTCCAATGTTTTTCAAGCCAAAAAAAGCTGGACTCCAAGATAGATTTACCAAAAGTTGTGTAAAAAATAAAACATATCCCCAAGCTTTACTTTTTATAGTATATTTTCTTGCATATAAAAAAAGAGAAACTCCCATAGAAATATATAAAATGGTCCAAACAGGAGCAAAAATCCACGCTGGTGGTTTTAATGGTGGTTGTATTAATGCTGAATACCAAGAGTAATCTATAAACATATTTTGATTATTACAAAACTTGATATTTTTTAAATTATCTTATTAGGCTAATTCTGAACGACAAATGCAACCCATTGATCTTGATAAATTGTCTCTATTATATTTAATTTTTCTCGTTCAATTGCTTCTAATACAACAGATTTTTTTTCATCAAGAATTCCACTTAACACCATTTTTGCTTTAGGTTTCATTATATTTTTTAAATCGCCCATGATTTCAAAAAGAACATTGTGTAAAATATTAGCACAAACAAAATCATATTTTTCAGTTAACTTATCTGCGGTATTAAGTTCAAAAACGATATCTTTTGTATTATTTATCCCTGCATTTTCAATACAAACATCAATAACGGTTTCATCATTATCACAGCCATAGGCAAAACTAGCACCAAATTTCTTAGCACATATTGCAAGGATACCTGAACCTGTACCAATATCCGCAATTGTATTGCCTTTTTCAAGATATTTTTCAATAGCTTTCATACACAATTGAGTTGTCTGATGTGTTCCAGTTCCAAATGCACAACCAGGATCAAGTGTAATTATTATTTCATCTTCTTTAGGTTGATATTCCAGCCAACTAGGTACAACTGCAATTTTATCTGTAACATGGGTCACTGTCCATTTTTCTTTCCATTTTTTTGACCAATCTTGATTTTCTTTTTCATCAATGGAAACTTCCCAACTACCGAGTTCATCATCAGAAAAACCACGAGATTTTAAAATTTCACGTTCTGTTTTTAAAATCTCAACAGGATTACAATCCAGTTCTGTTAAGAACACTTTTAGTGTTCCTCTAGTTGTTGCTGTCATCTCCAAATCTTTCCAATCTTCTTCTGCTAGAACAACACCTTCACAAGCAAAATTAGAAAAACAAATATCTGATACAATTTCTTCAATTTCAGGATTTATTGATATTTTAAGTTCAAAATAATTATTCATAATAGTTTTATTATACTCTAAAAACTTTTTCTGTTATAAAATTTAAGTATGATTAAAAAAGTTTTAATATGTGGACTCGGTGCTTTAGGTTTGACTTATGCAAACAAATTAAAAAATGTTTGTGAACTAAAAATATTAGCAAACTTAGAAAGAATTGAAAAATATAAAAAAAATCCTCCAATATTTAACAATCAAAAAATTAACCTTGATTACATCCTACCTAATGAAAGTTGGAATCCAGATTTGATTATTATTACAACAAAATCTACTGGGTTAGATTCTGCTATTGAATATCTTAATAATTTTGTTAATAAAAATACCATTATAATTTCTTTAATTAACGGAATTTCTAGCGAAGAAATTATTTCAAGAAATTATCCGCAAGCAATTGTTTTACGTTCTTATTTTATCGGTCATAGCGCTATAAGATATGAAGATAAAACAACTCAAGATGGAGTTGGGAAAATTGTTTTTGAACCAAATGAAAATATAGAAAACTTTCTTAAAAAAAATAATATTGATTATGAAATTTCAGATAATATTATCTATTCTCAGTGGTTAAAGCTTGGAGTAAATATTATTCTTAATGAACCGTCAGCAATATATGAATGTAACGTTGGCGAGCTTAGAAAGCGTAATGATTATTTATCATTAGCAAAAAAGTTGTTAAATGAAGTGCTACAAGTTGCACAAGCACATAAAATAGATATTATAGGAAATTATGAACAAGAGGTTTTGAACTCTGCAAATTTAATTTCGGATGATGGTAAAACTTCGATGTATCAAGATGTTTTAGCTAAACGCAAAACGGAAGTCGATATTTTTTCTGGTGAAATTATAAAGCTTGGAAATTTATATAAAATACCAACTCCTGTTAATGAACATATTTATAAACAAATAAAAGAAAAAGAGAAACTTTATTTATAGCAATTACATAATTTTTAAATTTAAGGTAGAATAGAGCTATGAAACCTAAAGTTATAGCAATTGCAGGGCCAACCGCTAGTGGAAAAACAAAAATGGCCATTGATTTAGCAAAACAAATTAATGGTGAAGTTATTTCTGCGGATTCACGCTATGTTTATAAAGGTTTCAATATTGCATCAGCGAAGCCAACTTTAGAAGAACAAGAAGGTGTTCCACATCATTTAATTGATATTGTGGAGCCAGAAATTGATTATTCTGTTGCTGATTTTTATGATGATGCGAGAGAAAAAATTTATGAAATTATTGAACGTGGTAATACTCCAATTATTGCTGGTGGAACAGGGCTTTATTTTAGAGTGCTTTTAGAAACCTATGATCTACCTCGTGTTGAAGCCAATCTAGAGCTTCGCGCAGAACTTGAATTAAGAGAAAAAGAGGATTTGCTTATTGAACTTAAAATCCTTGACCCTGTTGGGTATGAACGAGTTAAAGAAGCAAATAAACGTAGAATTGTACGTGCATTAGAAGTTACAAAAATTCTTGGAAAACCTTTTTCAGAATCTGCGGTAGAGAAAGAACCTGAGTTTGATGTTGAATGGAAAATGCCTATAATCGAATCTCGAGAAGTTTTATATAATAGAATTAATCGCCGTGTTGATTTGATGGTAGAACAAGGAGTAATTGAAGAAACAAAATATCTTCTTGCAAAGCATGGAAGAATTAAAAACTTTATTTGTACGATTGGCTATCAAGAAATATTAACATATCTCGATGGCGTAGTAACATTGGAAGAAGCTTTAGATAAGCTAAAACAACATAGCAGAAACTACGCAAAACGCCAGTTGACCTGGTTTAGAAAAAATCCTGAACTTGAAAAATATTGTAGAATATAATAATTCTATTTCCATTCTGGATGATAATATAAAGTTATTATTTTTTTTGCTTTTAATTTAGCATGACCACCCATAATAAAATTTGTTAAAGAACCTGTAGGTGGTAAGATTGTAAGCGCCCATTTTAGAGGAAAAACAAATAAACTCCTATTTTGGCCTGTAATTTCATATGTATTAGTAAGCTGACCTTTAGAAATTCTATCAAAATTAAAATCACTTAAAATAATACTTGCAGGAATTCCATTCATACCAGGAGTAACAATAACTGATACTCTTGCAGGAACAATTTCGCCTCTCCTAGCTATAACTTTATTATTATATAAAACATCCCTTACAACTTTAAAATCAAGATACTGCCCTTCATAAAGGTCTTCTTCGGATTTTATAGTATTTATGTTTTTTAATTGTATTGGAATCTTATATGTAGATTCATAATTATAGCCTTTATTAACACAAGGCTGTTTAACTGCTCTTGGTAATTCATCTGCAATTTCATCTCGTATAGTTTCAGCTGAGCAAAAAGAACAAGCCAAAAATATGAATAACAAAGATACAAATTTATTCATATTTTAAACCTTTCGTAGTAAGAGGGCTTCTAGCTTTTTCTGCAACTTTTTTTCTATTTTCAATAGAAGTTAAAAGAAAATTCTGATAATATTCATTTTCTAGATATGTATTATCCACTAAAAAAGATGGGTATTGAATATAAATTTTTTCATAAATAGTTGCTAATCTTTTAGAAGCTAAATTATTACTAGAAAATCTATCTTGTCTTGCTTGAGGACAAGTTTTGTGAATATATGTTATAAGACCCAATGGATTATATCCAGCAGCTACCATATAATCAACAGCCAATTTATCAAAAACTAATTCAAATTTTTTAGGAGCAGCTTTTAATTGGATTGAACTCAACAACCCTGTTCCACCTTTATAAGAACGAATTGCAACAGGTATTTCTCGTGCAATATAAGCAGCAAGTTCATCATCAGATTCAATATTTTTATATGCATCACCAAAAACAACAACTTGGCGCTTAGTAATAGATTTATCCTCTTTAAGTAAACTTTTTTTACCTTCAGCATCATATGCGAAAATTACTCTTTGTTCAAATTGGTTTGAGTTTAAAATTTGAGTGCCAATATTATTAATCCTTGCTTGAATTTTGTTTTCAGCTTCTAACTGTTCCTCATTAATCGCATAAGCTGATAATGAAAGTGATAGCATTAAGAACGATAATATAACTCTTTTCATACTCTCTATATCCTTTTTTTAATATTTTAGCATAAATTGGTAAGGTAATAAATATTTTATAGTTTCCTTTCTTTCTTTAAATAAAAATTTTCATGATGTAAAGAAAGGAGATTTTTATGAATGAAGTAGAACCAATAAGAAACAAAAAATGTATCAGAAAGGTAGAGAGAGTTTTGAAAAAACAGAGCTTAAGAGATTTATTACTTTTTGTTATGGGAACAAATACTGGCTTAAGGGTTTCTGATATTTTAGCTTTAAATATTGGAGATGTTAAAGATAAAGACTTTATTGATATTATTGAGAAAAAAACTGGTAAACATAAAAAATTTCCAATTAATGAAAAAATAAAAAAAATCATCTATGATTATACTCTTGATAAAAAAGCTGAATCTCCTTTATTTACAAGTATTTATAATAAAAGGTTAGATAGGACAATTGCTTATAGGATTGTAAATCGTGCTTGTCGAAAAATTGGTATGCAAGAAAAAATAGGCACTCATACAATGCGTAAAACTTTTGGCTATCATCATTATCAAAAATTTAAAGATGTAGCGCTTTTACAAAAAATCTTCAATCATTATTCACCAAGTGTAACGCTTAGATATATAGGAATCGATCAAGAAGAAATAAATAATAGCTATCTTAATTTTATTTTATAAGATTTTTAGACCACCATATTTATTAGCAAAAGATTCCATCGCATCTGTTGATAAACTAAGACGATAAGGGTTTTCATAAATACTAATATTTTCTGGTTGTTTAAACCCGAGTTTTTTGTAAAATTCTAGAACTTCTTTATGATTTTTAGCAACTAGTTCAATATTTCCATCACAGTTATTTTCAATACTACGTTTATAAGCTAGTTGTAAAAGTTTTGTGCCAATTTGTTTATATTCTTCTAATCCATTTTTATAATATGGAGTATTTGGATTAGAAAAATTACGAAGTTCTGAAACAAAAACATGATCTTTTTCTTTGTTCGTTTTCCAAGGAGATTTGTTAAAACGGAATTCTATTCTTCCAATAGTTCTATCGTAATCATCAGTTAAATTATATATTTCATAATCATTATAAATTGATTTAACGAGATTTAATAAGGCTTTTTTACCATTTGCTTTAACGACTTCTAATTTACCAATAAAACCATTAGTAGTTAAACCTAAATTTTTTGTAGCAACATTTTTTGTTACAACATTTGATTTAAAATTCGGATTAATACTATTCTTGCTGTTAAAATTGTAATTATTTTGGATTTGTAAAACTTTCATATTTAGTAAAAAACCTGTAAAAATATTTTTTGCTAGGTATGTTTTAACATAAATTTATTTTTTTCAAATTTAATTAACCCCTCTTTTTGCATTTTAGATAATTCAAAACTCATTGCTGAACGGTCGATATTCAAGTAATCTGCTAAATCTTGACGATTAAATGGGATTTCAAAAATATTACTTTTGTTTTTACGTGCTTCGTTTGAAAAATATGTTAAAAGTTTTTCTCTAATAGTTTTTTGAGAAATATTTTCAATTTTTTGAAGAAGCTCTATATTCTCTTTAGAAAGTATTTCAAAAAGATTATTAATTAATAATTTATGTTTAGTACAAACATTATGGCACATTGAAGTACATTTTTGATAGCTCAATAAAAGTAATTTAGTTTTACCAACAGCAACTGCATCAATACTTGATTCAATATTTTTAGACGCAACGAACGCTAGCGCAATATTATCATTTATACCTAACTGAGTTACAATAATTCTTCTTCCCCAATATGAATCTTTTTCAATATTAACAGCGCCTTCAAGCACAAGATATATATTGCTAATTATGTCACCTTGACGAATAATTAATTCTCCATCATCAAAAGTTTTTATGCGTGCATTAAAGCATTCTAACATTTCTTTTAATTCATCTTCACTAATTCCAAAAAATACTGGTGAATTTTTTATTTGATTATAGTAATTTTGCATTTCTTTCTTCCTTCCTTTTGTAATTTTCTGGATTGCTTCGTCGGGAGTAAATTCCCTCCTCGCAATAATTTTATCTGTCGTTGCGAGCCCCTTGAATGTGACCAACCAACACGAACCCACTTGTAATTCCACTTAATAGCGGTCTTGTAAAATTAATTCCTTCTTGTAGACTTTAGATCAAGAAGCGATCCAATTATTTAAAAATGTTGTAAAAACAACAGACTTGTTGTTAAACATAGTTTATAATAAAAATGTAAAAAACAAAAGAACGAATAAGAAAGGACTTAATAAAATGGCTACAGCACAAGAGAAAAATTTAATAGATTTATTAGACGGCTATGTTGAAAAAGGGGGACATCACTTAAATGTAAACGTTTTTAATAGGGAGACATTACTCGATGCTCAAGCACATCCGGAGAAATACCCTCAATTAACAGTGAGGGTTTCCGGATATGCTGTGAACTTCAACAAGCTAACAAAAGAACAACAAGATGATGTAATTTCTCGAACCTTCCATGGCGGATTATAAATCCGCCCTTACAAATTTTGACTTCCGAGCACTGTCCAAACGGATTACCAATTCTGGGAATCCGTTTTTTACTTTTTTGCGTTAAATCTAAAAATATCTTGGTCACTTGATCACCTGATCACTTGGTCACCTAATCACTGTAAAAAGGAGAAAAAAATGACATTTAACGCATTAAAAGAAAAAGGATTACCACTCGAAAAACAACTTAGAAATTGGCATTTAATTGTGAGAGAACCTTTTAACAAAAACGAGGTCGATTGTTATTCAAGAACTCGCCAAATTCTTATGAACGGTATAGAAGTAGAAGCTTGGAATTTTAAACACGCTTTTTCTCGTCTTTGTCCAGACAAAGAAGCTTGCGATTTAGTCACAATGACACGCAGAATTGAAGACCAACAACAAACAACTGTTAACTGGCTTGGACCAAAAGATCAATCCGTTTTAGAAACCACTTTAGGCTATGAACAAGTTGCTGTTGACTTAACAGCTTGGCTTGCACAAAACGAGCCTGATAAATATGTTAAGGAAGCATTTGATTTCGGACTATTAGAGGACTTTGACCACTTATATCGTTATGCTCAGTGGGCCTATATGGAAGAAGGAATTTGTCCTAATGATATTGTACAAGCTCAAACAGATGTTATAGTCGGTCGTCCTACACAGCATCATCATAATTGTAATGCTCTAAGACTTAGAAATCATTATGATAAAACAATAACAGCACCACAAACAAAAGTTAATATTTTAACTTTAGTTTCAGCAGAACAACAAACACATAATTACTATGCAGAACATGGTTTTATGTATGGTAATCATGTTTTAAGAGAAACTTATGCAGAAATTAAAGACGTTGAAGAAGAACACGTAACGATGTATGAATCTTTGATTGACCCAACAGAAAGTTTGTATGAGAAACTTCTTTTACACGAGTTTACAGAGGTTTGTAATTATTATACTTGTGTTGAAGATGAGCCTGATGAAAGACTCAAAAAGATTTGGGAATTTATGTTAGATGTAGAAATTGGACACTTGCATATTGCAGCGGATTTGTTTAAAAAATATGAAAAACGTGACCCAGAAGAAATTATTGGTGAAGATATAATTATTCCTTGTAGATTTATGTCTCAAAAAGAATATGTAACTAAAATTTTAACTTCACAAGTAAATAAACGCTTAGGCATGGATAAAGATTATATGGATATTGATGAATTACCAAGTGATTGGGTAAGCTATAATATCCAAAGAAAAGCAAATGAACTAGGCTCGCCAACAGAATCTACAATATCAATTGTTTCTGAACATTTAGGCCGTGATATTGTAAGAGCTGATAAAAAATTGATGGATAAAGAAGTTGACCTTCTTGAAAAAGGACTTCAAGAGGAAGCACTTGCTCCTGACACTGTTTATCCTGAAAGCTTGCAAGAAATGATTGACGAATATGAAGAAAATCAGGCTATTAAAGAAAAGCTTGAAGACGAAATATATTAAAATAATTATAAAAAACACCTAATCTGTATTATTTTATAGATTAGGTGTTTTATTTATTTCATTATTATTATTTAGATAATAAATCTTTTACTTCACAAAATACTTCATCCCAATTGCCAAGAGATTTTTGGCGGAATAATTTAAGTGAATCATACCAGTCACATTTAGTTAAATCATCATGCCATCTCCAATTAACTTCGTAAGGTAATAAAACAATACAAGGAATACCTAGAGCTCCTGCTAAATGAGCGAGTGAAGTATCATTACATATAACTAAATCAAGGTTCATTAATGCTGCAGCAGTTTGGCCAAAATCTATAAGTTCACTACCTACATCAATAATATCGTGTTTTGATTTTATTTTTTCAAGTTCCTCTGCACCTTCAAAGATTTGGAAAGAATAAAATTTGGTATTTGGTATTTCAAATAATGTAGAAAATGATTCTGCAGGAATTACTCTATCTTTGTCATAGTATGTATTACCTTGCCATTTTATACCAATTTTAAAGTCTTCATTATTAAAATACTTTGTTTTATATTCATTGATTAATTTGGTATCTGCATATAAATAACCATCAGACGATTCAAACACTTTATTATCTTTTAAGCCAAGCAAATAAGGTAAACTCATTAATGGCACATGTACATCAAAATTCATATTTTGTTCAGGTATAAAACCCTCTATAATTTCATCAATTTCCAAATTACTTTGGGCAAATAAAGGAACAAGTTGTTTTTGAGGATAAAAAACAATTTTTTTACAACGTTTTTTTAAAAGAGGTAAGTATCTAGCAAACATTATTGTATCGCCAAAACCTGCTTCATAATACACAAAAATAGTTTTATTTTTAATATTTTCGCCCTTCCAAAGCTTATCCATTGATGCTAAATTTGGATAGGTTTTATTTTGCATACCAACTGCAGCCTCTTTACTTATTCTGTTTTCAAAAAGTCTTAAACCTTTATTATAATCTTTCGCACGCATTAGTGCTAAAGATAAAAAATATTGTGTTTCTGAATCATTTGGTCTTAATTTATTACATATTTTAAAAGCAGAAACAGCATCTTTGCCACGATTTTCAATATTATAAACATGGCCTAAATTAAACCATGCTTGGTATGATGATGGATCTATTCTTAATGCTTTATCATAAAATTCAATAGCTTTTATATTATTACTTAAATTTTTATAAGCAAGTGCGAGATTAAATAATAAAGGAAAAGATTTTGGGAAATTTTTTAAAACAATAGATTCACAATCTATAATTTTATCAAATTTTCTTCCTCGAATATAAGTTTGAAAGAGTGTTTCATAAAAATATTCACAAGGTTTTCTATTAACAGCTTTTTCAACCCAATCTATAGCAGAATTAACATCATTTTGTTGAAGTTTTAAAACTCCCATTAAATTACATGCTTCTGCATTTTCGCAATCAAGTTTAAGTGCTTCTAAATATGCACCTTCTGCTTCTTCAAGCATTCCGCCTTGATGATTGTTAAAACCAATGTTTATAATATCTTCTACTGTCGGCATAATTATTCTCTCCCATAATAATTATACGAAATTTATCCAAAATAACATGGTTTATTTGTATGAAATTGTTGTACGATGTTTATTATTCGTGGCTGTTTGATTAAGAACGTGGGTAAGTACGCACAATGATGAACGACACTACAAGTTTTCTTTCAATACATTGTATTTCACAAAACTTTCCAGCCTTAGCTTCTTCATGTAAGTTTTTTATTCTTCTTCTAAGCTCAATACTGCCATGAATGCTTCTTGTGGTACTTCTACCCTACCTACAGCTTTCATACGTTTTTTACCTTTTTTCTGTTTTTCAAGAAGTTTGCGTTTACGAGAAATGTCACCACCATAACATTTATCCAATACGCTCTTTCTCAACGCTTTAATATTTGTTCTGGCAATAACTCTACCACCTATCGCAGCTTGAATAGGAACTTCGAACATTTGTCTTGGAATAATGGTTTTCAATTTTTCTGTCAATTTTTGACCTATATAATAAGCATTGTCTTCGTGACAGATTACTGATAATGCGTCAACCACCTCACCAGCTAACATAATATCAAGCTTGATAAGTTTAGAGCGCTTATAATCTTCAAATTCATAGTCTAAACTAGCATAACCTTTTGTTCTTGATTTTAGCTGATCATAAAAGTCTGTAATAACTTCACTCAATGGAATATGATAGATTAAATCCACACGGACTTTATCAAGGTAATTCATGTTAATAAAAATACCACGTTTTGATTGACACAAATCCATCAGTGTTCCAACATATTCATTTGGAGTAATTAAAGAAACTCTTACATAAGGTTCTTCAATGTATTCTCTATACTGCGCTCCCGGCAAGTTTGCTGGGTTGTCAATCTCCACAACTTCACCATTTGTCTTGTGTACTTTATAAACAACCGAAGGAGCAGTTGTTACGATTGATAAATCATATTCTCTTTCCAATCTTTCTTGAGCAATTTCCATGTGTAACATTCCCAAGAAACCACAACGGAAACCAAAACCTAAAGCAGAAGATGTTTCTGGCTCAAATGTAATAGAGCTATCAGAAAGCTTAAGTTTTTCTAAAGCTTCCTTTAATTCATGATAATCTTCGTTATCAACTGGGTACAATCCTGAAAATACCATCGGCAAGGCTTCTTTATAGCCAGGTAGTGGTTCATCAGAAGGGTTATCAACTAGAGTTACAGTATCACCAACGAAACGTGTAATTTCTTTAATAGAACCAGCAAAATAACCTACATCCCCACATACAAGTTCATTTACTTGTACTCTATTTGGGGTTAAATAACCAAGTTCAACAACTTCATATTCTTTACCTGATGCCATAAATCGAACTTTATCACCAAGTTTCATTTTTCCATCCATAATCTTGAAGAAACAGAGTGTTCCTAAATATGGGTCATAAGCACTGTCGAAAACTAAAGCCCTAAGAGGTTTTTCTGTTGTATCAACTGGTGGTGGTACAAATTCTACAATAGCTTCTAAAACATCTCCAATACCTAGCCCAGTTTTTGCAGATACAGGAATCGCCATTGAAGTATCAATACCTAAGATTTCTTCAATTTCTGCTTTTACTCTTTCTACATCAGCAGAAGGAAGGTCAATTTTATTAATAACTGGAATAATCTCTAAGTTTTGTTCAATCGCCATATAAACGTTAGCAAGAGTTTGAGCTTCTACCCCTTGAGTTGCGTCAACAATTAAAAGAGCACCTTCACAAGCTGCAAGTGAACGAGATACTTCGTAAGAAAAGTCAACGTGGCCTGGTGTGTCAATCAAGTTAAAGGTATAATCTTCTCCATTTTTTGCTTTATAGTTCATTCTTGCAGCGTTTAGTTTGATTGTGATTCCACGTTCACGTTCAATATCCATAGTATCTAAAAGTTGTGCTTGCATATCACGTTCTGCAATCGTTCCTGTTGCTTCAAGAAGTCTATCGGCGAGAGTAGATTTGCCGTGGTCAATATGCGCTATGATACAAAAGTTTCTTACATTATTCCTGTGCATTATTTTCTATTTCCATTTCTGTGTTTGTATTTATAATTTCTGCTTCTGGTCTTAATTCTGGAGCAGTTTTTTCGACTACTTCTTCTGTTTCTTTTTCAAACATTTTTTTGAATTTATATTTCAATGATTTTTTATAAGTGGCATCTTCTGCCATTAATTCTTCTACAGTAGTAGCCGTACTTCCTTCCATTTGTTCCGGAAGTGAGTTTACATAATCAATCGCATTTTGATATTCAGTTTGACCAGCTAGCCACTTGAATGATTTTACCAAAGTCAAAGGTTTTGCAACATCCCCTCTTACTATGATTTGGAATTTGGTTGCAGCATTATCAATATAAGAATTTGCAAAACTTGGTAAGGTTTCCAATTCTTCCTCCGGAACCATTTCACAGAATATTGAGAAAGCTTTTGCTGTAACAATATTTAAGCTTGCAGCATTGCTCAATAAATTAGCAGGGTTAATTGCACCTAAAGGTCCAAGCAAGTTAGAAATTAAAGAAGCCATTCTTGCACGAACTTTCATATCAGCATAATTTCTAAGTAAATCAAAATCACCAAAAATATGTAAGCTCAAGATATCACCTAAAGAAGTTATTGGCTCAATATGACAAATTCCATCATTAAAGGTTAAGTTTCCTTTAAGTTCTGAGAAGTGTGTAGTATCAATCGTTAAAAGGCCGCTAATCATTCCACCAATTGCTGTTTGGAAAAATTGTGATTCACGAATATTTTCTGCTAAAATCATGTTTTCAAGTTTTGCAAAAGGTCCGAATTGTCCATCTTTTACTTCAAAATCAACACTACCTTTTAAACTTCTCATCTGTTCTTCTAAAGTAACACCGCTTAGAGTTATATTTGCATTAAAATCAGCAGTTCCGCTAAGAGTATCTTTCATCGCACATGCATCACGCATTGCTTTGTCTACATTAATATTTTTACCTTTAACATCAATATCCATAAACATTGTAATAAGATTAACTGCGATATCTCCATTTACATTTCCGTCAAAAGCGTTTGTTCTTAGGTTGTGTAAACGGAAAATGTTATTGCGCATAGAAATTCTTGAAATAGTATTTCTTAAATCAATATTACCAGTAATAATCCTTGCAAAATCAATTCTTCCATTATGGATTACAACTGGAATATCAGCTGGTGCAGAAGCTTGTGAAGAAGCCTGCGCCGGAGCTTGAGGTACATACTTCATTGCTCTTTCTGATACAGTCATAACTCTATCAAGATTAAAGTATCTTGAAGAAACATTTGTATTTAGAATATTAAATACTGAAGAAGGAAGTAAGCTAAATGTTGTTTTGTTTTGAATATCTGAACCATTTAAAATCAAGTCTTCAACAATAATATCAGCTTCGTGTCCTCTAAATCTTAAATCTAATTTTCTTAAATCAGTAATTAATTCGGGTATTGAAAGGTTTTTAATTTCAAAACCACCACGCATTCTTGGAGAAGATGTTTCGCCAAATACATAAGCTTTACCGTCTAATTGGAAACTAGAATCAGGAAACACAAAGAGTTTTCCATGCATTGTTCTAGGTAACATTATTTTAATTAAGTTGATTCTATCACCTTCAATCGTACCATCAATATCAGAAACTGGTTCATAAGTAATTATTTCTTTACCTTTTTCATCAACTGATATATTTCTAATACTTAATCCAGTATTTTTAACCTTGATTCTATTACCTTTAAAGTCAACAACTGCTTGCATTGCAGTATCTTTATCTTTCAACTCGTCAAAATCAACAGGCGTAATAAAATTATATCTATCAGATAAAGCTTGAGCAAATAGAGTTTGTTTTTTATTATTACCGTCAAATGATAATTTAACAGGAATAATACCATTTGAATGAATAAATGGTCTAAATTCTTTGCCAATAGCTTTGATTAAATCTTCTGTTGAAACATTACCTTTTGCATTAAATGTAATAGATTTTAATTTTTCAAAATCAAGAACTTCACCGGAGTAAGTTATTACAGATTTATCATTAAAATTGATTTTATTTTCTTTAATTATTATGTTTTTGTTTCCAACTTCAACTTCAAAAAGCGGAGCTATAATAGATGATTTTGTTTTAGGAAGATTTACGCTAAAACCTTCATTATTTAATTTACCCCTAATTTCTTTTGAATTAACAAAAAATTCTCCAAATAGAGCTTTATCTTGGATGACAAAATTGTTTGCTCTATCACCAATGTGTAGGTCATTTAGTCCTAAAATTGCTGTTGCTACAGCGTTTTTTAATTTACCATTTAACCCTAAGTTAAGAGTCGCATCACCAGATTTGAAATCATATGCATTTCTTATTTGTTTAGGAGCAAACGCTTTAAATAAAACCGGTAAAGGAATTCTATCAGCTTTTATATCTATATTAGCAACAGATTTTTCATCAATTTTTCCATTAATATCAACTTTTGATTCGTTTACAAATAAGCTAGACTCTTTAATATCTAAAATATTATTATCCAAAATCAAATTAATATTTGCATCCGCTAAAACTTTGCCTATATCTTTAACATTCAAACCTCCATTTTTAATGATGATTGAGCCATCAGATTTAAGCCTCTTAAAATTAGTTTTAATATTGCAATCAGCTTTTAAAGAACCTAGAGCAGTTATATTACCAAGCTCATTATAAATTGATAATGAATCCAAGAAAGCTTTACCTAAAATCAATATATCATTAAATTTGATTTCGGCTGTTTTTATTGTCATATCCATTTTTGGATGTTCACCATAAAATAATTTACCCAAAAGTGAAATATTTTGATCTTTAGCAGGATAAATATTTGTATCCAATTCAACAGTTTTTCCAAAAGTTTTAGCTCTTAAATAAGATTTTGGTAAAACTAAATGAGATACTTTCATTGTTATATCTTCAACATTAAAATAACCATAAGAGTTTAAATCTCTATTAACACGCAAATTTGTATCTAAATTAGCTTTTAAATCATACTTGCGATACATTTCAACAGGATTAATGAATGGAATATCAATTCTTTCAGCTGGATCATCTTCTTTATCTAAAGCTGGAGCAGGTGGTGGAAGGAATGTATTAATGTTTACGTTTGCAGTCACGTTTTTATTTTCATCGCTAAATAATTCTGCATTTGTTCTTAACTTAACTCTTTTTCCATTAAAATATCCTGCAACAAGTTCTTCACCTGTTAGTTTTAAATAATGATTTGATTTTAAATCATTAATTAAAACAGTATAGTTATTTAATCTTACATTAGGAACTTTTATTCTAATCCAAGCTGGATTAAACCAAGATTTCTCTTCTATAACTTGTCCCTGTTGTTCAAGTTTTTGTTCTTTCCCTTTATTAAGAATATCTTCTACAAGTTGCATAACTTTAAATTGTTCGTTTGCAATTTCTAAATTAATAAAAGGTTTATTAATTTCTAGGCAAGAAACTTTAGCTGTTAAAACAAACAAGCTTGGTAAGGCAATACGAGTTTTAAAGTCTTCTGCTGAAAACAAAACAGATTCATCAGGAAGTTTAATAAGAATACTATCCGCTTTAATTCCAGCCCCTAAAAGAGGAGTTGTTATAATTTTTGCGTTTTTAAAATCAATAGAAAGATTAGTTTGTTCTTTTGCAATCTTTTGAACTTCAGATTTATATTGATTAACGTCAACCACGTTTGGCAAAACAAATAAGAAACTTAAATAAGCTAATGTAACGACACCAATTGATGTAAAACCAAAAATTTTCCAAAATCTATTCATGTACACATTCCCCTTTTTATCAGTATTTTACCATAAAAAATGTTTTTGATTCTGTTTGGTAAACGAAGCTTTTGTTAAGTTTTGTAACATTGTAGTTTTTAAAAAGGCAATTTTTGAGCAATGAGAAACTTTAGATATATAAGGTTAGTTTTTTTAGGTATACGAAAGGCGGTTAAAATGGTAACAGGCTTAACACCTATGGATAGTATTTATTCTGGTTATGGAATGCAAAATTTCTATAATAATCCATATTTTTTACAAGCGTATAATTCCCCAAACTTTAATCAAATGCAAGCTATGCAGCAAATGCAGACACAACAACAAATGTTAGCACAACAATCTGCAAATTTGGCTGGTCAAACCCCAACCCAGGCCAATTTGCAAGTTTCGAACGGGGCTAATATAAATTTCCAAGGAGCGCAGTCTGCTATTAGTGGCGAAGCAAAAGAAGAAAAAGGTGGTAATGGGCTAGCTTGGTTTTTGGGTTTAACAACCACTGCTATTGGAGCGGCTTGGTGGCTGTCAAGTAGGGGTAAGGCAAGAAATGCAACTGGATTATGGAATCAAATAAAGTTAGGCTTTACGTCATTATTTAACAAGCCGACAGTAATAAAAGGTGCTGATATTGTCAAGCATAAAGATGCTCTAAAACTTAATGATGCATTAAAATGGACTGATGATGCCGCTAAATTAAATGGCTTCCAATTTGAACTTAAAAATCCGGAAGGAATCTTAAATAGGGTAACAGTAAGAAATGGCGAACTAGTTGGTTTGGCGGATTTAACGCAAAAGGCTACAAAGGAAAATAATCTTCGTAATATTACAAAACTTTATAAAGATAATAAATTAAGTGATGCTTTCAAAAAACAAATAGACGATGTTATTGAAGCAGTTGGCAAAAAAGATGTTTCAAGCTTATCAAAAGACATTAATCTCAAAAATATAGTCTATTCAGGTGCTGTAGAACAAGGTAGCGCAACATATTTGGCAAATGCTTTGAAGCCAGAAATGAATGGTGTAAAACTTGTTAATTACTATCCAGCATAAAGCTATAAATATCAATCAATAAAATATGGCGGGGTTTGCATTTATGCAAACCCCGCCATGTTTAAAATAAATTTAAGAAAGTTTTTCAATCAAAATTGCGTGTTTTGTTGCGAAATCCTTTCCTCTTGCAATAATAGCAGCTTTTAAGATTGCGCATAAATCAATTGTTCTATGTTCTTTAAACTCATTAGGGACTCTTAATGACCAGTTTTTGTCACCAGATGTTCCAGGTGTATTGTATGTTTCTTTTATTTGGAAATAATCTGTAAAGAACATTTGAACATTTTTAGCTTTAGACGCAAAGATTTCTACAAGCTTAACAAAAGTTAGATACTCTTTATCTTGAGTTAATCTTACGATAATATCATCTTTATTATCAGCTTCAGCAAATAAGTCTTCAACAAGATTTTTTGCATGTAAATAGCCTTCATGAGTATTAATCATAGATTCTGCCCATTTTTCGATTGGGTTATTATCGTGAGTACCAACCATATTCCATACGTTTTCTGTAATATTTTTACATCTGTATGGGTGAGCTGGTTTTTCTGGAACTACAAATTGAGTTAATCTCATACCTTGAAGTTCATATTTTTCCATAACTGCAGCAACAGGATTTGTTAATGTACCTAAGTCTTCGCAAACAATTGCATTTTTATCTAAACCACATTCTTTAGCTGCGCCGATAACAATTTTTTCGATTAAACGACCATAAAGCTTAATCTGTTCATCGCTTAGAGTCTTAACTCTTTTTTCTTTGTCTCCTTCAAGTGTCCAATCTAAATCTTCGTTGCGCGCGATTGCATATTTTGAAAGCTCAGGATGTTCAGGAGAAGAATAAAGTCTTCCAGCTCCGTCTTCACACATTGGTTTTTTGCCAACTTTATAAACCCAAGGGTCGATTAATCCAACAATGTGGTCGATTCTTACTCCACCAGGGTTTTCTTTGAACATTTTTTTGTAAAGGTTTTTCATTAAGACGCCACCTTCACCTAAAGAACCATCAGTATTATACATTTTTTCTGGGTCCATTACTGGGAATCCCCAAGCTTGACCATTTTTTGAGAAGTAATCAGGAGGACATCCCAAGTACCATCCGTCAAGGAATAATGATTGATAAGCCCAAGCATCTCTATCAGAAAAAGCAACTTGGCGGTCTGCAATCATTTTTATACCTTTTTTGAGTGCAAATTTCTTTGTAGCTTCGTTTTGTTGTTCTAAAACGAATTGGCAGAATGAATAAAATTCTATTTCATCTGAATACTTTTCTTTTATTTCTGCTATGCGTTTTGCATATAGATTCTTTTCATCTTCAGATTTTGGATTCATTAAATTTTTATCTGTTTCATTTTTCCAGATATACCAAAAATCCCCACCATTTTCGATTGATAAAGCTTCATAAAGAGAATCTTTTTCTAACCAAAAAGCATTCTCTTTTTTGAACTTTTCAAATTCCTTTTTAAGAAGTTTTGTTCCTTTGAATTTATTCCAAGCTTCTTTTAATGCTTCGATTTGAGCTTTGCAAATATATGAATAAGCTGTTCTTCCGCTATTTTGTTTAGGGTTTTCACGAACAACTTTTTTATATGATTCGATTGAAAGAATTTCTCCCCATTCTTTTGTTGTTAATTGTTTTAAATCAATAAACAAAGGGTTTCCTGAAAAAATTGTTCCGCAATATGGTGATGAATCAGATGCCTTAGTTTTACCAGCTGGTCCAAGTTGTATTGCGTTAAAAATATTTGATGCATAGTCTATTAATGCGTGACCAGATTCTGAGTTGAAAGAACCAAAACCAGTATCTTCACCATCACAAGCTGGGAAACTACTACCGTGCACGATTAAGGCAAAGTTTTCTTTACCTAAAGCTTTTAGGGCATCTTTAATAATTTTTGTATCATTTTTTTTCATAGTTAAACAGACCATAAATTAATACTCCTTATCTCTTCTCAAGAAGAATTTTAACACTGACAAGGTTTGAATTCAAGATTAAAAGAAATATTTTTGAAGAAATTAATAAGGAGGGGATTTAAATTATCACTTGACTTCAAAAAATGAGCATGTATTATAATTATATACCCGCGGGGGTAATTCAGTGGTAGAATGCCTCCTTGCCAAGGAGGATGTCGCGAGTTCGAGCCTCGTCTCCCGCTAATAAAGAAGACTCATCATCAGATGGGTCTTTTTTTATTAGCTTGATGATAGTGGTGAGACTTGCTTTCTAGCGAGTTGCGTGAGCGAGCTGAGGCTGGAGTGCTTTTGTTGCAAGGGCTGCAAGCCCTGAAAACAAAACACGGAATTGCCGTTAAACGCGAGCGAACAAGACACGAGCCTCGTCTCCCGCTCCATAAAAAGCCGATAGGATTTACTGTCGGCTTTTTATGTTGTTGAATCAAAGTTTTAAGAACGATCTACATACGAGTGTATTTGATGTCCGTTTTGCTTGGAAGTATTTTTTTGTCATTGAGAGGGTGAAAGCCCTAAACAATTAAGCTTTTGTCGATAATAAAAAGGGGGAAGCTTATAATTTCAATCTGGATGAAAACGGGCTTTTGATGGATTTTGTTTTTTTTAAAAAACCAACCTCACCCTAACCTTCCCTTTTGGAGAGGGAATTTGAGTAGTGTCCGTAAAAATCCAATTTGGGAATTCTAAAGCTCTAGCTATTGTTAGGCGCCTAACTTTATGGTAAAATATACTAGTTATTAATAACGGAGGATTTATGGAAAAGATTATATTGGATAAAGAAACGAAATTAATTACTTCATATAAAGACTTAAGAGAGTATGATATTAAGACAGACTTATACCATGAACGTTTAGGTAGTTTTGTTCGTGATTTTGAAAGATTTGAAATTCAACCATATTTCCAAAGGTATTATGTTTGGGGGAAAACACAAAAAAGTAATTTTATAGATACGATTTTAAGGGGATTAACGATACCTGCAATTTACACATATATTGATGCTAAAACAGGGAAAGAGGTTGTTATAGATGGTCAACAAAGGCTTACGACGATTAAAAAATTTTATAATAACGAATTCAAATTAACTGGGTTAAAGAATGAAATTTTAAATGGTTTTGATTATTTTACGTTACCTAAAGAATTTAAAATAAAATTCGAAAATTATAAAATTCCGATAGTTCAAATTGAAAATGTTGATACACAAGATTTGATTTTGGAGATTTTTGAAAAATATAATACTGGTGGAATAAAGCTAAATAAGCAAGAGATTCGCAATTGTGTTTTTCATGGTAATTACAATTCTTTTATTTCTGAATTGGCAAAATATGAACCATTTAAGAAAGTTTTTGATTGTAAAGAAGTAGACAGAATGTTGAAAGAAGAATATGTTTTATTATTTCTTGCATTTTTACAAGATTTCGATGTTTATAATGGTAATTTAAGTAAATTTATTGAACAGCATTTAAGTGACAAAATGGAATATAACAACCTGTCTGATGAAAAATTTGTGCTTAAAACAAAAGACTTAGCTAATAAGTTTAAAAAAGCTATAGATGTTAATTTAGCAATTTTTGGTAAAAATGCTTTTAAAAATTGTTTAGTTTATAACAAAGAAAAGCGGGTTATGTATAAAAGTCTTTCAAAACAGGTGTTTTTATTACAAATGTTAGGTGTTGTAGATTATGATTCTTCTCTTTTAATTAGAAATAAAGAAGCAATAAAGAAATGCTATGAAAAATTAATTTTATCTGATGATGATTTTACTCCTCATTATAAAAAGCAAAGCAAAGTTTCTATGAATTATAGATTCTCAAAATGGAAAAAAGAAATTGGTCAAATAATTGATTTATAAATTATTTATGTAAATTTATTAAACAGGTTTTATTCTAAGAAAGTAAATTTTTGTAAAAAATTTTGCTTCAACTAGCAAAAAAATTTTATTATACGTTTTAGAGTAAATAGATGGTTTATTGCATGTAAGATGTGTTATAATTTTATAGATATATAAGCGAGGTATAAGCATGAGTGAAATTAATGGTCCAAAGATTAGTGTTAATCAGTTAGGTTATACAGGAATTCAGAAGCAACAAGTTCCTGAAGTAGCACCTGAAACAACTGAGACAACTCCGCAGCTAACAGATTTTTCTAATAATCAAGCAGAAGCTCTTGGTCGTTCAATGTTATTTAAAGGTGTTGATAATTTGAACCATGATTTAAAAGTTTTAGTAGAAAAACCACAAATTGCAGAAAACTCTGATGAAATGTTTGAGGCAGCTTATAAGGCTGCAGTAGATGCAGGAATCGAAAATCCTTATGAAGAAGCAGCAACAGCTTCTACTACATCAATGTAGTTTGTTTATGCAAAATTATTAAGAAGGTAAGAGGGAACGTAAAAGTATGGAAAATAATAATAAACCGGTTGTTCATTTAATATCGAAACCGGAAAATATGCTTAAAACTATTTATACAGCTTGTAGAACTTGTTACAGCGCTGATACACCTTATGAGATTTATAATAGTACTGACGATGAAGAAAAAATGCTTAAGCTGATTGAAAGAGTAGTCTCTTCTGGACATTATTCTACTATTGAGCATATCCAAGTATCATTTGCTATTTCTAATGTTTCAAGAGCTTGTACTCACCAGCTTGTAAGGCATCGTCATATGTCTTTTTCGCAAAAATCTCAAAGATATGTTAAAGAAAAAGGACAGTTTGACTATTTAATACCTCCTACTATTGCTAGAAATGAGGAATTAAAAGCTAAATTTGAAAGTTTTATGGGTGAAATTTCGAAATTATATTGTGAATTTACAGAAGCAGGCATTCCTGCAGAAGATGCTCGTTCAGTGCTTCCTAATGCAGCTGCAACATCAATTGTTGCAAGTTTGAATTTAAGAGAGCTGATTCATATTGCTAACTTAAGACTTTGTACACGTGCGCAGTACGAAATTAGATGTATGGTTAAAGCTATGTGTGATGCGCTTGTTGCAGAGGAGCCTTGGTTAAAATCATATTTAGTTCCAAAATGTGAACGTTTAGGCTTCTGTGATGAGGATAAATCTTGTGGAAGAATGCCTAAAAGAGAAGCTTAAAAGGAATTAGAATGAAAAAATTAGGTTTTGTATTAGTATTAGCTTTTTTAGCTTTGGTTGGGGTGCATTTTTTGCTTGCGCCAAAGTCTCAAGAGTTTGCTCAAGAGGACATGTTGGAAAAGATTCAATCAAAAGGAGTTTTAAAAGTAGGTATTAATATTGATTCGAAACCTTTTGGTTATATAAACTCTAAAGGTGAGCATGTTGGATATGATGTTGATTTAGCAAAATATATAGCTCAATATCTTGTTAATAATCCTGAAAAAGTTGAAATAGTACCGGTGACTCTTTCTAATCGTTTATTAAAAGCTTCGACTGGAGAAGTTGATATTGTTATTGCGACAATTACAATAACTCCACAAAGGGAAGAAATAGTTAGTTTTTCAATACCTTATGATGCAGCAGGTCAGGCGGTTCTTGTAAAATCGAATAGTTCAATAACTTCCCTTAGTGATTTGTCAGGGCAAAATGTTGGTGTGATTTTTGGTACAACAGCAGAAAAAAATATCCGAAATCTTGTACCAAATGCAAATTTATTAGGTTTTAAAAATTATAATGATGCATATCGAGCTCTAAAACGAGGAGAAATAAATGCAATTACTTCTGACGATACAATATTAAATCAATTTGCATTTAATGATTCTACTGTAAAGCTTTTACCAAAAAGATATTCGCATGAGCCTTATGGTATTGCTTTTAAGAAAAGTAGTTCAACTATTAAATTAAAAGAAAATATTGATTTTATAATTGGAGATTTGCAACGCAAAAATGTTATTCACCGTTTAAGAAAAAAATGGGAACTTGGGTAGAAAATATTAATTAACAGTTATCGCATTAACGTTTTATATGTTATAATCCTCTTATGATGACAGAGATAGAAAACTTGCAAGCAATATTACAGGATGATCCTTCAAATTTTCAAGCTAGAAGAGAACTCTCAATTTTTCTTGCTAATGAAGGCTTTAATGAGGAAGCTTTATCTAATTTACAATATTTGCTTAAATATTTTCCAGAAGATTCAGAACTGAATTATAATGTTGGCATTTTATATGAAAAGTTAAAAGATTTTAAAAATGCAAAGAAAGCTTATGAAAAAGCTATTGAAATTTCTCCACAAGAAGATTTTTATTATAATTTAGGCGAGACTTTGGTTAGTTTAGAGGAATGGGATGCAGCTATTAGTGCATTTAAAACTGTTTTGAAAACGGATTCCAAAGATGGAAATTGTTATTTTAACTTAGGTCTTTGTTATTTTAATAAAGAAGAAATGAATTTTGCTACGGATAATTTCCAAAAAGCAATTGATTTAAATCCAAATGATATTTTTGCGCATTTTTATTTGGGAAATATTTATCAAAATAATGGTCTAACAAATTTTGCGCAAGAATGTTATAAAAAAGTTTTAGAAATTTCGCCTGATTACAGTTGGGCTTATTTTAATCTCGCTTCAATAGCATTTCAAAATAATAATTTAGAAGAAGCTAAGGAATATCTTTTAAAAACAATAGAATCAAACAAATCTGATTTTGAAGCTTATAAATTATTGACAAAAATATATCTTAAATCTGGTGAATATGAAGAAATTATTACTATTTTAGAAACAAGACTAGAAAAAGAAGAAAATGGAGATTTGTTTTATATTTTAGCTCAAGTTTACAAACAAGTTGGTCGAAAAGAAGACTATATTGTGAATCTTAAAAAAGCCTTAGATAACAAGTTAACTTTGACTTATTCATATAATACTGTTAATCAAGAGCTAGATAGACTTAAACCACAAGATGAACTTGAAGTTGAACAAGTTGAAGAATATGATTCCGATGACTACAATGATGATTTTACAGAAGAAGATTATGAACAAGAAGATGACGGATATGAATTAGATGAATCTGAAGAATATGATTCAGATTTTGATGAAAACGAAGTTGAGTAGGATATGTTAAGCAAGATTTTTGTTAGGGATTATATATTAATAGATGAATTAGAACTTGATTTATCAAGCGGGTTAAATATAATTACAGGGGAAACTGGTGCTGGTAAAAGTATTTTGATAAATGCTATTGATATTGCATTTGGCGCAAAAGCTGGTAAAGAAGTTATTAAAACAGGCTCAGAAAAAGCATTTATTGAGATCACTATAAAAAATGAAAAACAAGATGTATCTTCTTTGTTTGAAGAACATGGGATAGATGATTGTGGGACGGAAATCATCTTATCGCGAGAGATTTCTCAAAGTGGTTCTCGTTCAAGAATAAATGGATCTTTGGTTAATCAAGAATTTATAAAAATTTTTAGAGAGCTTTTTTTAGATATTCATTCTCAGCACCAAACATATTCTTTTTTACAACCTAAATATCATATAACCCTTTTGGATTTATATATTAAAAATCCGTTATTAATAGAATATCAACAAGATTATGAATATTACAAAAACATGTTAAAACAGTTAGAAAATTTAAAAAACGCTTCTCAAAAAACTGAAGATCAAATTGACTTTTTGAGATTTCAAGTCGAAGAAATCGAGAACGCTTCTTTGAATTCCTTGACTGAAGATGATGATTTAAATAATGAACTTTCTGTTTTAGAAAATGTTGAAAAATTAAAAGAATTGACAGGTAGTTCATATTGGTCATTGTCTGGTGATGACAGCTCAATTTTAGAAGCACTGTTCCATATAAAATCAACTCTTGCGAAAGCATCTGGCATGGACAATTCACTAGAAGCTACAGAATCTGAATTAGTAAATGCAATAGAAAGTTTAAAAGAAGTATCTTCTTTTCTGCGTGATTATTCGAACTCTTTGGAAAATGATACAGAGAGGATTAATGAGATTCAAGAACGTTTATTTTTGTTGGAAAAATTAAAACGTAAATATGGTGGGACTATAGAAAAAGTTATAGAAACAGGTGAAAAATTACGTAATGAATTAAACGGAATTGAATTTTCTACTCAGAATATAGAAAACTTGGAAGTAGAAATTGCTAAGAAAAAATCTGAATTATTTTATAAAGCTCAATTAATATCTGAAAAAAGAAAAAGCTATGCTTTTGATTTATCAAAACAAATTGTGGAAAAATTAGAAAAATTGGAGCTCCCTAAAGTTCGTTTTGAAATAAGATTTGAAGATTGTGATTTATCGATTAATGGTATTGATAAAGTGGAATTCCTTATTTCTACAAATATCTCTGAGTCATTGAAACCTTTAGCTAAAGTTGCTTCTGGAGGCGAGATTTCTCGAGTAATGCTTGCGATAAAAACTATATTTGCGCAGTCTGATAATATAGGAACAGTTGTTTTTGATGAAATTGATACAGGTATTTCAGGAAAAACTTCTCAATCTGTGGCCGATGAAGTAAAAGAATTAGCTCATTTTATGCAGATAATAATGATAACCCATCAAGCTATTATTGCTTCAAAGTCAGACAAACATTTTTATGTTAAAAAGACACAAGGTGAAATGACAAATGTCGATATTTCGGTTTTAGAAGATGAGAGTAAATTAAAAGCTATTGCAGAACTTGCTGGCGGAGAAGTTACAGAAGAATCTTTAAAATTTGCGAAAATGTTAATTGGTTAAACTTTATTAGATCTTCTCTACTTTTGTATTAGTTAATTTTTCTAATGCAAAATCATATACAATCTTTTATATTAAGAATGTATCTGAAAGGAGATTTTTGATGAAAACAGACCTTATTTTGAGAGAACCTGATATTTTTTTTGATAGTATTCATAATGAACTCAACAATTTTTTAAGAGATACTATTATAAATCCAGCATTTTCCCAACAATTACCAATGAAAAAAGTATCAACTTGGCGTCCTGCTGTTGAAATTAAGCAATCTGATAAAGATTATAAAGTCAAAGTACAATTGCCAGGGGTTAATAAAGACGATATTGAAGTTGAACTTGATAATGATTTTATGACCATTACTGCAAAAATTGAAGAAGAAAGAGAAGAAAAGGAACAGGATGAAAAAAATTTTAAATATCACACCTGTGAATTTAGATATGGTAAATACAAAAGAACAATTTCTTTTGATCATCCTATTCGTTCTGATGAAGCAGATGCGCATTATAAAAATGGAGTTTTGATAATAACCTTACCGAAACAACATGTTGAAGAAATTAAGACTCGAAAATTAGAGATAAAAGAACATTCTAATTAACGGTCTTAACAAGAAGACAAAGGAGTTGACATAAAATGAGCCTTTTAGTTTGGGTATTTAACTATTAGGTAAGACTTGCCTCTTGTTTGGTATGTCAATGTATTTGTTTTCATTGTAAAAGAGGGTTTCATTTAAAAACCCTCTTTTAAATATAAATGAATAGTATCTTTTAAGTAAATATACTATCTTGTATGGTAAAAAATATGTAAATCCACGAGAATAATTATATGGAAATTAAAGAAAGACTAAGAAATTTTGGAATTAATGTAAAAAGTCAAAGATTAAAACGAGGAATTTCTCAAGAAGAATTAGCTGAAAAGTGTGATATTTCAAGAAATTCTATTAGTTTAATTGAAACTGGAAAACTAAATCCTACTATAATTAAAGTGGTTGATATAGCGAATGCTTTGAATATAAGCGTTGAATCTTTGCTTGCTGATGTAAAATAGCTTTCGATATATAAAAAAGTTTCCTGTTATTAACAGGAAACTTTTTTATTTTTATATTTTTATCCTATACTTTCATTTCTTTTTCAAAGCCAAATAAAGAACTTACTGATTCATCATCATGGATTCTTGAAATAGCTTGTCCTAGCAAAGGAGCAATTGATAATTGTTTTACATTATGTGGTAAATCTTCTTTTTTCCATGGAATAGTATTTGTAACAATACATTCCTCAATTGGTGCATTTTTTAATCTTTCAATTGCGGGACCAGAAAATACCGCATGAGTAGCTCCAACATAAACAGCTTTTGCACCTTTACTTTTTAATAGCTTTGAAGCTTCGCAAATTGTGCCTGCTGTATCAATCATGTCATCAAACATTAAGCAAACTTTACCTTCAACATCACCAATAATATGAGCAGCAATTGCTTCATTATGCTTATCTCTACGTTTATCAATAATGGCAATAGGACAATCTAATTTTTTAGCAAAATGTCTAGTTCTATTTGCTCCACCCATATCTGGGCTTACACATACCATATCATCAGGATCAATGTTTAAGCTTTTAAAATAATCTACAAGAATTGGATTTGCAAAAATATGATCAACTAAGATGTTAAAAAAGCCTTGTATTTGACCAGTATGTAAGTCCATTGCTAAAACTCTGGTAGTACCAGCAGTTGTTAATAAATCTGCAACTAGTTTTGCTGTAATAGCTTCGCGTCCAGAAGTTTTTCTATCTTGTCTTGCATATCCATAGTATGGAATCACCGCAGTAATTGATTTTGCGCTAGCTCTTTTGAACGCATCAATCATTATTAAAAGTTCCATAAGATTTTCATTAACAGGGTTACATAAAGGCTGTACAATAAAAACATCGTCGCCACGGATGCTTTCTTTTACTTGTACATAAATTTCGCCATCTGCAAAATTCTTAATTACCATTGGACCTACTGTTGTTCCAAGATAATCTGCAATTTCCTGTGCTAAGGCTGGGTTAGATCTTCCTGCAAATAACTTAATATCGTGAGTTGGGTTCACTGCTCTTTCGAGCTGTTGGTAAGTCATTTCAAGCACCATGGATAAATCCTTTCTTGTATATATACAATTTGTGACAAGTTATATTTTACAATAAATTTAGTATTTAAGATAGCTTTTTTTACAAAATATTAAGCATATTGTTTATAAAACGTCTCAAAAAATTTTTTGCGTAAAATGAAAGGTATTTGTTTTTTATGTTACAAAAAGTTTACAAAGAACTTTTGAAAAGCAATTTTTTTAAATCTGGGGACTTTATAATAATATAGTAGTGTGAACTGAAGGTGTGTATATGACAAATCCGATACATTATCAAAATCAATCTATTCCAGCATATTCTGGAGTAACCATTAATATAACAAATCCGACATTAAATGCTGCACCTTTGCATCAGAAGTGCTCTCCTGATCCCAACGGTTGCTATTGTTTTCAACAACCCCAGTTTAGTGTGCAACAAAATGAAATTCTCCCATGCAACTATTCGTTGCCTTCATCTTTACAAGCAAAACCAGTAAGTGCTCCAGTATATAATCAAGGTTCGAATTTGCAAAATGCAGTGCCACAGTACCCAGTACAGTCACCAGTTTTAAGTTATAATGATTTGCAAAATAATGCTAATATCCAATCTAAAAATGGTCAACCAAATTATCCGCCTCAATATTATTTAAATAATTATAATTATATTCAAAATGGAGAGAATATAACTTCTCAGATTCCAGCTCTAGTAAAAAATGTAGCGGAACAAAAAGTTCTACCTCCTGAAGTTGATAGATCAAATTATAATATTGTTCCACAAGAAGAAGATCTGTCTTCTTCTCAAAGTATTAAAGATGAACTAGATTCTAGGTTAGCAGAACAAAAGGAACTTGAAAAAAGTGGTAAAAAGACAAATGTTGTGGCGCTAACAAATGAATATATTATGTCTTTGGAAAATTATTTAAATAATCCTAATACAGAAATTCGTTTAATGGCATCAAAAGAAATTCTTACAAGGCTTGATGAGGATAAGGATAGATATGATGATGCAGCTTTAAACGCATTGCTTAATAAAATGCTTCAAGACCCTGAAAGATTGATAAGGATAGCTGCGTTAAGTGCATTTTCTTCTCAATTAGCCAGTGGTAATGAATATACATATGAGCTATTAAATAATATTCAAAATGATCCAAATGCTGATAAAGAAGATGTTGTACAGGCTGCGGATTGTTTGTTAAAAATGTCATCAACGAAAGAAACAAAATTTATACCAGCTGAAAAACAATATGTACAACCTCAGCAGGTTGAAGGACGGGTTGAATAACAATGAGAACGATTACTAAAATAGCGTGTAGAACGGTTGGTGCGCTAGGCATGGGTTTAGCAACTTATGATGCTTTTCAAGTTGGAAAGCAGTTCTCAAGAAACCGTGCTCAACTAGAAGAAGGTAAGCATCTTGAAAAAGCGTATTTTAATTCTAGAACAATAAATAATATAAGCTATGTTTCTAATAATATTAGAAAAAGTGCTTATTCTTGGCAGGAAAAAAATCCGCTACCGTCCTTATTTGGTAGAGTTAAAGGTGCTTTTGAAGGCTCTATGCAATCCCTTGGTTCGAACCTGTTTACTGTTGCTTGCTCTGCATTTGCTCTATTGTCTAAGGGTTTGCTCGCAAAAATAGGAGCAATTGGTGTATTACTTGGCATAGGCTATGACATCGCAAGCAACGGGTTTGGATTAGGAAAACAAAATCCTATGGATTAACAGCTTGCTCAGATCTAAATTGTACAAGCTTTTTTGCAGGAACTAAGTACTCCTTAGCTGAAGCTTTCATCTTTTGGAGGTCGTTTTTTACAACTGCCTCTACTTGAGGTTTTCTCGAGATTTTTGATAATCCCATTTTGTCAATTAGATGCGGCGTCATAAAGAACGTTGTTAAAAGAGCTCCAAATATTCCTAAAACTCCGGCATGCGCAAAAGAGTTTGTGTAAGCTCTTGCTACAAGAGTTGTTATTCCACCAGCTGCGGCAGCAACTCCTCCAGCGTTCATCAAAGCTACCTGAGACTCGCTTAATCCTTTAGTTTTTTTTGTTTTTAATCCGTCCTGCCCTCTAAATCCTGCCCGAGGGGTTAAGGCGTTAATCGGTTGAATCATAGGCACACACTTTCTTCTCTTTTAATACGTTTATATGATAACATAAACACTTAATTTTGTAAACCCCTCTTTTTGTAATACTTTGGAGTAGATTTTTAAGTGCACTATTTACACTTAATAGAAATGATGACTTTTTAGATATTATAATTAATCATACGAATAGATGTTTATAAATCGAAAAAAAAATGTGATAATGTATTATGCCCTTCGTATATAGATTACAAAAAATATTAGATTTTCGAATTAGAAAAAAAGAAGAACAATTGTTAGTGGTGCAAAAAGCCCAGCAAGAGGTTTACTTAGCGGAACAAAAAATTCGAGAAAATGAGGTGGAAATCCAACAAACTGTTGAAAATCGAAAAACTGCAGATTATAGAATGATGGAATATTATGATAAGTATTTGCATCATTTATGGGATAAAGCGGATGCTTTAGAGGTGGAAAAAAGAAGGTTAGAAGCAATTTTAGATGAAGAAAAACAAAAATTAATAAAATTAGAACAAGCGGTAAAGGTTCTTGAAAAACATAAAGAAAAACAGAAAGAGGCTTATTTAGAAGAACAAAAAGCAATAGAATTAAGGCAATTTTCAGAAATAGGTGTTCAGAGGTTCTTTTTACAGTCGCGAGAACGTGATGAAGAAGAATCTGAACTTAAAAGAATAATAGAAGAAACACAACAGGAAATGGAATAGTTATGAATATCGAATCTTCAAGCATTAAAAAAACAAATGAGACACAACTTCAAAGCACAAAAACTAAAAATCAAACAGACGAATCTTCTGTAAAGTTTTCAGAAGAATTGAAAGAAGTTGCAAAAAAAGATGAAAAGTCAGTTGAAAATGTAGAGGTTGTTGCGGATAAAGAAGAAGATATAAAAACATATAAAAGTTCTGAAAAAATGAATTTGAACACGATAGAAAAATTGGAATTAAAGCCAAAAGACGAAAAACTAAATATTGCCTTAAAAGATATGAATAATATTATTGAGGAATTGAATAGTCCTAATGACAAAAAAGATAATTTTATAAATCAAATCAGTCAATCAGAGGATAAAAAGGATAATTTTATAAAGGAAAATCAGCCTTTTGTCGATAATAACGATATGATTAATAATGATTTTAATATACAAGATAATAAAGATTTAGTACCACAAATGAACTTAAATATGAATTTTTCAGGTGATGGTCAACCGTTTTCTTCATTTATGAATAACGAAGAAAAGCAGGGTACTGCTGGTCAAAAACTTAGTTTATCAGCGCAAGATTTAGCGGAAGAATCTGCAATACTTTCTACAATGGCTGAAAACATTGCGATTGCAAATAAAAATAAAGTTGTTCAACAACAAGTCGAGAAGAAAAATTCTCAAACTGAATTGAGTATAGAGGATATTCAAACGCTTGATGATGTAGAAGAAGAAATTATAACGGTTATAAACGAAGAAGGTATTAAAAAGGTTGATGTAAAAACAGGAATCAAAATTGAAACTATTGTTAAGTATGATTCTATAATAATGAATCAAGCTGATGTTGAGGTTTTTGCAAATCTTGTTGACAAAGGAGAAATTAATATAAATAATTTAGCTCCAGAAGCTGCGGAAAGAGCGGTAAAGGTATCTAAAACGCTTGCAGATATGCTTGCAAAATCTATGGAAAATAATCAACCTTTAAGAATAAATTTTGACAATAATATTTCTGTCATTATAAGAATATCAAGGGATGGAAAAATTACAGCAGATTTTCTTCCATCTTCTCAAGTGGCAGAGGCTTATCTTAAAGAAAATTTGCCATTATTAAGACAAAGATTTGATGATAATAATATTGAATACGAATCTTTAAACCAAAGAGAACGTAGAGGACACCAAAAAGAAAACGAAAAAAAGAAGGGTCGCAACAATGAATGATATTTATACAACCGCGATTAATACCCAAAAAGCAACAGTGCAGTGGATGGATGTCTTAGCAGATAACCTTACGAATTGTTATTCCCCTGGGTATAGAGAAAATAAAGTTAATTTCAAAACATTTCTTGGAGGCGCAGTGATTGACCACAGTATTAAAAGCTTTGGTCAAGGTAAATCTACTCCAGGTACATCAAATGAAAATTTATTTTTTGAAGGTACAGGTTTCTTTGTTGTTAGAAACCCAGAAGGAAAGGTTTCTTATACTCGCTTAGGTGAATTCACTTTTGATGCAGAGGGAGTTTATAAAGCAAAGAATGGTGATACAGTTCAAGGCTATATTCTTAATGATAAAGGTGAGATTATGTCTGGAACAAAATCTATTAGTGCAGATTTATATGAGGAAACTGCTCTAAAGGGTGGGGCGATGAGTATTCCAACAACAAATATTAAGTTGTGGATTGATCCTAATAATGGTAAATTTTTAGGCAAATATGATGAATATGAAATTAAAAATGACGGTACTATTTATGGAAAAGCTGATGGTGGTAATCGTTCTGTTCCATTGTATAAGATAGCAACAGCAAATTTCCATAATCCAAGTGGATTGTATGAAGTTAAAGATGGCTTGTTTGTGGAAACTCCTGAATCTGGAAAACCTGTGGTTGGTAGAGGTGAAATTCGCTCAGGTTTGTTAGAGCAGTCAAATGTTGGATTTAAAGATAATACTGCTGCTTATCAGATGGCTAAAATTCACATGGAGTTAGTTAAAGCTTTAATTAAAACGAATAAAGATTTGTTACAATCTGCTATGGAAATGGCTACTCAATAATTTTGTTTAAATATATAATATTTGAGGTTAGTCATTTTATAAAAAAATATTAAACTCCGTTTTATAAAGGAATCAAAAGAGATTATTGGTTCCTTTTTATTTTTCATGTTTTTTATTCAATTAATTTTCTTCATTACAAAAGAGGGTGACTTTATAAGCCACCCTCTTTTTAAACCTTTTTATTACAAAAAACTAAGCACGTTTGCTTCCAGAAATTGCGATTTGGTGTCTACCTTTAGCACGTCTTCTGTTTAATACTTCGCGACCGCCAGGAGTTGCCATTCTAGCTCTGAAACCACTTACGTGTTGTCTTTTAATTTTTGTTCCTTCTAGTGTACGTCTCATTGTTCTATTTCCTTTTCAGCTAATTTTACATATAATATATTTATAAAAACATGAACATGACATCTAGTCAACATGAGAGGGGTTAAAAGTATGAAGAAATATAACATTGGTTTTATTGGTTCTGGAAAAATGGCTGGTGCAATTATTAAAGGACTTATAAAATCTGGGTTTGCAACGCCCCAAAATATACTTGCAACTCAAGCAGAGCAAGAAGGGCTTGAAGAAAAAAAACTAGTCCTTGGTGTAGATGTTATTTTAGATAACAAGATTCTTGCTCAAAAATCAGATGTTATATTCATTGCGACGAAGCCAAATCAAGTTGTTGATGTTTTAGAAGAAATTTATCCCTTTGTATCCGAAGATAAATTAATTGTATCAATAGCGGCTGGGGTTAATACTGAAAAATTGGAGGCTAATTTACCACAAAAAACTCGTGTGATTCGTGTTATGCCAAATACTCCAGCATTACTTGGTGAAGGAATGAGTGGTATGGTTGGGGGTAAATTCGCAACAGAAACAGATTTGAATTATATATATGATCTGTTATCTACAATAGGCAAATGTATAATAGTTGATGATGAATTTCAAATGGATATTGTAACAGCTATTTCTGGTTCTGGACCAGCATTTTTTTATAAAATTATAAATGATATAGCTAGAGCTGGTGAAAATTTGGGGCTTGATTATGAAAAAGCTTTGCTTTTGAGTATTCAAACCGCATTGGGTTCTGCAAAAATGGCATTGAATAGAGAATCTAGCATGGAACAACTTGTTGCTAATGTGGCTACAAAAGGGGGTTGTACGCGTGTTGGAGTCGATGTTATGGAGAATTTTGATATTACAAAAATTCTAGCTGAAGTGATTGAAAAGACTACCCGAAAGGCAAATGAATTAGGTAAATAAAACAAAAGTTATTGTATTTATTCAACCACTTTAAATAAAGCGTTTACAACATCTGGATCCCATTTGATTCCAGCTTCAGATTTCATTATTTCTAGAGCATTTTCTTTACTCATAGCATCACGATAAGAACGGTCAGAAGTCATTGCTGTATAAGCATCAGCAACCGCAATAATTCTTGAACCAAATGGTATTGATTGACCTTTTAAACCTTCAGGTTCTCCGCAACCATCCCAACGTTCTCTGTGGTAGTGAATGTAAGGGATAACTTCTGATAAGAAGTTAATATTCATAAGCAAGTTTACACCAACATTCGGATGGTTTTGTAATTTTTCCCATTCTTCTTTTGAAAGTTTGCCTTTATTCGCAAATAATGATTCAGGAAGGGTAATTTTACCGATATTTTGTAATAAACCTGCATAATAAACTAAATCAGTTGTTTTTTCATTCAAACCAATTTGACGGCAAAGTTTTCTTGAAAGCTCTGCTGTGCGTTGTGAATGCGCAACTTTATATTGACCTTTTTCATCCACTGCTTTTGCAAGTCGTTCAACAAAAGATTGTTGATTTGAGCCTAAATCACCAATTAATGCTGTTAATTCAGCTCTCATGTGCTGTAATTCTTCTGATGTTACTTCATTATAATTAATAAGTTCTTCAGCTTGTTCAACCATTTTTTGTAAATGCATTGAAGTTCCAAATAATCTTGCAATTGTTTCTAAAAGATTCATATAAGCACGTTTAATTGTTTTTTCTTTATAGTTTTCAATAACAATTACTCCGACAACATGAGCATTATTATGCATAGGAACAACCACAAGTGATTTTACATCAAATTCTCTTAATTCATATTTTGGAATAAAATTATCTATTTGAGAAACATCTTTAATTTGTACTTTCTCTAAAGTATTAAAAGCTTTTACTACAAGAGATTTTTCATCTTTTGAAGAATAGCCAAGTTTTTTAGCATAGATATCTTCATCAAAATCAATTGAAGATCCAACAAGACCAAGGAATTTATCGTCAAAGTTTAAGCCACGAGTAAATTCTTCGGTTAAATAAATATGACAAGCATCAACATCAAGAATTTGTGTAAGAGTTTTTGCGATAGAATTATAAACAACATACTCATCTTTAGAATCAAAACCTAAAACGCAAAGGGTGTTGTCTAAAGAATAAATTGAAACAAGTTCCTTTAATTGAGATTTGAGTCTATTAGTTTTATCTTTAGAACTTTTGCTTATTTTACCAGCTAATTCTTCTGAAATAAGAAATTCAGAAACAAAGTCACCCATATTTAATGCAAAAATTTCTTCAAGAGGGTCATTTTCCATAATGTCCAATGTTCTTGAGAAAAGTGAAGCTCCGAATTCTTCTTTATCAACCATATCATTTTACCTTCTTATCATATGTCTTATATTCTATATAACGGCACATTTTTAAAAAACTTTAATAATTTTTACAAATCTTATACTTTAGTTGGAGAAAGTTTATACTTTTAAAGTAAAAACCAGATTTTATAAGCTTTTTTAAAGATTGTGTAAAAAATATTTTTTTCAGGTTTTTATTATATATATGAAAGTAAGAAATGAGAATAATTGTTTTAATTTTAAAGCAGGTCTAACAAATCGTATGAAAAGGCAAATATCTAGTTGCAATGTACAAAAGGTTAGTGCAGAGTTTTCTAGGTTTAATATTCCAACTGATTTTAAAGATAATAAGGTAATAGCATGGGCTTCTTTAAAATGTCTTCAAATCATTCAATCCTTAAATTCTAAATATAATTTAAATTTAGCATTACCGAATGGAATTTTTGTAGAAGATTTTACAAATCTTGATATACCAGATGATCAAAATCTCTTAGGTTTTTGCACTACTATACCTAGCCCATTTTTAAAAAACTCTAAAAAAATGTTTCCAGGAAAAACTATTTTTTTCAATCGTTATCCCAACAAAGATTGTTCTGATAAAAGTTTTACTTGGAACAATATAAGTGTTATTGCAGATTACAAAAAAGAAGTTGGTGATAGCTCAACAAATCATTTTCTTGATATTATTTTACATGAATTTGTACACGTTATTCATTGTGACCATTTACTAAAAAAGTTAGGTCCTAGTAAATACATTGAATTATTGCAAAAAATCAAAAAAATGGAAGAAACAAATAGTTTTAAAAATAAATATTTAAAAATTATTTTAAATAAAAATTGTTTATATGCAGGAACTGACCCTATGGAATGTATAGCTTGTGATATGAGTAAAAGGATAATAGAGGGTTTAGAAAAATCTAATTTAAGGCTGATTGAGAATGTAATAAAAATAAGTCCTTATCGAAAACATAATTTTTTAGAGAGATTTATGTCACTAGTTTTTGATAATAAATATGAGATACTGATTAGAAGGTTTTGGAATGGAGATATTAAATAATTTTTTGCTTGCAAACTTCTATTACTTTAAATAAAATATACATAGAGTAAGGGGTATTTATGGCAGAAAAGAAAAGAATTTTAATTGTTGATGATGATACTGAAATAAGAGATTTGCTTGAATTTGACATCGCATCAAGCGGATATTTTGTTGATACAGCATCTGATGGCATGGAAGGTTTAACAAAAGCTTTGAATAATAAATATGATTTAATCTTATTAGACGTCATGATGCCAAAAATGAATGGTTTTGAGGTTTGTAAAAATATCCGTGCGGCAAAAATCAATGTTCCAGTATTAATGCTTACAGCAAAAGGTACAATTGGAGATAAAACAACGGGATTTGATAGTGGTGCAGACGATTATCTAGTTAAACCTTTTGATATTCAAGAGGTTTTGCTTCGTATCCGTGTATTATTAAGAAGAACAGAGCCCCAAGTAGAGACTTTAGGCTCAACAGAAATTCTTGAAGCTGGTGAAATTGAGATTTTGCCTGATACTTTAGAATGTATTATTTTAAATAAAAAGGTTAAGCTTACACCTACAGAATTCGAGATTCTTTATTGCCTAATGCAACATTTTAATAAAGCTGTAACTTTAGCAACACTTTTAGAAGAAGTGTGGGGTTATGATAGAGATGAAGATGTCCGCATGCTTAGAGTTCATGTTGGTGGGTTAAGAAATAAAATTGAACCTGATGCAAAAAATCCAAGATATTTACATACAGTTACTAATGTTGGGTATAAATTAACTCCGTTCGGAAGTTAAATAAAAATTTAAGTGAAGTGAACGTAACAAACTTTTCAACTATTCAACTAATAAAGAGAAAAAAATGGCTAAATTTTTCAGTAAACGTAGATTAAAAATAGCAGAACAAATAATTATCGTAATATTTTTTGCGGTAATTATTCCGATGTCAATTAGTGGGATTATTATTAATAACGTAAACCAACAGTCTAATCGTGCACAATTGCGTGATGCTGCAGTTATGATAGCTAATATAGTATCAGAAGAAGTTGATGTCTTTCAGCATTCAATAGATAATGAATTAACGCAAATTAGTACGACATTGGAATATTATAATTCACCAGAAAAAGCTGAGGATTATTTAGATACAATTATTAAGAACATGCCTTTTTACAAGAAGTTAGCTATAGTAAGTTCTTCTGGTCTAAAGCCGTTTGAAGAATATAAACACCTAAATGATTATTCTGTTTTTACAAAGGATTTGAAAAATGGGAATATTTTGGTTGCTGTTCTTGATATGAAAAATTTGAAAGAGAATTTATTCAAAACGCTTGAACAAAATAAACGTCAAATTTATGTTTTGGCTGGTGAAGAAAATAGATTAGTAGCTTCTATTAACTACGAGGAAGATATTTTTAAAAGTAGTGTTGAACAATTACCGAGAATATTAGAGGTAGATAAAACTGTTATTTATGGAAAAATAAAAAATCAGCCAATTGCGTATCATAAAAAAACAAAGCCTGATATTACAATTATTGTAAATACGACAGAAGACCTTACAAAATCTGCGATTGATTCAAATAGAGATAAAATTATATTAGCTACAATAGTCACAGCACTTGCAGTATTCTTTGTTGTTGGTTTATACACATCTTATCTTTATATTAACATACGTCAGTTATTTAAAGGTATAATTGCAATTTCTAAAGGTAATTATAGCCGAAGAATTAGGCTTTTAACAAATATTTTTACTCCTTTTGAGCTTGTATTTTTGGCAAATGAATTTAATAAAATGATTTCTCAAATTCATAAATCTGATATTCGTTTAAAAAAGAAAAACAAAGAACTTAAACAATTAAATGAATTTCGTTCGAATCTAATAGATACTGTAAGTCATGAATTTAGAACGCCACTTACGAGTATTCAGGGTTACACTTCTCGTTTAATGAGACAAGATATAGCTATTGATGAAGAAACAAAGCAAAAATCATTGCGTGTAATAAAAAAACAAGCTGAGCGACTTAAACGAATGATTGAAGATTTACTTGTAATACCTGATATTGAGGGTAATCGATTAAATTTCGATTGTGTGCCGATTTCAATAAGTTCAGTTGTTGAAAATTCTATAATGCTTGTAAAAAATGATTCAAATAAAGAGATTATTAATAATATTGAAAATTGTGATTTAGAAATACTTGCAGATAATGATAGGATAGAACAAGTTTTTGTGAATTTAATAGAAAATGCGATTAAATATAGTAAAGAAGGTTCGCCAGTAACTTTAGATTATGAATTAGAATCTGACAAGCTTGCTATTAGCGTAAAAAATGATTATGAGGTAATTCCTAGAGAAAAATTAAAGACTTTATTTGATAAGTTTACCAGAGTTGATGACTCTACTACAAGAACTACTCGTGGTACAGGTTTAGGTTTATTTATAGTAAAAGGCTTAGTTGAAGGAATGGGTGGAGAAATTAGGCTTTATTCAAATGAAGAATGTGGATTTTGCGTAAAAGTAACTTTACCGTTGTATAAAAAATAAAAAATTTTTCCTCGCCCCTTGTGGGAGAGGGTTAGGGGTAAAAATGAATTTAAAAGAATCAGTAAGAAGATTACCAGAGTATTTAAAAAGACCTATTATAGATACTGAAAAAACAAAAACTGTTCGAAGAATATTAAAAACAAAATGTTTAAATACAGTTTGTGAGGGTGCTCGTTGCCCTAATAAGAGTGAATGTTATTCAAGAAATACGGCAACTTTTTTAATAATGGGTAATGTTTGTACAAGAAATTGTCGTTATTGTAATATTGGAACTGCTCGTCCAGAACCTTTAGACTTAGAAGAACCAAAGCATGTAGCAGAAGCTGTCAAAGAATTAGGGTTAAAATATGCTGTTATTACATCTGTAACTCGCGATGATTTATCTGATGGTGGAGCTGAACATTTTAAAAACTGTATTGATGAAATAAGAAAAGTCTGTGGTGCAAAAATTGAGATTTTAACTCCTGATTTTAGAGTTAAAAAAGAAGCTCTTGATTTGATTATCAAAGCTCATCCAGAAGTTTTTAATCATAATATTGAAACCGTCAAATCTTTGTTCAAAACAGCCCGCCCTCAAGGGAATTACGAACACTCGATTCAAGTTTTAAAATATATTAAAGATAATTCTGATATTGTTACAAAATCAGGATTAATGGTTGGCTTAGGCGAAGAAATAAATGAAATAGAGGAAACTTTGATTGATCTTAAAAATGCGGGTGTTGATATTGTAACCATTGGACAATATATTCAACCGTCAAAAGAACATTTACCTGTCGCTAAATACTATACTTTAGAAGAATTTGCGGAATTACGAAAACTTGCAGAAAAAGTGGGGATAACGAATTATCAAATTGATCCGCTTGTGAGAAGTTCATATAAAGCAGCTCTTTCTTGGCAAGATGCGACGAAGAAATAAAGATTTGCTAAAGATAAATCCCGTTGGTAGGTTAAACTACAAACGGGATTTATGTATTTGATTTTGCCTGTGTAATTAAAGATTACATTTGGCGGCTAATACTACATCATACCGCCCATGCCACCCATACCAGCCATAGTAGCTGACATATCAGGGCCTTTTGATTCTTCAGGAATATCAACAACTGCTGCTTGCGTTGTTAACAACATAGAACCTACAGAAGCAGCGTTTTCTAAAGCACTTCTTGTAACTTTAGCTGGGTCAACAATACCTGCAGCAAACATGTCTGTATATCTTTCTAATAAAGCATCATAACCAAATGCATCTTTTTCAGATTTAACCATATCTACTACAACATCACCTTTAGCGCCAGCATTGTTAGCGATAGCTTTTAAAGGTACGTCAAGTGATGCCATAAGAATTTTATACCCGCTCTTTTCATCATCAGAATCAAAAGTTAATGTTTCTAGTTTAGATTCAAGAGCTTGTTGAACTCTTACTAATGCAACACCACCACCAGGAACAATACCTTCTTCGTTAGCAGCTCTTGTTGCGTTTAGAGCATCTTCAATTCTTAATTTTCTTTCTTTAAGTTCTATTTCTGTAGCTGCACCAACTTCGATAACAGCAACACCTCCTGAAAGTTTTGCAACACGTTCGTTAAGTTTTTCTTTGTCGTATTCGCTATCAGAAAGTTCGATTTGTTTTTTGATTAAAGCTACTCTTTCTTGAACAGCTTGACGAGTTTCATCTCCAACTACGATAGTTGTTTCATCTTTAGTAACAGTAACACGTTTTGCAAGACCCATCATATCTGTTGTAATGTTTTCTAACTTGATACCAAGTTCTTCAGTAAACATTTGACCACCAGTTAAAATAGCAATGTCTTCTAACATAGCTTTTCTTCTATCACCAAAACCTGGAGCTTTAACAGCAACAGCTCTAAGAACTTTTCTCATAGTGTTTACAACTAATGTTGCAAGAGCTTCACCTTCAACATCTTCTGCTATAAGAAGAAGTGAGCGACCATCACGAGCAACTTGTTGAAGAACAGGAACTAAATCTGCAATTAAATTAATTTTTTTGTTAACACAAAGTACATAAGCGTCTTCTAAAACAGCTTCCATTCTTTCAGCATCTGTAACGAAGTAAGGTGAGATATAACCTTTGTCGAACTGCATACCTTCTACAACTTTTAGATTTGTACCGAAAGATTTGCTTTCTTCAACTGTGATTACGCCGTCATTACCAACTTTGCTCATAGCTTCTGCAATCAATTCACCGATTTCAGAATTGTTACCAGCAGAAATTCCTGCAACTTGAGCAATCTCTTCTTTTGTATTAACAGGACTTGATAAATCTCTCATTTTGCCAGTTGCAATTTCAACAGCTTTATCAATACCACGTTTCATAGACATTGGATTAGCACCTGCAGTTAGATTTTTCAAACCTTCTCTAACAATTGCTTGAGCAAGAACTGAAGCTGTTGTAGTACCATCACCAGCAACATCATTTGTTTTTGATGAAACTTCTTTAAGAAGTTGTGCACCAGCGTTTTCTAAACCATCTTGTAATTCAATTTCTTTAGCAATAGTAACACCATCGTTAACAATTTGAGGTGCGCCAAATTTCTTTTGTAAAATAACGTTTCTGCCTTTTGGTCCAAGTGTTACCTTAACCGCATCAGCAACAGCGTCTATACCTTTAAGAAGCGATTTTCTTGCTTCTTCTTCGAAAACTATACGTTTTGCCATTTTATTTTCCTTTCTATTTCAGTGACCAAGTGATCAAGTGATCAGGTGATCAAGAAATTTTCTGCTTTAAATACTTTTTAAGTCCATAAATAAGTGCATTGATTTTATCTAAATCAATTAAAATGTTTTGCATATCTGCATATTCTAATGCTTGAGCAATTAGTAATTGTGTCTCTAATTCAGCCGAAGAACCAAGTGCAATGTCTAAAAAGCGAAGAGTATCTTTATCTGTCCCTCTACCACAGCCTTCCGCTATATTGGAAGGTATTGATACAGCCGCTCTACATATTTGACTTGTTAGAGCAAATTTTTCGTTTTCAGGGAAGCATTTAGTTATTTTATAAATTTTAATAACTAAATCCATTGATAATTTCCACGCTTCTAGATCTTTATGATGCATATTTCCTCTTGATCACTTGATCACTGAATTCTTGATCACTGCTACTCTACAATCGCTAATGCATCTTTGATTGAAAGGATTTTGTATTCTACGCCATCCATTTTAACATCAGTACCTGCATATTTAGCGTAAAGAACAACATCACCAACTTTAACTTCTAAAGGTTCTTTTTCTCCTTTATCATTTGTTTTACCTTCACCAACAGCTACAACTTCACCTTTTTGAGGTTTTTCTTTTGCGCTATCTGGAATAAAAATACCACCAGATGTTTGTTCTGTATCTTCAATAACTTTAATAACGATTCTGTCTTGTAATGGTTTTAATGCCATAATATAATCCTCCTAATACTAGTACAGTTATAGTTATACCTTATTTTTAAATTTTTTGTATAAATATTAAGGAAAAATTAATAATTGAAAATTAAAAGAAGGTCGCTCATCTACGTAAGAGATATAATAAAAAAACCTCCCTAATCGGGAGGAAATTTTGAGCGATGAGGATTCAATATTATAATAATATTGAATTTCTTTTTTTCATTAAACTTTTGGACTATTTAAAGTTTAGATAAAAAGTTTTACTTGCTAAAAGAGATGGCTTTAACTAAAGCCATCTCTTTTACTTTTTGTTTTTTTATCAAGTTATGTATCAATGTTTGTTGCATAAACAGCATTTGATTCAATAAAGTTACGACGAGGTTCAACCTTGTCACCCATCAAAATATCAAACAACTGATCGCACATCATAGCATCTTCAATGTTAACCTTTAACAATGTTCTTGTTTCAGGGTCCATAGTTGTTTCCCAAAGTTGTTGTGGCATCATTTCACCAAGACCTTTAAAGCGCTGGATAGTCATGCCTTTTTGACCTCTATCATCAACAATTTTTTGAAGTTGTTCAAATGATGTAATTGTTGTTTCACCATTTTCAGATTCTAAGATAAGTTCTTTTTCTTCTTCAATCAAGAAATCACGAATTTGTGGATAAGAGTTTTTCAATCTCTTAAATTCATTTGATTTAACAAGATTTGCTGTAATAATTTCTGATTCATTTTCGAATAGTTTTAATTCAATAGAATATTTAGCATTTTCAGCGTTATATTTTAATGCAACTTCATAATTCTTAGCCTCAGTCACACCATAGTTATCAGCGTGGTCTTTGATATAGTGATCTAAGTAAGCCAAAACTTCATTCATCTTAGCTTGATCTTCAAAGTCTTCCGGTTTAACATCTGAACGGATTAAACCTCTTAGAACTACTGAAGGAATGATGTTCAAAATAGGGTTGTTATAAGCTCTATAATAAGTTCCCATATTTTGTAATAATGTCATTAACTCATCACCAGATTTTGTTTTAGATTTTGTTTTATCAGATAAACTTAATGATTTAATACCACGCTCTTTAAGCATTTTATCAAGAGCATGCTCGTCATATAAGTACTCAGAAGTTTTACCTTGAGTAACTTTGAACAATGGTGGTTGTGCAATATAAACATAACCATTTTCAATAAGCGGTTTTGCATATCTGAAGAAGAATGTTAATAATAAAGTTCTAATGTGCGCACCGTCAACGTCAGCATCGGTCATGATGATGATTTTATGATAACGTAATTTTTCAAGGTTAAATTCTTCTTCGTTTTTACTAATTGTAATACCGAAAGCTTGAACCATTGATTGAATTTCGTTATTAGCGTAAATCTTATCAAGACGAGCTTTTTCTACGTTTAAGATTTTACCTCTTAATGGTAAAATAGCTTGGAACATTCTGTTACGTCCTTGCTTAGCTGAACCACCCGCAGAGTCTCCCTCAACGATGTAGATTTCACACTTTTCAGGCTCTCTATTTGAACAGTCAGCTAATTTACCTGGTAAAGTTGAGTTTTCAAGAACAGATTTACGTCGTGTTAATTCTCTTGCTTTACGAGCTGCTTCACGAGCTCTTTGAGCTTGAAGAGTTTTTTCAATAATTGTTCTTGCAAGTTTTGGATTGAATTCTAACCATTCTTGTAATTTTTCTCTAACAACGTCTTGAACTGCACCCATAGCTTCTTGGTTACCAAGTTTTTCTTTTGTTTGGCCTTCAAATTCAGGATTTCCGATTTTTACTGAAACAATCGCAGTCAAGCCTTCTCTTACGTCGTCACCGGAAAGATTTTGTTCAGAATCTTTAAGAATTTTATTTGTTCTTGCATAATCGTTTAATACACGAGTAATTGCGTTCCTGAAACCTGTTAAATGAGTTCCGCCATGGTGTGTGTTAATGTTGTTTGCGAAAGATAATATAGATTCGTTATAAGAATCTGTATACTGCATAGCAACTTCTACAGCCATGCCATCTACAGTTTTGTCGATATAAATTGGCTCATCAAATAAAACTGTCTTGTTTTGGTTTAAATATGTTACATAACTACCAATACCGCCTTCATAGTGGAAAGTTTCTTCTTTATTACCTTTTTCGTCATGAAGAACGATTTTTAAACCTTTGTTTAAGAATGCCATTTCTCTAAAACGAGTTGCAACAACGTCTACATCAATATCAGTTGTTTCAGTAAAGATTTCTGGATCTAACCAGAAAGTTGATTTTGTACCAGTTTTAGTTGTAGCAATAGTTTTTTCAACAGGAGCAGTTGGTTCTCCTCTTAAATATTCTTGCTTCCATACAAAACCAGCACGAGAAACTTCTACAACCATTTTTTCAGAAAGTGCGTTTACAACAGAAGCACCAACGCCGTGGAGACCGCCTGATACTTTATAACCACCATCACCGAATTTGCCACCAGCGTGAAGTACTGTATGAACGATTTCGAGAGCTGATTTGCCACTATCAGGTTTAATATCAACAGGAATACCGCGGCCGTTATCTTCTACGGTTACGCTGTTATCTTTATGTATAGTTACATGGATTTCTGTACAATATCCAGCTAAAGATTCGTCAATTGAATTATCGACAATTTCATATATACAGTGGTGTAAGCCACGTTGAGAAGTTGAACCGATATACATACCAGGACGCATTCTTACAGCTTCTAAACCTTCTAATACACGTATATTACTAGCATCATAATTCTGTGTCATTTATCCCCCTCGAAATTAAAAGTCTTGTGTTATAAACAAAAGTATAGCACAAACAGGAATAAAAAGTACAAATATTAAGATTAGGGACTTAAAAAACTTTATTAAACTATTTCTTTGCCTACAATTGGAGCTATTTGTTTAATTTGTTTATAAAGAATGTCATATTGCCAAGGATAAAGCGATTGTGCGCCATCACACATTGCACATTCTGGATTATGATGAACTTCTATAACTAATCCATCGCAACCTGCTGCAATAGCTGCGCGTGACATTGGCTCAACTTTATCACGTAAACCTGTTCCGTGTGAAGGATCTACAATAATTGGTAAATGACTAAGCTTTTTGATGACAGGAATTGCTGATAAATCTAAAGTGTTTCTTGTGTAATGTTCAAAGGTTCTTATACCTCTTCCGCAAAGAATGATTTGTCCATTACCGCCGGCCATAATATATTCAGCAGACATTAACCATTCTTCAAAAGTAGAGGATAAACCTCGTTTAAGTACTATTGGTCGATGGATTTTTCCAAGTTCTTTTAAAAGATTGAAGTTTTGCATGTTTCTTGCGCCGACTTGAAAAATATCAACATATTTCATGAATACCTCTAGCTGTGAGACATCCATAATTTCAGATGTTATAGCCATGCCGTGGTTGTTTGCAACACTTCTTAAAATTTTTAGGCCATCTTCGCCTAATCCTTGGAATGCGTATGGGCTGGTTCTAGGCTTATAAGCTCCACCTCGGAGAATTTTTACATTAGATTCTGAAAGTTCTTGAGCTGTTGCATCCATCTGGTCATAAGATTCTACTGCACATGGACCTGCAATGAGTCCTGTGTATTTGTCTCCGAATTTTACACCATTCACTTCAATAATTGTATCTTCTTGCTGGAAAGAACGTGAGGTAAGTCTGTAGTTTGTAGAAATTTTTAGTACTTCAAAAACACCTTTTAAGAGCGTCAAATCTCGCTTATCTGTTTCTTGAATTCCAATTGCATGAACAACAGATTTTGTTTCTCCATGGCAGACTCTAGCTTCAAATCCCTTAGATTCGATGTAGTGAATTACTTTTTCAATATCTTGTTCTGTTGCGTTTGTATTCATTACAACAAGCATGTGTTAATCCTCCAGCTTTTTGATTTTTACTTATAATGATACACAAAAAAAGAAAATATGGTATACTAATTTTATTATGACAATATTTGATGAAAATTTAATTTTAGAAACAATTAATATGATAAAGTTACAGAATTTCGATATTCGTACAGTAACTTTGTCTATAAGTTTACGAGATTGTATTTCTGAAAATGTAAACACTGTCTGTGACAAAATACAATTTAAGTTAGATAAATATGCAAAAAATCTTGTAAAATATGCTAATGAGATAGAAAACGACTACTCAATTCCTATTGTAAACAAAAGGATTTCTGTAACTCCGATTTCAATAATTGGTGAAAGTTGTTCTCAAAAAGATTATGTAAAAATAGCCAAAACACTTGATAAATCAGCTTCTGAGCTTGGCGTAGATTTTATAGGTGGATATTCAGCATTAGTTGAAAAAGGTTACACATCAGGAGATTTGGCTCTTATTGAATCAATACCTGAAGCCTTAGCTTCTACTAATAGATTGTGTTCATCTGTTAATGTTGCGAATTCAAAAGCCGGTATTAATATGAATGCAGTTCTAAAGATGTCTGAGATTATAAAGCAATCTGCTGAAATGACAGTGGATAGAGGTGGCATTGGAGCTGCAAAATTAGTTGTATTTTGTAATTCTGTTAGTGACAATCCTTTTATGGCTGGTGCTTTTTGTGGTTATGGTGAGCCAGAATGTGCACTTAATATAGGTGTGTCGGGACCAGGAGTTGTAAGAACTGCAATTGAAAATTTAGATAAAAATGCTGATTTTGGAACTTTGGCCAATAAGATTAAACAAACAGCATATAAAATTACTTCTACAGGAGAACTTGTTGGAAGGAGGATGGCTGAAAAACTAGGAATTCCTTTTGGGATTATTGATCTATCCTTAGCTCCTACTCCTGCTATTGGAGATAGTGTAGCACAAATTTTTCAAGCGATGGGATTAGAGCATGTTGGTGCTCATGGTACAACTGCCGCTTTGGCTATGTTGAACGATTGCGTTAAAAAGGGTGGAATAATGGCTAGTTCTTATGTTGGAGGTTTATCAGGAGCGTTTATCCCTGTTTCAGAGGATGCTGGCATGATTGAAGCTGCGAGTTTAGGTCATCTTACTTTTGATAAACTAGAAGCTATGACTTGTGTTTGTTCTGTTGGTTTAGATATGATTGCAATCCCTGGAGATACTCCTGCTACAACAATTGCAGGCATGATTGCTGATGAAATGGCAATAGGCATGATAAATAAAAAGACTACTGCTGTGAGAATTATTCCTGCGCCAAATAAAAAAGTTGGTGATAAAGTTATTTATGGTGGACTTTTGGGCGAAGCCCCTATAATGAAAATTAATTCGTTGTCATCAGCTGATTTTGTTAATAGAGGAGGACATATTCCTGCTCCTATACATAGTTTGAATAATTAAGAATGGAAAAGTATGGCAACTTTTAAAGATGCAGAAGATAGCTTAAAAAATTTTATTATACAAGAGCAGTCCGATGCTCATAATAGAGGAAGCGTTAATAGTGCTAAGTATAATAATTTAAAAATTAAAATGGATCCCGCAAAGAATCCTACTCCGCATGTGATTATTCGTATTTCAATATCAGAAGCGATGTATAACTTGAATGGTTTTACGAAGATTAATGGCGGATTGGGCTATGAAGAACGATTTGTTGTTAAATGGTTTGGACGTTATGGTATAAAAGAAAAATTGAGTGAGCTTTGGAGTTCTGCTGAAAAAGATAAAGAAGATAATTAATGTTAGTATTTTGTGTTTAATTTTGTGTGTGATATTATAGTATCAAAAAGATACTGAGGAAAATGGATGGAATACAAGGAATTATCGACAAATCCGGTAAATGTTGTTTTACAACTGGTTGGTGCTAAATGGAAGCTTCTTGTTGTTAAAGAATTGCTTAAAAAAGAGATGCGATTCGTTGAGCTAAAAAAGAGTTTAGGCTGTACATCAAAGGTTTTGACGGCTTGTTTAAAAGAGATGGAAGAAGATGGATTAATTGTGCGAGAAGAATATGATGTTCAGCCACCGAAAGTTGAATATTATTTAACGGATATTGGATATACTCTTAGACCTGTTATTGAGTCAATGCAAAAATGGGGAAAAGAGTATAAACGATTGCGCAAATTAATGGAAAAGTATGGAAACTAGTTGAGAGGTTTTAAATGGAAATTAGATATTTAGGGCATAGTGCTTTTGAGATAGAAACAAATAGTTATAAAATTTTAATAGATCCTTTTTTAGTTATGAGTCCAGATTATAATTTTGATGGAGTTACTGATATTTTTGTAACTCATGGTCATGGCGATCATCTAGGAAGTGCTATAGAAATTTCTCAAAAATCAGGTGCTAAAATTACTGCAATATTCGAACTAGCAAATTATTGTGCTTCAAAAGGTGCTTTAGCAAATGGTATAAATCTTGGTGGTTGGATTAATTATCCTTGGGGAAAGGTTTTGGCTGTTCCAGCGTTTCATTCTAGTTCTACTCCAGAAGGTATTTATGCTGGATGCCCTTGTGGATATGTTTTTGAAATAGAAGGACAGAGAATTTATCATGCTGGCGATACTTGTTTAAATACGGAGATGAAACTTATAGGAGAAATTTATTCTCCGCAAATTGCAATGCTTCCTGTAGGTGGCAATTACACAATGGATATAGAACAGGCTATTATTGCAACTAAATGGTTAAATTCTGAAAGAATTATCCCAATGCACTACAATACTTTTGATGCGATAAATGTGGATATAAAAGATTTCGAATCTAGAATTCTTGCAGAAGGTAAAAAAACTTTGGTGTTGCAGATAGGTGAAAAAGTGGTTTGATTATTGTAATTCTTCTAATGCTCTTAGGATTTTGTAGAAAGTTTGTTTTTTAGATAAAGGCAAATTTTCATAAGTTTCTATGACTTTTCTGTCTAAAACTTCTTCGGAATTAAAATGCGAGTTTTCAAATAATTCATTTGGAACATATCCTGCAAAATTGATAAGTTTTTGTAAAGTAGGTAAGGAAGGTGTTATTTTGCCTGTTTCCATTTTACTATAGTTAGAAATTTCAATACCTGTCAAATCACAAATTTGCTCTTGAGTGAGCCCTTTTGATTTTCTTATTTCTTTTAATCTTTTTGCAAAAAGTTGTTTGTTAAATTCATTTTCCATATTTATTATTTTACCTTTTATAATGTTAAAAGATAACGGCAAGTTTACCTATTTTAAACCTAAAAATAGGTTTTGTATTTAATATAAATTGGCATATTTGCAAATGTTATGTAAATATATTGTTACATAAAACAAGAAAATATATTGTAATTTGAAAAAAAATATAGTACACTGATATTATTCAAAAGCGAAACAAGTTCTCAGGTTTTGCTTAGTATTAAGCGCTTATTAGTGTTTAAACACTCCGGAAAAATAATTGTCTTTCTTTTTTCTAACAATCCGGTCAATAAGCGCTTTTATTTTGGGAAATTATTTAGTATAGATTCGAATCAATAACATCAAGTTTTTTGTTAGTTATTAGTAAATCTAATCCAGAATCTAGATTTTCCTTAGTTACATAAAAATCTTTAATGCTATATCTTGATTTAAAATCTTCTGGTAAGTAAATATTATTTTTTTCGTTATTATAATCTGCCCTTGCTGGTCGTACTCGTTCAAATTCTATATCTAAAATTTCTTTTTGAGCAGTAATTGAGAAAATTTCTAGTTGTGTAAAGACTTTTGAAGCTTCATTATAGAGAGCTTTTGCGTTATATTCTTTTAAATGAAATTTATTCCAAGGTTTTTGTCCTTCTGTAAGTCTATATGTTCTGCTTGGAGTTGTGACTATAAATGTTCCATTTGGTTTTAAGAGTTTTTTAATATTTTTTAAATATGTTTCTACGTCATCAATGTGTTCAATAACTTGGAAAGAGATTATTACATCAAAAGAATGGTCTGGATAATTTATATTATATCCGTCATAGATTTCAAATTTAATATTTGGTTTGTTATATCTTATTTTTGCAATTTCAACTGATTCTTCGTCAATTTCTAGAGCTGTAATACTAGCGTTGGTTTTGGATAATAAATTAGCTCCATATCCATCTCCTGAGCCTATTTCTAAAACGGAAATTTCTTTATTTATATACTTACTTGCTAGTATATAGGCATATTGATGTTTTAAAAATAATAGGTAGTCGTAGATGTTTGAATCGTAATGTTCTGGTATTAATCTCTCAGCTGTTTTAGTATTAAAGAAATTTTCTACAGTAAGATTTGATTTTTGACTTTCGATGTAATTTATTACTTCTTTATAGCGTTCTTTAGAATTATTTTTTATCGTTAAAATGATTTTTTCAGCATTTAATTCGCTAATTTTTTCAGGTGAAAAAATGGTAAGATTTTTAATTTTTTGTCCGTTTTTTTCAGGATTGATATCAATAATTCCGATAATATTTTCATATTTACTAAAATCATATTTATCAAAAAATTCTTCTAAAAATAAACTTGCTCCCCAAAAAGCGATTCGTTTATCTTTATTATTTTCTATTTGTTCTTTTAATTTTTCAAAATAATAGTTATTAATTTTATCTTCACTCATTAAAGCCTCTTTTCTAGTTTTTAAAAATATTAGGTAATAATTCTATTTCTGGATGATTTTGTTCTAAAAACTTTTTCACATCAACATAAATAAGCTCGTTTGAATGCTTTATTGTTAAAAGAACTTTTTGAACGCCTAATTCTTTTATTTGTTCTGGAGTAAAGATTTTATAGCCTTCTATTTCATTTCCCCATTTGTTAGAATTTCTATCAATAATTCCTACGATATTAGAATTTTTTATTTTATTATCTTTTATAAAATCTTCTATAAAAATACTAGCTCCCCATAATAAAATTTTACTTTTTTCTTTATTTAAAATGTTTTTGAGCTTATTTTTAGCAAACCATTCTTTTAATAACATTTTATAATGATATAAATTATTAGCTTTTATACAATTAGGATTAAATTTGCGTTTATCTAATTTTTTTAGTAGTTCTGGATAATAGTCGAAAACTTTTTTAAGCTGAATATCATTTTGATTTTCGTTAACATTAGTTTTCCATAATCCGTTTTCTTGAGTGTTGTCAATATATTTTAATGTTCTAATATTGTTTTTAACGACATTAATTTTTGTTCCATTTAGAACACACATAGCCCAAAACCAAATATCATCGGCATTAGGGCAAAGTTGTTTAAACAAATCTTCTTTTAGAATATCTTTATAAAATATATTAACTGGGTATAAAACGCCACCAACTCCTGTTAAGAAATTATTGAATGATGGTGAAACATTGGATATTACCCAGTGCCAATTTTTATAATTTATAATTTCTTTGTTTTGATCGAATGTAACTCTATGTGCTCTATGACAATGAACCATTTTGGGTTTTTTAAGATAAGTTTTGTATAGATTTTCTAACCAACCTTGTGGATAAATTATATCATCATCTGCTGTTACGATTGTTTTGTCTGGATATTTTCTTAATGTTGGTATTAGCTTAGTAAAACTTCTTATATCTTTGCACCACAAAATTTCGAGCCCTTTCTCTTGTAGGTTTAAGATTGATTCTGGTAAATCTTTTTCTTTGTTTGGAAATTTATCTTCACCAAGAGCTAAAACTATTTTTTCAGGCTCGATTGGTTGAATCATTATTGATTCAATAGCTTTATGTACATAATTAATTCTTTCTGGATAAGATGTTAGTGATACAATCAAATCTTTAATAGGTTCTTTTACTTTGTCTTTTGGATAAGCTTTTTTTATAAGCTCTCTAAATTCTATTTTACAGTCTTTGTGCATACTAGAATAATAGTTTAAAAAATCACCTTTTCTTCGTTTTTTTAAAACACTTTGCCAATATAATTTTTTGAATATATTTATGTTTAATTTAGAAAGCTTGTTTTCAGTAATTTGGAACATATCAATTATTTTATAAAACTTTTTATCTTTTATGACTTTTGTAGCAGAAGAATTAATTCGTCTATAATAATAGATGGCATCACTAATGGCACTAATTTTATCTGCTAAAACCAAGCTGAAGAAAGTAAAAGATAAATCTTCTCCTGCTGAATTTATTTCCGTAAAGGAAATATTATTCTTCCTAATAAAAGAAGTTTTATATATTTTATTCCAAGTTATTGCGGTATGTAGAAGAAGGCCCTCTTTTTCTTTTAGAGAGGTTATAACTTTTGTGTCTACAGCGCCACAAGATTTGTATTCTTCTAAATATCCATCTTCTACAAGTTTAACGTTTAAAGTCATTGCTATATTGAAGGATTCATTCTCTGTAGCGTTATATAATTTTTCATAATAAGTATTTTCAATATAGTCATCTGCATCAACAAAACCTAAATAAGCCCCTTTTGCTATATTAATACCTTTATTTCTAGCAACAGCAGCTCCTTTATTTTCTTGATTGATTACTACTATACGAGAATCCTTTTGAACGTATTCATTTAAAATCTGAGCAGAACTATCAGTAGAGCCGTCATTAATGCATATTATTTCAATGTCAGTCAGGGTTTGGTTAATAATAGAATCAATACACTCCTTTAAATAAAGCTCTGCGTTATATACAGGTATAATTATTGATACTTTTGGCATAAAATTCCTTTCAATTTAAATTTTTAAATTCCAATAATTCTTACTTTTTCTTTATAATTCTTTCGAATATATTCCCTTATTTCTTTTTTACGTTCTGCTGAAAAATGTACTATTGAAATAATTATAACAGACGGTTTTAATTTATTTAAATCTTCCGGAGCAAAGATTTCGTATTTTCCATACTTTTCACCTTTTCTATCAGAATTCTTGTCTATAATTCCAGAAATATTATATATTTCGAGATTATTATTTTCTATAAAATCTTTTAATAATAAACTTGCGCCCCAGAAAACAATTCTTTCATATTTATTTTTAGCAACAACCTTTTTTATTATTCTTGATTTTACAGTGTCTATATAACGATTTTTCAGAATAGTTTTTATAAATTTAATTTGATCTTTGTTTTCAAAAAATTTAAAATGAAAATTTTTATCATAACGAAGCTCATCATATAAATTGGTAAGTCTTTTAAAATATTCGTATCGATATTGTTTTTGTATTTTATTAAAAAAACCATTAGCTAAATAAAAATGCATATACATAGCTTCTTTTAATTCTTCATATAAGCCTAAATTTTTTATAATATTTTTTGCGTTTTTACATTGCATAGGCATCATTAATAGTTTCTCACCATTGCAACTTGTTGAAGAATTTTGGTTTTCTTCTAATCTCCAATGGTATAGATAATCATGCAATACGCAGATTTTTTCAGCCTTGCAAACAACTTCGGTCATAAAAGGTAAATCTTGGTATGAAGAAGATTTTGTATTATTAAACCTTATATTATTTTTTTCAAGAAAATCTCTTTTATATATATTTGACCAAACAGATGCGTGAAAAATAAACAATTTTGGGTATTCTTTGATTGTAAAGGCTCTATCTGTAGGAAAATCTTCAATGTTTTGAATTTCGTACTTCCAAATTTCGTTTTCTTTTTCTTTGCTTTTAGCTTGAGAATTGTATTTGTAAAAAGAAGCTTTACACATATCTGCATCAAATTTTGTTATTTGATTGTAGAGTTTTTCATACATATCAGGTTCTATATAGTCATCAGGTTCAACAATTCCCACATAGTCACCTTGGGCGATGTCTAATCCTGCATTAACAGCGACACCGTAGCCTTGATTAACTTGATGAATTACTTTTATCCTAGAGTCTTTTAAAGCATATTCATCAACAATTTCTCCACATTTATCAGGAGATCCGTCATCTATTAATATAACTTCAATATCTTTAAGTGTTTGATTAAGAATACTATCTAAACACTGTCTTATGTATTTTTCAACGCCATAAATAGGAACAACGATTGAAACTTTAGTCATGCAATGGCTCCTCAAATATATTTGGTAACAACTCGGTGTTTATTCTATTTTCTGCTAAAAAGTTCTGTACATCAATATATCTTTGCTCATTATTATTTTTGATTGTTAATAAAATATATTTTGGATTCAATTCTTTAATTTGATCTGGAGAATAGATTTTATAATTACCTAAAGTTTGACCTTGTTTTTCTGGATTTGTGTCAATAATTCCAAGAATATTTGAACTACTCACTTTATATTTATCTAAAAATTCTTTTAAAAATAAACTAGCACCCCAGAAGATTATCTTGTCTTGATAATTGTTTATATTTTCAACAAACCTATCTTCTATAATTTCATAATATGCTTGCCAAATTTTACCCCGTAGAATACTTTTATTTTTTTCTTCTTTATAAATTTGGCTTAAATACCCCATGTTATTTATCCAAGGTTTTTCTTTACCTCCAAAATGTATAATACTGCAAGAATCAAAAAGTTCTTTCTCTTTTAAAGGTAATTTTTCATCAAAAAGTTCTGATAATTTTTTATTATCTAAAACTGTTAAATAAAAATTTAAGAAATTATATTTATATGAAAGAAACTTGACATTATTATTTAGTACAACATTAAATGCTTCTTGATCCATAAATATAGTATTATTATTTAGCCGATACTTAATAAGTTTATTAGTGATATTATCTTTACGCATTTTTTTTAAATTTAATAACATTACTCCAGAATTAAAATAGATGTTAGAACTGAGATTTAAATTTTTTATATTTGCAGCATTAGTAATAGTATATGTATCTTTAATTACACCAGCGTAAAAATTATCAATATTGGTATTATAAAAATCTATAATATTTTTTCTTACAATTAAATCACTATCTAAATATAAAATTTTATCCAAATGTTTAAATATTTCAGGTATATAAAATTTTAAAATAGCTGTTTTTGTAACGTGACGATTTTCTATAATATTAGAAAAAGGTTTTAGATATTCAGTTGCGTCTATGACATTTATGTTAAAGTTCTCTTTTTGTAGAGAATAAAAAAGATCCACGCTTATAGAATCTAAGTTTTTACCTAAAATATTAATATCAAATGTGTTATTTTTATTGTTGTTATAGAGTGATGATATTGCAAGAATTGTAGGCTTAACATAATTGTTATCAGTTATAAATACAATATTTATTTTCATTAAAAAATCTCCTTTTTTATAAAATCAGTAGCTGTTTTTCTATTCCAATTAATGTTTCTTCGCACAATTCTTGCAGGATTACCAACAATAACAACATTGGATTCGTCAAATTTTTTGCTAATTAAAGTATTAGCGCCAATAACACTGTTATTTTTTATTTCACTGCCTTTAAGTACAATTGTTCGAATTCCTATCCAAACGTGGTTACCAATTGTTATTTTTTTAGGGTGATTTAATATTTCATTAGTTTTAATATCATAAATAGCATGCGAGTCGCTTACTCTTATTTCAATACCATAGCTAAGCATACAATCATTTCCAATATGAATTTCAGTATTTGGCTCTGATAATCGAATTTCTGCTCCTTCTGTTGAAAAATTATTCCCAATAACAATCTGACTATCCTGAGAAAGTGGAGCAATGTTTAGTGATTTTATTTCGTGTGCGGATGAGCCGATATGTACTTTAGAATTTTTATCACAAGATATGCTACAATTTTTAAATTTGGGCAGAGGGTTCGCTCCAATTGTTACTTCCGCATTTTCTGATAACCAATTAATTTTCAAGCCTTCAATATATGAAACAGGATGTTTAATGCCTTTACTATCAACTAAATATAGTTTATTACTTGCTAGACTATGTGTAAATAAATCTCTTTGAGCTATTTCATATGTATTAGGAATTAGGCTAATTTCTTTGTTTGAATCTTGAAAAGTTTCAATGATTCTCTCTATCTCTGCAAAAACTTTTGTATAGTTATTTTTGATTGTTACGATGATACACACTTTTCCCATATCAATTAGAGATTTTGGAGGGAGTATTGTGTATTTATTTATTTTTTGCCCCCATCTATTTGAATTATTATCAATAACACCTAAAATGCTATATTTTTCTAAAGAATATTTTTCTAAAAATTCGTCTAAAAACAAACTTGCACCCCAAAAAACTATTTTTTTATCTTTGATGGTTTCTAATTGGTTTTTTAAACTTTCAAAAAAATTTGACATTTTATATTTTCTCCTCAAAAATATTCTTTAAAACTTTTATTTGAGGATAAGTTTGACTTAGTTCATTCTTAATCGCTTTATATGCACTTTCGTGGTTATTATAAATTGTTACTAAAACATTTGCAGGTTTTTCTTTTAGTATTTCTGGTGAATAAATTTTATAACCGCAAAAATCTTTTCCCCATGAAGCTTCGTTGCGATCTATAATTCCTAATATATTCGAATTAGGTTTAATTTCTTTTTCTAAAACTTTTTTTATGAAATTGCTTGCACCCCATAAGTAAACTTTTTGTTCTCCAATAAAATTGTAAAAATAATCTAATGTAATAAAATCTTTTCTTAATGCATTTGCAAAAAGCCTCCAATCATTTGGAAATTCTGTTTTAAGCTGATTTAAAAAGTTTTCATACTGCTCATCGTTACATAAATTTGTTTCCCAACGAACAGAAAAATTCATTGCTTGAAAATAAGCTTTTTCTAAAAAGCTAAAAATGCCCTTCTTTTCTAAAAATTCTTTGAGGTGTAATGCTACACGTATGATATTGATTGCACTATTCGCTCGATATGTATAAGCACTTCCAGGTCTATTGTAACGATAATTAATGAACGCCTCATCAATTGCCATAATTCTTTTTGCGCAAACTGTTGCCATATAAACAAAACATAAATCATCAGGACCAGTTAATTTTGGAAACAATAATTTGTTTTCGGTTAACATTTTTCTTAAATACAATTTATTCCACGGTGCTGAATTTATTAAAGAGAACACATCATCAGGATAATCTTTATAGCTATATACTTTATTAAGTTTTAACTTGGCTAAATTAAGTGGTGAATTAGGATTTTTTGTTTCTGTTATATTACCTTCATCGTCTACTTTTTTTGATGAACAAACTGCAATATCAAGCCCGTTTTCTTCTGCTAAATTATATAGAGTTTCCAACATTTTTGGCTCGAAATAGTCATCACCATCTAAAAATTGAACATATTTCCCTTGAGCTTGGCTTAAACCATTATTTCTTGCAGAACCTGATCCGCTATTTTCTTGGCTAACTACTTTAAACCGAGAATCTTTTTGTGCATATTCGTTTAAAATTTCTAAAGAATTATCTTTTGAGCCGTCGTTTACACAAATTACTTCAAAATCTTTAAAAGTTTGATTTACCAAGCTATTTAAACACTCTCTTAAATATTTTTCAATATTATAAACTGGTATTACTATTGAAATTGCAACCATCTTAACTCCTTAATCTGAATAAACGAACTCCTCTTTTCCCCTGTCTAATATTAAAGCACAAAGTTTTGCATTTTTATACTTTCCGCATCCTAAGTCTATACAAATTTTATCATCTTGAATTAGAGGTGCGTCAAATTCTGTGTGGCCAAAAATAATTTTTTGTGGAAGGTTGTGTTTGTTACGATAAAAAGCACTTCTTATATAAACTAAATCTGTCTCGCACTGGTCTTCTAAGCTGTATCTCGGATCGATTCCAGCATGGACAAATAAATAATTTTCTGTTAAATGATAGAATTTTAAATTCCTAAAAAATTCTCCGTGAGTTTTTAAAATATTGTCAAAATGCCCGCCATAGCTTTTAACTGTTGCTGGTCCTCCATAATTCCAAAATAAATAATCATAATAATCATCTTGTTTTGCGTGCAATAGCGCGTATTCGTGAGAGCCAATAAGTGTTATTGTTTCATAATTTTTGCTAATTTCAATAACTTTTTCTACTACTCCTTTAGAATCAGGTCCTCGGTCGATATAATCTCCCATAAATACAAAAATGTCATCTGGGCGTAAATCAATTTTAGAAAGCACGCTTTCTAATTTCTTTAACTCTCCGTGAATATCTGTAATTGCAATAAATCTTGGCATAAAAATATTATATCATAATTGTTAATTTTAAATAAAATTTTGTGGTACAATTTCATATGTAAAAAAAGTTTTTTCGGAGGAAAAAATGCAAGAAGTTATAGAAAGAAAATCAATTAAAAATATCGATTTTAACTGTGATTTAGCGCAGTCTTATGGGATTTATAAAAATAATACAGAATTTGAGTTGCTTGATTACGTGAGCTCAGTCAATATCTCTTGTGGTTTTCACGCAGGTGATCCAAATTCTATAAAGGAAGCTCTTTTAAAGGCAAAAGAAAAAAATATTGTTATTGGAGCGCATATTGGTTTTAATGATATTCAAGGTTTTGGATACAGACCAGTTGAGCTTAAAGATGATGAAGTAGAAGCTCTTGTTGTATATCAAATTGGTGCTTTGATGTCCTTTGCAAAAGCTTATGGACTAAGTGTAGAGCATGTAAGACCACATGGTGCAATGTATAAAATGGCAGGAGAAGATTTTACGTTTTCTTGTGCTATTGCTCGCGCAATAAAAAAATGCTCAGAATGGCTGGTGTATTATGCTCCAGTTGGAGATATAACATCTAAAGTTGCTGATTATACAGGAATACAAGTTGCTCAAGAACTATCGCTGGAAAAAACTTATAATGCGGATTTAACAATCGATTATTCTAAAGAAGATAATACTAATAATTATGATTTGATAAAACGTTTTCAACATTTACTTCACACTTCTCAAATTCGTAATAATTTGGGCGGTATGAGTTTTGCTGATGTTGATACAGTACATTTTTCAAATAAATATAAAAATTCAATTGAATTAATTCAACAGGCGCGCCAAACATTAGTGCCAACACCTGTAAATTATAATAATGCAAAAATTTCAGGTTGGGTGGATTAGTTATGATAAAAAAAATAAGAAAAAATGTTAAAGTCACAAAAGATGTTGGCTGGTTAATTCCTGGTCTTAATGTTAAAAGATGGCTTTTTTTGATATTTTTAGGATCTGTATTAATGATTTTAGGTTTTTTAATCATTTTTGACATTCGTCCTATTTATCAAACAATGGAGTTAATAAGAAAAGCTGCACTTATTTTGCCAACAGAAATTTTAGCTGTGGCTGTTATTTTGATTGGTGCTGTTGTTTTTTTTAATGGTTGGAAAAAAACAACTCTTGCTTTAATGGATATGGACTCTCCTAAAAGAGTTGGAACTCTTTTAGAACGTTTTTATCGCAAAAGTAAATTAAACAAAGGTGCAAAAGTTGTAGCAATTGGCGGTGGTACAGGACTTTCAATGCTTTTGAGAGGTATTAAAAGTTATACCAATAACATAACAGCAGTTGTAACTGTTGGTGATGATGGTGGAAGCTCTGGAAGGTTACGTGAAGATATGGGGATTTTGCCTCCTGGTGATATCCGTAACTGTATTGCTGCGCTTGCAGATGACGATGATTTAATTACAGAGCTATTCCAATATCGTTTTAAAAAAGGTGAAGGTTTAGAAGGTCATAGCTTTGGGAATTTATTTTTAACAGCGCTTTGTGCAATTACAGGTAATATGGTTAAAGCAGTTAAAGAATCTTCAAATGTATTAAATATCCGTGGAGAAGTCCTGCCGGCAACATTAGATGATATGAAACTTGCTGCAGAATATATTGATGGCACTATTGTAAAAGGTGAATCAAATATTCCAGAAGAACATAAACAAATAAAAAAATTATTTACTGAACCTGCTCATTGTCAGGCTTTACCAGAAGTTATAGAAGCGATTTTACATGCTGACTTAATAATTTTAGGTCCTGGAAGTTTGTATACAAGTGTGATTCCAAACCTTCTTGTGGATGGAATTGTAGAAGCGATTATGCAATCTTCTGCTAAAAAGATTTATGTATGTAATATTATGACTCAGCCAGGAGAAACAGATTCTTATTCTGTTGCTAGTCACGTTAATGCTTTATTATCACATGCAAAAGGACAAAAAATTATAGATGCAGTGTTAGTTAATAATTCATTACCTGATAACATTTCTGAAGGTTATGCTAAAACGGGTTCTATTCCAGTAAGACTTGATATGGAGAATATTGCACCAATTGGCTTAGAGGTTGTATCTCAAAAGCTTATCCAAGAAAACAAAGAGGGACTTGTTAGACATTCCTCTAATCGTGTAGCTAGAGCTGTGTATTATTGGTATAAGAAGACTCTGAAAAAATAAATTATGACATAAGCTCTAAAGGGGGCTGAATGAAAAAAACAATATCAATATTTCAAAAATTAAAAGACAATGGTGAAAAAATTGCAATGTTAACAGCTTATGATTATTCAACGGCTAAGGTGCTTGAGAAAGCTGAAATTGATGGAATTTTGGTAGGCGATTCACTTGCGATGGTGGCTCTAGGGTATGAAAATACTTACAATATTACAATTGATGAAATGTTGATTTTTGTACGTGCAGTTGCAAGAGGCGCTAAAAACTCTTTTGTCATTGGTGATATGCCTTTTATGAGTTATAATTTATCAATTGAACAAGGATTAGAAAATGCTGGGAAAATGATTAAATCCGGTGCTAATGCTGTTAAAATTGAAGGTTGCAATGAACACATTTTAGCTCTTACAAAACGTTTGGTTGGATCCGGAATTCCTGTTCTCGCTCATTTGGGTTTAACTCCACAATTATTGAATGCTTTAGGTGGGTATAAAATTCAAGGTAAAACTTCTGAACAAACTGAGTATATTTTAGAATGTGCAAAAAAACTTGAAGAAGCTGGTGCTTTTGCTGTTGTGCTTGAGCTTATTCCAGCAGAAAGTGCAGAATATATTACTAAGAATTTAAATATTCCGACAATAGGTATTGGCGCCGGCGTAAATTGTGACGGTCAAATTGTTGTAACGGATGATATTTTGGGCAAGTTTACGGATTTTGCACCAAAGTTTGTGAAAAAGTTTGCCAATTTACACGATGTTGTACTTGAAGGAGTGAGAAGATATTCTAAAGAGGTTAAAGATTTGGAATTTCCTTCAAAGAAAGAGTCTTTTGTGTTAAATGAAAACGAAAGAGAAAAATTAAATAAAGGAGTAAATCATGATTAATAAGATAAATAATATTAATTTTAAAGGGTTTTATACACCTAAGTTTACAAAATTTTCAGATTCTCAACAAAGGGTTTTTGATGATATTAAAAATAAACTTAAAGACAAAAAAACAAATTTCCTTGTAGAATCAGCAGAAAATGACTCTGTAAATTTATCAGAAATAACAGGAGTTACAGAAACAGGAGTCGGACTCGATAAAAAAATTTCATATAAAAGAGCTAATAAAATTGGCAGGTATGATGAGAATTGTTTATTTGATATAAAAGATTATAAAAAATATATTAAAGAACAGGTGAAAGATTTATTGGGTCTTTTGGCTTTTGGTGGGATTTTTATTCTAGGAATGCTTGGTTTCATGTACATAGCTGCTAATAAAAAGCCGGTTGCAACTCAACAAACTGAAAAAGTTGTTAATACAGCCAAAGATAGTTTACAAATATTAAAGCAAGATAGCCTAAAAATATTTAAGTAATCTGTCACCCTGAACTTGATTTAGGGTCTATCCATTTAACAAAAAGCATTAATAGATTCCGAGTCAAGCTCGGAATGACAAAAATAAGAAGTAGGTTGGGTGAAACACAACAAAATAAGGGAAAATAATGTTACTAAACACAATAAAAGAAGTTAGAGAAGAAGTTAAAAAATGGAGAAAAGAAGGGTTTAAAATTGGACTAGTTCCAACAATGGGAGCCTTACACGAAGGGCACCTAAGTCTTATAAAGAAAGCAAAAGCAGAATGCGATAAAGTTGTGGTATCAGTTTTTGTTAATCCTATTCAATTTGGTCCTTCAGAAGACTTTGATAAATATCCACGAACTTTGGAAGAAGATATGAAACTTTGTGATGGTGAGGGGGTAAATATAGTATTTGCACCAACACCAAAAGAGATGTATGGGGATTGTAGGTTATCTAATGATTGTTTAACTTATGTTTGTCCTCCATATTTCTTTGTAGATAAACTTTGTGGAAAATCTCGTGTTGGTCATTTTGACGGAGTTTGCACAGTTGTAATGAAATTATTCAACATTGTTCAACCTGATTGTGCGTTTTTTGGACAAAAAGATGCACAACAAGTTATTATTATCAAAAAAATGGTTGAAGATTTGAATGTTCCAATAGAAATTGTGCAATGTCCGATTGTTCGTGAAGAATCAGGTTTAGCTTTAAGCTCAAGAAACAAATACTTAAGTGAAGAAGGTAAAAAAGATGCGCTTATTTTGAGCCAAATATTGAACAATATAAAAGCTTGTTATAAAAAGGGAATTACAGATATTGAGGCTTTAAAAGAAACCGCTTACAATTACCTAACTGATAAACACGATTTAGAATATTTAGAAATTCTTAATCGAAATAATTTAGAAGAAGAAAAAAACGCTAATAATCATTCGATTGCATTAATAGCTTGTCGAGTAGATGGTGTAAGATTAATAGATAATATTTATTTTAATGAGGTTTAGATGCATAATTTTATATTGAAACTTTTTGGTTTTTTAAAAAGCTGTATGCAATTTATTAAAGTATTATTAATGTTTTTAATTGTTCTGCTAATGTTGTATTGGATGCAAGATTTAACAAATAGTTCTTGGGGGTGGTTTGCATTCGCAAATCCTATTTTTGAGTTTTTGCTTGATATTGGAAAAGGGTTTACAGCTGATTCAATAACTATTTTTTCAACGGTTTTTGAGTACAAATATCTTGTAGTCATAGTTTTAATTGGAGCAACGTATTTTGTTGTTCACTTATTATATAACTTGTTGAATGTTTTAGAAGATTTATATGATTCTAGTAGACGTTTTTGTAAAAAGATGGAAGAAAATGCTTTAAACCATTCTTTAGAAATGGAACAGAAAAAAGAACAAAAAAAATTAAAGACATATCGTATTTATTTGCAAACTTTTGTAAAATCCGCTTTTGCGCACAGAGAGTATAATATTAATCTTGAAGAACAAAATAGAATTCTATTAAAACATTTATTAGAAAAAACGAATACATGTCCTCAAAAATACCAAGAAGGTTTTTTGTTTATGTTTTACTCTTTTGAAAAAATCGATGGTGTTTTAGAAGTATTTTTAAAGCTTATGGAATCTAAGGCGCCAATTGATTTTTTGATTTGTGTGCAAGTTATAGGTCAGGAAACATATACTGAGAATGAAGAATTAAAGAGTTTAATAGGTTTAAAATTTCTAAATAAAGTTACAATGTTAGCAAGTACTGCTTACCGTTATCAATTTAATGAAAATCAAAGATTTGAAACTTCTCACTTAGGTTTGTTTCAAAAGGGTTCAAATACTTTTGAAGTTCATGAATTTATAAATAAAGTTTAATGCAATATTATTCTGTTTGAAGTAGAATAGACATAAGGGAAAAAGGAGTATAGATTATGAGATATGATGCAGGCGAAGTTATAACAGCAATGGTAACACCATTTAATGAAAAAAGAGAAGTAGATTATGACAAAGTCGAATCGCTTGCTTTTCAGCTTGCTAATACAGGTTCTGACGCAGTTTTAGTAACTGGTACAACTGGTGAAGCTCCAACGCTTACTTATGAAGAAGAAATCGAAATTCTTTGTAGTGTAAAACGAGCTGTAAATAAACAAGCAAAAGTGATTATGGGTACTGGATCAAATTCGACAGAAACTGCTATTAAAACTGCTAAATTAGCGGAAAAAAATGATGCTGATGCCATTTTATCAGTTGTTCCTTATTATAATAAACCATCTCAAAGTGGTTTAATAGAGCATTTTTCTGCTGTTGCTGAGGCAGTTAATATTCCTGTAATTCTTTATAATATTCCTTCAAGAACTGGTATTAACATGTCAGTTGATACAGTTAAAACTCTTGCTAGAAAATATGAAAATATTGTTGCAATTAAACAGAGCTATGGTGATATGGATGCGGTTACAGAATTAAAAGCATCTTGCCCTAGTGATTTTGCAATTTATTCAGGTGATGATAGTTTAACTTTACCAATGCTATCTTTAGGTGCTCACGGTGTAATTTCTGTTGCGTCTCATCTATTTGGTAAAGAAATTAAATCGATGATTAGAAACTTTAAAACTGGTGATGCAATGACAGCAAAGAATATGCATTTAAAATTGTATCCTATTTTCAAAAAATTATTTATGGCGCCAAATCCTGTTCCAGTAAAAGCTGCGCTTGCTTACAGAGGTATAATTGAAGATTATGTGCGACGTCCATTAGTTGAATTAACAAAAGCAGAAAAAACGGAATTATTTTTTGTATTGGATTCAATTTAAGCTAAGTGATTGAGTTAATATGTAACCAAGTGACTAGGTTATTTAATTTTTATTAAAAATATAATTATAATTATAAAAGGAGTATAAAATAAAATGAAAAACAAGTTAATTTTGTTTTGGGCTATTATAGCAATTGTTATTACATCAATTGTAATAATTGCTACAAAGCCTACTAAGTTAGGACTTGATTTAGTAGGTGGGTCAAGACTTGTACTAGAAGCTCAAACAACAGATACTATTACAGAAATTACACCTGATATGATGGCAAGTTTACATTTTGCTATAGAAAACCGCGTTAATAAACTTGGTGTTTCAGAAACAGTTGTTCAACGTTCTGGTGATAAAAGGCTTGTTGTTGAAATTCCTGACGTTTCTGATTTAAACCAAGCAAAAGCATATATTGGTGAAACTGCGGAACTAGAATTTAAAGCTCCTATCAGAAATTCAAAAGATGAAGTAATTGGATGGGAATCAACAGGGCTTACTGGTAAAGACTTAAAAAAAGCAATGGTTAGTTCTAGTGGAGCGCTAGCAGAACCTGTTGTTGCGTTAGAATTTAATTTTGAAGGTACAAAAAAATTCGCAGAATTAACTAAAAAATTGTATAAACAGCCAATGGCTATTTTCTTTAATGGAGAATTACAATCATCTCCGACAATACAAGCTGTAATTACAGATGGTAATGCTATTATTTCTGGAGGTCAAGGTGGTTTTACTGCAAAAGAAGTTCAACAAATGGTTGATTTGTTAAATGCAGGAGCACTTCCTGTCCCAGCTAAAATAATTGAAGAAAATACTGTTGGCCCAACTTTAGGTGCTGATAGCATTGCTAAATCAAAAATTGCTGGAGCTTTAGGGCTTGGATTTGTTATGTTATTCATGATTGCTTATTATAGAGCTCCTGGTATGATTGCTAATATTGCTCTAATTATTTATGGATTAATACTTTTTGCTTTATTTAAAGCCATTCCTGTGACACTTACCCTTGCGGGTATTGCAGGTTTTATCCTTTCAATCGGTATGGCAGTTGATGCTAATATCTTGATTTTTGAAAGAACAAAAGAGGAATTAAAAGCTGGTAGAACTTTGTTTACTGCGATTAATTCAGGTTTTGATAGAGCTTGGACAAGTATTTTTGACTCAAATATGACAACAATTATTACTTGTGCAATTCTTTATTGCTGCGGAACGAGTATTGTAAAAGGTTTTGCTTTAACACTTGCATTAGGGGTTATGGTTTCAATGTTTAGTGCAATTACAATAACTAAAAACTTTATGCACTTAATTTTTGGTACAGGAAATTTGAAAAATCCAGCATTATTTGGTTTAAGAGCTGATGAAATTGGTGAAGGCTATAATGTTGTTGAAACAAAACGTGAAAAAGCTAAATTTGGTATTTTGGATTAGAAAGTAGGTAAAAAATGAAACTTGATATAGTTAAACATAAATTTATATATTTAGCGATTTCTGCAATACTTCTTATTCCAGGAATTATCGCAATGATTTATTCAATGATAACTTATGATACACACACTCCAGTTAAAGTTGGGATTGATTATACAGGTGGTACAACTTTGCAATATGGTGTGAAAGAGTACATAACAAATGATAAATTATCATCTGTGCGTACAGCTTTAGAGAATGGCGGAATTGAAACTCCAATTTTGCAAATAATTAATGTAAATTCAAAAGAAAACCAAGATTTGAATGCCATTTTATCGATAAGAACAAAATTTATTGACGAAGAATCTGATGATTTAAATAAAATTTCAAATATTATTAATTCAGAATTTCAACAACCTGAACTTGTTCAAGTTTCTTCAGTTGGGCCAACTTTGGGTAAAGAATTATTTAAAAATTCAATGATAGCTTTATCTTTAGCTTTACTGGGAATTATTGCGTATTTAACCTTTAGATTCCAATTTGATTATGCTTTAGCTGCTATTTTAGGCTTGGTACATGATACTTTATTTGTAGTTGGCGTATTTTCAATTTTAGGCATATTCTATGGAGTTCAAATCGATGCTTTATTTGTAACGGCGCTTCTTACTGTAATTGGTTTTTCTGTTCACGATACAATTGTTGTATTTGACCGTGTAAGAGAAAATTTAAAATATTATTCTAAGAAGATGACTTTTGGTGAAATAATGAATGCAAGTATTAATCAAACATTGACAAGAAGTATCAACACTTCTTTAACAACATTAATCACACTTGCAGCTTTATATTTCTTTGGTGGAGTTACAACTAGAGATTTCGTGCTTGCAATGATTTTAGGTATTGCAATTGGTACTTATTCAAGTATATTCTTCTGTTCTTCATTAATTGAAATTTGGGAAGATAAGAAATAAAATATTTTTTGATTGATAATAAAACAGGCTTTGGATATTCCAAGGCCTGTTTTATTTATGATTAATTTTATTAAAGTTTTAAGCTTTAATATCATTTTCAATTTTTGTTAATATTTCATCAAGCAGGCTAGCATCTTTTACACCACCTTGAGCGAAGTTTGGACGCCCGCCACCGTTTGCACCAGTTGCACGAGCGATTTCTCCAACAATTTTGCCTGCATTGATTCCTTTTTGAACAAAACTGTCAGAAACTTTTGCAACAACCATTCTTTCACTAGCAAGGACAATTATGCTTTCACCAAGTTTATTTCCAAGAAGTTCAATACCTGCTTTAACAGCATCAGCATCAAAATTTTCGATCTTAGAGATAAATAATTTGCCACCTTCAATGTCTTGAGCGCGAGAAATAAATGTTGCAAATTTACCTCTAGCTTGTTCTTCCTTAACACGAGCAAGCTCTTTTTGCAATTCACGGTTTTCTTCTGCAAGTTTTTCAACACGTTCAAGAACTTCTTCTGTATGAACTTTGAATCTTGATTCAAGTTCTGTAGAAACTTTTGCTTTGTTATTCAAGTATTCAATCGCTGCATTTGAAACAACAAGCTCAATTCTTCTTGTACCAGCTGCGATTGCTCCTTCTGAAACGATTTTAACAAGTCTTAAATCACCTGTTGATTTAGCGTGAGTACCTGCACAAAATTCTCTTGAAATAACTTCTGGAGCATCATCATGCTTACATTTACAGCCACCACCACATTTGCATTTTTTAGATCCACCGATTGAAACAACACGAACAACGTCGTCATATTTTTCACCAAATAATGCTGTTGCGCCAGTGAGTTTAGCTTCTTCAATATCCATAACATCTGTTTGAACAGGTAGTTTTTCACCAATCCATTTGTTCATAAGATTTTCTGTTTTTTCAATTTCTTGAGAGGTCATTGCTCTTGAGAAAGTAAAGTCAAATCTCATTCTGTTTTCTTCAACTTGTGAACCAGCTTGTTTAACTTCATCTCCAACAACATTAATCAATGCTGCTTGAAGTAAGTGAGCAGAAGTGTGGTGAACTTTGATTTCATTTCTTCTCTCAACATCAATTGCTGCAAAAACATACTCCCCAATAGTTAATTCGCCTGTTAGTACTTGACATCTATGAACAAATAATTGGTTTACTTTAAAAGTTGTAAGAACTTCTGCTTTCAAGTTTTCGTTAACAATAAATCCGCTATCTCCAACTTGGCCACCACATTCTGCGTAGAATGGAGTTCTATCTAATACAACATCGACGTAGCCTTCGCCTTCGATTAAAGCTAAAATTTTAGCTTCACAAGCGACTTCTTCATAGCCAATAAATTCAGTTGAGCCAACTTCTTCTTCAACTTTTGCGTATTTAATATCGCCTGTTACAGAAATCTTAGCAGTCGCAGCTTTAGCACGTTCTTTTTGTTCTTGCATAGCTACTTTATAGCCATCTTCGTCAACTTTAAGATTATTTTCTTCTGCGATTTCGCGAGTTAATTCAAAAGGGAAGCCAAATGTATCATAAAGCTTGAATGCGCTTTCGCCGTCAATATCTTTCTTTTCAGATATAAATTCATCAAGCATTTTATATCCTCTATCAAGAGTTTTATTAAATCTTTCTTCTTCTTTCTTTATTGTATCTTTGATTTTTGCTTGATTTTGAACTAAATCCGGATAAGCTTTTCCGTAATGTTCCACAACTGTATCAACTAATTTATACAAGAATGGAAGCTCCATACCTAAGATTTTTCCATGTCTAAGCGCACGACGTAGAATCATTCTTAGAACATAGCTTCTACCTTCATTGCCCGGGATTACGCCGTCAGAAATCAAGAATGATACGCATCTTGCGTGGTCAGTAATGATTCTTAAAGAAATATCAGTTTTTTCAGATTTTTTATACTCAACACCTGACATTTCAGATACTTTATCTAAAATAGGTCTTAATAAATCTGTTTCAAAAGTTGAAGCCACGCCTTGGCATACCATTGTAATTCTTTCTAAGCCCATTCCTGTATCAACATTTTTCTTTTCTAAAGGTGATTGATTACCTTCTTCGTCTTGATAAAGCTCGGTGAATACTAAGTTCCAAATTTCAACCCATCTATCACATTCGCAAGTATCAATACCGCAATCGTCAGAACATTTGTATTGTTCGCCTAAATCATAATGAATTTCTGAACAAGGCCCGCAAGATCCAGAAGCACCTGGAGGCCCCCAGAAGTTATCTTTTTTACCTTTTCTTTTAATTCTTTCAGCAGGAACACCAACTGATTGCCAAATTTCTCCGGCTTCGTCGTCGGTTTCGAAAATAGTAATCCAAAGTCTATCTTTATCTAGTTTAAGAACTTCTGTTACAAATTCCCAAGCCCAAGCAATGATTTCTTTTTTATAATAATCACCGAAAGAAAAATTGCCTAGCATTTCAAAGAACGTATGGTGGCGTGGTGTACGTCCTACATTTTCGATATCAGAATCTTTACCACCAGCACGAGCACATTTTTGGCAAGATGCTGCACGAGCAGGTTCATAAGGAGATTTTTGAATGCCTAAAAATATAGGTAAAAATTGTAACATACCAGCTGTAGTTAACAAAACTGTAGGATTATCAGGTACAAGACTTGATGATTCTACAATTGTATGTTGATATTTTTTCTCAAAAAAGTCTAAATATAATTGTCTAATTTCATTTCCTTTAAGCATAATTATTTCCTTTTAAAAATGTAAACTACTTGAAATAATTATACCTCAAAAAGAATTAGAAGTTTAAAAGATTAATCATCATCGTCTTCATCATCAGAATCTGAAGTTTTTTTAGATTCTTCTGCATCATTTATTTTTTTAACATCTTCGTTTTTTTCAACACTATCTTCTTTTTTGTCTTCTAAAGCATCAGCTTTTTCAGCCATAGTTTTTTGATCCATTTTATCTTTGATAGTATTTGCTACTGGAGTTGCAATAAATGGAACGATAATACGTTTTCCAATAATTGTAGCAGCTGCAATATCAGCAACGAATTTGAATAAATCTAAAGCATCTTTTCTTAGTTTTTTACCTTCTTTATCAAATACGAGCTTTCTTATTGTTTTATCATCTATACGTAATTTAGCTGCAATATTTTCTAATGTCGTAGGATTAAATGACTTTTTGAAAAGTTTATTAAAAATCGGTTCACTAAATTTTCTCATTGCAAAGAACATACCAATCTGAGCCAAAATCATTAGCACACCATTTGATAAATCTAATGCGGCTACGAAATTTCTTCTTTCATCAGGAATATCTTTGTTATTTAAAGATTGAGTTACATACTTATAGCAACCAACACCGTCTTTAATAATGATTGAAGATACAGTTGTTATGGCCAGAGCATCTTCTGGATTTTTTTGGAATTTATCGCCAAGCCATTGAATAGGCTTTGTTTTACTAACCGCACCTAAAGCCTTTGCTCCATATTTCATTGCTCTAGTAAAGAAGGATGAATTATTATCGACTTTCATTATTTACCCTCCCTAGCTTTTTGTGCTTTTTTAGAACCAGCTAATTCAGGGAAACATTTATCCATTATTCTTGGATATACCCAATTTAATACATTACAAGTAATAGGTAACGTTATAAAGACCCCAATTATTATCTTGATAAGCTGATTCATACCCTTATAATGATTTCTGATAAATTCTTTGTATTGTTTTGTGATGTCTTTGTGGACTTTACTAGCTAATTTTTCTTTGTTTGAACTAAATGTATCTGTGTCATGTAAAATAGTTTCTAAAAGTTTGTTTGAATTATCGAAATGACAAATTTCAGTTGTTTTTTCAATAGTTTCTTTGATGAAAGATTCCGTTGCAAGTTCCGGATTTTTTATTTTTGCGTGCATAAAGTCTGTAATGATATTATCTAATTTAGCATTTCTTGTTGTCATTGCATCAAGATATTTAGAGTAAGAATACTCTCCACCACACATTTTCTTTATATTTTCAATTCGGCTCAGAGTTCTTTCTATTCTACTGTTTTGTATGTCAGCAGGTCTAGCTAGAATTTCTTCTAATAGCATTTTTACATCAGAGTTCTTTTCTTTTGCAAGAAGTTCTTTTATGAAATCACTTGTTTTGGTTATATCTTGAGGAGTATTTTTGAAAATCTCTTTGAGATAAGCTTCATTTTCCATTAAAACTTTTGCTCTATTTGAATAGAAAGACAGACCTTCATTGTTTATTTTTAAAGCTTTTGCATCTTTTATATAATCATCAATTTGCAGATTAACGAGTTCTGCTAAGTGTTTGTTATCTAAAGTCCTTTCGCCAACCATTAATTTGCCAGCTTCTTGGAATTTTTTTGCAGTATTTGTTATTTGCTCATTTTCAATTTCTTTTTTAGTTAAATTTAAGAGTTCTTCATATTCTTTCCCTTTAACAGAAGGGTTTTCAGCTTTAATTTTCTTTTTCGCAAGCTTTTCAATATATGACTTACTGTTTATTGCTGACTGATCAAATGTTACTCCCCATAATTTTGCGAATTCAGGTTTGTTTATAAATTTGTCTAATACATTATCAATAGGTTTCAAAGCAGAGACTTGGAATAAGATAGCTAAAATAGCAGAAATTGGCTGCCTCATAGCTGTATATTTTTTTGTATTTTCAATATCTTTCTTTTCTTCATCTGTAGCACCCTTCTTTGCTTTTACAAAAGGGTTATAAGCAATTGGGAAAGGTGCAACTAAACCTGTTCCAACAGCAGTAATTAAAATCCCGCCGATTTCGCCTTTTAGCCATTCTAGTTTTTTCATGAATTTGATGGCATCTTTACCTGGTAATAAATCTGTAATTTTATCGTTTAATTTTTTTGGTGGCTTTTTAGAAAAAGACACTGCTGACGAATAGCTACGAGACTGCCTGTTTTTACTTTGATCGTAGTTTTGATAAATCTTATCTACTTTCATATAACTTCCTTAAAAAACCTTCCTATATTTATAAACTATTTTTGCAGACAAAAATTGACTAATTTCGGCAAAATATTAAGATTTGTTAAATAAAGTTGTGATTGAAATAGTTTAGTATATGATTTCAAGTTAATTTCAAAATATAATACACATTTTTCATCCACCAAACTGATTATACATGGTAAAAAAAAATATGCTAGTACTTTCTTTTTATTAATGATAAAATTGATTTTGTATTAGTTAATGGAGTATGAAAGTAATGAATATTTTTTCTAATTTAAGAAGTTTTTTTAAAGAACCTCCTGCAATTGAACCAATTCAGGATAAAGAAAAAGTAGACAGTATGTATTCACATTGGAGAATGAGAATTTTTTATTCTTGTTTTATTGGATATACTGTATTTTATTTATGTAAAAAAAATATAGCTGTTGCTCTTCCTGGATTGAGTGAGGAGTTTGGATATACAAATACTGAATTAGGTTTATTGGGCAGTTCTTTGTATTTAACTTATGGTATTGGTAAATTTGTAAACGGAGTACTTGCTGACGGTTCAGATGTAAGAAAATTTTTGCCAACAGCGTTAATAATGACAGCTATTGCAAACCTATGTTTTGCGCTTTCTGCGGTATTTATAACTCCAGGTGAAGTTTCATTCTTTGGACTTCCTACAAATACAATCCTTTTATGGTTATTTGTATTTTTCTGGGGTGCAAGTGGTTGGTTCCAATCTGCAGGTTTTCCTGCAGTAGCAAAAAGTTTAACTTATTGGTATTCAAATTCTGAACGTGGAACAAAATGGTCACTTTGGTCATGCTCGCACCAAATGGGGACATTTTTAAGCGTTATTATTTCAGGATTTTTAGTAGCTAAATTTGGTTGGAGAATGGCTTTCTTTGTACCTGCAACTCTAGCAATTCTTGTTGCGATTTGGCTATTCAATAGATTAAGAGATAAACCACAATCACTAGGTTTACCTGATGTTGAATCTTATAGAGAAGAAGTTACAACTGCGCAAAAGAAAGAATGTGAAGCTGATACAAGAAGCTATGTTCAAGTATTTAAAGATGATATTTTATTTAATAAAACAATTTGGTTATTAGCAATTGCATATGTCTTTGTATATGTAATTAGATTTGGTGCAGAAGATTGGATGATTAAGTATTTAAGCGAAGCAAAAGCTAACAGTCTAGAGCTAGCTTCTTTAAAATTAAGTTCGTTACCTCTTGTTGGTATTGCTGGAACTGTTTGCGCCGGTGTAATTTCTGATAAAGTTTTCAAAGGAAAAAGAGCTCCTGTAAACTTAATTTATTTAATCGGGGTTGTAATTTGTTTAGTGTTATTAAAATTCAATACAATAAGCACATTAGATTTTATTTTAATCGGTTTATTAGGTGCATTCACATATGGTCCACAAATGATGATTGGTGGACTTTGTGCGGTAGAAAGTAGCTCTAAAAAAGTAGCTTCAGCTGCGACAGGTTTTACAGGAACTTTTGGATATATTGGAGCGGTTCTTTCTGCAACCGGTACAGGTTTTATGGTTGATAAATTTGGCTGGAATGGTGCATTGTCTTTCTGGATTGCATCAGCTGTAATCTGTATTGCTATTTGTGTAATGCTTTGGAAAAACGAGAAAAAGAAAGCTTGTTAGGGCATGACATTTTAAATTTTTTCCAGATAGCATGAAATATAGTCTTAAAACGGGCACACTCAGGATCAATAAGATGGAGTGTGCCTCTTTCTGAAATTCCAATTTGATGAATGTCGCTTAAACCCAAATCGGCATATGCGTATCCTTTTTCTTTAATCATATCTCTCATTTCTAAAATAAAACCATCATCTAATCCGTGTTGAAGTAACTTTTCTTCAAAATAATAATGGATTTTACCAGCTTTTCCTTTTTTAAAAATAGGAACATCAAAATCCTCTATTGGCCTAAATAAAGGATAATGTTCTCTACGTGAGAGTTTTAAAACTTTTCCGTCTTTTGTTTCAAAAGCAATTGCGCTAGTTCCATTCCCTAAAAAATCAACAATAGGTGTAGAAGCAATTTCTTTATTTTTGGAAATGTTTTTTATAAAAATATCTTGAACGCAAAAAGTTTTATCTCCGATTTTTTTATCGATTAATACTTTATCGAGTCTTTTTGGTATACTACTTGATTGGAATATTTGAGGTTGTATATTTTTGATCTTCATATTTATCTCAAAAATGGTAAATATATTTTTTGCTATTCTTATGATTTATAAAAATATATAGCAAAAAAAATTTTTATGTGTTTTAAATAATAGTATGGGTGTAAAAAACTTTATGAAAAAAGTTTTCGTAAAACTAGGCGAAAACAATAAACCTACATATGCGGTAATGGCTATTGCCGTAGTAAAAGGTATTGCTCGCCCTTTGTTCACAATGACAGATAAACATGCTGATCCTGAAACTAAGAAATATACTGCAATTCGTGAATTTTTGACGGAGGTTGTGGCAATTCCTACTTATTTTGCTTGTGGTGAATTAGCAGGGAAAGTTGCTAATAAATTAAAATTTGATCATCTTCCAACAGAAGAATTAAAAACTCATGCTCGGAAAAGTGCACAGCAAAATTTCATGTTTTTAGGAGTTTGTGCGGCTGCATTGTTAGTTATACCAGCTTTAGCATCTGTTACGATTAAACCTTTTATGGATAAAATTCAGGCTGAACGTAAAAATAAAAAAGAATTAGATAGCGACAAATATAAATTCGATATTGATGATACTTTTGATGATTTTGATGACAAGATGTCAAAGGAAAAAATTGCGCTTAATTTTCAAGCTAAAAAATATTTGCAATCTCCATATCAAAATATTTATAGTGCACCTAAACTTGGTGGTATGAAAGTAGGTAGTTTATGATAGGTGGAGTCTCAAATATTCTTTCAAATCCTGCTTTATCAAGGATTGCACAAAGTACTTCATCATCTGTTTCTATTGAAACAGGTTTAAAGGCAATTGGCAGGCCTTCATTTATATTAATGGATGGTGATATTGAACCTGAAACAAAGCGTTATGCGGCAATGAAAGAATTTCTGTATCAAGCTACTTGTTTAGCGACTTATATGGCGCTAATTATTCCTGTATTTAAAAATGGTTCTTTTAAAGTTGCTAAAAAATTCTTGAAAGATGAAGCTGGTTTTGCGCAGTTTAAAAATGCTAAAGAATATTTAAGTTATAAAAAATATGCAGGCATGCCAAAAGAAACTAGAATTAAATCTTTAAATGAATTGAAAAAAGATTTATTTTCTAAAGAATTAAAAGAGCATTTGACAACATCAGATAAGCCAGAGCAATATAACATGCTTAAAGGCGCTATTGAATTTGGCAATATTATTGGCTCAGTTTTAGGGCTTGCTATATTTGCACCACAAGTTAGCCATATCATAGTTCATCCAGTGTTAAAAGCTATTGGTATGGAAAAAGATAATCATCACGAAAAAGGTGATTAGTATTTAGTTGTCACGAATAGGGCAGCTTGTTACTCTATCCCATGGGTCTTGTAGTTTTAAAAATTCAATGCTTCTGTCTTGAAGGCTTTTGATTAATTGGTTCATTTCAGTCTCATTTTCAAAAGTATCAAATTTGCACACACTCATAGACACCCCCGTAGTTTTTTTATAATACATACACTAGAACAAAGACCACTAGTATTATAACATTAGTTCATGACAAATACTAGTGTCTTTTAAAAAAGTTAGTATTTTTATAATATTGGGTTTTATGCTAAAATGATTGTGTTGAGGGTATTTTATGAAAAAATTATTTGGTTTTATATTTTTGTTTCTTTTTGCAACAGTGTCAGCATACAGTAAAGACATGCGATTTGTACAAGTTGACGGTGCTAATTTTGATAGTAATGATGTGCTTAGATTTGAATTATTGGTTGAAAAAATAAATAAAGAGAAAGATGTTGAATTTGTTGTTTTTAGTGGAAATAATATTTCAAATCCCAGTAAAAATAATTTAGAAGTTTTTTTAAAGAAGGCTAAAAAACTAAAAGTTCCTTACTATCTTGTTTTAGGTCAAAATGATGTCAATTTAAAAAAGAATCTTGGTAAAAAAGAATATATAAAAATCGTACGTAAAAAGAATTTAGCGCATGCTTTTATAACTTCTCCTAATTATGTATTTAATAAAAAAGGTCTTATTTTTATCGTTGCGGATGGCTCTAAAGAGGTCATTCCAACATCAATTGGTTATTATAAAGAAGATGTAATACTTTGGTTGGATGAAAAGCTTGAAAAATACTCTGATAAGAATGTAATTATTCTTCAACACTATCCAGTAGTCCCTCCAGCTAAAAAAGAACTTTATTATACTTATAAAGCCGATGAGTATTTGAGATTATTAAGTGAGTATAAAAATGTAAAAGCTGTTGTTGCGGGTCATTTTGATGTTAATAATGAACAGTTAGTGAACGGAGTTTTGCATATTTCAACAAAAGAAGCTCCGAGATATAGGGTAATTGATATTTTAGATTACGAAACAGAAAATCCGACTTTTTGGTCAACAATTAAGGAATAAAGTGAAAAAAATAGTTTTGTTTTTAATATTTATTTATCAGAAAATATCAAGTTTAACCCCTCCACGTTGTAGGTTTTATCCAACTTGTTCTGAATATACAAAACAAGCAATTTTAAAATTTGGGCTTTTAAAAGGTGGCTGGTTAGGAATTAAAAGAATATGTAAATGTCATCCGTTAAATGAAGGCGGATATGATCCGGTGCCATAAAAAGTTGTAATTTAATAAAGGTGATTAATTATGATTGTTAAATATACAAATTCTAAATTATATTATTATTTCTCAGAAATTTTAATTTTTATATTATATTTTTTTAATTATTTTTTTATTTTTTCTTTAGGACAGAATTTGGAATTGGCTGGAATGTTTCTGGGCTTAATAAGTTACGTTTTTTTTATTATTGAACATAAAACAGATTTAGTTTTTAACAAAATAAATAATGTTATATTAATAAGAGAAAAAATGTTATTTTTTGATATGTATACAATAAAAAAACATTTTTCATTATCAAATTTTCAAGGAGCACAAGTTTTTGAAACTGCAAAACGTAATTCAAAAACAGGGAGATATGAAAAATTTTATGAATTAAAATTGTTGCAAAAAGATGGTTCTTTTTGTTTACCTTTTGGTTTTTCAACTAGAAATAAGCAAGAATGGCAAGTTATGGCAGAAAATATAAATAATTTTCAAGAAACACAAGAGGCAGAGCTAATTCTTTCTAGAGCACCTTTTTTCTTAAGATTATGTATTGGTTCTTTGTTTGGTTTTTTTTATTTTTTAATGGGTTTAGTTGCAATTTTCCCAAATTATATAAAACCAATATTATTTAATTTGTTAAATAATTGGCTTTTAATAAATGGTTATAATTAAGAGTGGGGTTAGATAAAATTATGGCAAAAAGAATAATAACATTTTCAGGTAAACAATATTCAGGTAAAGATACTGCAGCTAAGATTTTATTAGATGTAATGTCTGATTTTAAACGTTGCGCGATGGGTGATATTATTAAGATTGAATACGGTAGGCAATGTGGATTAACATATGAAGAAATAGAAGCTAATAAAGCTCAATATCGTCAAGGTTTAATAGATTTAGGGAATTGGGGGAGGCAACAATCCCAAGATTATTGGCTAGAAAAAATTATTGAACAAGAAGGCAATATTGTTGTAACTGATGTTAGAATTAAACACGAGTATGAAATCTTTAAAAAAGCTGGAGCTATTACTATACGCGTTGAGGCAGAAAGAGATATTCGAGAGGCTCGAGGGGGAAAATTAATCGGTGAAAATGATGTTACTGAAGTAGATTTAGATGATGTTCAAGATTGGGATTTTCTAATTGACAATAACAAGGATTATGAAACGCTAAGAAAAGAAGTTCTAAAAATTGTTGAAAAAATACGTTAAACATTTACTGCCTCCTGTAATATTTGATTATTTGGTTGTTCATTTTGATTTTCATTTGAATCAATTTCTTTATCATTATTACCAAAAATGTATTTGTTTATTAAATAACATACTACAGATGTTACACCACTGACTGCAGCACCAGCTAATAGCCCTACTCCTCCAGAATATAGTAATGCTGAAAATACTAGAGAAGAAGCTAGCCCTGTTGCGACTGGCAAACCTGTAGTAAGAGCTTTTTGTAGGCGCTCATTTTTATCAGCATTGCCAATTGCCCAACCGCATAGGCCTAGTCCAAAAATTTGAGATACTACATCTGTCGGAGCTCCTCCTACCATCAAATCTCTTTTTTTATCAAAATATTCTATGCATTCACTAGCATTAGCTTTTTTAAGTTTTTTGCTTGCGGTTTTTATCAGATTATCGATATTATGTTTACTTTGTTCGTCAATATCTTTTCCTAAGATGTCTAGGACGTCGTCATATAAACCTTTTTTGTTTTTATTACCGATAAGTTTTTCAACAAGATCGTCCCCATTTTTTTGTAATTGTTCTTTCTGAGTTTTTAAGGCATCTTGAACCCAAAATCTTGTTGGGTTTTTCATAAATCCTTTTTCTTTGGTATAAATACTGTTCCACAGGTCTTTTTCTAAATTTTGCATTACTTTTTCTTGTTCTGCAAAGCGTTTAGCAAGATTTTCACTAGAGAAAGCTTTTCTTACTTCTGTAATTTCTTTTAATTTGGTTTCTAATAATACCTGTTTTTCTTTAGGTAATTTATTTTTTTGTGATTTAATAAAATTTTCTAACGCATCTAAATTTTTAGAAGCATTTTTATATTTGTTTTTTACTGTAAATTGACTTATTGAATCAAACCATTTTGTAATTTGTTTGTGTGGTTTAGCTAATATTTTTACAAAAAAATCATCTATAGCTTTGACTATTTTATGCACAGTCTTATTTTTAGTTAGAAATTCTGGATATTTTTTGTTTGCATTTGTACAAAAGCTTTTGAAAGCAACATCTTTTCCTGAGTTAATATTGAAATAAAAATTCCCGCCTTTTTCTGCGGCTCCAAAGATTTTTTTACAACCTTCGTAGAATTTTGATTTTAAAAAGCTTTTTTTACCTTCTTGGGTTTTAACATCTAATTTATTTTGCAAAGATTTTAATTTGTCGATAAATTTTCCAGAACTTCTTGGGTTGATTAATAAAGTTAAAGCTCCAAGTACTAATACTACTGATCCTGTTGCAATTGCGCGTTTTCTCAGTTTCTTTTTCTTTTCATCTTCATTAGGTTTGGCAACAAAAGTATCAATACTTGTTTCAATAGTCTTTTGTACAGTATCAATAGGCTTTTTCAAAATACCGCTTTGAACAGTACTTCCATCTGCTCTAAAATTAGGACAATAATTTTTATTATAAGCGTAAACCATCAAAATAACCTAATAAAAACCTTTCTACAATTATATAAAGTATAACAGCTTTTGGAAATTGCTAAATTTACGAGTTTTTTATTAAGAATTGTAACTTTGTTCAAGTTTAGTTTTTAACTGTTTCATTTCTTGTATGGTTAAAAATGGTGAAAATCTTGCAAATTCATACATTGCATCTTCATATGAATATTGTCGACGTTCAACCTTTTGCAACCACTCTCTAACTTCTTTTGTTAGCATAGAGTAAACCTTAAAGTTTCTTTTTCATCTACTACTTCATTCCACATAGATCTTGGTCTAACCCAAATCGCGCCATCTTTTGTTGATTGATAAACTATTATGTCTTCTGCCGTTTCAGAATGTTTTGCAAAAGCAATTATTTTGTATAAATTACCTTTGTAATGTCTATATGTTTTTCCAATAGTAATTTCTTGCATGGAATTATTTTAACACAAAAGGCCTTGGATTTTACCAAGGCCTTCTATAATTTTAATCAATTATTTAATATTTGAATAAGTCCAAGCATCAAATGTTGGTGTTTCAGAAACATTTAATTCCTTTTTCTTTTCACCAGCGGAGCAATCATCGTGAGCAATTGGAGCATATAATCTGTTGTAATACTCAATTACCATTCTATCAGAGTTGAAGTATGCTTCTGATGTTCTGATTGCTTGACGCATTAATCTTGCCCATTCAGCCTTATTGTTATAATAAGTTGGGATGATTTGGTTTTCAATAATATCCATTACACATTCGTGATCTTTCCAATGTCTTTCTTCCCAAGGCATATCATCATCAAGTCCTTCGTATTCAACAGTATAACCATTGATGCCATTGAATGTACCTTCAACAGTCCAACCATCAAAGATTGATAAGTGTAATGCACCGTTCATGTTAGCTGACATACCTGAAGTACCAGATGCTTCAAATGGTCTTAGTGGTGTATTTAACCAAATATCAGAACCACGTTTTAGCATCCCTGACAATTGTAATTCATAACCAGGTAATACAACAACGTTTTTCAACGAGTGAGATCTATTTAATAGTTTGTTAAACATTTCTTTACCCATAACATCATCTGGATGGAATTTACCAGCGAAAATGATTTGAACTTTATTTTCATCCAATAACTTGTTAATTCTATCTTTATCCATCAAAATTAACCAAGCACGTTTATAATCAGCAAATCTTCTTGCCCAAGTGATTGTTAACACATCAGGATTGAATCTTTTACCAGCAACGTTTGCAATATATTTGAATAATTCTTCTTTCATTTCACGTTTTACAGAAAGAAGTCTTTCATCACTAGCGTCACCGCTCATTCTCTTATCTTGCCAGTAATGTAGGTTTACAGCGTTTGTAATAGCTCTGATTGGGCATCTGTCTTCAACCCATTCCCACATTTTATTAGCAACTAAACCATGTAATTGTGATACAGCGTTTGCGATTCTTGACATTCTTAAAGCTGCGACTGTAAGTGAGAAGTTTTCTCCACCTAGTTGAATCGCTGTTTCACGGCTTGCACCAGCAAAGAATCCACCTTCAAGAAGTGTATCAACCCAGTGAACTTCGTTACCTGCGGCAACTGGAGTGTGAGTTGTAAATACAGTTTTCTTTCTAACTTCTTGTAAGTTACCATTATTTTGTCTTAATAGTTCAAACGCAGCTGGAAGTGCGTGTCCTTCGTTCATATGAACAACGTCAAAGTTATATTTTGCAGCTTGAAGAACTCTTACACCAGCAATACCAAGGACAGTTTCTTGAGCTATTCTGATTCTTTCATTTCCATCATATAATCTATGAGAAATGCTCTTAGCCCAATCACTGTTTCCATCAATATCTGTTGTTAGTAAGTATACAGGACATGTTCCGAATAATTCTGGATTTACTTTGAAAGCTTTAACTTTTACTTTTTCACCAAAAGTGTCGACTTCTACAGTAATACCTGTATCTTCTAAATAGTCATAGTATTTTCTTATATATGCAACTTCAACATTGCCAGAATGATCAATGCGTTGATCATAATAACCATAAGACCATAGCATAGTTACACCAACCATTGGCATTTGTAAGTAACCAGCTGATAACATGTGAGAACCTGCTAAAAATCCTAAACCACCAGAATAAGTGCTTAGAGATTGGTCCATTGCAATTTCCATTGAAAAATAAGCTACGTTTGGTAATGTCATAATTTTATCTCTCTTTTTATTTGTACTACTAAAGAACTATATAAGTCCATGTAAAACTATAGCAAAAAATTTAAAATTAGGCAATATTTTTTATAAAAATCTAGTTCTATAAATTTATAAAAATGCTTAAAAGCTACTATACATGCGTTTTTTACAACGCGAATAAAAGCTTTGGTAAATAATACTTTAGGATTAGTTAATTTTTACTATGCGCAACAAATTTTACATGATATAATTCGATATATATTATACGTGTGTATCATAAAATGAGGTTTATATTATGCGAGTTTTACCTATTAACAATTTTAACAAATCATATATAGCCAAGAATAACAAAAGATTTGATAATCCAACTGCGGAAACGGTTAAAAAAGCTGACGCAGTTTCATTCAAATCGAGTTATGAAAATGTTTTTAGAGATGGTTTATATAAAAACATTGATCGCGTTTATCAATTTAGAGATTTATTTGAACAATTAGTTAAATCTGTTCGAACAGTTCCAGGATGTTTAATTGCTAAAAGCTTGCAACAATATACACCAACTAGTTTTGACGAGGCTTTTGGTTATTATAGGAAAGGTATAAATGAGCCTCTTGATGAAAGAGTTTTATTTAAAACTAAATCTGGAAGCCCGTTGATGACTGCTTGTCTGGATACGATAGATTTTTATGCTCCTGGTAATAATTATACCCCTAATTCTTTGGAAGCATTTCATGGGGATTATATAAGATTTAGCAAAGAAGATGGGGACTATTGTTTATCACGTCCGCTTCATGAAGTAATTTTATGGTCTTCAACAGGAAGAATAAAGGAAGATATTAAATATGTAGACCATAACGGTGGGATTTCTAGCCATAAATATTACAACGAAGACGGTACAAAAAATGGTTGGAAAAATTTCTTTTTTGGAACATAGGTTAAATAAAAAAAGGGTGCAAAATTTGCACCCTTTTTTAAAATTCATATTTTAATATTCTCTCTTTTATGATATAAGATTTTTAAAAAAGGAGAATTTGATATGTTAAAAGGGCCGTTTTTAGATAGAAATTGGATGGGACAAAATGAAAATTATGATTCATCAAATATAGTTATGCTTGGGATGCCATTTGACGGAACAGTATCTTATCGCCCAGGGTCAAGATTTGCTCCAGAACAAATTCGCCTCGCTAGTTGGGGGTTAGAAGAATATTCTCCTTATTTTGATAAACATTTAGAGGATTGTAATTTTCATGATGTGGGAGATTTAGAGTTTCCTTTGGGAAATACAAAAAAGTCTCTTGATGTTATTGAGGAAAATGTTCGTCAAATTTATAAAGATAAAAAAAGAGTTTTCGGAATCGGTGGAGAGCATTTAGTAACTTTGCCTGAAATCAAAGCTGTAAGTGAGTTTTATAAAGATTTAGCGATTGTGCATTTTGATGCTCATACAGATTTGCGTGAAGAATATATCGGAGAGCCTCTTTCTCATTCGGCTGTAATAAGACATTCTGCTGAAATTGTAGGCTTTGAAAATCTTAAACAAATTGGAATCCGCTCAGGTATGAAAGAAGAATTTGAATTAATGAAAAAACACAATACATTGATTCATGAACATCATGAACTTGATTGCTTAAAAGGTAAACCAATATTTGTAACCGTTGATTTAGATGTTTTAGACACATCAATTATGCCAGGTACTGGCACTCCAGAGGTTGGAGGACTTAATTTTAAAGAATTAGTTGGATGGTTTAAATATTTATCTAACTTTAATATCGTAGGAGCTGATGTGGTTGAACTCGCGCCTGATTATGATTCTAGTGGAGCTTCTACTGCTGTTGCAACTAAAGTTATTAGAGAATTATTAATGGCTATGTAGGGTCTTTTTCATGCTCTGCAAGATATTTATTAAATTTCTTAGATTGCCTATTTGCATCTGCTAAAACTAAAATATCATCCGAATGTAATTTATCTACAATTGCCTTTAGTCTAGCGTGGCAATAATCATTTACGTTAGGATTTATTTTTTTATTAGTACATGCTCTAAATGTATCGGCAATTTTTAATGGCCAATAACGGAAGTCATCAGAAAGAATACCCCCTTTTAATAAACATCTAGAGATATATTTTATCTGTTTTTTACTATTTTTATCATACTCAGGATGATATTCTAAAACTTCTAAACAAGTTGCATTTGCTTTATTTTTATTACACTCCTGATGAAGAACTGTCCCATTTGAAATACTATCTTTGCCTCCTATAGAACGTGCAATTAAGTGATCAAATGAACTTAAAAAAGGTGCAATTATACTATTTATAATGGCAAAATCATTGTATTTCTTTGCTTGTGCACTTAGAAAAAAACTATCCATAGAGAAATGTGTTGTAGGTATTTGCTCTAATTCCTTAAAAATTTTATTTTTTAGTCTTTGACAATTATATTTTTCTATAATATTTTCATAAATTTTCTTTGCTTTGTAAATTTTAATCGCATCATCACGCTCTGTGTAAAACAAATTCAAAACACTTTCTTTTGCTATTTTAGCATCTACAATGGCACTACTATCTACTTTTTTTAATATCGCTTCAATATTATTAAAATGAAACTCTCGCATCATATTAATCTGTTTTTTATGACCACTTTGACGCTTAGCATGATACTCAACACACTCTGGAGTATTAATTAATTCAACAAGTCTCTTTCTAGGATTGTTTTGAGCATAAATTTCGAGTTGTTCAAATACATTGACTTTATTGCCAAATAAATATTTTTTAAACTTAGAAAAATGGTCCAAAACAATACTTGCAGATCTTAATTCTTTTCTTGAGTCTTGGATTATACTGTTATAAATATTTAAAATTTCCTTACGGCTTTCATTATCTTTTCCTTCGGTATGGTTTCTATCTGTAACATCTTTAACCACAGCTTTTTTAAGAATCATAAACTCTTCATCTCTTTGTACAATCTTATCTAAAGATTTTTTAGGATGAATCCTAGCATAAACATTCAATATTTCCCAAATTAGAGGCTTTTCTTTCCATTTATCCATATATCCTTTTTTAAGTATAATAGCTAATGGTTTAGTAACAGCTTGATAAGCCTTTTCAACAGCATCTTCCATGATAACTTTTTTGCCACAAATTGCGCAAGTTACTCCTGGAACTCGTTTAATATCTTTTAATCTATCTGTATGTCCAAAACTTTGATAAGATTGGTTATTAGATCTAAAACCTATATTCAAAAACATTCTTTACCTACTATTAATTTTATTAAAACACATAAAAATAAAATTTGCCTAAGTTAAAAAGATTGTGTAGTATAGTGTAAGAAACATTTTTTAGAAGGAGAGATGTTTAATGAAAAGATTTATAAAAATGAGTTTGGCAATTATAACTGCAATATATATTTCTTGTGGTTTTGTATTTGCTACGACTCCAGCTGAATTATATGATGATGTTTGGAAAATTGTTAATAAAAAATTTTATGACCCAACAAATAATTCACAAGATTGGGTGAAATGGAGATATCGTTATGATCATAAATTAAAAACTCCGGAAGATGCTTATGTGGCAATTGACACTATGCTTGCAAGTTTGAATGACCCATATACAAGATTTCTTCCTCCAAAAGAATTTTCTGAAGAAACTCAATCAATAAAAGGTTCTTTAAAGGGGATTGGTACACAAATTGGGCTTAGAGATGGTGAGCTGGTAATCATTGCACCGTTAGAAGATTCACCGGCAGAACGAGCAGGGTTGTTAGCCGATGATAAAATCTTAGAAATTAATGGTGAAAGTACAAAAGGAATTCATATTGATGCCGCTGCAGATAAAATTAGAGGCGAAAAAGGTACAACTGTAAATTTACTAATCCAAAGGAATGGTGTGCCAAATAAAGTATATTCGATTGTACGTGACGAAATTGAAGTGAAATCCGTATCTTGTAAGCCTCCTTTTGAAACGACTCTTATTCCTGAAGACATACAGTACATTAGATTAAGCTCTTTTATTAGTAAGAATGCTGCATCGGAAATTGAGACAATTTTAAACAATTGCGGTGATAAAAAAGGTATTATTTTGGATTTACGTTCAAACCCAGGTGGACTTTTAACTAATGCTATCTATATTTCAGACATGCTATTAAAGGGCGGGGTAATTGTCAGCACGGTTGACAGAGATAGATATAAAACTACTACTCGCGCTAGATATGGTCAAATTATTGAAAAACCAATTGTTGTTTTAATTAACAAAGGTTCGGCGTCAGCAAGTGAAATTCTTTCAGGAGCTTTAAAAGATAATCATCGTGCTACAATTGTTGGTGAACAATCTTTTGGAAAAGGGCTTGTTCAAGAAATTAACAAACTTCCAGATGAAGCTGGCATGAATATTACAATACAACGCTATCTCACTCCTTCTGGTAATGATATTAATAAAAAAGGAATAACTCCTGATGTTGTGATAGAATTAACAGAAGAACACGTCAAAAATAAAGACGATGTTCAATTGAAGAAAGCTATTGAAATATTGGGGCAAATGACATGCGTTGTACAAAGGAATGGGTATTAAAAAGCAATACAGATAATCAAAAGTCATTAATTGATAGACTTTTGGAAGTAAGAGGTATAAAAACTGAGGATGCTAAAAAAGAATTTTTGCATCCTCTTGAAATTACTTTAACTCACCCAAATGCGTTTACTGGCATGCCAAAGGCCGTTGAAAGAATTGTAAAAGCAATTGATGGAAAAGAAAATATTTTAATTTATGGTGACTTTGATGCAGATGGAGTTACTTCTACTTCACTTCTTTTAAAAACTTTTAAGTTTTTGGGAGCCGAAGTGGATTTTTATATCCCTAATCGTGAAACAGAGGGCCATGGGCTTAATACAAAAGCTCTAGTAAAACTAATGAGTCAAAAGCAACCAAAATTAATTATTACTGTTGATAATGGTATTAGTAATAATGAAGAAGTAAGGTTTATAAATAGTTTTGGGCGTGATGTTATTATTACTGACCACCACGAAGCACCAGATGAGTTGCCTGAAGCTTATGCGATAATTAACCCAAAAGCAATGAACGCTTTAGATGAAAAACTTTCAGCAACACAAATTGAGTATTTGACTTCGTTGGCAGGTGTTGGGGTTGCTTTTAAGCTTGCTCAGGGTGTTTTAGAAAAATATAATAAGCTTGAGTTTTCTTATGAGATTTTACCTTTTGTGACAGTTGGAACGATTGCTGACATTGTGCCATTGATTGGTGAGAATAGATACTTTGTTACTAAAGGTCTAGAGTTAATTGCGAGTGGAAAACATTATGGTTTAAAACGTATGCTTGATGTTGCTGGTGTAAATTTAGAAAATGGTTTAACTTCTGAGCAAGTTGCTTTTACAATCGCACCAAGAGTCAATGCTTCTGGCCGTTTAGATACAGTTGATGCAGCGATTAAATTAATGACTTCTGATAATAAACAAGAAATTGAGATGGCAATTATTACATTAGAAAATTTTAATAAAGTGCGTCAGCAATTATGTGCAGATACTTTTGAAGAAGCAGATGCAATGTGGAAATCAACTGGTATGAGGGATAATGCTATTGTGCTTTTTAATAAAGATTGGCATATCGGAATTGTTGGTATTGTGGCATCTAAGTTTGTAGAAAAGTATTATAAACCCGCATTTATTATGACTTTCCACGAAGAAACAAAACAATATCGTTGCTCTGCGCGCGGGGTTAAAGAATTAAATCTATATGATATTATGTCTGTTATTTCAGAATATTTTGATGGATATGGTGGTCACCAGCTCGCTGGAGGTTTTTCTTTTAGCGAACCAAAAGCAACATTTGAAGATGTTAAAAGAGCTTTAAATAAAACTATTGATGAAATGTTGAATGGGCAAAAACTCAATCCATCGTTAGATATTGATTTAGAATTGGATATTAAAGATATTGATATTTCGCTTGTTGAAGAAATTAATAAACTTGAACCATTTGGAGCATCCAACCCAAGTCCAACTTTTGCAATTAGAAATTTAACTCTTAAACAAAAAAAATTAATGGGTTCAACTAAAGATCATTTAAAATTGATTATTGATACTCCGAATGGTTCAAAAGATTGTGTTTGGTGGTCAAGAGGTGATATTCCACTAATTGCTGGTGATAAGTTAGATATTGCATTTGCACCACAATTAAATACGTTTAATGGTGCTACTGATATTCAGTTAATTATAAAAGATATTCATTCTGAAGCATTAGTGGAAGAAGAAAAATCAGAGATAAAAATTTATGACCATCGTAAAAAAACAAATATTTTTGCACAAGTTAATGATTATATAAAAAATTCTAAACTTGGAGTTTCAGTTTTTGTTGAAGATTTAAAAATTAAAGAAGAGTTAAAACCTTACCAAAACATTACAGAATGTATTGTTAATCGCCAAACAGTTTGTAAAAATGATGTTTTAATGTTTTTTGATTATCCTTGTAATGAAGATGTTTTAGCTAAGATTAAACAATCGGCTTGTGCAAGCGCAATTCATTATATGAATTACCAGAATTATAAAATTGATGAAGAAAAATTATTAAAATCTTTTGCTAGTATGATAAAATACTGTTGCAATAATTTGGAAGGTAATTTTTCGCTTCAAAGAGGAGCCTCTGCGTTAGGAATAACGGAAGAAGTGATAGAAATGTTACTAGAAGTATTTCAAGATTGCGGTATGATTAAGATATTAGAAAGAGATGAAGAAGCTTATAAAATTGAATTTCTCGCAGGAATTGAATTATCAAAAGCACTACATTCTGTAAAATATGCAGAATTTGTAGAATTAATGAATACAATCAATGATTATAAAAATAAATTTATGACAATTGATTTATAAGAAAAAGATTTTTTGGAATTAAGAAAAAAAGGAAGAAAAAATGAATAGATTATGTGAATTTGTTCAAAAGCATATTAATTTTGGTTTTCAAAATGTTACATGGTTTGGAGTTTTAACGGTATTAGCTATTATTCCTGCTGTTATATTTTTACCTGAAAGGTGTGGGTTTGAAAATGGTGTGATAGAAAATATTCAACTAGCTGTACTATTTATAGGTATGTTTTTTGCGCTAAGACCTAAAACAGATAAAAAATTCTTTTATTTTATAACAATGGTTTTAGGTATTCTTTTTATAAGAGAAGTCAACTGTGGAAGAACAATTTTCTTTGCAATTCCAGGTACTGAAAATGAGTTTTATCGCTGGTCTGAAATAAAATATGGTTGGCTAGCTCATGTGATTTATGGTGTATACATGGCCATTGTTGGAATTTATTTTCTAGTAAATAAATTATTTATTACACTTTGGCAAAAACTTTGGAGTATTAGACTCCCTTTCTGGAGTTTTGTTTTACTTTTAATTGGTATTGTTGCAGGGCTGTATGCAGAAGAAGCACATCTTTTAGTTTTTGAAGAATCCGCAGAGCTTCTTTTTTATGTTGCATTGATAAGTTTTGTTTATTTATATTCGCAACACGAAGATTTTATTTAATCTTATACTTTCTTCTTTATTAAACTAGCAAAAAAAAATTTTACGTTTTTTTTAAGAGATTATAAAGGAGAAAAAATATGCCCCAAGCAGTAACAATTAATTTTTTGAAGAATAAAACATATCCAATTCTAAAGAGAAGTAGTTTAGAAGTTGGTAATAGTTTAGGTCATGATTTACTTATTAGTAAAGGTAAAACAGTTGCGAATCAAACAGCGAAAACCGTTAATGGCTTAGGACCTTGTATCGGAGTGACAATATATAGCCCTGTAAAAAAATTTATAGCTCATTCAGCTCCTGAATTAGATACAAATTTTGAAGGGATTACTAATTCGATTAGTAAAAAAATTGATGAACTAAGAGTTAGTAGTAAATGTAAAGATGAGGACATTTCTGCTGTTATTTATGGTGGTATAGCATATGATAAAGATAATGCTCTTTCTGAAGCAAGTTGTAGCTTAGTAGACGCTATCGAGGAAGGTTGCAAGTTAGAGTGTGTGGAACCAACTATTATTACTGGACAATTTAGTGATGGTCTGGATGCTCGAATAAATTCTTATATTGGCAAGGATCAAATAACAATTTGGGGTAAGCTAATTGATAAAATTAGAGCTACCCAAAACTCAACTCAAAGTGAAATTCAAAAGATTTTAGAAGAATTTTTTGAGTACGTAAATATTCCTTCAAATACTAAACTTAAAGTTATTGAAGAATTGCCATATAAAACTGAGCATTTACTTAACAAACAAGCTTAGGATAGTTTTCGTTATAAAATTCTTCAAATCTATCTTCAAGGATAGCTTCACGTGCCTTTTGTGAAAAATCAATTAGGAATTGCATATTATGAATTGACATCAAGGCTTGTGCGGTTCCTTCGTTACATTTATAGAGGTGTCTTAAATAAGCTCTTGAGTGGTTCTTGCAACAATAACAATCACAGTTTTCATCCAACGGTCTTGGATCATCCCAATACTGAGCATTTTTAATCTGTTTTTTGCCTTCATGTGTAAAGAATGAACCATGTCTTGCGTTACGAGTTGGAAGAACGCAATCAAACATATCGACACCGTTTTTTATACCATCTAACAAATCTTCAGGAGTTCCAACTCCCATCAGATAACGAGGTTTTTCATTAGGAAGTAAAGGTGCGGTGAGTTTTACAAAATGATTCATTGTTTCTTTATCTTCCCCAACGCTTAAACCTCCAATTGCATAACCAACGGCAGGAATTTGTGAAACATAAGCTGCACTTTCTCGTCTTAAATCGTCGTAAAATGCACCTTGGCAAATTGGGAATAAAGCTTGATTTGTTGATGTTTTAGCTTTAATACATCTTTCTAACCAACGGTGAGTTCTTTCCATTGCTTCTTTAGCAGTTTTATAATCACAACCAAATGGTGCGCACCAATCAAATGCCATAATTATATCAGCTCCAATTGATTGTTGAATTTCCATTGAAATTTCTGGACTTATAAAATGTTTTTTACCATCTTTAGGATCACGGAATTCAACGCCTTCTTCTGAAATCTTTCGAAGATGTGCTAAAGAAAAGACTTGAAAACCTCCAGAATCAGTTAATACTGGTTTTCCCCAATTCATCCATTTATGAATTCCGCCAAACTTTTCTATTAATTTATGTCCTGCTCTTAAATATAGATGGTAAGAGTTTGCTAAAATTATTTGAGCACCTGTGTCGTAAAGGTTGTTATTTGTTACAAGCTTTACTGTTGAGTTTGTTCCAACCGGCATGAAAATTGGGGTTTTAATTTCGCCATGAGGAGTCCTTAAAACTCCGGCACGAGCACCAGTTTTAGAATCTGTATGTACTAATTCATAACTAAAATTATCAAATACTGTAGACATATTTATATTTTAGCAGAAAAAAAGTTAAATAATTATTTCATAGATTTTATAAAACGATAAATTGTTTTTATATTTTCTTCTGAAAGCGTATCGATTTCGTTAATAATAAATTGTTTCATATCATAAGTATTTATTGCTAAATGTTCAAAATCAAATAATTCTTTTAGATCAACTCTGAGCGCTTGAGCTAATTCTAATAATGCTTTAGATGGAAAAGTGTCACCGCATTCAATATGGCTAAGACTTCGCTGGTCGATATTTGCCGCTTCTGCTAATTGTTGTTGCGATATTTTCTGAGCTTTGCGCAACTCTTTTATTCTTTTCCCCAATAGTAATTTAATGTCGTTCATTTGTCTTCCCCTTAACAGAATAAACCTTATTGTCTATCATTTGAACGAAGTATTTTGGTATTACACCTTGCAATTTCTCAAAAATCGTAGTAAATTACAATGTATTAAGTCAAAAAATGATAATTTTAGAAACTTTACTATGTAAAATAGCTTAAAACTAGGAAAAAACTATTAGCTATTTGGAGAAAAATAATGAAAAACTCTTTAGAATCAATAGAACTTTTTTCGTTTGATATTTTTGACACGTTGATAACTAGGAAAGTTGGAACTCCTTCTGGGATATTTTTATTGATGCAAAACTTTCTAATGAATTCTAATTTGTCCTCTTTTATCAAAACGAATTTTTATAATATTAGAATAGATGCAGAAGATATTGTAAGGCGTCAAAAATATGAACTTTATAAAATAAAAGAAGTTACTTTTGATGATATTTATCATTTTATACAAGAGAATTATTTTTTAACAAATGATGAAATTAGATATTTAAAAGATTTAGAAATTGAAACAGAGATAAAAAATGCTGTTTTGATAGAGAAAAATGTTGGATTTTTAAAAGATTTAATTTTAAAAAACAAAAGAGTTATTCTAGTTTCAGATATGTATTTTTCATCTCAAGAGTTAAGGTTGATTTTGTCTAAGCTGGATAGAATATTTAAAAATATTCCAATTTATGTATCTTCAGAATATAAAAAATCAAAGGCAAATGGCGAATTATATAAAGAAATTAAGGCTGTTGAAAAAATAGAATATTCAAAATGGCATCATATTGGTGACAATAGGTTATCTGATATAAAACGAGCAAAAGAGTTTGGTATATCGACAGAATATTTTTCTTTTCCGACTTTAATGCCATATGAAAAATCATTACTAAAAGAGCTTAGTGATTTGTCGTCACAGATAATTGTAGGTAGCGCTAGGGTTGCACGGTTAAATAATAATTGCGAAATAAACAGAGAAAAATATGATTTTGGAGCATCTTTTGGTGGTCCGATTCTCTATGATTATGTGAATTTTGTAATTAATCAAGCTATAAAAAAGGGTTTTAGGACATTATATTTTGTCGCAAGAGATGGATATATTCCTAAAATAATAGCTGATATAATTATTTCTAAAAAAAATTTGAATATAAAAACTAAGTATTTATATGGTTCAAGACTCGCTTGGCGTGTTTTTTCTCATTCTAATTTTTATAATCTTATTGACGTTTTTTTTAGTGAATATAAAAGCAGGCTATCTATTGAATTTTTAGCATACCGTTTTGGTATGAACGCTAATGAGTTAGGTGAGTTGGTTGGAGTAAAAAATGTTAGAAAAAAACTTTCACATTCTTGGTGTAAGAAAATATTACAATTAATAAAAAATAATCAAAAAATTGTGAATAAAATTCTTGAAAGTACTAATCAACAAAAAGAGTTGTTACTAGCTTATATGGAGCAGGAAATTGATTTTTCTGAAAAGAACTTAGCTTTTGTGGATTTGCATGGAACAGGCAGAACTCAAGATTGTTTAAGTCATATACTCAATGAAAAACAAGATTGTATTTTACATACTTTTTATTTGACAACTTATTATGCCCAACAATTAGAAAAATCTTTTAAATATACATATACCAAAAGTATTCCTTGGGATTTAATTATTGAATTATTAAGTAAATCTTTTGATGGTCAGACTGTTGGCTATAAAAGAATTGGCGAGAGTATTCATCCTGTGACCGAAAAAGGAAATGGAGAAATACTTATAAACTGGGGGCTGAATGAATATATTGAAGGAATTAACCAATATGTTTTAAATAGATTAAATACAGAACTAGTAAATGATTTAGAGATTAATAATACTGAAAATTTTAAGAAAGTTATTGGTTATATCGACAAAAATTTAGATAAAGATACTGCAAATATAATGGGGGCCATTCCATATAAAACAATAGGTGATGAGTCTATTGTAACATATGCTGCTCCGAAAATAAGTTTAGGAAAAGCTATTAATAGTTTTGTTTGGGGTAAAAATTTAGACAGAATTACTAGCTTTAATGTAATTTCTAGAGCTCGTTCTGGAAGATTAAGTCGAAAATGTCAAGAATTTATAGAAAAATATTCTACATTACAGAAATTTCTTTTTAATATTTATATTCATAAAAAAGAAAAAAGGGCATGCCTATGTTTATTCGGTATAAAAATATCATTAAACAAATTATTTTGGAGGAAATATGCATAGCGAAGGTAAGCTAGAAGAACTTTATTCTTTTGATGTATTTGATACATTAATAACTCGGAAAACAGCAACGCCAACAGGTATTTTTGCTTTGATGCAAAAAGAGCTTGAGAGTGATGAGAGGTTTGCAGATCTGCCAATATATTTAAAAGAAAATTTTTATAATATAAGAATTAATGCTGAAATTTATTTAAGAAGCTGTTTATCTAATGATTTAAATTCATTAAGTGTGACAATAGATGAAATTTATTTATATATTAGTAATTTATATTGTCTCTCTGAAATTCAAAAAGAATTTTTATTAAAAAAAGAAATCTTTATTGAAAAAAAGAATATTATTCCAATATGGGAAAATATTTATAAATTAAAAGAATATTATTATAATAAAAAACGAGTTATTTTAGTTTCAGATATGTATTTTTCTTCTTGTCATATAAAAGAGATTCTATTACCTTTTATAGATTTTGTTGATGATATTAAAGTTTTTGTATCAAGTGAAACTAAATGTTCTAAAAGGACAGGAGATCTGTATGAATATATTAAACAAGATTTGAAATTAAATAATATAGGTAAAAAATGGCAACATCTTGGAGATAATTATCATTCAGATGTGTTGATGGCTGAAAAACATTGTATCAAAGCGATACATTTTAATTTTCCAGTTTTAGAAAGTTATGAACAGAAACTTTTAAGAAATAATGAAAACGATTTGGAATTACAAATTTTAATTGGCCAATGCAGGCATTTAAGAATGTTAACTGATAATGTTAAAATGAATTTTGGTATTTCTTTTGCTGGGCCATTTTTAACTGCTTATGTACAATGGATTTTATATAATTCTATAAGAAAAGGAATAACGAGACTATATTTTATTGCTAGGGATGGTTATATTTTAAAAGAAATCGCAGATATTTTAATTAATAGATATAATTACCCTATTACAACAAAGTATATATATGGTTCAAGGCTAGCTTGGAGATTACCAAGTTTACTAAAAGATAGGGAACAATATTGCCAATTAATGGATGCCGTAGCTATAGATTATTCTAAAATTCTTGACTATTTGAAAGTAACAAGAGAAGAATTAGTGAAATTTATAGATTTTGATTGTATAAATTTAAAATTTTCAAAAAAAAATGTTGTTAAAATTGTTGACGCTTTGAAACAAAATTTGAAATTTTTAGATTATTTATATCTAAAAAATCAGAAAGATCAAAAATTATTAGTTAAATATTTACAACAAGAAATTGATTTCACTGATAATAATTTTGCATTGGTAGATTATACGGGCTCTGGTGTAACAAATAATTCTTTAGCAAAATTGATTGGAATATTTTTTAAAGAAAAAATTAAAATTTTTTATATGTTTATAAATCGTTCTGCTCCATTGGAAAATACTGATAGATATACATATTTATATAGAAAAAGCGCTTTAATAATTTTTGAACTTTTATCAAGAGCGTCACATGGACAAACTTTAGGATATTTAGAAAGAGATGGCCTAGTGATTCCTGTTTTAGAAAATGTTGATGTGCGAAATTTTAAAGATTGGCAATATGAAAATTTTTTAGAAGGTATTAAACTTTTTGCACAAAATAATGATATAGATATTACTCAGGATTGCATTTTAAAATTTTCAAAAATTCTTTTAGGCGTGGATGATTCTTTAATAGAAAACTTAGCTAATCAACCGTTTAGTGGTGCAGGTAAAAATGAGGATGGAAAAGAATTCGCTCCGGCTTTTACTAAAAAAGATGCTTATCAATATCTATTATTTAATAAACCTCTTTATACTAATGCGATGCATTGGTCAATGTATAGGACAAAACTTTCTGTGAGAAAAATAATTGAATTTAAAAATAAATATGGTTCTCTAAGGAAATTTTTGATAGATATTTATTTTTCTAATACACAAAAAGAAAAAATGTTTTATATTCAAATTTTAGGCTTAAGAATTAGTCTAAGAAGTTTAATTTGGAGGAATTTATGAAAATTTTAAAAAAGTTTTTTGAAATAAAAAATATTGACGATAAGCATAAAAGAATAACTTTTATGGGAATCAAATTTAAAATAAAAAGAAAATCATATAAAACCATATCTATGCTTAATACTATAACTGATTCGGAAGAAAAAATTTTAAAATTACAAAAAGTTTTTTTGCGTGATATGAATAGAGCTGTGCAAACAACTATTTCTACCGCAATGTTGCATCAAAAATCTTTTCTAAAATTTAAGAATTGTCATGTCAATGAAGAAATTGTAATTGTGGCATCGGGACCAACAGCTAAATATTATACAAATCCAATCAAAAACGCAGTGCATATCGGGGTTAATCGTTCATTTCAGCTTGAAAGTGTTGATTTAGATTATATTTTTGTACAAGATTATTCTGGGCCAACGAAGACTTACATTGAAGATTTGATAGCATATAAACCACAGTCTTGTCAAAAATTTTTTGGGCTTACGACTGAGTATGAAAACCAATGGGAGAGAGTTATTCCTGAATCTTTGGCAATTCGTGCAAATGCGTTGCGTTATCGTACAGATTGGATTAAACTTCCAGGTTTTCAATCCAAATTTGCTTATGATATTTCAGCTCAACCTTTAGGTTGTTTTGGAACAGTTGTTTTTCCTGCGCTACAATTTGCTCTTTGGACAAATCCTAAAAAGATTTATCTTGTAGGCTGTGATTGTACAACAAGCGGATATTTTAATTCAAATATTGCTTCTCCAGAATTCAATCCTGAAAAGATACAAAAAACTTATCAAATGTTCAAGAATTTTGCAAAAGTTTATTATCCTGAAATAGAAATCGTATCAATAAATCCAGTTGGTTTAAAAGGTGTTTTTGAGGATATTTATACAGAATCGTATTTTGAAGAAAATTCTGAAAAGGAGATTATATAATAAACCGCCCTTTTAGCCTTGAAGTAATCTTAGCGCTGCTTCTCGTGAAATATTTGCAGTAGATGATTTTAATGTTTCTTGAGCGTTTTCTATAATCTGTTTATCAATATCTTGGGAATCAGAAATTGTAGATTTTTCTTCTATTAATGATTCAAATTGCTTTTGATTTTCGATAATTTTTGAATATAAAGATGCCGATGCATTGAAATATTCATTCTCTTGAGCTTTAACATTAGTATCAATAGACTCTAATTTTGATATATAATCATTATCTAAGTAGTTTAAACTTTTAATTGAGCCTAAGCCATTAATATAAACATTCATTAATTTGGGATCTATAATATTCATATCGTCATTATTTCTAACAATTTTTATTGTGCTCTCAATTAGTGAATTTGACATGGATTCCATTAAATCAAAATCTTCTTTGTCAAAACGCATTTCAGGGTCTTTTATAATATCTAATAAGTCTTTTAGCTTAAGTCTTATATCTGATAATTGTTCGTAAATTATTTGAGCTTTGTTAAATTTGATGGTTAAAGTATCTTCTTCTGCGATGAAGGAGTTAATTTGATTCATTGCCTGTTGAGAAAGCTTTAATTCCACCGATTCGGTTTTGTTTTTTTCTATTTGAGCATCAGCAAGCGGAGCTTCTTTTGGTGTTTTGAATAGCAAAGAAGAATCTAGTTGTTGAATCTTTATAATATCGGTATTTATATTAACCATCTTTATTCTCGAAAATACGCTGATATTTATTTAAAACTCTTCAAAATAAAAAATTGCTTTTTTTCTCTTTTTAATTAAGATTTGTAACAACTTTTTAACAAACTAGCAAAATAATACATTTAGGGGTTATATTATCGTATAAGGATATTTAGAATAATTTTGTATTCTAAACATGAGGTCAAAAAGTGGTAGATAATAGGTCAGCAGGTTTTTATGGTATTGGAGGCTCTTTTAATTTTAAAAGTGGTGATCCGTCAGGCACTGCTGCAAAAATGAGCCAAGAAAAATATGGTTCTGAAGCGATGTATTTGCCTCCAGCAGAGGGTGAAGACGAGGGTTTTTATAATAGTGAGCCTTTTGTTGACCGTAGTGCACTTTTGAGAGCAACTTTAAACTCTTTGGCAATGAATAATGTTGCTTCTGTTTTAAATTCTAAGAAACATAAAAAAAGCATATCTTCATTTAATAGTGATGAAGATGAGGATTTAGAAGAAAAAATTGAATCTCTTGAGGAAGTTTTTAGAGATATGGATGAATAGTTCTTTTGGCTATTTTTCATAGCTTATTTATGCTATTATGTTGCTATATTGAGGAGTATTTATGTCAAAAGAAATTAAAAATATTGGGAAAAAACAAGCATCTCGTGAACAAAAATTCTTTAATAAGTGGAGAAGCTTGTTTCAGTTTATAATAACTCATATATGTTATATGGTTCGTTTAAAATTAGTATATAGGTTAGAAGTTCATGGTTTGGAAAATGTGCCGAAAGACAATGCATATATTGTTGCTCCGAATCATTTATCAACATTGGATCCGCCGATGATTGCTGGGATAATGCCAAGACCAGTAGCTTTTATGGCAAAGAAAGAACTGTTTGAAAACCCTTTTATGCGTTGGTGGCTTGACTGGTTGGGATCGTTTGCAGTAGATAGAGAAAATTTGAGTGTATCTACAATTAGGACCGTTTTAACTATTAAAAAAACAGATTGGGTATTTGGTATTTTCCCGCAAGGAACTCGTCAAGAACCAGGAATAATAAGTGGTATTACAAAAGGCTTTGCGTCTTTAGCTAGAACAACAAAATGTGGAGTTTTACCAATTGGAATTATAGGAACCGAAAAAGCTAAGTATTTACCTTTCTCAGGGAAAATTATTATTAAAATTGGAAAAATTATACCTTATTCAGACAATGTTGAAGAAGTGGTAGAAAAATGGGTTCAATCAATTCAAGAATTAACAGGGTTTGAATATCAAAAAGAATTAGCAGTTTAAATTTTTGAATAGGTTTTAAGTATGAAAAAGAAAAATTATAATAGTAGAACAGAAAAAGATTACAATTTTTGGCGTGCACTGTACTATCAACTTTTTGTGGTTTTTGTTGTAATGCCTGTGTCTAAGTTGATGTATAACATTAAAGTTGAAGGACGTGAAAATGTTCCGCAAAAATCTAGAGTTATTTTTGCAGGTAACCACGTGTCATATCTTGATCCTCCAATGATGGCATATGCTGTTCATAGAAGAATTGCGTATATGGCGAAAAAGGAATTGTTTGAAAGCGATAATAAATTGTTAAAATTTTTATGCCATAGCTTAGGTGGTTTTGCAGTTAATCGAGAAAAACCAGAACTCGCGACTTTTAAAACTGTAAAAGCTGTTTTTAATACACCTTGGTCTCTTGGTATTTTCCCTCAAGGTAAGATTGTTAAAGAGCCTGTAATCAAAAATATCACAAAAGGATTTGTTCTTTTTGCTAAAAAGTTTCAAGCAGATATTGTTCCTGTTGGTATTTGTGGTTTTGATGGTTATGCAAAAAAACTTTTTGAAAAGAATATGACAATTAAAATAGGCACTCCGATTCCATACACATTAGATGAAGATGTTATTTTAAAAGAATGGGCAAGACAGATAGCTGAATTTACAGGATTTAAGAACCTTGTGGAGTCAGAGCCAAAAGAATTAGAAACCCAGGCAATTGTATAATTGTTAACTTTTGTTAATAATTTTTATAATAAACGCAAGTTTTAACCTTTAGTGGGTTTAATTAGCATGTATAGTGAAGGTTTGAAAATGAATATACTAGCAATAAATAGTTTACAAATGGCAACCCCTAAGTTTTTTTGTCATAAATATGGGGAATCAAAATTTGGTTTGAAGATGCAGGAACCGTTATCTGAGGATACGGTTTCGTTTAAAGCTACGCCTAAAGTTGCGAATAAAGCTTTTGAAATTAATAGAAAATCTGCTCGTATTGTCCGTACGGGCATGGTTGATTCGTATAAGAAGGCTTACAATTTAATATATGACATGTTTGATGATTTGTTAGTTTCTCCTAAACATCCAGAGAATCTTTTAATAGAGATTGGTGGAAGATTAAAATCCGAAGATTCAATAATTGCAAAATCAGGAAGTAGAAAATGGATTAGCATTGAAGAAATTAAAGAATCTATGACTGATATTGTAGGTCTTAGTCTTGTATTAAGAAGTGATAATAAAATTAAAAATGATACGATTATTAATAGATTTATTCCGATGATTAAATCAGGTAAAGTAGAATTATTAGAAATCGAAAACAAGCGACCTAGTGTGGTTAAAGGACTTCTAGGTAAAGATGCTGCGAAGTATGATTATAATACAATTGAATGTTTTGAAAAATTGGCAGATGTTCAAGACGCTTGTTTTAAAAAAGGTGGTAGTAAGGAAAAAGTTACAAGACATTTAGATGATGATTTTACAGATGCTAATTATTGTGCAACTCACTATTTGTTTAGGATACCTGGCAAAAAACCTGTAGTTTTTGAGTTACAAGTAACAGGTGATAATGTTAAAAAGGGTAAGAAAATAGATGATGTACTATGGAAGGCTCTTGATGGAAAACATTCTGCAGAAGCAACACCTGAGTTTGATGCATTAGTAGAGCCCTTTACTAATCCAGATTTTTTTGCTGCGGAGCCTAATGCCAAAGAAATTGTTGATAATGCAAAAGAAAAAATCAATAAGTATAGAGGAGATGTATTCTTATTTCAAAGAAAGAAAGCATCATTGCCTTATTCAAAAAAGAAAACCCAGGAACAATTCTTGCCTATTCAAGACAGATTATTCCCTTGTGATATAGAGCTAAAATACGGCATATCATCTTTGGATTTTGATTTTAATAATTTAGCAAAAGTTTTACAAAAGAAATAAGTTTAATTATTAGTTTTTTTACGTTTTTTTAAGTTTTGATTTTTTTTTGTGAAGTTTTGGCTATTTGAAGATGTATAAGATGTCTGAATACGTTTTACACTAAACACATCAGGCATGGCTTGAAGTGCTGTCATAAGCTTCCTTAGAGTATCAATATTATCAAGCTCGATTCCAAGCTCAATAATCCCGACTTTGCCTTTTGATTTTACATTTGCAGATGTAATGTTGGTATTATTATCCGCAACAACCCCGATGACATCTTTTAATAAACCTAATTTTTCAGCTGTTTCAATTCTAATTGTTGTGCTATAAGTTCTATTAATATTATTTCCAGACCAATGAATATCTAAAAGTCTTTCTGGGGCAACGTCATCTAAAGTTTTGCAATCAAGCCTATGGATACTAACCCCCTTAGAACGAGTAACTACACCAACAATAGGCTCACCAGGGATTGGGGAACAACAACGAGCAAAAGAATAGAGTAATCCCTCTAAACCAATAATATCTTTTTCAGATGATTTTTTTGGTTTATGTAAATTTGGAGTTATTTCATCTTTTTTCTCAGGTTTTTTAAGTTTATTCACTATTTTTGCAAGAGTCGTTTCTCCGTATCCTAAAGCCGCAAACAAATCCTCAGCGCTTACATAATTCATTTGTTTAGCAACTTTATTGAAATCTCCAGATTTCATATGATCATCAAATACAGCTTTTGTTAGTTCGTGTTCTAAGTTAGCTTTACCGATTTCAATATGATCTTCTCGCTTATTCTTTTTATACCATTGTTTAATTTTTGAACTTGCTTGTTTTGTTACAACAAAGTTTAGCCAATCTAGTCGAGGTGCTGAAACTTTTGAGGTCATAATTTCAACAATATCACCGTTTTTAAGTTTGGTATCTAATTGTGCGATACGTCCATTAATTAATGCCCCAACGGTTTTATTTCCGACATCTGAGTGAATACGATATGCAAAGTCTACTGGAGTTGCATTCTGCGGTAAATCAATTACATCACCGCCTGGTGTGAATGCGAAAACTTGATCTGAAAATATATCTAATTTTACTGAATTTACATAGTCTTCTGCATCTTGTGTATCTTTGTTGTATTCAACTAATTTTCTCATCCAAGAAAATTTAATATCATTTGCAGAGTCAGCTTTTTTAGAACCTTTTTCTTTGTATCTCCAATGCGCAGCAATACCATATTCTGCGATTTCGTGCATTTCCCAAGTACGAATTTGCACTTCAAGAGGTTTTTGTCTAGGGCCAATAACCGATGTGTGCAGTGATTGGTACATGTTACCTTTAGGCATTGCGACGTAGTCTTTGAATCTACCTGGAATTGGTTTAAATTGGGAATGAATTAAGCCCAATACCTCATAGCATTCTTTTTCAGAATTAACGATTACGCGGACAGCTGTAATATCATATAAATCATGAAAGGCAACATTTAGCCTCGTCATTTTTTTATATATGCTGTAATAATGCTTAGCACGGCCAGTTATTTTTGCATCAATTCCACTAGCTTTAACATCTTTTGAGATTTTTTCAATAAGCATATTAACAGCCATTTCTCGTTCAGCTTTTTTTTGTGAAACTAATTGGGCGATTTCATAATAATGATCAGGATGTAAGTATTTTAAAGATAAGTCTTCAAGTTCAGCCTTAATTTTACCAACCCCCATACGATTTGCAAGGGGGGCAAATATATCGAGAGTTTCTTGTGCAATTTTTTGTTGTTTTTGTGCTGACATAAAATTTAAGGTTCGCATATTGTGTAATCTGTCAGCGAGTTTAAGAAATATTATGCGCACATCATTAGCCATTGCAATAAACATTTTGCGGAAGTTTTCTGCTTGGCGTTCTTCTTTTGATTTAAACTGAAGTTTTCCTAATTTTGTGACCCCTTGAACCAAATTAAGCACATCTTCGCCAAATAATTCTTTGATTTCTTCAGGTTTTGTGTCAGTATCTTCTAAAATGTCATGTAAAAAACCTGCCATGAGAGTATGAATATCTGCTCTTAGGCTAATAAGGATTTTAACAACCTCCATTGGATGAATAATATATGGTTCTTCAGAAATTCTGAATTGACCATCATGAAGTCTTTTGGCAAACTCAAAAGCCTTTTCAAGATTCGCAATATCTTCCGCTTGATAGTGGTCTTCTACCAATAAAGCTCTTATTTCATCAAAGGATATTTTGTACTTATCTTCCATAACAAAGATATTTTATTGCTATTTAAGCTAAATTTCAAGAGGGTAAGCTTGTATTTCAGCTTGTTGGTGTAGTAAACAATACACTCTTGTATCATGAATTTATAAAAATATGTCATGCCTAATTATTATTTTTGAACACGACAAATATATTTGAAAAGTCGTGTTGGATTAAAAAGCCCAACACGACCTACATAATTATTTATTCTCCATAATATTCACTCCAAACGGTATTTTTATCTATTATCCCCTTATTTGCTAGATTGTAATAATTATACTCTTTACAAAATCTAGCTTGCGTATCAATACCATTTCTAAATTTGCCAGTTTGTTTATCCAAATAGTACATTTTATACTCATCCGCCTTAAGATCCCAATGCTTAATGCAACGATATTTATTAAATGGCTTATAACCTAATGTTGAGAATAAATCTTTTTGAGCTTCAAGAGAAAGGTTAGAAGCACTATTAGCAATATTTTTTGGTGTTGTAATATATAAATTGCCAGAGTTATCAATACCTACTACTTCACCAGATTGTATAGTTTTTATTCCTTCAAGTGTTTGAATTTTAGTCCCTTCAGGCAACACTTTAAAAGAACCAGTCATTTGTTTACTTGTGTTAACATTTTGAGAATTATTATCTGCTTTAATTGTATACTTATGTACACCTTGTAATTTATTTGAATTTGGATGTATAGCACCAGTCTTCCAAGTCATATAATTTCCCTTAGCATTTCTTGAAGAAATTTCAGCAGAAGATTTCATTGTTTGTAAAATATTTCCATCAGTATTAACTCCAGCATTTTTTGCAGTAGTCATTGTAGAGCCATAAGAAACACCTAACAAAGCGGCAGCAGCAGTTGCTGTTCCTGTACCTTCAAGTGCGGCTTTCATTTCGCCGTCTGTTTCTGCTGTCGCTGCTTTATATAAACTATGACCTGCTGAACCAACAGTTAGAACTGCACCTAAGCCCCAAAGTATAGGAGC
>JAZRJK010000052.1:0-20809 GCA_045645765.1 Candidatus Gastranaerophilaceae bacterium
GTACCTTCTACGATGTCAGCAACGCTATTTGATTTAGCAAAGCTTTCTTCTAGAAGTTGTTCAAATTCGTCTAATAATTGTGTCATTTTTCTATTTTCCTTTCTTTATTTGATTAACAACTTTATTTATTATGTTTTCAGGAGTAGACGCTCCTGCAGTAATACCAATATTTTCAGAGTTAAGAATCGACTTCTCATATTCACTCAACTCAGCATCATTTTCAATATGAATTGTTTTTGTAATATCTTTCAATATTTCAGCCAAATGAGTTGTATTAGCACTCTTTTTAGAACCTACAACAATCATTAAATCACTTGATTTAGCCATATCTTTAGCCTCTGCTTGGCGCATTGCTGTAGATTGGCAAATTGTGTTATAAATCAAAATCTCTTTTGCGATTGAATTTAAGTAAGCTACAACTTCGTTTAAAGCCGTAAGCATTTGAGTTGTTTGTACAACAACTCCAACTCTTTTATGAGATTTAATTTCAGCCTCATATGATTGAATTTCTTCAATAGAAGTTGCAACAATGACTTTTTTAGAATATTGCTCTGCATTTGCTTTAATTGCAATAACTTCTGGGTGATTTGCTTTACCAACTATGACAACAAAGTAGTCTTTTTGAGCAAGCTCAATTGCTCTTTGCTGAACTTTTTTTACATCAAGACAAGTCATATCAACGACTTCAAATCCGGCTTGTTCTAATTTTTTGAAAACTTCTGGAGCTTCGCCGTGACTTCTTACAATACAAATACCATCACCTTTTTCTGGGATTTCGTAAATTGTTTTAATTCCTAATTCATCAAGTTCACAAATAACGTCCATGTTATGGATTAATTCTCCAAGGACATAAATATTTTTATCAGGATTTTCTGATTTTAATTTTCTAGCAGTATCAACGGCTCTTTTTACTCCGTAACAGAAACCTGCAAATTTGGCCAGTTGTATATTAGTGCTATTCAATAGCTTTATATTTCGCTTTCTTAATGAACTAGAGGGGATGAGATTCGAACCCTCAGTAATTATCATTAGAATACAAACAGGGGTAAATGTAAAGAGGGGGATATATTTAGTTTGAAGTGCAACTATGGACTACATTGGTGGCTTGGCAGTCCAGTTGATTACATGTTGAAACGCCTTGTTTTAGCGCTTCCGCATTAAGTGCAAAGTATAATAATGGCTGAACTGCTTCACTTCGTTCGCAATGACGTAAAGATTTTCCATTTTCAAATTTCCATTAAGGCAATGCGTTTTGCAGGAAGTTAAAAATAAGATTAGAATATGCACAAGCTAAATCTCCACAAGAATCTTGCAGGGACAAGCGTTCATATTCAATATACATATCCTTGGTTTTAAAGCTCATGCTATCCTTATAAAAACGTTTTTTATAAAACTATAGTTATTTATATTATACACCAAGTATATAATTAGCTTAACTCCATTTTTTTGTTTTCATATCGTGATACAATGTTTTTATGAAAGATTTAATCGAATTTAAAGAAGAAATTCATAAATGTTCTAAGTGTGGGCTTTGCCAAGCCGAATGTCCTATTTACAAAATTACAGGAAACGATTGCACTGTTTCTCGCGGGCAGTTTGTGATGCTAGAAGGGGTTATTAATGGGAGGCTAAAGCTTTCAAAAACAATCAACCATTATCTGGATCTGTGTTTAAAATGTGGGGCTTGCGCTAAATTTTGTCCCAGTGGTATTGATATTGTTGATATAATCATAGCTGCAAAATCAGAATATTTCAAAGCACACATTTTTGAAAAAATAAAAACATTCTTTCAAAAATATTTCATCTTTGGATTAATGCTGAAAATTGTGTGCACTTTTATTAGACCAAGTAAATCTCAAGTTTTTGATAAAAAGGTGTTATATTTTGGTGGTTGCGGAAGCAAGCTTAAGGGGGACAAGGCTCTTGTAAAAATTCTAAACCAATTGAGTATAGAAGTTGTAAACCCGAAATTTCACTGTTGTGGAATTCCTTATTTTTCAAGGGGTGATTTAAACGAGTTTACCAATTCGTTAAAAAGTTATATTAAAATATTAAAAAAATATGATATTAAAGATGTTGTGACAACGTGTGCTAGTTGTGAAAAATCTTTAAAAGATTACATTAAGTGGGTTGGGACTAGTATATCAGAAGAAGATTCCGAATTTTTGAAAACAATCAATGTTAAAAATATTTATGAATATTTACGAGAACGTAATCAAAAACTCGTATTAAAAATTCCTGTAAAAATAACTTATCACAAGCCTTGCAATATTAATAACTTTGAAGATATAAAATGGTTATTAGAAAACACTGAAAATTTAGAATACATTGAGATGCAAGATTATGACAAGTGTTGTGGGCTTAATGGACTTTTTAAATTCGGCAAATATAAAGTTTTGAAAGAAATATTTAATAGAAAGCAAAAATGTATTAAAGATTCTGAGGTAAAGGTTGTTACAACATCTTGTTTAGGCTGTGAAGCAGCGCTTAAATTATATTCTTTTGGGCAGTATAAAACTGTCGATTTAATAGAATTCATATCCAACTATCTCTAATTTCTAGACCATATGGTCAATGGAGATTATAATCCTCTGATTGATGTCTTAGGCATGCCGAGCATGTACTATATTATCAAGGGAGAGAGAGTTTTATGAAAAGAGTATTGTTGTTGTTCGGTATGATGTTTTCAGTTTTAACAGCTTTTGCTGATGAAAATGTTTTGCAATCTATAGAAATTGAACCAATTAAAGATACATATAATATTGTTTTAGTGTCTGATAAGGCTGTTGATGTAAAAAAAGTCATTCAAGGTCCAAATAAAATTACTTTATCAATGAAAGATATTAGAGCTTCAAAAAGTTTGAATACAATCTATAACAATGTATCAAATGTGGATTCTGTAATGGTTGAGTCTCAAGGCAATGGTTTGAGCATCTTTTTTCAGGCAGACAATGCTTCTGCAGCAACAGTTACTTTCGATGCTTTAGTAACATCAGTTCCTGTTAAGAATTCTACGCTAAGCTTGAAGTTAAATAATCCGATTGAAAGCTACGCTCCTATTTATAACGAGTCTTTTGAAGATGTTAAAACGTCATCAATGTTTGATAAGCTAAAATCTTCATCTACAGTAGCAGCAATTAAAGATTCAATAGATGAAGATACTAAGTCAGATGTGACAAATAAAGCTGTTTCTTTTGGGTTAGTAGGGTTATTAATCTTTTCTGTAGTCAGGTTGTTTAGACGTAGAGAACCTGAGATGAAGATTGGATTATCGCAATCTTTAACAGATAGAGAAATCAATTTGCATAAAAGTGCACTTGCTAATCAACAATCATATGCAAGTGTTGAAAAACCTTACAGTACTGTAAATTATGGTTTAAATGCTTATCAAAAAGAAAGCAGAAATCCTTACGAAACAATACCTGCACAGTTTCACAATCCTCGTCTAAGAGAATTTGCTACCCAACAGCAATCTTCTATTCAAGAATTTGTTGCCCCACAGCCAGTTTCAAAACCTGTACAAACTCAGGCGGTAGCGGTAACTCAACCTCAAGTAAAAAAAATGACAACTCCAGTTAATTCAGCTCCTGTTAATCAATCAAATCCAAATATTGATAACTTAAAGTTTCTTGAATCAATGACTGCTATTTATGAAAAAAGTGGTCGCCATGACTTAGCAAGAGGTCTTAAAGCAAGTTTAACTAAGAATTTAAAATAACACACGACAATCTTTTTATAAAACTATACTATTTAATGGTACTTGTGACACACGCGAGTACCTTTTTATTTTGATTTGAATTAAATTGTCCAAGATTTTTGCCTTGTGCAATTACTATGCACTCTATAGCGTTTGTATGATTGATTTATAAAAGTGTTTATAATACAATAAATTTGTATAGGAAAGCTTTATTTAAAAGGAGGAAGCTATAAATGGAAACTTACGGAATTGAAAAATTGGGTATTACTAACCCAAAAGCTGTTTACCGTAACCTAACACCTGCTCATTTAACAGAAGCAGCTTTAAGATTAGGTGAAGGTTCTTTAAGCAACACGGGTGCTTTAGTTGTAACTACTGGAAAATACACTGGTCGTTCTCCTAAAGATAAATTTATCGTAGATACTGAAACTATCCACAACGATATCGCTTGGGGAAAAGTAAACAGACCTATTAGCAGAGAAAAATTCAATGCTATAAGAGATAAAATTGTATCATACTTACAAGATAAAGAAATCTTTATTTTTGATGGTTTTGCTGGTGCAGATAAAAAATATCAACAAAAATTCAGAGTGGTTAACGAAATGGCAAGCCAAAACTTGTTCATTCACCAATTATTAATTAGACCAACTGCAGAAGAATTAGCTAACTACGGTGAAGCTGATTACACAATTCTTTGTGCTCCAGGTTTTAAATGTAACCCAGAAGTTGATGGTACAAATTCTGAAGCTTGTATTGCTATCGACTATGAAGCTAAAACTATCATTATTTGTGGTTCTCAATATTCAGGCGAAATCAAAAAATCTGTATTCGCTACAATGAACTACATCATGACAAAAATGAACGTATTACCTATGCACTGTTCAGCTAACATGGACCCAGAAACTAATGAAACAGCTGTATTCTTTGGCCTTTCTGGTACAGGTAAAACAACTTTATCAGCTGATCCAAACAGAAAACTTATCGGTGATGACGAACACGGTTGGTCACCTGACGGCGTATTCAACTTCGAAGGTGGATGCTATGCTAAATGTATTAACCTTACAGAAGAAAATGAACCAGAAATTTATAACGCTATTAAATTTGGTTCATTAGTAGAAAACGTAGTTATGGATCCGGAAACTCGTGAATTTGATTTCAATGACGATTCATTAACTGAAAACACTCGTGTTGGTTACCCAATCGAATACATTAACAATGCTCAAGTACCTTCTATGGGTGGTATTCCAAAAGTTGTTGTATTCTTAACAGCTGACGCATTTGGTGTATTACCTCCAATCTCAAGATTAGACAAAAATGCTGCTATGTATCACTTCGTAACAGGTTTCACTTCTAAACTTGCTGGTACTGAAAGAGGTATTACTGAGCCACAACCTACATTCTCAACATTATTCGGTGAACCATTCATGCCTATGGATGCATCTGTTTACGCTAAAATGTTAGGTGACAAATTAGACCAATATGGTACAAAAGTTTACTTAGTAAACACAGGTTGGGCTGGCGGAAGCGCTTCTATGGGTGCTAAACGTATGAAATTAGCTTACACAAGAGCTATGGTTTCTGCTGCATTAGATGGTTCTTTTGATTCAATCGAATTCAAACACCACGATGTATTCAACGTAGATTATCCAACAAGCTGTCCAAATGTTCCAGCTGAAATGCTTGATGCTAGAGGAATGTGGGAAGATAAAGCAGCTTATGATGCTCAAGCTAACAAACTTGCTCAAATGTTCGCTGATAACTTTGCAGAAAAATATCCAAATATGCCTGCAGAAATTGTTAATGCTGGACCTAAAGCAATGGCTAACGTATAATTTTAATTAAAATTATATAATTTAAAAACGAGATGATTAATTTTAAATTTTTCATCTCGTTTTTATTTATTATCAATTATTAAATAAACATTAAAAAAATCTTGACTTTGTAAAAATATCATTAAAATGATAATATACGGAGTTTAAAACTATGATAAATTTTGAAAAGTTTACAAATTACACGCAAGAAATTATTTTTGCTGCAAATGCAAAAAAAGATTTCTATAAAAATACAGAAGTTCAACCTGAACATATTATATTAGCGATGCTTGAAGATAAAGGTATCTCAAAAGATTATCTTCAAGAATTAAAGCTCTTAAATCAACATTTCATCAATGAAATTATAGCAAAAATTAAATCGTTTCCTACAATTTTGGCACCGAGTAGCTCTCAACAAGTTTTTCTTTCAAAAGAAACAAATACTCTTTTTGAACAGGCTTTTGCTGAGGCTGAAAATTTGAAAGATGATTTTGTGGGAATAGAATGTTTGCTTTTGGCAATGACAAAGCTTGAAAATTCTTTTATACAAAGTCTATTAAAACAGCAAGGAACAAGTTTTAATACAGTTTTAAATGCAATGAAAAAAATAAGAGGTAATAAAAAAGTGGATAATAAAAACGCTGAAGAAAATTTAAAAGCTCTTCAAAAATATTCAACTGATTTGACTGAAAAAGCTCGTAAGGGGAAATTGGATCCAGTGATTGGACGTGATGAAGAGGTCCGTCGCATAATTCAAGTTTTAAATAGAAGAACAAAGAATAATCCTGTTCTAATTGGTGAGCCGGGGGTTGGTAAAACTGCAATCGTTGAAGGTTTAGCACAAAGAATTATTCGCGGTGATGTTCCAGAAAGTTTAAAAGAAGTAACTTTAATTTCTCTTGATTTAGGTGCCCTTGTTGCAGGTGCAAAATTTAGGGGAGAGTTTGAAGAACGTTTAAAAGCTGTTCTTAAAGAAGTTGAAGACTCAAATGGTGAAATTGTTATGTTTATCGATGAGCTTCATACTGTAGTCGGAGCAGGAGCAACAGAAGGTTCAATGGATGCTGGTAACCTTCTTAAACCAATGTTGGCAAGAGGTGAACTTAGAACTATTGGTGCAACTACAATTAATGAATATCGTAAATACATAGAAAAAGACCCTGCTTTAGAAAGGCGTTTTCAACCTGTTCTTGTTGACGAGCCAAGCGTAGAAGACACTATTTCAATTCTTCGTGGATTAAAAGAAAAATATGAAGTTCATCATGGAATTCGCATTTTAGATAGTGCTTTAATCCAAGCTGCAAAGCTTTCTGATAGGTATATTACTGATAGATTTTTACCAGATAAAGCCATCGACTTAATTGACGAAGCTGCATCTGCTTTAAGGATTGAAATTGATAGCATGCCGGAAGAAATTGATACGATGTTCCGTCAAAAAATTCAATTAGAAGTAGAACGCGAAGCTTTAAAAAAAGAAACAACACCAGAATGTTTAGCTAAAATCGAAAAACTAACAGCTGAAATTAATACTCTTGATGAAAAAATAACAACTCTTAAAACTCAATGGGAGTTAGAAAAAAATACTATTTCAGGCGAAGCTGGTATTAAAGAACAAATTGATAAAGTTAAAATTCAAATCGCGGAAGCTGAACGTAACACAGATTTACAACTTGCAGCTGAGTTAAAATATGGTAAATTAATGGAACTAGAGAAAAAGCTTCAAGCTGTTCAAGGTAAAGAAAAATCAGAAAATCAACTTCTTAAAGAAGAAATTAATGGTGATGATATCGCTAATATTGTAAGCAAATGGACAGGTATCCCTGTTACAAAACTTGTAGAATCAGAAATGCAGAAATTACTAAGCATGGAAGATGTTCTTCACAAACGTTTAATCGGACAAGAAGAAGCGGTCGATACTGTATCAGATGCAATTCGCCGAGCTCGTTCTGGCTTAAAAGACCCAAAACGTCCAATTGGAACATTTATTTTCTTAGGTCCAACTGGGGTTGGTAAAACAGAATTAGCTAAAACTTTAGCTGAATTCTTATTTAATGATGATGACGCAATTATTAGAATTGATATGTCAGAATACATGGAAAAACATAACGTTTCACGTCTTGTTGGAGCTCCTCCAGGATATGTTGGTTACGAAGAAGGTGGACAACTTACTGAAGCTGTAAGACGTAAGCCTTATTCAGTTGTGCTTTTTGATGAAATTGAAAAAGCTCATCCAGATGTATTTAATATTATGTTGCAAATCTTTGATGATGGACGTTTGACAGATTCAAAAGGAAGAACTGTTGATTTTAAAAACACTGTTATTATTATGACAAGTAATATTGGCTCTGATGTTATTTTAGAAGACTCGCTAAATGCTTCATTAAATGGCGGTAACTTTGAAGAAACAAAAGAAAAAGTAAATGCAATAATGAAAGAAAAATTTAAACCAGAGTTCTTAAACAGAGTAGATGAAACTATTTTCTTCAAAGCGCTTACACTACAACAATTATCTAAAATTGTTGATATTCAAATGGATAATTTGCATAATCTACTAAAAGAACACAATATAAGCTTTGAAATAAGTGAAGATGCAAAAGAATTTCTTGCAACTCGAGGTTTTAATCCAATTTATGGTGCGAGACCGTTGAAAAGAGTTATTCGTCAGCTTGTTGAAAACCCATTATCAAAGTTGATCTTAGCACAAAATTTCATTGATGGAGACTGTATAAAAATTGATGTTCAGAATGATGAATTGGTTTTTGAAAAATAATTTATAGGTTTAATTAAATAAAGGGTAAATAAGATTATTTACCCTTTATTTAATTTTCTTTTTTATTTATCCCTTAAAAGTTAAGTTTGAATTTAAATGCTTTAGCTGACGTTTCATATCTTCAACTTTTTCAGACAAATTCTCTTTTTGATAGATTTCCATAGCTTTTCGATAATTATATTCGGCTTCTTTACGATATTCAGGGTTATCATATCCTGACATTAACTGTAGGGTTTGCGCTAGTAGGACATAGCCTTCCGGTTTTGTAGGGTTAATTTCAATAGCCTTTTCGAAACATTCTTTAGAATCAATAATATGACCTTCAAGGTGATTTTTATACCCTTCAAGGATTCTAAATGGATATAAAAATAGCCCTTGTTTATCAAAAATTTCTAATTCAAGTAAAAAACAAATTTCTAATAAATCTTTTTCTTGGTACATATCTGTGAATCTAAAGTGTGATACAAAATATTTTGGGAAAATCGAATCTATCTTTGATGTAATTTCTTTTTGTTTTTCTTTATTACCAATAAGTCCATAAATACTTGCTTCTTTAAGAAGTTTTATAGGATTATCCTTGTCAATACTATCAATAGTTTCAAGCAAGCGCATAGCATTTTTGTATTCATCTTTTGCTAAAGATAGAGCAACTTCATTGAATAAAAATTGAATAGTTTTATATTTATGATAATCAAAAATTTCTAATGCATAGTTTTTAGCCAGCTCATTTTGCATTGAAAAAATTAAGGATAATAATTTGATTCTTTTTACTTCAAAATTGTTTTCATCCCAGCTTAGTACGATATTGGCATCAGTAATAGCTTCATAATAATTTGATATTTCATAGTTAAGAAAAACTCTTTCGTAGAAGGCTTCTTGTTTATGGGCGCAATGACCTATAACGTAGGTAAAATCCGAATATGCATCATCATACATTAGGAGCTTTTTACATAATTTCCCTCTTTTTAGATATGTAACAGAAGGCTTATATTCTTCTCTAATTAAAAAATTTAGTTTTTCTAAAGCAAGCTCAAAATTACCATCTAAAATATTTTTATCTACTGTTTTCAAATTCATTAGGTATTTAATATTGTCTAACATATTCCCTCGATATTTATTTACTCCTACCTAATAAAACTATCATAGAAGATTTTAATATACGACTACCGAATTTGGCTATTAACTTTTAACGCCTGTTTAATTTCTCTTGCAGCACAGGCTAGATCGTTATTCGCTACGATTTCTTTTTTTATTTTTTCATGTGCAAACATTATAGTCGTATGTTTTTTATTATAATATTCAGCAATACTTACAAAACTTTTTTCAGTGATTTCTCTTGCTAGGTATATGGCCATGTGTCTTGCGGTAGAGACTTTTTGCCCTCTTGCAGTTCCTTTTAAATCGGAGATATCAATCCCATAATATTGGGCTGTAATTTGTGCAATTGTTTCAAAGCTTATTTCATTTGTATTATCATCGCACTTGAGGACTTCTTTTGCTAGTTTTAAATCTAGGGCTTGTTCTGTAATTTCTGCATAAGCGCAGACTTTATTAAAAGCACCTTCAAGTTCGCGGACATTTTTGCAGAAATTTTTAGCAATATAGCGTAACGCTTTTTCTTCAAATATTAAACCATTATCATTTGCAAGTTTTTTAATAATTTCAAATCTTGTATCTTCTTCAGGGGCAGTTAATTCAACCATTAATCCCATTGCAAATCGTGAATCTAATGCAGCTGTTAAATTTGGAATATCTTTTGGTAGTCTATCAGAAGTTATAACAATTTGTTTCCCTTTATTATAAAGACTATCAAAAGTATGTTGCATTTGATCCATTGTCTTTTTCTTACCTTCAATAAATTGAATATCATCGATTAAAATAATATCAATATTTGTATATTTTCGGTTAAATTTAGACATGTTTTCAACTTGGTCTTTGCTATTTCTAGAATTAGAAATAAAATCGTTTATATAATCCTCTGTTTTTGTATATTTAACTTTTAACTTTGGGTTGTTGAATAATGTATAATGACCAATTGCCTGCATTAAGTGCGTTTTACCTAAACCAGAGTTTCCATAGATAAAAAGAGGGTTATATTTTTGCGCAGGGGCTTTGGCAACTGCCATAGCAACAGCGTGAGGAAATTTATTATTATCTCCCACAACAAAGTTTTCAAATTTGTATTTTAAATTTAGATTTGACGCAGATTGCATATATGAAAGATTTTCCATTGCTTGTTCTTTCATTGCCGCGGCAGCTATTTTCTTTTGATACTTTTCGCTTTCTTTCTTTAAACTTTTAGCTGCATTTGCATCATAAATGATGTTTAAATCAGAATTCTCGTTTTGTGTAATTTTTTTTAGAACTTCTACAATTTGCTTGTAGTGGTTTTTGCGTAGTAAATCACGACCCATGATTTGTCCTGTTACTACTGTTAAAACGCCTTTGTCATATCCAGAGATTTCAAGAGGATTTATCCAAGGATGAGCGTTTTCAGGTAACGCTTCAATTAGCTCACCTTTTATTTGCTCCCAGAACTGATTTAATTCTATACTTTCCATATTCTCTTTATAATTTGTGATTAGTTCTAAAAATAAAAAAGGCGACACCCAGATTCGAACTGGGGAATAAAAGCTTTGCAGGCTTCTGCCTTACCACTTGGCCATGTCGCCATAAGATTATATTACGATAAACAATTCACTTTTGCAAGTACTCTATTTAGTTAATATTGATAATATTTTAAGTTGTTATTGATATTTTTTTCTCACACCATTTTTCGATAGGACATTCTGTGCAATTTGGTCTTTGTGGTTTGCAAATATTTTGTCCGTGGGTAACCAAAAGTGTATTTATATCAAGCCAGTGTTTTTGCGGCAATTTTTCACGTAATGCGAATTCTGTTTCTTCCGGATTTTTTGTTTTAATATAGCCTAAACGATTAAAAATCCTATGGACATGCACGTCAACACAAATTGCAGGTTTATTGAAGCCTTTTGCTAAAACAAGATTAGCAGTTTTTCGTCCAACTCCGTTGAATTTAACTAAATCTTCTATTTCATCAGGAACTTTTCCGTTGAGTTCTTCTACAATTTGGCGAGAAAGCTCTATTATCTGCCTTGCTTTGTTTTCATAAAACCCAACGGGGTAAATAGCCTGCGCTAAATCCTTTACATTTACCCCCATCATTTCCTGAGGAGTTTTTGCGAGTTCTAACATTCTTAAAGTTGCCGGATAAGTTGTTTTGTCATTTGTCCTTAGGCTCAAAATACAACCAATTAAAACCAAATAAGGGTCTTTGAACTGTTCCATAAGTTCTACAAATTCACTTCTTGGCTGTTTAGCATCTATTAAAGCTTGTATTATTTTGTCTATCATAATTTACTACATACGTTCAGGAGCAGATACAGCTAAGATATCAAGAGCGTTCTTTAATGTGGTTTTAATTGCAACCATTAGAGCTAATCTCGATTTCATAAGCTCTTTATCGTCACAAATAACACGATTTGCGTTATAGAATGAATGAAATTCTGCTGCAAGTTCTTGAACATATCTACAAATTGTATAAACAGTTCTGTTTTGAGCTGAAAGCACGATTACAGATTTAAATTCTTCAAGTTTAAGAACCAAAGATTTCGCACAATCAGTAGTTTTTAAGAACGCATCTTTATCAAAGTTTTTAACTAAATCTTCTAATTCAGCTTCAGTAAGCGGAGCAGGTGATTTTTCACCAGTTTCTGTGTTTAATTTTTCGCTAATTGCATTTCTAAGAATTGAACAAACTCTAGCGTAAGCATATTGAACATAAAATACTGGGTTTTCATCTGTTGAGCGTTTTGCAAGTTCAATATCAAAATCAAGAGTCATATCAATATTTCTCATTGCCATCCAGTAACGAGTTGCATCAATACCAACTTCTTCTATTAAGTCATCTAGAGTAACCATATTTTTACGTTTACCCATACGAACTTCTTCACCATTTATAACAAGGTTTACAAGCTGTCCTAAAAGGACTTCTAATTTGTTTGGATCATATCCCAGTGCTTCAATTGAAGCCTTAACACGAGCAACATATCCGTGGTGATCTGCACCCCATATATTAATTAATCTATCATATCCACGTCTTAATTTATCAATATGATAAGCAATATCAGCTGTTAAATAAGTATTTGAGCCATCAGCTTTCTTAATAACACGGTCTTGATCATCACCAAATTGAGTAGACTTAAACCACATTGCGCCTTCTTGTTCGTAAAGCATACCTTTTTCAATAAGCTCTCTATAGCTTTCTTCGACTTTGCCTGAATTATGAAGTGAAAGCTCTGAATAGAATTCATCAAATTGTACTCTAAAATCTTCTAATAGAGCTTTTTGACAAGCTTCCATTTCAGCTTTTGCAAAGTCACAAAGGACTTGAAGTTCTACATCAGAACTTTTTTCTATCTTATTTACCCCTAAAAATTTCTTTGCAACTGGGACTAAATAATCCCCTGGGTAGAAATTTTTCTTTTCGATTTCATCAGTAGGAAAATCAATATCTTCGCCTAATTCTTGACCAATTCTAATTCTTAAAGAATTTCCAAGCTTTTGAATCTGACTACCAGCATCGTTGATATAAAATTCTTGATGAACTTCGTGACCATAGAATTTTAAAAGATTAGCTAATGCGCTACCCATCGCAGCCCAACGACCGTGGCCAATGTGGAAAGGACCAGTAGGATTAGCTGAAACGTACTCTAATAGGATTTTTTCAACTGGAACATCTTGTGGGCGACCATAGTTCTCACCACGTTCTAAGATTTCTGCAACAGCATCTGCTAAAAGAGAATTTTCTATTTTGAAGTTAATAAAACCACCTACAACAGAAGTAGAATAGTTTTCATTAGATAATTGATCAATAATTGCGTTTGCAATCATAGGTGGAGCTATTTTTGCAACGCGAGCCAAAGATGATACATTTACAGCGAAATCTCCGAAATCAGCGTTTTTCGGTTTTTCAATTATCAAAGAGAAGTCATCATTTACTCCCATTTGTCCAAGTTTATTGTTTTCAACAGCTTTTTTTATAGCATTTTTCAATTCATTTAAGAAAAAATCTTTTAACATTTTTAATCCTCAATTCTTACATTTACCTTAAAATTATAAACTAAACAGAAATAAATATAAATTTATATGTCAAATTTATTTTTTTTTAGGTTATATATTTATATGGATTCTTTAAAAATTAATATTATAAATAAACAGTTTGATGCTTTTAGCAAAAAAGCATTAAAAAAAGCTGATACAGATACGCGTTTTTTAATTACTCAAATGCAATTGCAGGAAACTAATTACAGACAAGCTGGGGCCGTTGAGCTATTTATATATAAAGCTCAGCAATTTGCTGAGCAGTGTTTAAACGCAGGATTGTCTAATTTTACAGGTATAATATATTCCTCTTTAATTAAATTTGAGCCATTGCCTTTTGAATTGAAAGAAGTTCTTATTAAGAGAAGTTTAGAAATCGCAAAAATTAATGATGATCCAATACATCAGTTAGCGAGGATTGTTGATTTAAAGCATCTTTATACTAAAAATCCAAACGTAGATCGTAAAAAATATATTAAAATCTTATTTTCGGAGGAAGATATTTTAAAAAAGATAGTTCGTAATTTTGAAGAATGTTCAGAAAAATTTCGGACTGTGGTAAAAGAAGAATCTGAATTTGAAAAATATAAATTTCATCTAGGTTTAATAAAAATGGAAATAGCAAGAATTATTATGAAAACGGATAAAAAACTTGCTTTAAAAGAATTGAAAACAGCCAAAAATATATTTGCACAGTTGGGAAAAACAAAAGAAGAATATACTGTATATGGATTTATTGAAAAGTTAACTCGTTAAGAGTCCTTGTGAGCTTATTCAAAATGTTTTCTGTTGAATCTTTATTCAAAAGAATCTCTTGAACAGCCTTATTTACTCCTAAATTGATTTCTTTTTGACCTTGTTTCTGTTTAAGTGCTGGTGTGATTTTCTGAATCTGTTTTGCGCTCAATGAACGTGATTTTGCCGTTAAATCAGAATAATCATTATAAAACTTATCGTTCAAAGCATTAGAATTTGTAACAATTACATTTGTTAGTTTGGCAAGTTTTAATTGGTTTTCTTCATTTGTTAAATATAAGCAAAAATCTAGAGCTTCTTTTTTATTTTTTGCTCTTAAAGGAATAACAAAATTCATTACTGAAAAATCATTCTGTCCCATTGGGCCTTTAATCTGTTCTGCGACATCGGTTTGGGCAAAGATTTTAGGAGCATTCTCTTTTATCATATTTAAAAAATTAGCTCCACCTTGATAAAATACAGTTTTTCCTGCCATATATTGTTCTAATGCTTCTCTGTGTGTCATTGTAATTGTTTCAGGAGGGATTAAATCCTTTTGGTATAAAGTTTTAAACATATTAAAGACTTCTTGACTTTGTTTTGAATTATAATCTTTAACATCAGAAATACCATACTTATTAAGGATTTTAACCATTGTATCGTTTTCTGTAATCGTTGGAAGATAAGAATAGGCGCCTGTATTTATTTTAATTTTTTCTGAAATAGATGCAAGTTCTTGATAAGTTTTGGGTAAGCGCATTAAACCAGACTTATTAAATAAATCCTTATTATAAATTGTTATTGCACTTGTTGCATACCAAGGGATTGAGTAGTTTTTATCCTTGTATTTCAAAGCCTCAACAATATCTGGTGTAAATGAAGTTAACTCTGTATTATCTATTTCCCAAAGAGTTCCCTTTTGAGCAAGCAAAGCTGAAAAATCAGGATTTAAATTGATTAAATCAGGAGGGTTATCAGTCATTACTGCAGCGAGAGTTCTTTTTTCGCCTTCTGAAAAAGGCACATCCACCCATTTAATTTTAACTCCTATATGTGAACTTTCATAATCTTGAATAACCTCATCAATATATGGCGCAAAATCTCCCATCTGAAGCGTCCAAAAAGTGATTTCTTTATCAGTTGTTTTATTTGAACAACCTGTTAGTAAAAATATTGAAAATATTATCATTAAAAATCTTTTCATGAATAACCTCTTTTAATAGTTTACAAGAAATTAAATTAACTATCAAAAACTTGCTAAATATTAAGTTTTGTTAATATGATTTTTTAAGGCTGTAGTTCAGGTATAATGCCATAGATGATATGATATGATATAATGGGATGGGGCAATTTTCTTTTCTTAAAAAACTTTATATAAGCATACACGAGTTTTATTTAAAAAAGGAGAAATTTTATGACACCACCAATTAATGAAAAAAAAACAAGCGCCAGTTTTAACAGGTAATGTAGGACTTAATGCTTCTTACAAACATTATGGCACTGATAGAATTTTATTATTTGGACCTACTGCTGAAGGTAAAGTTCAGCATAAAGGTTTTTATGCTGGGGCTGGAGTAACAGCAGGTACAGGTCTTTCTGCTGATGTTGAAATTGGTAAAGAGTTTGATATTAATAAAAACTGGGGCTTAGACTTATCAGCTAATGCAAATTACACAAGAAGCTTGTTAAAAGGTAATAATCAAGTAAGTATAATACAAAAAGTTCAAGTTAATGATATAGTTGAAGAAGGTCGTGAATTTGCCGAATGGAAACCTGCAGTAACAACTGCTGGCTTAAAAGTTATGGCAAATTATACTACTAATAATGGTAAATTTACATTTGGTGCTGGTGTATCTGGTCAATATGCCAGAAATAACGCAAAAGATATATCATTAACAACAACAGCGACAGATGGGCAAATTACAAAATCATTAACACAAGTGTTCAAGCCTCATAAAGAAGGCTGCGTTTTATCTCCTGAATTAAAAGCAACATGGAATGCTAATAAAAATATTTCTGTTGAAGCTAATGCGAATATTTTGGGGGGAGGAATAACAGCAAGATATACATTCTAAAAAAACATATATATCTTATTCATAACAAAAATTTAAACTTTTATTTTATCTCTGTATTCAAATTAAGTTCAATATATTTAAACATTCCTAAAAATACCCCTGGTGGGAAAAAATATATTTCATTACAAGGTGTTATTTTTAAAATCGAATTATCGGCATCAATTCCTGCAATTGTTGCTAAGTATTTATTATTAGCTGCTGAAAATATAACATATCCATTCTGAGTTTGAATTTCGTCAATTGAAAATTTGTTAGCAGTAACAGCACTCAACGTTAAATAAAAAAGCTTTTCTTTATTGACTGGGAACATCTTTGTACAGTTTTCAAACGCGATGTTTTGTGGCTGGGTTATTGGTGGAGCAGTAACAGGCTGCGCCACATTTTCAACAGGCTCAGCAAAAGCTACACTGAATGTTAATAAAAAACTTAAAATTAAAACTCTCGATTTCATAAAATTATTCTAGCATAATTTAGAGCTATATGCTATAATTTACTTGATATAAGTACGAGAGAAATTACAATGGTGCATTTAATGCACCTTACAATTTAAAAGGAAAAGAAATGTTACAAGAAGCAACAAGAGCGATAAATTCTGCATTTAACAACAGTTTTATTAAAAAACTTAGCCAATATCTTCATGATTGTGTTAGAGAGGAAGTTAAAAGTTCTACTTTTAGAAACTTAAAAGCTGATAGAGATAATAAATGGATTTTTTTAGATGAAGAAGATCGTTTGTTTACAGAAGGCCTTGAACATTTGCGCCTTGAAGGTTCAAACTCAAAGCTTACTGAATTAATGATTCAGTCTGAGACAAGCCAAAAAGATAAATATCTTATTTATGGTTATCTTTTCCTTGTTGGTAAAGCTAAAGCTGGTAAGAAAAACGAGTTTTTAACCCCACTTCTTTATTCTCCTTGTCGTTTGGAAAGAAATGGTGTAAATATTAACTGTATGCTTACAGACGAATTTCTTTCACTTAATACAGGCGCATTAACTGCTCTTATGAAAAAAAGTGATGATGAAGATGAAACCGAGCAACTCCTTGAAGGGCTTTTAGACGTTGTACCACAAGTTCCTATTACGCAAGAGAAAATGGATATCTTTTTAACAACTCTTAAGTCAATCGTTCCTGATATTGATATTTCACTTAATCATGAAATGGATGTTAAAGAAGATAACATTACGAAAGATTTTTATAATACACAAATTAACGCAGAAAATATTGATGAAATTATAGAAGAAGAGGAAGAAAATAATAAAAAAGCTGTTCCTCAATTAGAAAAAATTCATTTAACAAAACAGTGCGCAATTATTCTTACAAAACGTCCTGCTGTAACTGCGGGTGTTTTACATGAACTAACTCAAATTGCTGAAAAACCAAGCGGTGTTTATCGTGAAACTGTTTTGAATATGATTAACGAAGAATATACTCAGTCAAAGCCTACTGATTGTCAACAAAAAACAATTGCAGACTTTTTCCCTGTAACTCCGTTATCATTATCTGATGCACAATTCAATGTTGTAAGAAACGTAGAAAACTCAAAATTAGTCTCAGTTTTTGGCCCTCCAGGAACTGGTAAATCTCAAACAATTGTAAATTTGGTATCACATCTAATAGCAAATGGAAAAACTGTTCTTGTTGCATCAAGAATGGATAAAGCTGTTGACGTTGTAGCTGAAAGACTTAATCAATTAGGCGCACCATTCTTAGCTCTAAGAGCTGGGCGTTTGAACTATCAGAGAGAGCTTTCTATGCAATTACAAGACTTGCTTTCTAATAAAGTTGATTTAGATGATGGTGTAGAAAGTTCAATAATGTGTGATGTTCCGGATATGGAAGCTCTTTTGAAATCAGTAAAAGATTTGGAAAATAAAGCTGAGCAAATCATTAAGCTTGAAAATGATTGGACTGGGGTGAATGAAGAAATTAAGCTTGAAGAACCTAATCATAGAAATCATCAATACATTAAATCAAATTTAAAAAATGATGAAATAAAAGCTGTTGAAGAAATAATTAACACTTTAACATCAAACCTAGAAAAAGCTGGTTTCTTAGCGAGCTTAAAAAACGGTTCGTCTTTAGGTAAGCTTAAAAAGATTATTAAAACTAATTTTGAAGTTAATAATGAAAACTTAATGATTTTAAAAACTGAATTAGAGTTTGCTAAACTTATTTGTAAAGCTAGAATGATCGAAACTCAAATTCAGACAATTGGTAATATTCATGTTATTTCTGAACAGTTGAGAACAATGCGTAAAAAGCAACGCAAGTTAGCTATTGATATTCTTAAATGTAAACGCAGAGAAGCTTTAAAAGGATTAATGAGAGATTCTATAAAACGCCAAAGACTATTTGTACATTCTAAATCTCTTGTCGAAAGAAAGAAAAATCTTCAAAGTAGACTTTTAGAAACAGAAGATTTTAAGCCACTTTTAGAAGCATTTCCTTGTTGGTGCGTTACAACATACAACGTTTCTGGCTCACTTCCATTGAAACCAGGCTTATTTGATGTCGTAATTATTGACGAAGCATCTCAATGCGATATCGCAAGCGCTTTCCCAATTCTTTATCGTGCTAAAAAGGCAGTTGTTGTTGGTGATGACAAACAATTACCACACTTGTCTTTCTTAGAAAAAGCAAAAGAACAATCTTTTATGTCGCAATATGGTATTAATGACAGATATCAGCTAATGTGGAGATTTAGAACAAATTCAATGTTTGATTTGGCAAATTATTATTCAATGCATCCAGTGTTATTGGATGAGCATTTTAGAAGCTTGCCACCAATCATTAATTATTCAAACAAAGAGTTTTATGGTAACAGAATAAAAGTTATGCGTAGAAACGATAATTCTTCAAAGGTGATTGAAGCGGTTGTTGTTCCTGATGGTAAGGTAGATTCAGACGCAACAAGAAATCTTCCGGAAATTGAAGCTCTTGTAAAAAGATTGCACGAAATTGTGGTTGAGGATGAAAGAAAAGGTGTAAGTAATCCAGAACACAAACCTGTTAGTATTGGTATTATTTCACCGTTTAGAGCTCAGGTTGAACAATTGAAAATCTCTGTATCAAAAGTTTTATCAGAGCATATGATGGAAAAACACCAAATTGAAATCGGTACAGCGCACACTTTCCAAGGTGACGAAAGAGATATTATGCTTATTTCGTGGGCGTATGCACAAAATAGTTACCCACAAAGCTTGATATTCTTGCAAAAACCAAATTTATTTAACGTTGCAATCACAAGAGCAAGATATAAAACTATAAACTTTATTTCTAAAAATCCTAGGGAATTACCTGAAGGTATTTTAAGAAGCTATTTTGGATTCATTGAAGAATACGAAAATCGTTATGCACTAATAAATTCAGATGATTTTGATGAAAATATTTATAAAAACTCCTTTGAAAAAGAAGTAGCACAAGCTTTCCGTGATTTAGGACATAAGGTCGTATGTGGTGAAGATATTGCAGGACTAAGTGTTGACTTATTAGTTGATGACAAATTCGTAATTGAATGCGATGGTGTAGAAGATAAATCACCGGCAAAAGTTTCAAATATGAAAAAACAAGCTATAATCGAACGTACAGGACTAAAAGTATCAAGAATCACTGCTCGCGAATGGAATATTTCGCAAAAAGCTTGTATTGATAGAATAATAAATTCAAATATATAGTTGCATAATCCTTTTTTGTGATACTATTATATAGTGTATTATATAAGGGGGTATATCTTATGAGAATTATGTCAATCGATTCACCAGAAACCATTGCTCCAGCAAGTAAAGGAAAGTTAATGATTTTTAATCATAAAACCAGAGTACTTTCAGGTTTTTCAACAACAGCTCTTCAAGACGGTGCTATTGCTGCGGATATTAAAGGTGCTATTCCTTTAGCTTTAGGTAAAAACTATAAAGGTGCTGACATGGTTGGTGAAGTTAGTATAAAAAGGCTAATGGATTCAATAGCTGAAGCTACAGGTGATAAATTTGTTCAATCTTTACCAAAAGTTGAAAAAGAAGCTTATGCAATTTTTGATATTGAACCAAATAAAAAAAGCTTTTTAGATGTCAAAGATAAATTTGTAATATATCATAATAAATAAACAAAATTTTACATTATTCAGGTGACGTTAAAATAGCGTCACCTTTTTTATTACCTATTTTCTTACTAACTTTTAATGTATAATAAAAATGATGAAATACGCGTTAGTTTTAGTAAATATTAAGGGGCTGGGAGTTAAAACATTCAGCTATTCAATACCTGATGAAATGCAAAATGTTATTCAGGTCGGTCAAGCAGTGCTTGTACCTTTTGGACGTCAAGGCTTAATAAATGCCTTTGTTGTCGGCTTTAGTGATTACGTTCCTGAAGGAATTAAAGTAAAAAAAATTAATCGTATACTCGATGAAACCCCTCTATTTTCTATTAAATATTTAAAACTCTTAGAATGGGTTGCAAACTACTATTGTACAGATTTTGTAACAGTATTGAATGCAGCAATTCCAATGAAGTTAATAGAAAAAAACTCTAAAACAGAACAATCTGTAGAACTTATTAATGATAATTTTACAGGCTTAACTAAACGCCAAAAAGAAA
>JAZRJK010000053.1:0-6623 GCA_045645765.1 Candidatus Gastranaerophilaceae bacterium
GACCACAAAGATGAGCGCGTACAAAGTTGCAGAGGATAACGTTGCAATGGGTATGGATATGGTCGCAACCGCAAGCGATACTTTAAGCGAAATGCAAAACCATGCAGAAAGACTTCGAGCTCTTGCAACCCAAGCAAGAAATGGAACCTATGGGGCGCAATCTTTGAGTGCTATCCAATCTGAGGCAAACGCATTAACAAAAGAAATAGAAAGGTTGTATAGCACAGCAGAATACAACGGTGTGAAGTTGTTTGATGTTGTAGAAAAAAAGACTACGGAGATTCAAGGCCCGACAGTTAATACTCAAGGCTTTATCAAAGATATTGATAGAATTGATACTAGTGGAATGAAACGATTATCTGAAGTTGAGAATAGAACAGTTGATTTAACAGACGGAGAATATTCTATTTGTGATTTGAATGATTTGTTAGCACTTGTGGAACTGACGAATAATGGAAAAGTTTCTGCTGGTGATATCTTTGTAATGGGAGCTGATATTGACCTTGGTGAATATTGTGATGAACAAATACTTAATAATGGAGGCTGGACTCCGATTGGGGATTATTCAACAAATTCGAAAGTTTTTAGAGGAACTTTCGATGGCAATGGGTATACAATATCCAATGTTAAAATTGATAGAACTACTAGTGATTATCAAGGTTTGTTTGGGTATGTAAGAGGAACAATCAAAAACCTAAAAGTAGAAAATGTGGATATTGTCGGGCAGAATAGAGTCGGTGGGCTGGCTGGACATGTTCTTTCTTCTAATATAGAAAATAATGTTGTTACTGGTTATATAAAAGGTATTAATAATATTGGAGGTGGGGTTGGATATCTTCAAGGAGGAACGATAATAGATACCTCATCAAATATTACAGTACAAGGCAATGAAATCACTGGTGGACTTATCGGAGATGTGTATTCATACAATGCTTGTGTTATAAATTGTTTTTCATCTGGAGATGTTTATGGATCTGATAATCATATAGGTGGCTTGATTGGTTCATTAATGGGAGCTGAGGTTACAAATTGTTATTCTACAGCGAATGTTTTTGCCGAGAACGCGAGTCATGTTGGAGGTTTAATTGGTAAATTCTATTATTCACAAGCTATAAATTGTTATTCTACAGGTAAAGTTTTAGGTAGTACTTATACAGGCGGTTTAGTTGGATTTTCTTATAGTAATTATTCAACAAACAAAATTTGCTTAATCAAGAATTGTTATTCCACTAGTAATGTATTAGGAAGTACTTTTTCTGGTGGGCTTGTTGGTTCGTATTTTGGTGATATAAAAAACTGTACGTTTAAAGGACATGTTGAAGCAAAAAATTTCGGTAGGGGTGGGCTTGTTGGCTCTCTTGCAAATCAATCTTCAATGAAAAATTGTTCATTTGAAGGAGATGGAAAAAATATAGATAGTATACTTCTTGGTACAGCTGCTGGTAATGTAACTATTTCAGATTGCCAAATTGTGACTTGTGTTGATGATGTAACGGCAGTGCTTGTTGCAAGAGCTGAGTCTAATATAAGCATATCGAATTGTTTGTATAATAGCTACTATGAAGAAAAAGGATTGACATTGTTTAAATCAACAGCATCAGGTGCTGTCATTGACTCTCAAAATAATAAAGCCTGCGATTTTAAAAATAATCTCAACATGCAAGTCGGAATAAATAATACCGAATCTAGTTCAATAAACCTGTCAACTTCTTTCCTAATCCTTGATTTTAGCAACTTTGGAAAAGTATTAGAAAATGATAATGGTGAATATTTTGCAACAATAGATAATTTCCTAGATATGACATCTAAAAAACAAGTCGAGCTAGGTTCTATGCAGAACAGATTAGAATCAGCGCTCAATGAAATTTCGACTCAATACGAAAACTTGGTTTCAAGTCGTTCGACCATTCGAGATGCAGATATGGCTGAGCTTAGCTCAACATATATCCAGCAACAGATTTTACAACAGGCTGCCGCAACATTAATGGCGACAGCCAACCAATCACCTGCGATAGCATTGCAGTTGATTTAGTTATCTGTCCCCTACTAGTTATACAAAATCTTTCCATTCTTTATAGGCAGAGTTTAGTTGAAGACTGTCAGCTATAGCTACTCAACAAAAGGAGTGCTTATGCATCTTTTTTTAAAGCTTCCGCAAGTTCTAAAACAGTTTCCTTAAATTCAGTTTTAAAATTAGAATCGCTTAGATATTCTAATATCTTATTTCTATCACCGTTCATTACGTAACTTGAAATTTGTTTATTCATAGTTGGGTGTAAAACAGAAACACCTAGAAAAGCTCGGCCTTGGCGTTGCTCATCTCTCTGTACAAAAAGAGCAATATTTTTACAAAATAACTCGGATTTATAACCTTTTTCAAAATTTTCAGCAAAATTTCTAAAATAGCCAACATCAGGAATCTCTCTAGAAACACGTTCTTTAATTTTATTGACAATTTTTTCTAATTGAATATCTAAATTTGAGCTCATTTTTGATACCACATTATTTTTTGAGTTTATAACTTTTTCCGTATTCAATTTATATTTTATCATAATTTTCCCTTTTGTGTTAAGCTACAGCTACTATATGTCTATAAAAACCTCTATTTAGAACTTTTTCTGCATATTCAGCTTTATCATGTAAAGCTTTCATATTTTCTTCCGAAAGTACTTTTGAAAAACCTTTTGGTAATTTTGGTTTTATAGCAGGCAAGCCAAGTTCTATTTTATTATAGTAGTTATAACATTCTTCCAAATATCTATTATAAACTTTATAATCATCAGGAGTTAATTTTTTGATCTCTTTAGCAAAATCATCAAATAGAGGACCCAAAGTATTTTTACCTCGTCTTAAGTCATATGCTATATGCTCATATTCTCCAATCATATTAGTCATTGCTCCACGGAATTGAATTTCTCCCAAAGCACCATTCTCATGAATAACATTCATTTGAGCAGTACGATAACCAGATGCTTTTATTGATTTTTGGGATAATTTTGCAACTTCATCTTTCGAGTATAAAAAGTCGTCAAGGCCTCTAACATCAGAAGCTACCAAAATCTTTTTTCCTTTGTTTTGGTCATTTAACGCTCTGCTAAGCTGCTGTATTTGACCATTCGTAAATTCAGGTAAACCACGAGATCCTCTATAATTATTTATTTGTGTAACTTGAATAGGTTTTATATCTTCAGTAGCAAGTCTTTTTAACAATTCATCATCAAAAAGTCCTCGTTTCTGTAAATCTTGTATATCTAGACCTTCAAAGATTTGTCTATGTTTTAAAATGCCTAAAGTTAATGTATCAACAACTTCTTTAGATCGTTTTTCAATAAGAGGCTGCGCAAATGCTTCGTATAGTTTAAAAGCTTCTTCTGTTTCTTTAGAAGGCATTGGTGAATAAATATATTTATGTAATAATTTGGCTTGTTTTGGAGTTAATTTCTTTCCTTCATAAGTCATATTCTTAATCATATTGTCAATTTCGGTTTGGGAAAGCTTTTCCAATGGCTTCGTAATCACTCTAGAACCAATACCGTCTTCAATAACATCCATTGCTTCTTGAATTGAATGGAAAGTTTTATCTTCTGCTTTTTCTAATCCTCTCATAAGTTTAGTTTCAATTGAAAGGGCCCCTTTTGAACGTTGCATAATAGTTTCAACGGAATTTAAGTTTCCAAACAAGTTTGTTACTTCAGCTTTTGCTCCAGGTAGTTTACTATTTAAAGCGCTTTCTATCCAAATAGATGCATCACCTACACCAGCTTTTGTGGCAACTGTTGGCTTTGTTACACCGTTAATTACCTCATCAGCATATTTACAACAATAATTAGAAAAGCTCGATAACTCTTTATGAATTGTAATATTTTTCCCAACTTTTAGAAATAAGTTAACGACTTGATTCATAAATACTTTGTTCTCCTAAATATCCCGTTAATTATATAAAGTAGTTTTTATTATACAAATTGCTCTTTTAGTAAAGTTTTGTAACAAAAAAGAGTACAAACATAAGTTTGCACTCTTTTTTATTATGAAAAACAAAACTAAGCTTCTAATTTAGCTTTATCTTCGTCTGTCACACCCTTAATTGTTAGGTTAACTCTGCCCTTGTCATCGATTTTGATAACTTTAACAATAACTTCGTCTCCAATATTTACGTGAGGTTCGATTGTTTCGATTCTTTCTTGACAAATTTGAGAAATGTGAACCATGCCATCTTTACCACCGCCTAATTCAACGAAAGCTCCGATAGGAATGATTCTTACAACTTTACCCTTGATAACCATACCAACTTCAGGTTTAAAAGTTAAATCGCTAATCATTTTTCTTGCAATTTTAGCACCTTCTTGGTCATTAGAAGTAATTGTAACAACACCTGTATCTTGGATGTCAATTTCAGCGCCAGAAGCTTCAATAATTGCTCTGATTTGTTTACCACCAGGTCCGATAACTGTTCCGATATCTTCAGTCGGAATAGTCATTGTAGTAATGCTTGGCGCAAATGGTGATAGTTCTTTAGCTGGTTCAGTAATAGCTTTTCTCATTTCACCTAAGATATGCAATCTTCCTTCTTTTGCTTGAGCCAATGCTTTTCTAAGAGTTTCGTTAGCAATACCTTTAGCTTTCATATCCATTTGAAGAGCAGTGATACCATCATCATTACCAGTTACTTTAAAGTCCATATCGCCAAGGAAGTCTTCAATACCTTGAATATCAGTAAGTACAACAGGTTCTTTATCAGGTTCTGTAATCATACCCATTGCAACACCACCGATCATACATTTAACTGGAACACCAGCGTTCATTAATGCCATTGATGAACCGCAAGTTGAACCCATTGATGTTGAACCGTTTGATTCAAGAACGTCAGAAGTTACACGAATTGTATAACCAAATTCTTCTTGGGTAGGAAGAGCTGGAATATTAGCTCTTTCTGCTAAATTACCGTGACCAACTTCACGTCTTCCTGGACCTCTTAAAGGTTTAACTTCACCAACAGAGAATCCTGGGAAGATGTATTTATGCATATAAGTTTTTTCTGTTTCAGGATCAACACCGTCAAGCTCTTGTTTCATACCAGGACCTGCAAGAGTTGCAACTGAAAGAATTTGAGTTTGTCCACGAGTGAATACAGCAGAGCCGTGAGCTCTTGGAATAACACCAACTTCACACCAGATAGGACGAACTTCGTTTGGTTTTCGTCCATCAGCACGAACTCCTTCATCAGTAATCATCGCACGCATAACTTTCTTTTCAGCAGCTTTAAATTCTTCTGCAACAAAATCAATACCCGTTTCTTCAATGATTTGGTGGATGTAGTGATCATCAGGAAGAGCTTCAACTCTCTCTTTAACAAGTTTTTTAGCTTCTTCAAGTTTTTCTTGTCTGTATTTTCTATCAAAGTTGTGGTAAGCATCATGAATCATAGCTCCAGCAACTTCGTTGATGATATTTTTCAATTCTGTTGTATCGTATGGATTAACGAATTCTTCTCTTTCAACACCACAAGTTTTAGCGAATTCTAATTGAGCTTCACATTGTTTTGCGATTTCTACTTGAGCAAATTCAACAGCTTCCATAATATCATCTTCAGTAACGAATTTACAGCCAGCTTCAACCATAATAACGCTATCATGTGTACCAGCAACAACGATGTCTAAATCTGACTTATCAGCTTGCTGGTGAGTTGGGTTAGCGACTAATTGTCCATCAACTTTAGAAACTCTAACAGCGCCGATAGGACCTTCGAAAGGAGCTCCTGATAACATTAAAGCTGTTGAAGCACCTAACATAGCTAATGTGTCAGGTTGGTTTTGTTGATCATAGCTAAATAATTGAGCAACGATTTGAATATCGTTTCTATATCCTTTAGGGAACAATGGTCTAATAGGTCTGTCGATTAAACGAGATACCAATATAGCCTTGTCACTAGCTTTACCTTCTGAACGGTTGTAACCACCAGGGATTCTACCGATAGAAGACATTCTTTCTTCATAATCAATTAGAAGAGGGAAGAAATCAATCCCTACTCTAGGTTCTTTTGAAACTACGCAGTGAACGAATAACATTGTATCACCGCATCTTACAGTAACACTACCATTAGTTGACTGTGCATACTTACCAGTCTCGATTGTAACAGTTTTACCGCCAATCTCAATTTGAAAACTTTTTGTTTCCGGTACCATTTTTCCTTCTTTCTTCCGGCTACTCGAAAGCCGGACGCTTCCATTAAATTTTACATCTTTTCAAGATTAATTATACTATAAAAATGTTTTTTTAAGCAAAAAGCTCGTTATAAACGAGCTTTTTAATTTTATTTATATAAAACTTTTAGGTTATTTTCAAAAATGTGTCCAGCGCAGAATGTTCCATCAATTGGTTTTTTGTCTTTATCGCATTTATTTGTCCAGTGTTCTGCACCATCTGTTTTAGAACTATCTTCACCATTCCAGCCTGTGCTTCCATATGGTATCAAAGTTCCATCTATAGCAAATTGAAAACGGAATATATCATACCCCATTTTCTCTGCATTAGGTTTCAATTGTATATATATTGGATCAAATCTTTCTTGATTAGCTTCAACAGATAAGTCGGATCGTAGCCATGTCGTTCTGTGAGCCAAGGAG
>JAZRJK010000054.1:0-4108 GCA_045645765.1 Candidatus Gastranaerophilaceae bacterium
AGAAATGATAACTCTTCTAAGGTTATTGAAGCAGTTGTTGTTCCTGATGGTAAGGTAGATTCCGACGCAACAAGAAATCTTCCAGAAATAGAAGCTCTTGTTAAACGATTATATGAAATAGTTGTGGAAGATGAACGTAAAAATCCAGAAAACCCAGTAAGCATTGGTATTATTTCACCTTTTAGAGCTGAAGTTGAGCAATTAAAGCTTTCTGTGTCAAAAGTGCTTTCTGAGCATATGATGGAAAAACACCAAATAGAAATCGGTACTGCACATACTTTCCAAGGTGATGAAAGAGATATAATGCTTATTTCTTGGGCGTATGCTCAAAACAGTTATCCACAAAGTTTGATTTTCTTACAAAAACCAAACTTGTTTAACGTAGCTATTACAAGAGCTCGTTATAAAACAATTAACTTTATTTCGAAAGATCCAAGAGAGTTACCTGAGGGTATTTTAAGAAGTTATTTTGGATTTATTGAAGAATATGAAAATCGCTATTCGCTAATAAATTCTGATGAATTTGATGAAAATATTTATAAAAACTCGCTTGAAAAAGAAGTCGCGCAAGCATTTAGAGATTTAGGACATAAAGTTCTTTGTGGTGATGAAATCGCAGGACTAAGCGCAGACTTACTTGTTGATGACAAATTTATAGTAGAAATTGATGGCATTGAGGATAAAATCCCAAATAAGGTTTCTAATATGAAAAAACAAGCAATTTTTGAGCGTTCGGGATTGAAGGTTTCAAGAATAACAGCTAGAGAATGGAGCTATTCTCCAAAAGCTTGTATTGATAGAATATTGAATTCTAATTTGTAATAGTTAAATTAAAAATTTAGTTTTACAAAACTTAACGCAAAAAATTATATTTTCAGGTTATTATTTATATGAAGGCCATATAGTTATGACTAGAATCCCAACATATAATTATAATAATGATTTTGTAAAATATAAATATCTGGAGAAAGTTGATAAATCACCAGATTATCCTGACGTTACTACGATTTCTTCTGCACAACAATTTTTAATGCGAAGAAATCATTCTAGAAAGCAAGAAACTACGAGAGATAAGATTCAAGCTGGAATTGGAGCTTTTTTAGGTACTGCTATACCAATGGCATTTATGATGAAACGCCAAGGAATTAAGAATCCGTTAAAATTAGAATATGGTCTTAAAGAAATGCTTATTTTATCTGCGACATCTGTAATGGGTGGAGTTGCAGCTGGGATGATAGGAAATGATACTCGTACAAATTGGAATAAGAGCAGAGAGGGTGTTTTTCAGTTTATGAATGCAGCAATTCCAACTTGGCTTGCGGCTGCGACTTTACGTTGGTGTGAAACAACCCCAAAAATGAATAATAATTTTTCAAAAATAATAACAACAGCAGCAACTATATTGGTTGGTATGCAAGGAGCCGCTTCAGTTTCAAATATAATTTGTGACCCAAAAGATAAGCGACCTGATAGAAAGTTGACATTCTTAGATTCTTTAGCTAATATCGACGATTTAGTCGGAGTACTAGTTTTGGCCAAAGTTCCTATTGTAAAAAAATTACATATTGATAAGCTATTACCAGCGATATATGCATTTTGTGGTTATAGAGCAGGAAAATCTAATTAAAATTATTTTAATAATAATGGGCTTTTCTTAATTATTTCAATATATTTTGCAATTAATTTTTTAGGCATATACATTGCAGCTCCTCCCAAATGCTTCGTGTTGTATATACCTCCAATAGGAGTCTCTGAAATGATTTTTTTAATTTTTGCTTCTATTTTTTTGTCAAAGAAGCGCTTCCCTCTTAAAAAATGCAATGCATGTGAGTTTAATGCAGCTGTCGAAATTATTTTAAAATTGGTTAAACCTCTTTTCATGCAATGTTCGACTTCTATTTGGTCTGCAATTTTACCGAAACCAGAGTATAATTCTGGGTACATGTTTTTAATGAATTCCACATTTATACCATTATCGATGTCTTTAACATCAACAAAACCAAAAGGTATTTTCCCGTCGTAGACTTGATACTTAGTATATTTACCAAAACCTTCTAAGTTATAAGTTTTGCTAGTAACTCGAACTGGAGTATATGTTCCTAATTTTTTAGAATAAATCATATTTATTCTAAAACTTAAAAAAATAATATTTGCTAACAAAAAAAGAGGGAAATTTGTTTTCCCTCTTTTATTATTCAAATATTAATTAAATATTTGCCAACTGTTTGTAGTAATCATGTGATTGTTCAAACTTGTAAGCAATATTAAACAACTTAGCTTCGCTTAATTGAGGAGACATTATCTGTAAGCCAATTGGCATACCTTCTGAATCAAAACCTGCAGGAATACTCATTGCAGGTATACCAGCTAAGTTCGCAGAGATTGTTGCAATATCTGTTAAATACATTGCAAGAGGATCTTCTGTTTTAGAACCTAAATCAAAAGCTGTATTTGGACAAGTTGGAGAAATTAAAGCATCAACTTGTTCAAACGCTTTTATAAAGTCTTCTGTTACAACTCTTCTCATTTGTTGTGCTTTTTTATAATAAGCATCATAGTAACCTGATGACAATGCATATGTTCCAAGCATTATTCTTCTTTTAACCTCAGGTCCAAAACCTTCTGCTCTTGATTTGCAATACATTTCAAGAAGATTTTCTGCGCTATCTGTTCTATGACCATATCTAACTCCATCAAAACGTGCTAAATTAGAACTACATTCTGCTGTCGCTAAAATATAGTAAATACCGATTGAGTGTTTAAGATTTGGTAAAGAAATTTCAACAATTTCTGCACCAAGAGCTTTGTACGTATCAATCGCAGCTTGCATAGCTTTCTGTACATCTGGAGCTAAGCCTTCTCCAATAAGTTCTTTAACAACACCAATTTTCATTCCTCTTATATCATTATTCAGTGTTGCACGATAATTTTGAACTGGTAGATTTAACGAGGTCGAATCATGCGGATCATAACCTTCAATTACTTCCAATAATGCTGCAGAATCTTCTACAGTTCTAGAAAAAGGTCCGATTTGATCAAGTGATGAAGCGAATGCAATCAAACCATATCTTGAAACTTTACCGTAAGTTGGTTTCATACCTACAATGCCACAAAAACTTGCTGGTAAACGGATACTTCCTCCAGTATCAGAACCAAGCGCCAAAGCTGATTCGCAAGAAGCTACCGCAGCTGCAGAACCACCAGATGAGCCTCCAGGAACTTTGTTTAAATTCCAAGGATTATGAACTTTTTTGAATGCAGAGTTTTCATTAGATGAACCCATAGCAAATTCGTCTAGGTTTGCTTTACCAACAATTGGAATTAAGTTGTCTAGAAGCTTTTGTGTAACAGTTGCATTATAAGGTGACACAAAATTTTCTAAAATTTTACTTGAAGCTGTTGTGCGTGATCCTATTAAGTTCATATTATCTTTTAAGGCTAAAGGAACACCTGCTAATAGTGGTAAATCTTCACCTTTAGCAATTTTTTCATCGACTTTTTCAGCGGTGTTCAGTGCTATATCTTCAGTTAAAGAATTGAATGACCCTAATTTATCATCAATATCATTAATTCTATTTAATGAAGCTTTGGTAAGTTCCACTGCTGAAACCTTTTTATCTTTAATTGCATTAAATTGCTCCATTGCGCTCTTTTTTAATAATTCTTGCATACTATCTCCTTAATTACCTTTGTAATAATTATAACAAAAACAGGATGATAGAAAACTGTATTTTAAAATTACTTAACAAAATTCTTGACGTTAAGCATATTTTATCTTAGAATTAATCTTGCCGAAGTATAGTGCTGTGGTATGCCTTGCTCGGATTTAGTTAAAACTTTTTAAAAAAGGAGAATTAAAATGCCAAAAATGAAAACCCACCGTGCAGCAGCTAAGAGATACAAAGTTACTGGCACTGGTAAAATCACAAGAAGACATGCTGGTATTGGCCACTTGCTTCAACACAAATCAGAATCTAGAAAACGTAAGATTTTCGGAGATTTAGTAATTTCTGAAACACACGAAAAACTAGTTTCTAAAGAGTTACCTTACAAGAAGTATTCAAGATAGGAGTGTTGAACAATGAGAATTAAACGTGGTAATGTATGT
>JAZRJK010000055.1:0-50051 GCA_045645765.1 Candidatus Gastranaerophilaceae bacterium
GAACTTTTAAAATCTTCAGCTAATAGCTAAGCTTATATATCCAGTTTTTATAATAAAACTGTGCAAAAATTTGAAATAACCTTAATTTTATAATCCCTTTTCCCTTTTTCCGCTTGAGTTACAAACTCAAGCTTTTTTTTGTAAAAACTCACCTCTTTTGAAGTGTACTATTTCTTATATAATGAAGCCCACCTGTAGGGTGGGCTTCGTGTATTTCTATGAAGATTATAATTATTAACCGAGACCGAATTTTGGAGCTGAATCTTGTGCTTCTTTGGATGTAAGTTGTTTGAGTCCCTCGAGTTCTGAATCGATTCTCTTGAGTCTTTGTTCTGCGTAATCGTTGTCAAGTTCCCACATCGTTTGTTGATATTTTAGTGGTTCTATAACTGAATCTTGTTCAGCTTCTAACTCTGCTTTTTTAGCTTCTACCCAGATTGAAACATTTTGACCGTATTGAGTGTTCAGATTATTTGCCCACATTTGAGCATTGCTTTGATCATTTTGGGCTTGTCTCATAGCCATCAAAAATGCATTTACATCGTCGACTGTAAAATCAGCACCGTAATCAGGTTTTTGTTTTGCTTCATCTAAATAAATAGTATTACCTTTATCATCAACTTTTGGTCTGAAGCCACTATTAGTCATGTAATGGTTCATCATTATATTATATTTGTTTTGATCAATTGTAATTGTACTATCTTTAGAGATAGGAACCCCTTTGCTCAAATAACCAGCCATTGCAGAACAAACAAAACCATTCATACCTGTAAAGCCATTAGGGTTCAAGTTAGAATAATTACCTGCACCAATACCAGCTATATTTTGGAAGAATATTTGAGCTTGAGATTGCATTTGTTTAGCTTGAGCATCTAATTGAGCAAATAGGCTTTCGTATCTTTTTGTTTGGTTAGCAATGTTCTTCTCTACTCTTTTTAAATTTCTAGAGTATTTGATTTGATCGCATTGAAGCTGGTTCTTTTCGCGAACCAATTTCATTTTTTGATACATTGCTAACAGAAGTGCCATTTTACGTTTTTATCCTTGTGATTTTTATACTCTTAAATATATAAAGTATATCAATAATGTAAAATTGCATAATTGAGGGTATATTGTTACAAAACTTTACAATTAATTGTTAATAATCAGTATATACTTTAGCTATAAACGTTGATTTTGTTAAGTTTAAGAGATTTGCACAAATTGATAAAAAAATATAGAATAATTACAGATGAAGTACAAGAATTTAACAATTGAACAGATAATTATATCTTTAGATAGACTAACTCGTTTTAAAAATACACGTGAAAAATATCTAAGAGTATATTCTGATATATTAATTTCAAGTTTAATTGAGCCTAAATTGAAAAAAAGTGACATAGAATGCATGGATTTTTCTGTGATAACAGATTATGTTTCTGAAATATTTAACGGGTCTGTCTATAGTTTGTTATCAACAAAAGATAAAAATAACTTTACAGCGAGAGAACAAGAGAGTAGTCTTCTAAGTTTTATTAGGGATTATGAAAATAATATTTTTGTAAATGATAATGAAACTCAAAAACTTCTTAATAACAGTTTTGATTATGATAAAGTCATTAAATTATTACCTAATGACTGTCCAATCAACTTAAAATGGCTTAGGGAAATTGCAGTTGTAATAAAATCTTCTCAAATACAATCAGTTGATTGTAAGACTTTAAAAGATCTTCGAAATGATAAAAAACTTAAATTCCCAATTGAAAAAGTGCTTTTAGTTGAAGGTATTACAGAGGAGATATTATTACCAACTTTTGCTAAGTTTCTAGATTATGATTTCTATGCTCATGGGATCCAGATAATACCAGCGGGTGGAAAAAACCAAGTCGTTAAAATGTATTATAAGTTAGCCAAGGAGTTAAAAATCCCAATATTTGTATTATTAGATCATGATGCCGAAGACAATATCAATCAAATTAATCCCCGTTTGCGTAGTATAGATAAAATCCACTTAGTATCTTGCGGTGAATTCGAAGATTTACTTCCTAAGTCATTAATTGCTAAGACTACAAACTCGCATTTTAAAAATTTCATGAAAATTTCGGAATCAGATTTATTATCAAGTGATTCTACAGTGAAGGCGTTAGAAGAAATTTTTAAAACTAAAGGTTTACATGAATTTAAAAAAGCTGAGTTTGCAAAACTTGTTAGGGAGCAAATTGCTACAGAAGATGATATTTCACCAGAAATTAAGGCTATTGTTGCTGAAATAGAAGCTATGAAATAGCTTAATTATATTATTTTGACTTTATTAATTAATAAAGTATATAATAATAGCAAAGAGGGATTTTTATGAAAAAGATAATATTATTAGTGTTTTCAATATATATAACAACTCTAAGTCTTTATGCTGCGGATTTGAATCCAATTTCACCTAAAACAAAACTTCCTGCTAAATATACTCAAGAGTATATTGATAGTTTAGCAGAGGAATATAAAAAAGTTTCTAGTGAACAAGTAATTCATGTTGCATTAGATATGATGAAAGATACCAATGCTGAATTTTCAAGGAAAGCTATATTGGGATATAATTTAACTCAAAGGCAAATAAAAGTTGAGTTTAAAGATCTTTCAGAACTTAATGAGGCTTATAAAACATATGATGCTGTTGGTTGGAAAAGAAAAAATAAATTATTTATTTATATAAATCCAAAACATCAAACTGCACCTCCAGGAGCTTTAGCGGCGCTTCTTGCTCATGAAGCTTTGCACCAAGATGAATATAATTCTCTTAGTGAAGAAACTTATGCTTGGACAATGGAAGCTAATGCTTGGTGTGAAATCTTAAAACGTTATCCTGAGTCAAATAATTTAGAATCTCCCTTGGTAATGAGAGAAAATATCTTAAAGCAACTTCTTGAAAAGGGTAATTTTACTAATAAATATATAAAGAAAACAGTTTATGCAAATGAAGGTTATAAAAATTTACCATTAACGTCCCCAGGTTTTAGTGTCGAATAAAATATTAAACGAAATTATTATTAATAATCTTATTAATATAAAGTATATTGATTAACAAGTATTCTTGCGGTTAAATTAACTTATGAGAGTTAAACAAGTTGTAATACCTGTCTTATTAATATTGATATTAGTAATGTTTGATAAAGTATTTTTAAGTACTTTTACAAGAGCTAATAATTACTTTGCATCTCAGGCTTTATATAGCAATGAGGAAGTTCAACCTCAAAAACTTTTTGAAAAAACTTGGAAGGTGATTTATAAGGATTATTATGAGCCTTCTTTAAACCATCAAGATTGGTTAAGATGGAAATTGCGCTATCAAAACAAAATAAAAACTAATGATGACGCTAAAGTTGCTATAGATACTATGATTGCAAGTCTCAATGAACCTTATACTCGTTTTATGAATCAAAAAGATTTTGAGGATCTTACAACTTCAATCACATCAAAAATTTATGGAATTGGTGTTAATATATATTCTAATTCTGGTAAAATTGAGGTTTTTAATGTAATTCAATCTACACCTGCTGATATTGCAGGGATTAAGCAGGGCGACATTATTATTGCTGTTGATGGCAAAGATATTAATGGAATGAATGTTTCAGAAGTCGCATCTTTGGTTAGAGGCCCAGAAAATAGTGTAGTTGAAGTTACTCTGTTGCGCGAAGGTAAGAAATTAACAAAAAAAATAAAACGTAAAGAAATTAAGATAAAAAATGTAAAAAGCTCTATTATAGACAATCACATTGGTTATATTCAAATCATTAGTTTTATGGGAGGTACTACTCCAAGTGAATTTATAGATGCACTTGAGAATATTAAGAATACGGATTCAATAATTATTGATTTACGTGGAAATACTGGTGGTTTATTAGACAATGCCGTCTTTATTGCAAACATGTTTATTCCACAAGGTGAAATTGTTGAAATAATTTATCGTAATGGGCAGAAAAAATCTATAAATGCTAGCCCTAATCCACAGCTTTTGGATAAACCAGTTGTTGTGTTAGTAAATGGTGCGAGTGCAAGCGCTAGTGAAATCCTTTCTGGCGCATTAAAGGATTATAAAAAAGCAAAATTAGTTGGGAAAAAGACTTTTGGTAAAGGTTTGGTACAAAAAGTTGTTCCATTACCTAATAAAACGGGAGTTAATATAACTATTGCTCGTTATTTAACACCTAATGGAACTGATATAAATAAGCTTGGTATTAAACCTGATATAGAAATTGGTAACGAATTTGATTTTTATTTAAATAGTAATAAAAAGGATATTCAGCTAGAAAAAGCAAAGGATATTTTAAATGCAAAAAATTAAAGAAGAATTAAGACAGCTGGAATTGAATGGACAATTGCGAAAAATTCCTAATATTTCTCATAAAAAAAATAATATAATTATTATAAATGGCGTAGAATATTTAAATTTAGGCTCTAATGACTATTTGAACATAAGTACCAACGAAGATTTAAAAAATGAATTTTTGAAAAATAATAAATCTTTGTTGTCCTCCGCCTCTGCGCGCTTATTATCAGGTACTTCTGGGGAATTCTGTACTTTAGAAAACAATATCTCAAAGCTTTTCAACAAAGATGCTTGTCTAATCTTTAATACGGGCTATCAGTGTAATTTGGGAGTGGTTTCTACATTATGCCAAAAAGGTGATGTTGTATTTTCAGACAAGCTTAATCACGCGAGTATAATTGACGGGATGCGCTTAGCCGAAGGAGATTTTATTAGGTTTAAACACTGTGATTATGAGAACCTTGAATCTCTTTTAAAATCGAAGCGCAATAATTATAATAGAGCGATTATTATATCAGAATCATTATTTTCAATGGATGGTGATGTTGCAGATATTGATAAACTTATTGAACTTAAAAATAAATATAATTGTTTATTAATGATTGATGAAGCGCATGCATTCTGTGCTTTAGGTGATACATTAGCAGGGTTAACATACAATAAAGATGTTGATATTATTACAGCGACTTTTGGAAAAGCTTTAGGGTCTTTTGGAGCTTTTTGTGTAGCAAACACAGATATTATATTATATTTAATCAATAAAGCTAGATCGTTTATTTTTTCTACGTCAATACCACCTATTAATATAGCTTGGACTAACTGGCTTTTGACTGAAAAAAAAGATTTTTTACTTAAGCAAAAAATTAAACTTACTAGGATTGTATTAGAAGCTCATAAAATTATTCAAAATACGCCATCCAGAAGCCATATTATACCGATTTTAATTGGTTCTAATACTTCGACATTAAAAATTTCAGAAAAGCTTAAATCAGAGGGGTACTATGTCCCTGCAATAAGACCTCCAACGGTGCCAGTTGGTACATCGCGCCTACGCTTGTCTTTAACTGCAGATACATCTATTAATGATATTAAAAGAATTATTGAAATAGCTCACGAGTTTTAATTCTGACTTCATTATCTATTGCGAATATTTCTTCTATTGTTGGGTCCTTTATTGGAGAATGTTGTTCTAGTAGTTTTTCTACAGAATTAATAATATCAAAAAGCTTAATTTTTCCTTCTAAAAAAGCATAAACCGCTTCTTCATTTGCAGCATTCATGCAAACCGGCATAGAACCGCCTTGAATCCCACATTCATAAGCTATTCTAAGTGCTTTAAATTTATTTAGATTAGGCTTTTCAAAATCAAGTCTCGCAATATCTGAAAAACTGAAACTTTTAGACTTAATACCTTCAAAACGCTCTGGATAGGTTATAGCATACTGAATAGGAATATGCATACTCGGAAGGCCTATTTGGGCAACAACGCTACCATCAACGTATTCAACAGCAGAATGTACAATACTTTGAGGATGAACCACAACTTCAATATTACTATAATCAATATTGAATAGATGGTGTGCTTCTATGACCTCTAAGCCTTTATTCATTAATGTAGCACTATCGACGGTAATTTTACGCCCCATATCCCAGCGAGGGTGAGCTAAAGCTTGTTCTACGGTTGCATTTTTCATATCTTCAATAGATTTGTTTAAAAAAGGCCCTCCTGAGGCTGTTATAATGAGCTTACTCACTTGTGATATATCTTTAATGCACTGATGAATTGCACAATGTTCGCTATCTACTGGAATGATTTTAACATTATTCTGTTTAGCTAAATTCATAACTATATCACCAGCCATAACTAATGTTTCTTTATTAGCTAAAGCGATATTAATACCATTTTTAATTGCAGTTATTGTCGGATTTAAACCTATTTTACCTGAAACAGCAACCAAAATAATGTCGTTTGACTTGTCAGAGCATATTTCTTCTAAAGTTTTATATTCTGCTCCAACAATTTCTTTAGGAGCAGAAGAATATGCATATTTTGGTTTAAATTTTTTAATTTGGGAATTTAAAAGCTCCGTATTAGCTCCTCCAGCTAATGCTACTATTTCAAACTTATCAGAAAGTTTATCTATAACTTCTAACGCTTGTCTCCCTATTGATCCTGTTGATCCTAATATACTAATTTTTCTCTTCATAAAACTTATTATATTACAAATAGCAAAAAAAATATTTACAAGTTTTTTAATAAAAAAAAGAAAGAGGAAAACGTGATAACAAAAATTAATTCTATTGGCTTAACAACAAATTATATATCTAAAAAACAAAAACAAATTTCAAATAATGCAATAACTAACAGTATCAACTTTGAACATAAAGATATGCAATTGCAGGGGGTTCCTGCAAGTTATATTAGCTTTAAATCTACTCAAGATGATTCAGAAATAAGATTTACTGAAAATGGGGTTAATTTATTAATTAAAGCTCAAGAAATAGCAGAAAGATATAATCATACAGAATTATCTCCTTATCATGTAATTTTGGCTTCGATTGAAGAAACAGAAGAGTATATTAAATTTTTTGATGAGTCTAATCTTGAATCTGGACAAATAGAAATTTCTCCATTACATGCTCTTGTAAATGATTTTGTTATGAGAGACATATTATCAGATCCAGATGAAAAAGATTTGTTTTTAGAAGAAACTACATCATTAAAAAATGATATAATACTAGAATTGAATAAACTTCCTCAAAGAAACATAAATAACTCTGAACAAAATTTAATTTACAATAAAAATCTAGAAACAGAATTAAAGAAAACTGGAACTGAGATTAATGAATATACGTTACTTGGACATTCTTTTAATGCTTTAACATATTATGGAAATACATTAGGAAGTGATTATTTAAAAATTTTTCAAGCTCTAAGTTTATACAAGCCTCTTGAAAAAATTAATGAAGAATATTTAGAAGCTTTTGATTCAAAAGCTATTGAGTTGTGGAACAAATTGGCCTTGGGGTCTAATTTGTTTGTATTAGCTAAAAATCCTATTGATAAAGATAGGATACTAGCTAGTTTTATGAATACCATTGATGATAAGAAACATGGTAATTATAATTCTGAAAATACTTTTATATATTCAATAGCAGATAACGTCGAGCCAAAGTCTTTGATAGAAGAAATTCAAACCAATATAGCAGCTCATCCTGATGAAAAGCTTATTTTTGCAATGGATTTAGATGATCTAATGCCTAAATTAATAATTCCAAAGGGAGAAAATTCAATAGAGTGTAAACCCGAGTTGTTTGAGTTGTTAAGTTTACCAAGGGATAATACAAGATTCTTGTTTTTACAAAATGAGAATGAATACTATCAATTAATGGAAATTCCTCAAATAAAGAAATCTTTTAATGATTTTATTAATTTTCATATACCTCCAATTCAATCATATGAAGTATCAAATATATTAAAGAAAAATAAAGATCTTTTAAGTGATATTAAAAAGCCATTCAATCCTGATGCCAAAGAAAAAGCGATATTACTTGCTGAAAAAATGGATGGAGCTTATCCTGATAAAGCAATTGAGTTAATGAAAAGAATTTCTGAATATTATGGTGATGAATTAAGTAAAATAACTGTAAAAGATGTTGATGAATTTGCTTATATAGCTAGTGATATATTCAACCAAGATTCCGAAAAAACACCAATTGTATATAATACCGGCAAGACATTAGCTACTTATTATGGTAAAGAAACAACTAAAAAAGATATTGAGAATATAGTAAAACAAATTAAAACTGGTCGAATTGGTACTCAAGGATTCATTATAACCTCCAAAGATGCAGAAGCTGGTGCTGGTAAAAAATATACAGCTGAAGTTATTGCTGGAGAAGCAAAAGTTCCATTTGTAGAAATTGATCCATCAGATTTTACCGCTTCTATGTTGGAAGATAAAATCTCTCCAGCTACTAATATGACTAAATTGTTTAATGATATAAAGTTAGCTGCGAAACAAAATCTATATAAAACAGCTATTGTCTATGTTAATAACTTTGAAGATTTTGTTTTTACTGATAGCTATTATGGTGGGTACAAGCAAGCTAAGGCGCAATTAGCTAGAGAAATGGAAAAAGCTATAAAAGAAGATATTAATATATTAGTTATAGGTAGTACACATGAGAACTATGTACCATTTATACCTATGTTTATTAAAGATTTTTCTCAAAATATTATAGTTGATAGTCCTGCATTTAATAAAAAATCTAGAAAAGAGGTTATAACAAGTATAATAGATAAAAATAAATTACCATTATCTTATAGAACAAAAGCTCAAAAAGAAGAAATCATAGACAAATTAGTAAAACTAACAGAGCGTTTTTCTTATGTAAATATTAAAGACTTGGTTACTAAAACTGGTCAAATAATGGTTGAACGTAATAAAAATAAAGCTGGAATAGGTGAATTTATTGAAGCGTATTTACAGCTAATTACAGGTAGAACTTCACAGCCAGAAATGCCTATGTATAATAAAGAACTCATTACCTCTCATGAATGTGGGCATGCTACTAACTTAGAAGTTATGAATAATGTTTATCGTTCTATCGGGCAACCTTGGTATAAGAGTTTAGATGTTAATTTTATTACACTTGATCCAAGAGGAGACTTTTTGGGTGCTGTATTTGAAGGTCGCTCAGAAAATGCAAGTTATCCATTTGAAGCAATGTTCTCAGATATTGTTTGTTCTTACGGCGGTCATTCTTGCGAGAAAACGTTCTTTGACATGGATGGATCAGCAGGTATTTCGCAAGATTTAGCCTCAGCTACTGGTGTTGCTAAAAGAGGAGTTGAATTATATGGACTTGGTTATCTTACGGGAAAAATCTCAAATGCTGCTAAACTAAATTCAGCCCAATATAATGAGAATGTATACAAAGATATTGAAGTTATATTGACAAATGCTCAAGTAGTTTCTGATTTAATAACTGAAGCTTACAGAGGCTTTAACCAATGGTTTACTAATAAATATTCAAAACTTATAGGCACAGATAATTGTATGGTTGATGGTGATGAATTTAGAAAACAATTAACAAATTGGATTGTGTCACAATCGGATAAAGTTAAAGAAGAATTAAAAATAGTAGATGAAATGATATTAGATATAATTAAAGCTAGTAAAAATGGGAAGCTTTATTATCAAGCCAAAAAAGTTGTTAAATAATTTAAACAAAAAGCTTGACAGTAAAATTTGTTCTTGATATTATAACTCTTGTGGTCGTAAGACCAATTAGCCGAGAAGGTAATTGAAAAATAAATAGCATTTTGTAAATTTTATAAAAATTTGCGCTTGTAGCTCAGCAGGTAGAGCACTCCCCTTTTAAGGGATAGGTCGCGCGTTCGAATCGCGCCAAGCGCAATTTTTTATTTATAAGGGTTTCAGCCCTTTTTTTATTGCCAAGTTTTTTTACCTTTGTCCACATTTTGTCCACTTGTGTTTATAATATATAAATAAAACCTTACATAAAAATATTAATTATTAACAGATCTTGACAAGACTTACATAAAAAAAGCACAGTTGTTGAATCCTAGGGTTATTTGATTAAGAAATGTAACAATTCTTATCAAAATCTTAAAGTTTTTCCCAAAAATGCCGTAACTATAAATGTAATCAAAAAAAAGGAGTATATATTTATGGCAGAAATTAATGGATTCGGGGCAAATTACAACAAAAAAATTAATGTTAATCCTTTAGTACAGAACTCAGCAAATAATGTAGATATAAAAAGCATTGCTGAATCTGCTGTTAATTTAAATGAAATAAAATTACCGACACCAGAAACTGAGGAAAAGTTAGATGCTTCAATGTTGCAATTAGCTGCTCAGAATAAGATAAAAGTTAATTTAGGTAATTTAAATTTTGTTGCTAAAAAACACGAAAATCAAGAAGATATACCCCTAAAAGAGAATCAGTCAGTCGATGATCAAATAACAAATTCTCTTTGTTCTGAAACAGGGAAAAAAGGATTTTGGAGCAATTTATGGAGTAATATTAAAGAAGGACTCAAAACAGGTTGCGATTTTATAGTTGATCTGCGAGATAAATATCCAATTACTAGATTAATTCCTTTTTCTAGTACTGTTTTTAGAATTGCAAATGGTATAAGTAATTTGCTAAATTAATATTAAAAAAGAGGTGTATCCATTGATACACCTCTTTACTTTATACATCTAGTGAACAGTATAAGCCTGCCAATTCTGAGCTTTTACAAAGATTAGATACTCTAATTTAATGTGTTTATATATTTTGCTAAACCTTCTCCCATAGAAAAGCAAGATGGTATTATTCTTAGTGCTGCTTGAGATTTAAAATCCGCTGAAATACAACGGCCAATCACAAATAGATTATCAAAACCTTCTACCATCAATGATTCCAATGGTAATTGATACTCAACTTCAACTCTTTTTAAAACGGAAGTGTCTTTTTTATCAGAGTGTATGTCAACAGGGTAATTGGAAATTAAAACTGCATTTTCAAAAGTTTTGCCAGTTATTAAATCATCAAATGTATAAACATACTTTCCTTGAACTCTACGTGAAACTCTCACTCCTAGGGTGTTTGCAATTGAAGAAATGTGAGATTCTTCAAATCCAGGTAAATATTTTTTACAAAAACTTGAAAGCCTATAAATACTTAAACGCCCGTCTATATAAGCTTTTGATCGACTTTTTATCCGTCCTATTAATCTTGGAGCATTAAAAGCAATAGAATCGTTAGTTCCAGCCACCGAAAATAGCTGAAAGTAGTTAGAGTCTTCTATAGTGAGCTCTCCATTAGTTATAGCCTTTGTAAATAGGGGCTTTAAAGCCCACTTGGTATTGTTATCCCAAGTGTACGCAGTAGAAAGATATACAGTACCATCTATACTACAACTACTGGTAACATCTCTATTGGAATCAAACTCAAGTAACCAAGAAGAAAACTTTTTAGTATCAACTCCAGACATAATAAATCTTAAACTGTTTGGTTGAAAATCTTCATCAAAATTTTCTAAAAATTTAGCAGAAAATTTTTCACAAATTTTTGCGTCGCCTGTTGCGTCTACAATATATTTCGTTTCGATAGGTGATGATAATATACTGTTATTAAAAATAGAATTATTATCATTATGTATTGTTTCGATATATACCGATATTTTTTCGTTCGATGAATTATATGCTTCACTAACAATAGTCTCATATAAAATATCGACACCAACATCTTGCATAAGCATATCTAGCGCTATTTTTGTCAATTCTGGATTAAACCAGCCAATATTGCCATCTGAATATTTAATTGCACCATTTAAACTGATTAATTTGTCAAAAAGAGCATTATAAAAATCGTTATTTATCGCATTATCACTAGTTTTCATTGCTGGAATAACAAGCGAAGAAGTAATAGAACCACCAAGAAAAGAGTTTAATTCTATTATGAGAGTTTTAAGTCCGAGTTTGGCGCAATTCCAAGCACAACTAACACCAGAAGTTCCACCACCTACTATTATTACATCATATTTATTCATTATTTTCTCCGTTTTTTAACATTCTTGAACGCATATATTGTGAAGAAGTCATTAAATCGCTTGTTTTAAATTCGTATTCGCGTCTTTTAAGAATTTCTTTTTTATCTAATGAAAGAGTCGGATCATGGTACGGTATTCCAGCACGTGTATTGCATAGGCCTATTTCATAGTTAGATAAAGGGTGTTTTATAAGAGATTTGTCTTTTGCTGCAACTGTACCAACAAATTTACCCGTTTTTTTATTATAAATTTTACCAACATAAAAATTGTTTTCTAGAAAAGTGTTTCTAACCAACGCAGAATTTGAATAAGTCATTAATATACCACGGGCAGAAAGTCGGTTGTAAAGCTCTGCCATAAACTCTACAGTCCATAACTCAGGCGCTTTGGAAAACGTAAAAGCATCTAAAAATATTAAGTCGTATTGTCCTTTAATGTTTAAAATGGATTTTCTAGCGTCTTCTACATAGAAATTGATTTTAAACAGCTTTTTTGCGTCCTTAAACTTAGCCTTTTTGTAACGATTCGATAAATGGTCATAATATATATTATGTAAATTGCCCAATAAATCGAGTTTGGATATTAAATTGTACCTAGAATCTTGTTTAAATTTGGCGTATTTTATTAAAGAGTTTGTAAAAAAGCGTTTTAAATTCTTATTTTTAATTAAATTATTTATGGATTTGTCAATATATTCTTTACCATACTTATCAATTAATGAATCAACCAATATGTAGCTCACAAAATCATGGATTCTAAATCCTTGTTCTAATTCATCATAATCATTATTAAATTTAATCTCTAATAATTCTGATATATTTCTTTTATTTTTAGGTGCAAATTTTAAAGCTATTTTTGTAAGAAACTTGCGAATTTTCCAATATGTATCAAAGCAGTCAAAAATTCTAGGACAAATTCTAGTAAAAATTTCCTGTGGAGTAATTATAGTTTTTAATAAAGGTGAAATTTTTACTAATTCAGGATTTATTTCTAAACAATCTATGTTAAAAGTTGATATATTTTCATTTAATATCGTTTCGTTAGATTCTAATAACAGATTGTTTTTATTAATCATATTATCGTCATCTATCGCTTCGATATTATAACTATTTAAATTCTTTTTTGGTAAAAATTTTTTTAATTTTATTTTTATTTTTTTTAAAAAAACTTTAAAAATATTATCTCGTTTTAAAAAAAAATTATTATAATTTATTACATAACTCATGAGAGCTTTGGTATTATATCCAATTCCATAACACACATCCAATACTCGAATTTCTTGTTTTGTATTAATGAGTTTATTAAGCTCAGATGGTATAATAAACTTCTCCCAAGCTTCAGTTATAGCACCAAATTTGGAGTGATAGACATCATTGTCAGTATATGAATACAGCCCAATAGAGCCGTCTTGTGTATAATAAAACTCATAATCCCTCATATAGCCATTATAACAAGGTTTGAGGTAAATGTAAATAGAACAATTTGTTAATAAATATATGCAATTGGGGGGATTTTTGTTTATTTTTATTGATTTTTCCCCCTTTTTATAGTAGTTATATAGTTATATAGAAAAGGGGAATTAAAAATGGAAACAAAAATTGAAAAATTAGAAGGAAATGTTGTTAAAGTTGATATAACAATTCCTGCAAAAGAAGCTGTTGAGTATTACAATAATGCAGCTAAAAGATTAGCTCAATATGTTAATATTCCTGGTTTTAGAAAAGGAAAAGCTCCAAGAAATGTTGTTGAACAAAACATCGGTGAAGAAAGAATAAAACACGAAGCTTTAGAAAGTGCTCTTCCTAAAATTTTTTCAGAAGTTGTTAGAGAAAACAATTTCGATGTTGTAGCTCAACCGTATGTAGAGTCTTATAACTACAAAATTGGCGAAGATATGACAATCATAGCAAAGATAGAATTGAGACCTGAAGTTACATTAGGTGAATATAAAGGTGTTACAGTTGAAGTTGAGGCTCACAAGATTCCAGAAGATGCGTTCCAAAAATCTTTAGATAATTTATTACAACAATCTGCAGAAACTGTTGTTGTAACAGATAGAAATTCAGAAGCAACAGATGTGGTAGTATTTGATTTTGAAGGTTTTGCAAATGGCGAAAAAATTGAACATGGAGACGCTAAAAATTATACATTAGACTTGGCTAATTCTAGCTTTATTCCTGGATTTGCAGAACAATTAGTAAATAGACCTTTAGGTGAAGATTTTGAAATAAACGTAACTTTCCCTGAAGAATATCATGAGAAAAAACTAGCTGGGCAACCTGCTGTATTTAAATGCAAAATCAATGAAATTAAATCAAAAGTTTTACCTGAGTTAAATGATGAATTTGCTCAAAAAGTAGGTTCTTTTAAAACAGTTGATGATTTAAAAGCTGATATTCAAAGCTATTTAGATACTCAAAAAGCTGATATTGACAGAACAAACTCAGAAAAAGCTATATTCGAGAAAATCGTAAACAACGCTAAAGTAGAGATTCAACAATCTATGATTGATAGAGAAGCTGATCAATTAGTTGAAGAATATAGACAAAAGTTACAAATGCAAGGCTTTACTTGGGAACAAGCTGTAGAAGCACAAGGTTATGATAACATCATGAATAGCTTAAAAGAAGATGCAGCGGTAAGAGTTAAAAATTCTTTAGTTATTGATAAAATAGCAAAAGAAGAAAATATAACTGTTTCTCAAGCTGATTTTACAGATAAACTTAATGAATTGAGCCAAATGTACCAAATGGATACAGGAATGTTAGTTAAGCAACTTTCTCAAACTCCAGGTGTATTCAATGCTTTATCTCAACAAGCTTTAAATGAAAAAGTTACTCAGTTCTTAGTAGAAAACAATACTGCTAAATTGAAATAATTAATTTTAATAAAAAAAACACTTACTTCGAAATCAGAAGTAGGTGTTTTTTTATGTTGCATTTTTTATTTTGCTTTATTTTTAAGGTCTTACCATTCTTAAAATACCACTTGTATTAGATTGGATTTCGATACCAGTGCAGTCTAGCAACTTTAACCTCTTATAGCCCTCATCTTCATCCTCATCCTCATCTTCACCATCACCTCGAGGGAAAAGCTCTACTTTGCCGAAGTCAACTTTATCAATACCATCAAGTAAACCTTGCTCTGTATTATCAGCTTCTGTGTCACCAGAATTAGCACCAGATATATCAATAGTAGTTTTATCAATAGTAGTTGATCCCTGTGCTCCAGACCATGGTGTATTAGGATAGGATGTACCCGCGTTTTGTATAATTGTGCCTCCACCATTTAGCATAGATGCATTTCCACTATTTCCACTATCCAATAGAGCATAAGTATTCATAAAACCAAAAGAATTTAAAGCCGTTAATTTTGATGATATATATTCAATTTCTTGAGTACCAATCATTCGACACGCAGCTTCTTTAAAAGATAAATACTCGACACTTCCATTATTAGAACCATTATCTATATAATATTTAAGGAGATCTTTTCTAGTATCTATACTATCAGGAACAGGAAATAGTGTTGGGTAATTTAATTCTTGATTTCTTACATGATAAAAGCGATACTTTCTTAAATTATTTGAACTCTCTGAACCAAGTTTTCCAGGAGTGGTCATTGTTATTTCTATTATAGGAGTACCGTCAGTAGTAGTACCTAATGTTTCAAAAAGATATCTTATATTATTAGGAGCTATGAGAAAGAATTTACCATCTTCAGACTGCTCAGCATTTTTTATATTCAACAGACTTGCAAAATAATTTGCAAAATATTGCGCGCTTATTGATTCGCCCTCATTTGTTCTATAAGCATCTTCAATTGCTGCAGATAAGGCAGAGGCTCCTGTAAACACATATTTATCATATGCTCTATCGATGTTCTTTTTAGTAAGAGTAAATCCTAAAGTTGCGACAACTGAAATAATACCTACAGAAATTAATACTTCAGCAAGGGAAAAACCATTTTTTAAATTTTTTTTCATATAAACTCCAATAAATCTTTGTATGTATTTATTATATCACATTTTATTGAAAAATTCATCGGGTTTATATTTAAAATTGTATTATTTTCTTTTATAGCAAAAATTTTGATATTTTTATTCATAGATTCTAATACTGGAATACAACCTAATGCATTATAAGGTACAACTATAAAATCAACATTTTTAATAGATAGACCTTCATTAGGACTAATTAATGGTGCCTGACTTAAACCCAACAAAATACAAGGTAAAAAAGTCGGAGTTATATATTCTGCCGAGCATCTAGCATCTACAATAGCGGTATCAATATTAGTGTTCATAAAAGCTGGGGCATGAGCACAAGGGACTTTTAACTCTTTTGAAATATAGTGAGAAATAATTGCTTCTACTCCTCCAACAGGGTCAACGCCTATACCTCTTGCATAATCATCACCTTGTTCTTCTGGAAAAAGGCAAACTATTGCGATTGAATTACAACCTTTATTAATAAGTTTCGTTGCTGCGTTTTTAATTGTTATTAAATTTTTAACATTACCGACTGAAATACCGCTTTTATTAATAAAAAATTCAACGCCTACATCTTCTTCTGTCATTTCATAGTCTTGTATATTTATGTCATATACAGTTTTTACAGCATTTATTGTATTTATATGAACATTTAAAACTTCTTTTGGTATTGATTTATCAAAAACAACTCCAATTTTATTATTAGATGATTCTACAAGCTTACAATTACCTTTAAAAAAATCGTTTAAAGTATACCCTTCAACATAAAGCATATTATCTGTTATTCCAGAAAAACAAGCTGCATTAACCACATTTGGGTTAACTATTAATTTACATTTTTTTGACAATTTCCGAGCCCACTTACTCGCATCTCCTGCAAAGCCTCCAATAGAAGCTCCGATTCCTGTGGGAACAATAAAAGCACCTAATTCCATAGTTAAATTATATTACAAATTGTCAAAAAGTGTCTATATTATTGCAAAAAGTTATTATATGATGTAAGATTATAAAAACATAGGGAGGGAATTTTTTTTATATGGACCTGACTGGTATATTACTTAATATTTTTATAATTGCGTTTTTATTATTTGTTAATGGATTTTTTGTAGCTGCCGAATTTGCTCTTGTTAAAGTGCGTAAGACTCGTTTAGAACAGCTTTGTAATGAAGGAAATACTTTAGCAAAGACAGCTTTAAAACTTGTTAATAATACAAATAAAATGCTAGCAGCTGCTCAATTAGGTGTAACAATTGCAAGTATAGCGCTTGGATGGGTTGCAGAAGCTACAATAGTACAATTAATACTACCAATTATAAAGTTATTACCATTTTTAGATGCAACATTAACATCTCACATGGTAGCAGTACCTGTATCATTTATTATTGTTACATATTTCCATGTCTTATTAGGGGAACAACTACCAAAATGCATGGCTTTAACAAATCCTGATAAAATGTCATTATTTGTAGCAACTCCAATGGATATTTTTATCACTTTATTTAAACCTTTTGTTTGGTTGCTAATGATTAGTAGTGATAAATTATTATGTGCATTCAATGTTATACAAAATGATGCCTCATTAGCACATTCAACAGAAGAACTCGACATGCTAGTTGATGCTAGCTATAATGAAGGTGTTTTAAATGAAACGGAAGCAGAAATGTTGCATAATATGTTCAAATTCTCTGACTTGATGGCTAAGCAAGTTATGAATCCAAGAACAGACATGATTTGCGTCCCTAATGACATTTCTTATGAAGAATTAACAACATTTGCATTAGAAAACCAATATACTAGGTATCCGGTATATGAAGAAAACATTGATAAAATATTAGGGTTTATTCATGTTAAAGATTTATATTCAATAGCATTGAACAAAGAAAATTTTTCTTTGGATAAGCTTATTAGACCAATATTATTAGTTCCAGAAACGATGACACTTGATAATTTAATCATCGAATTTAAAAATACTCATGGACAGATGGCTGTTGTTATTGATGAATTTGGAGGCACTTCTGGGCTTATAACACTAGAAGACGTACTTGAAGAAATCATTGGTGATGTTCAAGACGAATTTGATGAGGAAGAAGAAGCTGATATTAAGGAAATAGCAAAAAATACATACATTGCAAATGCAATGATGAGAATCGATGAACTTGTTGAATTTTTTGATTTTGAAGAAGCTAGATTTGAAGAAGATGATGTCGAAACAATTGGTGGGTTAGTAGTAAAAATGCTTGGACATATCGCTAACGTTAATGACGAAGTATCATTCAACGGGCTAACTTTTACAGTTATTGAAATCGATGGAGCTAGAATAACAAAATTGAAAGTTTATAAAGAACCTTCAGCTGAAATTATAAATACAATTGAAGACGTTTAATGTTACAATTTTGTAAACTTTTTTGTTAATTTAGCAATTTTTTGTAAAAAATAATCTTTATATATATAGTAATAGCTATAGGTGTGTAAAGGTTAATAAATGTCGACTCCAGCAATAACAGCAATTGCAATATCTGCTCCAATAATAGCCTCTAATATTGTCTTTTCAGCAAGAAGGGCTAGTAGAGGTGTTGATTCTTTTGATGAGAACCCTTTATACGGTGCAGCTAATGTTAATATTGCTGGGGCACAAGTCTTAAAAGGAGCAAGGGCTGTAAAAGCTGTAGCTATAGCGACTGACCCAGAGTATAAAGTGCTTCAAGAAGGGAGTTTTTCATTAATAAAAAAACACGCACCTAAATTAGCTAAAACAGTATCAACTGATCCTGTTTGCAAGAGTATTGGGAAATTTGTAAATTATACAGCTGATCATGTTAATCCTATTATTGTTGGCACAAGTGCTTTAAAAGTTACAACCTCCGATGATAAAGTAGACACTTGGGCAAGGGAATCTACGAGCTTATTAACGATGTTTGCCGCAGAAGCTGGTGCTAAAAGGTTATTAAAGTTGCCAGTAGACGGAAAAATTACTAATTCTAATGACAATAAAATAGCAGTATCAACTAAAAAATACGCAAAAAAAATATTGAATGAAAAGCAATACAATTCCGTTAAAAATTTCATGAATAAAAATCCTCAAACAACAAAATTTGCGTGCTCTACAGGAAAAGGTCTATTATTTGCGGGAGCATCAATTGCCGGATATAAAATCGGAAATAAAATTGCTGATACAATATTAGGTGAAAAAGAAGTATCTTAATATTGATTTTGTGTTTTTATTTTACCTTTTTCTCGATAAAGCTTATTAAACATTACTTTAGAACGTCTATAATTATTAATTGATGCTTCTAAAGACGCATTAATAGTCCAGTATACAGCAGGTATAGTTATAGCAATTGTTAGAATTGCTATAATTGAATGCTTAATAACAGTTTGTATTAAAGACATTTTTCTTTTAGTTATAGCAATATCGTCTTGCTCTCGCAATAGCCTATTTATAAGGTTCTTACGTTCTTTTACAGTTAAACTTTCGATAAAATCTTTGTTTTCTGGGTTAACATATATTACATATTTTGAATATTTAACATTTTCGTCAAGGAAATCTAAACTTTCGTTATAATTCAATTGTTCTTGTGTTAAAGGCTTTTCTATAATATTTCCACTTGTTAAATTTTCAATTTCAGCATTAACTGAAATATCTACTAATCCTTTTCCTTGTTTAGTTTTTTCTACTTCTATAGTTTCCTGTGTAGTAGCAATTTCTTCTTGTGATGTAATAATTTTAGGTTCTATATTAACTGCTTCTTTTTCTGCAGGAGCAGTCTCTTGTACTGGAGCTTCAGCTATTTCTTCAAATAATGTAGAATCATCCGATTCTGTAATAAAATTTCTACCAGTAAATTCGTTAGCAGTTTGCGCAACTCTACTTTGCAATTGCTCAATAAACTCTGCTGAAATATCATCATTAAGAGATGCGAGCTCATTAATATCAAGAGTATCATTATCTAAATTTTTATTTTCATCAGCCATTGATAATATCCTAAATCTCTCTTTTATTTTTATGATATTATTATATATGATATTTTGATTATTAGCAATCATAAGAGAGATTGATATGAAAATAGATATTGAAAAGTTAAAAAGTTTAGTGAAAAAATTAGGTACTGCACAAGTATTAGTAATTGGAGACTTGGCTTTAGATGAAATGGTATATGGTGATACAGAACGTATTTCAAGGGAAGCTCCTGTATTAATACTACAACATACTCATACTAAACATATTCTTGGAGGAGCTTCTAATGCTGCGCATAACGTTGCCAAATTAAACAATGGGCAAGTTACAGTTCTCGGAGTTATTGGCAATGATTATCAAGCGGAAGATTTAAAAAATGCATTTAAAGATGCTAATATTAATTGTGAGTCTTTAATAGCAGATAGTACAAGAAAAACAATAACAAAAACTAGAATTTCAGGATCTTGTTCTCATTCTATTACTCAACAAATTGTAAGAATTGATAGACAAACAAATACTCCAATATCATTTTCAACAGAAGCAAAATTAATTGAACAAATTGAAAAGTTAATACCAATAAATGACGTTGTAATTCTTTCAGATTATCATATTGGCACTTTATCTGATAAAGTCATAAAAGCTATAATGGATACTACTCAAAAATATTCTAAAAAAGTTATTGTAGATGCTCAAAAAGATTTAGATAAATATCAGGGAGCATTTTCAATGACTCCAAACCTTCCTGATACGCAAAAATACGTTGGTTATTATTTAAACAATAAAAATGATTTTTTAAAAGCGGGAACTAAACTAATAGAAGAAGTACAAGCTGACAGCATTTTAATAACTTGTGGTGCTGAAGGTATGGTTGTTATAGAGAAAGATAATAAGTATACTCACATACCAGTATTTAACAAATCAAAAGTATTTGATGTTACTGGTGCTGGTGATACTGTAACTGCAACATATTCATTAGCATTAGCGATAGGGGCTGAACCTGTTTATGCAGCAATTATTGGCAATATAGCTGCTAGTATTGTTGTTAAACAATTTGGATGTGCAACAACATCAATTGAAGAAATTCTAGATGCTGTTCCTATATCTATTGAAGTTGATATTTAATAAAAGAGGGTTTTATGAAGAAAATAAGTTTTGTTGATCTAGTTATTGTTATAGGGGTAATTATAGCTTTATTTGTGGGGATTATAACTGCTAAAAACTTTCGCCAAACTGCAGATAAACAAATTGAGGCGACTTCACCAATAACATTTCAAGTCTTTTTACGCGGTGTAACTGTTACTGGCGAAACTTTCCCTATTAATAATAATGACAGTACTTTTATAACAATAAGGAATGTTCCATATACAGAGCTAAGAGTTATTGATGTGAAGTCAGAACCTAGAAAAACTTTTTCTCCAACCTCAAAAAACATCTTGGTTCCAGATCCTGCGCAACCTGCTGTATATGATGCTATTGTTTCAATTTCTGATACCGCTAAAATAACAAGGGATGGAGCTGTAGTTGGCGGAAACAAAATTAAGATGGGATTGCCTGTTACTCTAGAAGGTCAAACTTATAAATTTAATGGAACCATTTCAGATGTAAGAGTTATTTCTGATACAAAAATTGATGATGATGGAGAAAATAATAACGTAGGCTAGGGGAACAGTTTTGTTTTTAAATTTTTTTCTTGAATTCTCGCAAAATAATTTTGCACAAATCTATAATAAAAGCTTTGTTCTTAAAAATTTAGATTGGTTAATTTTTATGAATATAATATTAACTATTCTATTTTCTTTATTTGCACCATCGGATAATATTGGATACTTTGCAATTTTTGCAATTATTTTGACTGGAATAAAACTTTTAGTTAAACCTAAGGAAAGATTAAGCCTCTCATTAGCAGATAAATGTTTATTAGTATATTTTTTATTAGTTTTAATAAGCGTGGCTGGCTCATCGCTATTAGTGCTTAGTATTAAAGGTTTTTGCAAAACTTGTATATACTTAGGTTTTTATATAAGTTTTGTTCATTACTTAAAAGATAATAAGAGTAAGTTGAAATATATTTTATTAACTTTAGCATTAGCCGTTTTTTGGGAATCAATAGTAGCTATTAAACAAAACTTTGCTTCTGTATCTGAAATTTCTGGTTGGCAAGACATGTCAAGATTAAATCCTGAGCAAATAATGACTCGAGTTTATGGGACTATAAAACCATATAATCCGAATCTCTTTGGAGGATACATGCTCGCTATTTTGCCAAGTTCTTTAATGCTTGTTTTTTTACCTTTAATTAATAAAAATTATAAAATAGCATTTTGTGGAGCAATTATTTTTATATTGGGCATCTCTACAATTATAATGACTGGGTGTAGAGGCGCGTATATAGGTTTGTTTTTTGAATTAATGCTATTGGCTTTATTAACATATAAGTTTTTAAAACCAATGTATAAAAAAGTCTTTTTATTTTTCTCTGGTATTCTTACTTTAATTACATCATTGGTTATATTATCAAAAGTTTCATTAAGAACAAGGATTTTTTCTATATTTGCAATGAGAAACGATAGCTCAAATTCTTTTAGATTCAATGTTTACAATTCTTGTATTGAGATGTTCAAAGATAACTGGTTACTTGGTATTGGTGTCGGAAACCAGAATTTCCGTGAGGTTTATGGCCTTTATATGAAAACAGGTTTTGATGCATTAAGTGCTTATAATATCTACTTGGAAACAGCAGTTGAAAGTGGGATTTTTGCATTAATATTCTTTTTGGGTTTTATAATAACAAACTTAGTAAATACAATAAAACATATCAAAAAAAGAAATAATATTACTTCATTGTATTTGGCTATTGCTATAATTTCTATAGTAGGTCTTTTAATTCACGGCTTTGTTGACACAGTCTTTTTTAGGCCTCAAATACAAATAGTGTTTTGGATAATGATAGGTATAATTCGAGTATTAACATCACCTTGGGGTATTTATGATAGAAAAAGAAATTAAAAATTTAAAAGATGAAATTAATAAGCATAACTATAATTATTATGTTATGGATAATCCAACAATTAGTGATTATGAATATGATAAATTATTTTCTCATTTAAAAGAACTAGAAGCTAATTACCCAGAATTCATAACTCCAGATAGTCCCACTCAAAGAGTTGGTGGTGTTAGCTCTGGTTTTGAAGAACACAGGCATAAATACCGTTTGTACAGCTTAGACAATACTTATAATGAAGATGAATTGAGAAAATGGTATGAAAGGATTCAAAAAGAATTTAAAGAGCCTGTAGAGCTTGTTTGCGAGCTCAAAATCGATGGACTTGCTATTGCTTTAACATATAAAGGTGGTTCTTTTACAACAGGTGTTACTAGAGGTGATGGAATTATTGGAGAAAACATTACACAAAACCTAAAAACTATTAAGGCAATACCTTTAAAATTATTTAAAGATGTAGATATAGAAGTTCGTGGTGAAATTTATATGCCAAAATCTTCATTTGAAAAACTTAACGAAGAAAATAAAGAAAATGGCGAAAAAATATTCGCAAACCCAAGAAATGCTGCAGCAGGCTCTTTACGCCAATTAGATAGTTCTATTACTGCAAAACGAGATTTATCAATGTTTACATATACAGCAATTGTTGAAAAAGCAGATTTTTTACCTAAAACACATTGGGAAAGTATTAAATATATTAAGGAATTAGGTTTCAAAACCAACCCCAATATTCGTTTAGTATGTGATATTGAAGGCGCAATTCAATTCTGTAAAGATTGGGAAACTAAGAGATTTGACTTAGATTATGCAACAGATGGCGTTGTAATAAAAGTCAACAGTTTAGATTACCAGAATGAATTAGGATTTACTTCTCGCGCTCCTAAATGGGCAACAGCTTATAAGTTCCCTCCAGAAGAAATTACAACAACATTATTAGATATTGAACTTGGCGTTGGTAAAACCGGTGCTGTAACCCCTGTAGCTGTTTTGGAGCCAGTTAATCTCGCTGGTAGCATTGTTGCAAGAGCAAGTTTACATAACTTTGACGAAATCAATCGTTTAGATATAAGAATTGGTGATAAAGTTCTAATTAAAAAAGCTGCAGAAATAATTCCGAAAGTTATAAAAGTTGTTGATACGGAATATCACAATTCATTACCAATTTATAATCCTCCTGAAGTTTGTCCTGTATGCGGAGGGGAATTAAAGCCTAGAGATGGAGAAGTAAATCTATTTTGTGACAATCCGTTATGTTCTTCTATCTTGAAAGCTAGGTTAGAATACTGGGTTTCTAAAGAAGCTATGGATATAGATTTTATTGGACCAGCCGTTATTTCCCAACTTTACGATATAGGGCTTGTGAAATATCCCGTAGATTTATATAAATTAAATTATACTGATTTTTTAAAACTTGAAGCTGTTAAAGAAAAATCAGCATCAAATATGTATAATTCTATACAAGATAGTAAAAATCGTCCTTTTTCTCGTTTCATAACGGCGCTTTCAATAAGGCATGTCGGCAAAGAGACCGCAGAATTACTTGTTAATGAATTTCCAACATTAGACGATTTAAAACAAGCTGAGCTAGAACAATTATCGAACATAGAAGGAATTGGAGAAAAAATAGCTTTAAGTGTTTATGAATTTTTTCATGATGAAAGCAATTTAAATATGATAAGTGAATTTAAGAACTTGGACTTTTCTTTTGAAAATATCAATTTAAACAAGACGAATGAATTAGAAGGAAAGACATTTGTATTAACAGGTACATTATCTAGCATGACAAGAGATGAAGCAGGTGATAAAATAAAAATGAGAGGTGGGAAAACATCATCATCTGTGTCAAAAAACACGACATATGTTCTAGCAGGTACTAATCCGGGCTCAAAATTAGACAAAGCAGAAAAATTAGGTGTTATAATATTAACTGAAGAAGATTTTCTTAAAATGATTAATGAATAGAGAATAGAGGATTCAATGAAAAAAAATCTAAATGTAATACAAATTAAAGGTACTAGAGGGATTATCTTGGCTTGCTTTATAGTAAGTTGCTTATTTGCAGGTTTTATTGTTTTTCCTGGTTGGCTAGGAATGCAATCTTGGAACTACTTAGCTAATTACACTAATACTCTGCCTAGCATAGGGCTTGTTCAAGGCATACTATTATGGGGAATCCTTGCTATTTCTTATTTTATATTTAGAAAAGAAAAAGTAGTTGTTTGCATGAAAACCCCACAAGGTTTAAGTGAAGAAGAACTAAAAGCTGTTTTCGCAGACATGAAAAAACAATCCTTAGAAGATCCTATTTTGCAAGCTATGTTAAAAGCTCGAGAAGCTGAAATGAGATACAAAGCACAACAAAACATGGAATCAACTACTACAGCAGAACAAACTACAGAAGTTGATAGTACTAAATTATAGTAGGAGCTGTAATCACTGCTACGTTTTCTATGTGATAAGTATGTGGAAACATGTCAAACGGCTGCACAAATTCTACCTTACAACCCTTTTCTACGAGGTATTTTAAGTCTCTAGCGAGTGTTGCAGGGTTACAAGATACATAAATAATTTTTCCCTTGGTTAATTTTAATGCATAATCTAAGCTCTCTTGTGTACAACCTTTTCTCGGCGGGTCTAATACGGTTACATCAAATGAACGGCCTTTTGTGTTTAACTCTTTTTCAAAGAACTTTCCAGCATCCATATTATGTATCTCAACATTCTTTATACCATTTTCTTTAATAATTCTGGAAGCTAAATCTGTAGAAGCTTTAACTTCTTCAACAGTTACAATTTTTTTAGCAACATCACTTAAACAAATCCCAAAAGTTGAGATTCCAGCATAAGCATCAAGTACTAGTGGAGATACAAAATTCTCAGAAATATATGTTTTAACAAATTCAAAAATATTATTAGCAGTATAAGGATTAACTTGAAAAAAAGTTTCAGCTCCAATCTTAAATATTTTATCGCAGAGTTTTTCCTCGATAAAACTCTCTCCAAATAAAATTTGAGTTTCATTACCAAGAATTAAATTAGTTTTTTTAGGATTAAAATTGACGCCAACTCCTGTAATATCATTAAATTCCGTATAAATTTTTTGAGCTAAATTTTTAAGTTTATCAAACACTTTAGTTGAATTTACAACCAAAATTATTAAGCTTTTGCCACTATATGCAGAAGTACGAATTACAACATGTCTTAAATCTCCAACATGTCTTTTTTCGTTATAACCACTAATTCCGCAATCTTGAGTTGCTATGCGAATAAATTCTATAATACTATCGCAATAGCTTGGCTGAATAGGACAGTATTTTATGTTTACGAGTTCATGTGAAGCTGGTTTATAATACCCAGCCAAAATTCTTTTTGAATCACGAGTCTCTGCCACGGGATATTGGATTTTATGACGGTATTCAGTAACTCTAGGACTTGGAATCGTATTTAAAACCTTCACATCACCTAGTATCCCCATGCTATCTTCAACAATTTGCTTTTTGAATTTTAATTGAGCATTATAATCAATAAACTGTAATTGACAAGCACCACAAACTTTTTGCATCGGACAAATAGGTTCAACTCTATCTTTAGAAGGTTCTACTACTTCTATTACTTTTGCATTAGCAAAATTTTTATTTTTTTTGCCAACTCTAATTCTTACAATGTCACCAGGACAAGCTCCTTCAACAAAAATAACATAACCATTTAATCTGGCTATACCAAACCCAAGATTAGAAAGCTTTTCTATTTCTACAGTTAATATCTCCGGAATATCTTTTTTATTAGTTATCTGCATGGTTTTATAACCTGAATATTACGAGTTTCAGATAATTCTTGGCGAGCATCACGAATAATTTGTTTGTATTCTTCAGATAGACTTAGTCCATTACAAAGTCTATCAATAAAGCCATTATTTAATTTAACGGCTTTTTCTAAAGCGCCAACATTTTCAAGAACTTCTTTTACATCACTAAATTCATATCCAAATGACTGTTTGGATTGATATACCATAATTTCGCCAGTCTCAGCTTCTAGAGGTTGTCCACCAAGCTCAAAATGAAGTTTAAATACAGATTTTAAATCCTGTAATTCTGCTTGCATTGTTGCAATACTTTGCTGAATTCTTAAATATCTATCAAAAAGATAATCAACATTTTCAAGTTGTTTACGTTGCCAATCTAGTCTTTGTAAATAAAGTTTTTTAAGTTTAGGATAAGCCCGTGCTAAGCCCATAGTATCAGCCATTGCTCTATGATGATTACTTAGTTCTACATTAAATCTATTTGTAAGAGCTTCAAGCCCATGTGACTCCAAATCAGGAGCAATTTCTTTAAACATGATTTGGGTATCTATACGAGGGTTTTTTAACTCCTCACCCATAACCCTCTTTTTTGCTTCATTTAAAAACGAGAAGTCAAAAATAGCATTATGAGCAACAATTGGATAATCTCCAATAAATTCTAAAATCTTTGGTAAAACCTCTTCTTCCGTTGGAGCGTCAGCTACCATTTCTTCTGTAATATGGTGCACAGCCATTGATGATTTTCTAATATGTTGATTCGGATTGATTAATGTTTGAAATTCATCTTTGATTTTACCGTTTTCAAGCCTTACTGCTGCAAATTCAATAATTCTTTCTCTTGTATAATCAAGTCCTGTTGTCTCTGTATCTAAAACTATTTCAATTTCTTTTTTTCTTGGCATTTTTTATCCTCTAGGGGTAATTCTATTTACCCTTACTACTCCCTAATAATAATGTTAGCATAAACATATAATATATGGTAATATAGAGTTGTTAATAATTATAAATAGGAGGCAATCATGGTTAAAGAAATAAACTCAGAGAACTTTGAAAATGAAGTACTTGCACATAATGGCGTTATAGTTGTTGATTTTTATGCTAATTGGTGTGGCCCATGCAGAAAGCTTGCTCCATTACTAGAAGAAGTTGAAAGTGAGTTAGATTCGAAAGTTAAATTTGCAAAAATTAATACAGATGAGAATCTTGAAATGGCTAAAAAATATCAAGTTAGTGGTTTACCAACACTTATGATTTATAAAAACGGCGAAGCTGTAGAAAGATTAGTTGGTCTTATGCCAAAATCATCGATTATTACAAATATTGAAAAGCATATATAATTAAGTTTTTACTTTTTTTAAGTCAGAATTTAAGTATCCGACGATGCACTTGAAGGTTTTAAGTGCGTCGTCTATATTTAAAGTTTGCGAAACATTTTCTCTTTTTTCTCGAATTGTTATTGTATTATTTTTTAAATCAACGGATTCTAATATATAGACATGCCACCTATGACCATCTAAGGCTTTTATACCAGTAGAAAGTACAAAACTATGTTTTTTATCTTTCTCCATTTGTGTAAATAGACTCATAACCTCATCTTTATAGTTACTTAAATCAATATTACAATCTGTTTCACCTATTACACGCGGTTTTATTCCTGTTAATGCTTGCATAAATCTTGATGGTAAATTATATTCAAATTTATAATCTTTAAACGTATCTCTTAAGCTTGATACAAAATGTTTGGTTTTGTAGCGTTTTTCAAATTCATTAACAGAAATATCCATGCTTCTAATAATATCATTTGGTTGATATTTATAGACTTTTTCATACCCTTTTAAAACAGTTGAACTAGGTATAGTATAACAAACCTTGTCACCCGATGGTGCGTATAAATAACAATTTATCTTGGTAGGATCATAATCGTCTCTATGAATATTTTCTTTTAAAATTTCCTTACCATTTTTTGTTTGTGCTAAAGCTTCCAAAGAACACATCAAATAACAGTCTGAAAAATGCTGTTTAGCATTCTTAAGCCCCTCAATTTCTGTATCAGATATTGATGCTTTAAATGAAATATTGTTATAAATCTTATTTGAATAAAAACCTACCATATATATTAAAAGTCTTTTTCTGTATAAATCTTGATTAATTATTACAAAAATGTTACAATTTTTACAGTTATAAGAAAAGGGAACTATGAGTAAAATTATAATTGGTTCAGACCACGGTGGGTTTAATTTAAAAAATGTAATAATAGAGCATCTAAAAGCTCTAAATTATGAAGTCTTAGATTTAGGATGTCATACATCTGCATCTTGTGATTATCCTATTATTGCGCAAAGTGTGGCAAAAAAAGTACTAGAAACTGAAGGTAAAGGTATTTTAATTTGTGGAACTGGGATTGGTGTTTCTATCGCTGCTAATAGATTCTTAGGAATACGCGCATCACATTGTACTGATACATTCACTGCTCGTATGACAAGAATGCACAATGATTCAAATATACTTTGTTTAGGAGAAAGAATTACTGGAGCTGGTTTAGCGCTTGATATAGTTGATATTTGGTTAAATACAGATTTTGAAGGCGGTAGACATCAAAAAAGAATAGACTTATTATAATGGAGAATTTAATGACTAAAGAATTAACATCATATAAATTTGCTTGTATTATAGCAAGATTTTTAGACGAAAAAATTGCTAAAGATATTTCGATTTTGAATATTAGTAACGTTTCATCTTTCGCTGATTATTTTGTAATTTGTTCAGCTCAATCTAATACACAAGTAAAGGCTTTAACTGAGAATTTGGCTGATAAAGTAAAACAAACTTTTTCTAGATTACCTCTAGGTAAAGAGAATGATGTTAAAAATCGATGGAATTTAATTGATTACGGCGATGTTGTTGTTCATATACTTCATCAAGAAGATAGAGAAGCTTATGCTATTGAAAAATTTTGGAACCACGCTTTTAGTATCCCAAGAGAAACTTGGCTAAAAGAATCAGAAGAATATTCAGAATATAAATAAGAGAGTGAACGATGGATAAAAAAGAATTAGATAAAGCAATACAAAAAACAGTATTAAAAATGGCGATAGAGCCAAAAAACATTGAGCATTATCATGAATTAGCTAAATACTATGCAATGGATAATCAATACGAAAAAGTAATTTCTGTATATGAAAGTTTATTAGAAATAGAACCAAAGGATATGCAAACATTGCTTAACCTAGGGAGTTTGTGGTTTTATGCCAAAGAATATAAAAAAGCTTTAAAATACTTTAATGAAGCTGTATTAGTGAACCCAAGTGATTATTTAGTTTACTATAATCTAGGTAATACTTATGCTGAAATGAAAAATTTTTCAAAAGCATTACACTATTATTCAAGAACTTTAGATTTTAATTCTCAAGAACCTGAAATATACAATGCTATTGCTCTTTTATATCATGATTTTGAAGACTATGTAGAAGCAAGAGCTTATTACGAAAAATCTTTATCCTTAGATCCTACAAATTTAACGGCATTAATAGATTTAGGTAATGTTTGCTATAAATTGTATGATTATAATCAAGCTTTAGAATATTATAATAAAGTTTTTGCAATTGCTCCTGAGAATAAGACTGTTGCTTTATGTATTGCTAATACTCTTGCAATTATCAAAGACAGAGCAAATTGTTATAGCTATTTTGATTTAGCACTTAAATTAGATGGCGATAATTATAAAACATACATCTGTTATGCAATTGCAGCATCTGATTTTAAAGATTATGATTTAGCAGTAGAGAACTACAGTAAGGCAATCAAATCAAGTCCAAATGAGGTGAATGCTTATATCTTATTAGGAAATTTATATTCCAACTTAAAGAAATACAAAGAAGCTGAATCGCAATATAGAGAAGCTCTTAAAATCAACAAAATGGATCCTAGCCTATTTGTATTAATTGCTAATACATACTATATGAATGATGAAATTGAACGTTCAATATATTCTTATAGAGCTGCTGTTAATTTAAGACCAGAGAATGATGAATATAAACTTGTATTTATCCAAGTGTTAGAAGATTTTATTGAAGAAAGTAGAAAAGGTGATTTAGTTGCAAATTTCTAAAAATCCATATCCAATAGAAAAAATATTATCAGCAGGGACTTACTTAACGGCAGGAGGAGTTGGTTTTGTTTGGTTAATAATAGCTGCCTTTTTAAGAAAAAGAGTAACAAGCTTTTTGATGTACCATATTATGCAGTCTATATTTATTTCAATTCTTTTTTTCTTAGTGTCAATACTAGGAAATCTTGTATTTATAATTTTATATAAAATACCGTTTATTAATGCTATTCCTTACTTAATTAATATGCCTTTACCTTTTTTATTAAATTTGTCAATTGTTCAACTTTTTACAACAACAGTAATTTTATACTTAGCTATTTCTGCTGGAATGGGATATTATAGTTACTTACCTTGGGTATCTGATATTATTAAAGGTAATACAGGATTAAAATAGACAAATTGACTACTTGTTATAAAATATATTTGTAATAATATATATTTATAGAATATTAAGGAGTGTGTATTATGCGTATTAATCCGATTTCAACAAGACCAATATCAACTATTGGAAAATTATATAAAACTGGTCCAACAGACCCGACTGTTCAACAGCCAATAGCAACTGATTCAGTTCAGTTTAAAGGTTATAATCGTGTATTTGAGAGTCTTAAGACTAACGTCCAAAGAGGTAAAAATTTAAAATTTATTGAAACACGAAACGGCAAATATCATAATGAGAATACATTAAAAAATTATATGAGTGATATTTACAGATCTCTAATTCAAATTCCTCAGTGCTATAAGCATCCAAAATTTGACGAAATTATCTTGCCTTACTTTGAAAACAGATGGACAAATGCATTTGGTGAGATTGCAGGTAAATTTAATTTAAATAAAACAGGAGATACGCTTGTACTTATTAAAGATCATGAAGGTTTACCATATTGTATTCTTAGGAATTTTGGACCTTACTTCTTTCAAGGCAAACCTCAAAGCGCATTAATATTTGCGAACCCAGATGCTGATGAATATGTCGGATTTTCAAATGGTTATGAAAATTCTATTGCTATAACAACTACGCATGGTAGACATGAATTATACACGGGATACACAGATAAAGGAAGGCAGTATAAAGCCTTTACTAAAGAAAACGACTTTATTGCACCTCTGTACTACGAAAAATACTACAATGAAGATGGTTCTACTAATAAAGTTCATAAATTTTTTAAATTCATTAGGGATCTATAATACCATTGCAAGAATCATCAAAAGCATGGCTCCAATTTCCATAGCAGTTGACATTTTTTGTTGAAATTTTGCAGAATCATAGCGGCTTGAGGATTTTTTAGCTTTATTTGCACTATTAAGTCGCTTTATTCTTGCTGTTGTATCATCATTTGAAAACTCTGTCCCAAATGTATTATATTCTAGTTGTGCTAATTCACTTTCAAGATTCCCTGAAGTAGGCGAAGCAGCTCCTGTATAATCGCCATAGTTTGCATATGGTCTTGTATAATTTTCTTGTCCATAAGGCATATGACTACCAAACCTGCTAGAATTAAGCCCGCTTAAATCAACAGAACTAATTGCATCATTTGAGTTATCATATCCAAATACTTTTTCACGTGCTAAACGTTCAGGCATAACCTCAGCTTTTATTCTGTCCATTCTTTTTGAATAATCATCAACATCATAAATCTTACCAAAAAGCTTTCTCTCTATAGTTACAATACGCGTATGAAAATCACGGTTTTTATATGTTTGATTAAAAATTTTCATTTCAATCTCATCTACAATTGGATAATTAACACTACTATCCGCTAAAACATCATCCTCTCTTAATGTATCTTCTACTGGTTCAATTTCTAAACCAATTTGTTCCGCAGTTATATCACTAGCGAGTTTTTTTAAACGTTGATTAAAATCTCCTGAGGATTCTTTACCATAAATACTTTTTTCAAGTCTAGATAATCTTGTGTTTAACGGTTCTTTATTGTAATTAAATCCAAAAATATCATTTTCAATTTTTGAAATTTCTTCAACCTGAGTTTTACTAGCCCCGTATGTTTCAATAGGAATAAAAGAAAATAAATATATAAAAATACTACAATATATAAAGATTTTTTTCATTGTATGACACCCTATGATGTATACAATATAAATTTAAATTTTTCTTAAATAATTCCCAAAAATAATTAGAAAGTTAGCTATATAAAACATCTATAAACTAATAATTAAAATGGTCAAACAAACCTAATTCACCAAAATTATAATATTCTCTGTCATTGACTTGTAGATATGCACCGTCAAAATTAACAACTTCACCAATATATTTATAATTACTAAGCTTAGATAAAAACTCTTTGGGAATAGCTGCAACAAGTTTATAATCTTCAGATGCAAACATTCCTTTAATATCTGTTGTTTTAATCTTAACGTTGCTAGCTTTTGCTATTTGAAACAAAGCATCAGCTAAGCCGTCTGATGTGTCCATCATTGCATAATCGACCTTGATTTGGGCAGAAATAGCCTCTGAAAATTCGACGTCTAGAGATGGCTCTAAATGAGCTCTAATAGCCTCTGTCATTTTATATGAATTACTTTTAATTTCTTGTAACTCTTTTAGGCCTTGAGAACTAAGACCAAAATCTCCGCTAGCAATAACAACATAACCAACTTTAGCATTTTTTCGAGAAGATATACGACGTCCTTTAGTTAAACCAATTGCAGTAATTGATATTGATATGTATTCTCCTCCTGTAATATCACCACCAATAATCTCAGCACCATATGACCCTGAAACAAAACCTTTATAAAGTTCTGATATAAAATTATTATCTACATAGCTGGGTAACGATAGACCAATTGTTATATACTTAGGTTTTGCTCCAGAAGCTAGAATATCACTAATATTAACAGCTGCAGCTTTATAGCCAATTTGATAAGGAGAAGACCAGTCTGTTTTAAAATGAACATTTTCAATAAAATTATCTTGAGTAACAACTATACCTAAATCTTTTAAAAAAGCACAGTCGTCACCCATAAATAAACTTTTTGTTTGTTCTTTAATAACCATCAAAAAATCTTGCTCTTTCATATAAACGAGTTTAGCATAAAAAGTCCAAAAACAAAGAAAAATTAGCAAAATTTTTATTACAGAATTTTATTATAGTATTATATAATAATAAAGCACATTAAACAAAGATAAAAGCAAATTATGATAAAAATTAATTTTAGTCCTATAAAGTACCCAAAGAAATTACCAGAGGTTCTATTTTATAAACGACCTTCAAAATATAAACAAGAATTTGTAGCGTTCTCAACAAAAGGTGATAAGAATTGGGGTGAACTAATACTTTCTATAATAAACTGGCAATATAGGGAAGATTATGCTGGAAAAACATTGGGAATTGATTTTATTGAATCAAACCAGAAACACAAAGGACTTGGTAAGGCAATGTTAAATTTTGCTAAATTTTATAGTAAAAAAAACGGATGCAATGGATATATATTATTAAGCGCAGATAGCACCCTTAATCCAGAAGAAATCCCACATCTATTTTACCGTAAATTTGGATTTGAATCTTATAATAAAAAAAATAATAAAAAAATGGATAGATTTATTAAAGAAGGTAAAAAAGCAACAAAAAAAGATTTTAGCACAATGCTTATGTATTATCCTAGAAAAGAAAAAACAAACCTCTTTAAAAAATTAAAATCTTGGATTTTAAGCTATCAATAAGCTGGATCCCCTCGGGGGTAAATATAATTAAGGATGTAATAACTTATAACTAGTAAGCTTGTTGAAAAAAGCTCGAGGATGACGAGCAAAATTTAAGAATTTTGAGTCCAATAAAAGAGCATTTTCGTCCAGTTTGAAATTCAATTATCAACACAATTACAATCGCTATAATCTAGTGTTGTTGGGCTAAAAAAACAACATACATTTTGTTTGCTTCCGACCAAACAGGACAAAAAAAATACACTCAATTGGCAAGATGCTTGTATTTTGACACTTGATTTGAGAAGAAAAAACAGTGAGTTTGAGATTTTTGTTGGGTTTCACCCTATCTACAGACTAAACATTTTAAACAAAGCTTTACCAATAGTTTTAACACGAGGCTTTATATAATCTAGAACTACAAACTCTTTTTCAATAAGATATTTTCTAATCTTATGTGTTTTAGGGTAAAGTTCTTTTTCAAAACTTGTTTCAAAAGAATCACTTAATTTCTTCAACTTAGAGTTACGCATTAACAAATCCATATTTCTTATCTTTGAATTAGGATAATTATTTGTTTCACAACACTTCCTTGCCAAAAGTCCTACAGTGGGGTTTTTTTTACAATCTTGTAAATGCTTAATTGAATCTCTAACGTCATTAGCATCAGGAGTTAATATAGTATCCAAGTGAACATTATGCCAATATGCATTATATCTTTCTTGTGCATAATTACATCCGCCTAAAACATATTCTGTCATAAATAACTCCTTTCCGACTATACATCTATAATAAAACAACTAAAAATTTTTTTTTACTTTCCCCTAAAAATTTATAAACTTTTGTAACAATTTTGTTTAAGGTGAGTTCAAGAAGCAATCGCAACACTAAAATGTTGAAGTAAATATGTCAGCATTACTAAGCCGACTTTATTTAAAGTTGACATTAGTAATGTCAACCTATAACTTTTATTATCCTCTCCAAAATCCCCAAAAGTGGCTTTTATGGACTTGGCTCAATTTCCTTCCCTGGATGGGGAAGGTGCCGAAGGCGGATGTGGTGATATAGAATCTAGTTATGTAGGGTGGGGAAAATGAAATGTTTCCACCCTATTTAATTATTTACCCTTTCAAAACTCCCAAATGTGACTTTTATTACCCTTACCCCTTGTGGGAGAGGGTGGGCGAAGCTTGGGTGAGGTGTATATAAAAATGGAAAACAAAGTCCAACAAAAGACCGTTTGGGGCCAGTTTCAAATTTGTTTTTCAACCTAATTGTAAACGAACAGTCGGTTTGAGAAGAAAGAACAAGGAGTTTGAGAATGTGGAATTCGAACCCACGAATTGTAACGATTTTGTAATATTTGCAAAAAAAAAGCAATTTTTATCTGCTCGTAATGTTTATATATTTAGTGTAATATTTTAATGAAAGGTTTATTATGTCAAAAGTTACAAGTATTATCGATAGTTTAAGTCATAACGCTCGTTTAATGAAAGAACTTGCCGGAAAAGGCACTGCTGAAAAAACAGAAATTTTGATAAGAGAAACCAGAGGGCAAATTGCAGACGAAGTATTAAGCAAAAATGCCAGCGATGCTGTAAGGGCAAGTGTTACTCCACAAATAAAAATTGCTAATAAAAAATTAGCTCCAGATATTTTGAAAGCTGTTGAAGAATCACAAGCTAAAATTGAAAGACTTGGCATTGTAGTAGATGAAGAAGCACAAAAACTAACAGCTCGAAATATAGAGCTATCAAATAAATTTAATAGAGCATGTTGCTATACAGATGAAAAGAAAATATTGGAAGAAATGTCAAAGTTACGTAAAGAAATCATAACAAAAGGTTATGATAGTGAAATAGGTTATACTCCATTTAAATTTTCTGCTCAAACAGATGAAGCATTATTTAATATAGTAAATGAATATCGTCCAAAATCTGGTACAATGAATGGTTTTTATGAAAAAGCGCTTCAAATACTTAAAGAACGTGGAGTTATGTAGTTATGTAGGGTGCATTGCAATGCACCTTTTTAATATCAAAATTCTTAAAATGGACTTTTATTACCCTCGCCCATTGAGAGAGGGTGTGGGCGAAACTCAGGTGAGGGGTATATAAAAATGGAAAACAAAGTCCAACAAAAGACCATTTGGGGCCAGTTTCAAATTTGTTTTTCAACCTAATTCCGACCGCTAGTATTTAGTATTGTTGGGCAAATATGCCCAACTTACATAAGTTTACTTCCGAACAAAACGGACAAAAAAATACAATGCTGAAACAAGTTCAGCATGACAGTTCTATGATTTTACTTCCAAGCAAACTACTCGTTAAAATACATTCACTTCCGACCAAACCACTCATTAAAATACAAGGGGCATAAAAAAAGAGTCCTAAGACTCTTCTTTTATTCGCGCTCGGAGGGATTCGAACCCCCGACCTTTTGGTTCGTAGCCAAACGCTCTATCCAACTGGGCTACGAGCGCGTATTTCGTCATGCACAAGCATTACTTAACCAATATATCAGCAACATAAAAACTTTTCAAGCACATTTTCTTAACTTTTCTTAAATTATTATTGTTATCACTATTATTTTGCATTAACATTAACTTAACACAATTCGTTTTAGGGAGAGATGATGACAGATTTTACACCACGTAGCCCTTATATGGATTACAGAAATTCAGTACCTTTCATTGATTTGACAGGATATATTTCAATGCAACCTATTTTAACAGAACAACTACCTGCAATGTCTTTGCAGCAACATTTGCTTAAAAAACGTTTATCGACTATGATTAATCTAAGGCGATTGCTTTATCGTAAACGTGTTGAGGATTACAAAAATGGCAGAATATAACTTTATTGAACTTGCAAAAAACGCTAAAATTGCATCAAAAAAACTTACAACACTTACAACAGAACTCAAGAATAAAGCTCTTTTGGCTATTGCGGAAGCTTTAGATACTAATAAAAATAAAATTTTTGAAGCCAATAAGTTAGATTTAGAACAAGCTAAAGGTAATATTTCACAATCTATTTATAATCGTTTAAAACTAGACGAAAATAAAATGCGCGACATGATACAAGGTGTTGTAGATGTTTATCATCTTGAAGACCCAATTAACAAAGTTCTTTTACAAAGAAGCCTTGATACAGGTTTAGTTCTAACGAAAAAAACTTGCCCTATAGGAGTCTTGGGGATAATTTTTGAAGCTCGCCCTGATGTTATATCTCAAATTTCAGCTTTAGCTATAAAATCATCAAATGCAGTTATCCTAAAAGGAGGCAAAGAGTCTTTTAACACAAATAAAGCTATAATGGAAATTATACAATCTGCTCTTTCAAAGATTGAAGAATTCCCTCTTAATACAATAACTCAAGTGTTTACAAGAGATGATGTAAAAGAAATGTTAGAGCAGGATAGATACATAGACTTAATTATTCCAAGAGGTGGAAATAATTTGGTACAATTTGTTAAAGAAAATTCAAAAATTCCTGTACTGGGTCATGCTGATGGTATTTGCCACATTTTTGTTGATAAATCTGCTAATTTAGAAAAAACTATAAGAATTATTATTGATGCTAAAACTCAGTATCCAAGTGCTTGTAATTCAGTAGAAACGCTTTTAATTCATAAAGACTTCGCTAAAAAAGAAGATTTATTAGAAGCATTAAAAAATTCTAATATTAAGCTAGAATTTCATCCTGAGTCTTGGCATATTGAATATTCTGATAAGATTTTATCAGTAAAAGAAGTTGACTCTCTAGATGAAGCTATAGAGCATGTTAATAAATATTCTTCTGGGCATACAGAATCAATTATTACGGAAGACCGCGAAAACGCTCAAATCTTTTTATCTGCTATTGATTCTGCAGGTGTTTATCATAATGTATCAACGCGTTTTGCTGATGGATTTAGATATGGCTTTGGTGCAGAAGTCGGAATCTCTACCAATAAAACCCATGCTAGAGGTCCAGTAGGTTTAGAAGGTTTAACAATTTACAAATACACGCTTCAAGGTAATGGTGATATTGTCGCTGATTATGTTGAGGGGGAAAAAGTGTTTAACCATAAGGATTTAATATGAAAATTGGAATAATTGGCCTTGGCCTTATCGGAGGATCTATATATAAAGCTTTACAAGATAGGCACGATGTTATAGGTATATCGTCGTCTGTAAAAGGTCAGAATATTTCAGAAAATTATAATACACTAAAAGCTTGTGAACTTGTCTTTGTTTGTACACCTATGAATGTAACTTTAGAAATCTTAGATAAGCTTGAAAATATATTACCAGCTTCTTCTATTGTAACTGATGTTGCAAGTTTAAAGGCTTTTGTTTCTCAGAAAAAATATTCATATAAATTTATCCCTTCACACCCAATGGCTGGAACCGAAAATAGTGGATGGGAAAGTTCTTTCCCAGAGCTGTTTATTGGTGCTAAGTGGGTTTTGACACCTATTGAAGATGGATTATATAATGAACAAATAAAATTAGAAAATGTTATAAAATCAATGGGTGCAGAAATTATTATCACAACTCCTGATGAGCATGATAAAGCTGTTGCTCTAATATCGCATATGCCACTAATTCTTTCCCAAGCACTTTGTGAAAATATTAAAAACAATAAACTTGCTCAAGAATTAGCTTCTAGCGGATTTCGAGATACAACAAGACTTGCCCTTTCAAACCTCGAAATGGCTAATGATATGCTAAAGCTCAATCAAGAAAATATAATGGCTTCGTTTAAAACCTTAAACATAAGTTGGAATAATATAATAAACAATGATTACCCTACTAAAGCTAAAGCTATTAAAGATTTTCGTCAAAATTTATACAAATAATACCAACAGTCTATTTTCCCCCAATCGTCCAATAAATATGAGATGACTGGCTAATATACTGCAAATTTTTATCATTATTTAATAGAACTTGTAGATTATAGTAAGGAGAATAAGTAATGACAACAGCAGTTAAAACTGAGAAAAAGACCATATCAGTAATTATAATTGAGGACTTTAAGCTTACCAGAGTGGGGTTGAGATGTGCATTAAATGCTAATGATGATATTAATGTTGTTGCAGAAAGTGATAATGCTATTGATGGGCTTGAATTGATTGAACGCCATTGTCCTAACATCGTTCTAATGGATTTAGGCCTTGCAGGAATGAATGGGATTGAAGCTACATTAAAAGTTAAAGAAATGAACAAAGATATTAAGGTAATAGCTTTAACATCACATGATAGAGAAGAAGAAGTTATTGCAGCATTATCTTCAGGTGCAATGGCTTATTGTCTTAAGGACATTGATCCGTCTAAATTAGCAGATGTAATTCGTGATGTTGTTGATGGCGTTTGTTGGTTAGACCCAGTAATCGCAAGAAAGGTTTTAGATGCTTTCCCGAAGCAAGAAACTTTAGGAATCTTGAAAGATAAGGCTTCCGGAGAAGGGCGAGTACCATTAACAGAACGAGAATTTGAAGTCTTAAAACACTTAGTTGATGGCAAAAGTAACACGGAAATTGCTAAGGAATTAATTGTTAGTGTACATACTGCCAAAGCACATGTTTGTTCAATATTACAAAAAATGTGTGTTAACGATAGGGTTCAAGCGGCAGTTAAAGCAGTTAAAGAAGGGTTAGTATAATATTTAAGCAACAAAAAACAGAGCTTTTTGAGTGAGCTCTGTTTTTTTGTATGTTTTAAAGTTGCTACTTTGAAACTCTCAGGTGCCTGTTTTCACCTTCTCCAATAGAAGTACTTTGCAATCCGTATTGTTCAACTAATTCATGTTGCAACTTTCTTATCGATGTACTTTGAGGTGTCAGTTCAACACAAGAAGTTCCCATTTGAATCTTGCTAATTGCTTCTTTAACTTCATCAAGCGCTTTTTCTGATTCATCATTATAGCCTATGTCGTCAGGATTATCATAAGGACGCATATCTAAAGCATCTTTTAAGACTTTTTGGATTTGAGCCATTGAATTAGTTTTGACATAAAATATTTGTGCTCGATACTCTTTTGCTGTATTCAAAACTTTAGCCCCTCCTTTTGCAAAGTTTTTGTGGGCTAAAACTATATCCGCATCATCAACATTACGGGTAATTTCAACATTGAAATTAAGTCTTTCAATTGTCTTTTCAACAATTGTTCTAGAGACTGCATATAAATATAATTTTCTTAAAGGTTTATTTTGTTCACAAAATTTTTGTCTATTAAATGAGAAATTCATTTGATTTTCTTCTTGCAACTTAGATTCTTTAGGGGAAGGTAATTCAACTTGTTTTATAGCTTCTCCTACAGGGTTATTAGTATATTCTTTATCAACTTTTCTTAATTCTGGTCTAATTGGCCAACCTCTAAGAATATAATCTACTGCTTCAGAAGTATTTCTATATACAGCAAGCGTGTTTCTATCAATAATTTCGATCACAATATCAAAGGTAGGTTGTTTTTCTCGTTCTAGCACCGTTTTTTGTGATGCTCGTCTCTTTGCCTCATCATCTCCTAATGTTACAGATTGAATTCCACCTACTAAATCTGAAAGAGTAGGGTTTTTTATTAAACTCTCTAAACTATTACCATGGGCCGTTGCAATAAGCATTACACCACGTTCAGCAATTGTTCTAGCAGCTTGAGCTTCTGCCTCAGTACCAATTTCATCAACAACAATAACTTCTGGTGTATGATTCTCTACGGCTTCAATCATAATGTCTTTTTGATACTCTGGCTGTGGGACTTGCATCCTTCTAGCCGCACCAATTGCTGGATGCGGAGTATCACCATCCCCTGCAATTTCATTAGAAGTATCTACTATAACAACTCTTTTACCGAGTTCGTCAGCAACTAAGCGAGAAATCTCACGTAATTTTGTTGTTTTGCCGACACCTGGGCGTCCTAAAAAAAGTATGCTATTACCTTGAGTACAAATATCTTTTATACAAGTTATAGTTCCTGTAACTACACGCCCAATACGACAAGTTAACCCAACAACTTTTCCTTGACGGTTTCTTATAGCGCTTATGCGGTGAAGTGTTCCTGGTATTCCTGAACGATTGTCATGTGTAAACTCTTGTAGATGTGATGTCACATAATTAATATCGTCATCATTTATTAAATCGTCACCTAGTTTATTTATTTGGCCATTTGAATAACGAATTTCTGCAGGGCGACCAATATCTAGAACTATTTCAATGACGTCTGCCAGTCCTTCCGCAGATAAATACATAACAACCTTTTGGGGCATAATTGATAAAAGTCGTTCAATATCATTTTGAAGTTGTAAATTATTCATCATGTTTATATAGAATGCCTTTCTGCTTTCGCATTTGGCTAGGAACTATACAAGCTTATCTCCTACTACCATTATAACATATTTTTACATATCTTGCGGATTTTTTACAAGAATATTAAGTTTTATTAAGACACGTTTTAGTGTCTATAATACGCTTAAATAATGATCTTTATCAAAATAATAAAAAACGAAACTTAATGTTTCGTTTTTTATTTTTCTTTTTTCTCTCTCTCAATTCTTTAGCTTAACGTGAATTAAACGCCTGCGCCATTTTTATCTTTAACAGCGATTTGTTCTTCTTTTTCTTTTTCTTTTTCTTTGCCTTGATTTTTTACTTCTTGTTCCTCTTCATACATGACTGCGAACATTTGATAAACATCTTTATCGTCTAAAATTTCATTTAAATCAATATAATCGTTTTCATCAGCATTTACTTCTGCATACTTATCAGCATCAATATCAAATTTTTCTGCTTGTTTTGCATCCAAGCGATTCCCGCCAATAGTTGAAGTGATAAAGTTTTTTAAAACGCTTGCATTAATATTTGTTGTCATAATTTAAGCTCCCATATTATATCTTACATATATATAAAGTAAGAATAAAAAAGCAAATTTCAACTAAGAAGAATTTTGTTACAAAAGTTTACATTAAATTATAAATTTTCTAAAATACAATTAGCTACTTCTTGAGCGGAATATCTATCAGAGAGTAAATCTGAAACTGAGCTTAATAATTCAATATAAATTTTTCTATACTGCTTATCGTACAAATTTTTTTCAGTTTCATAAACAATATTTTCTATAGTAAATTTATGCTGTACTAATTCTGGAACTATATTTTTGTCAGTTATAATATTGGGTAAAGAAACATTTTTTATACAACGCACTAACAAATAAATAAAATAAATTAACCACGGTCCTTTGTAGCCAATAATCATTGGAGTCTTATATAATGCAGCTTCCAAAGCAACAGTTCCAGAAGCTAAAATTAAAGAGTCCGAAACGCTTAAAAGAGCATGATTATCACCTTTAACAATTTTTATATCTGTATCCTTGATATATTTATTAAAAACATTATCCTTCAAATTCGGAGCTTGTGAAATACAAAATTGAAGTTCTGGGTGTTTTTTACGCAATTCATTTGCAGCTTTAATAAAAGTTTTTGCTAAAAAAGCTAACTCTAGAGGTCTTGAACCTGGGAATATAGAAACTAAAGGTTTATTTATATCTAATTGATATTTAGTAAAAAATTCCTCTCTTGGTACTTGTGGAGGTAGTTGTTTTATCAAAGGATGCCCACAATAGTGTACATCTATACCATCTTTTTTATACATTTCAACTTCAAAAGGAAATATACATAAGACTTTATCAACATATTTTTTAATTTTTTTTATTCGCCATTTTCGGCTAGCCCAAACTTGTGGGGGAATATAGTGATAAACTTTTATTCCTTTATTCTTTAATCGTTTAGCAACACGTAAATTAAAAGTTCCGTAATCTATTAATAAAACTATATCTGGTTTGTATTCATCTAAAATAAAATCGCAAACATCTTTTTCTAATGCTAGATGATCAATAATCATTTTAAAATTCAAGCCAAAACCTGACATTTTAGAATGATCACAAAAAATTGTTGCGCCCGCATTCTTGAGACAATCGCCTCCAATACCACATATATCTAAATAAGGATTACAATTTTTTAATATTTCCACGACCTTTCCAGCATGCATATCACCAGAATGTTCGCCCGTAATTACAAAGATTTTTTTCATTTCACTAAACTGCCATTATTACAATATTATGTTTGTTCGCAAATTCAACAACAGCATCTTGATCAACGATTATAGTTTCTCCAGCCTCAACCGCTATTAAATCAGCTTTATATCTACGCATAGTTTTTAAAGTTTTTAAACCAATCGCTGGTATATCAAATCTTTTATCTTGCGCAGGTTTAGCAACTTTTATAATACGTCCGTTTTTTCTAGCAATTTTACAACCTCGTTTTATGCATTTATCTGTGCCTTCAATCGCTTCAACTGCCATAATCATTTTGTCTTTTATAACAACGGATTGACCTATATCAAGCTTCCCACTTTCCTTTGCTAACCAATAACCATAGTTAACATCGTCAATTTGCTCAGCTGAGGGTTGAAGCTTGCCTAGGACTCCAGATGGTATCATTAAATTTTTTATAAATAAAGTCTGATCTAAAATTGTAATGCCAATTTTTTCCATTTCTTCAATAATCATTAACATTACTTTGTCATCATTTAAGCGAATCGCTTTTTGTAAAAATTCAATAGCACGAGCATCAAACTTAGGACGTTTTAACAAAACTGTTTTGCTTACTTTACCTAAAAATGTTAATTGCTTAATACCTTCAGCTTTTAAGACATCTTCAATTTTTTGTACTTCACCAGGACAAAAAGAGTATACCTTTGAGCAGTATTTTTTCAATTGATTATAATTATCACTTGATAATGAAATAGCAACAACATCAAAACCATTTTCTTTAGCATATTGAGCCATTTTAACTGGTAATAAACCATCTCCAGCAATCAAACCTTGCTTTTGTTCTAATGCAATAGACATCTTAAAAACATCCTCCGATTCTTCTTTTTTATAATAATACAAAAATAAAATAGATAGAAGGTTTTAACAAATTAAAATAAAAAACATTCAGATTTTATTTATATTCATTAATCAAATCAACAACTTCACATATCGAATAATTATTTTTTGTAATAAAAAACTCTTTTCCAGTTTTTTCAATAACACTAGTCATTGTTTCTCCATCAAGGAACAATTCTGAATAAGGTTTTAGCATTATTGAAGGAACAATTATGAAATCAGCTTCTACATCTTTAACAGTATTTATTAAATCGTTTGAAGTAATCAATCCTGCAACAGTTATGTTTTTGCCCCAATACGTAGATTTGACGGGAGTTACTTGTACTGTTAAATTATTGATTTTATTTAGCTTTTCTGTAATATATTCAAAAGCAGACTTTGCTGCCATAGAACAAGCAAAAGATATTTTTAGAGGCTTTTTTAATGATGATGGTAATTTTAGTTCATCAAAATCATCCATTATGGTTCTTAAAGATCCAACACCGTCATCAAGTTGAGAATAATTTCCATAATACTCAGAGGTTGGAATGTTTTCCTCTGCTAGAAGAAAGAATTCATCTGAGCAACAGGCTTTTTTGTAATTTTTAGCTATTTCAAGTGTTTTTATAGCAATTTCTTTGTCTACAGTCTTTAGTTCGTTTTCTCTAAATTGAGTAACTCCAACTGGTACAATTGCAACAGATAATAGTGTGTCTCCTAGAGTTGATAAATCTTTTAGAGTCCTCTCTAATTCTTTGTCATCATTATACCCAGGACATAAGACTATTTGAGCGTGGATTGGTATATCGTTTTCTCTAAACCATCTCAAATTTTCCATAATCTTAGCAGCATTTGGATTTTTAAGCATTTTTACGCGTAAATCTGGGTTAGTTGTATGTACAGAAATATAAAATGGTCCTAAATGTAATTTTGCGATACGTTCCTTGTCTTTGTCCGTTAGATTTGTTGTTGTAATATAAGTACCTTGTAGATAAGAAAGTCTATAATCATCGTCTTTAATATATAAAGTATCTCTTAGACCTTTTGGTTGTTGAGCCACAAAGCAAAATATACAATTGTTTAAACAAGGCTTAATTTTATCAAAGACAGCTGATTCAAAAATAATACCCAAATCTTCATCGAAATCTTTTTCCAATTCAATTTCTTCAATTTCTCCGTTTATTTTTTTTATCTCAATTGTAATGATCTCATTTTTACAAAGATAACTGTAATCAATCATGTCTTGGGGTATTTCACCATCTATCGAAATTAACTCATCACCTTCTTGAATTTCTAATTCGTCAGCAATTGATCCGCTAACAACCCCACTAATTTTTGCTGGCACGTTTAAATCCCTCCAATAATGAAGTAAAATTTTTATACTCGCATAATAAATTATCAAAAACCATTTTTTGATAAAAATCTAGATTTTTTGTTTCTAAAAGATTTTTAATATCTATATATATTGATTCTGTTTTTGCTAAAAGAAGCTTAAGTAGCTCTTTTTGCAATGAAACATCTAAAACCTCAGCACAGGCTAATCTAGCTCTAGCTGTTGGTAAAAACTGTATTGGGTTTTCTTGTAAAGGACATAAAAGTAACCGCTGGAGCTCCTCTTTTCCACGATTCGTTATAGAATAAAATGTTGATGGTCGACCACCTGAAGACATTGATTTTTGAGTTTTAATAGCTCCAAGTTTTTCTAGTCTATTTAATGCTGGTTTTATTGTGCCAAAGCTAGGCGTTGTTAAAACCGAAAACGCTACATTGATTTCTTTAGAAATACCGTACATTGTTGAAGTTTTTTTGTTTAATTGGTATAAAATTAAAAGTTCTATCATTATGACGTAAAGTCCTCATTTATAGTTTTTACAAACTCATTAGCAAGTTTAGCGCTCCATTTACTATTAGAATCTTCCATTATAATTTTTATTGCTTCGTCTTTTGAGAGAGCTTCTCTATAAGGCCTTTTTTCAATCAATGCAAAATAAGAATCTACAATAAGTATAATTTGAGACTCAATTGGAATATTTTCACCAGAAATATTGTTTGGATAACCTGTTCCATTCCAATTTTCATGATGCTTTTCGATAATAGGAATTATGTCAACAATGTTGCTTATAGGCTCTAAAATCTTACGAGCAGCTATTATTGGATGTTGTTTAATGGAATTTATATCCGATTCACTTAAAGGGTCTTTTTTATTTAAGATTTCTTTGGGGATCATTGTATTACCTATATCATACAATAAGACTGCAATTTTTAATTTATCTAAACTTTCTTTAGATAAATCAAAACGTTTACCCAACAAAGTTGCCAATAAAACTTTATTTTTTGTTCCACCACTTGAATGTTCAGGGTTATAAGTTTTTACTAATATATCCGAAACTTGGTACAAAGCTTCATTATTTTTATTTATCTCATTCAATTTATCACGAAGAAGCTCTGATGTTGATTTATCAAGAGGAATTCTATGTTTAGATAAAATATCGACAAATGTATTTAAAGCGACTTCTTGCCAAGAAATTTCAGAAATAGGTTTTGCTAAAGTAACCCTATTTCTACCGTTTCTTTTTGATTCATACATAGCTTGATCAACCAATTCAAGTAATTCGTCAATATCTTCAGAATTTTCCAAATAAGTAGCAACCCCAATGCTCGCAGTTATATTACCAATTTTTTCAAGTTGAATAGATTCTATTTTCTTTCTAATACGTTCTGCAAACACTAATCCACCCTGCGAATCTACACCAGGTAAAATAACATTGAATTCTTCTCCACCCATTCGTGCAGCTATATCTATTGAACGACAACTACTTTTCATCGCATCAGCTATTGTCTTTATTGCTAAATCCCCATAATTATGTCCATATACATCATTAATTTTTTTTAAATGGTCTAAATCTATACCAATAACAGTAAAATTCTGTTTATGACGTTTTGCACGAATAACTTCCTTCATAAGATATTCTTCGAAATACCTACGATTATATAAACCTGTCATAGCATCTGTAATAGCTTGTTCTTTTACCATCTGGAATAAATCTGCGATAGTAATGGCTAATTCAATCTGGCGTGCAAAAAGGCTTAAAAAATTTAGCTCCGCTTCCGTAGCTTCATCTCTCGAAGAAAATAATACTAAGCAACCAAAATGTTCATTTTTATATGCTATTGGTACCATAATATAGGATTTTGCTTTTGAATGAGATACAATCCCCTTTATTAATATATCAGACGCTTTCGGAACAACTTCTTTTATAATTTCGTATATATTAGTTGATTGATAAATAGTATTAGATTCTATCGCTTTTACAATATGTTCAACTTTAGGGAACTCTAATCGTAAATCACTTGGTTCACAATTAAAAAATTTCAAAAAACTTGAACCAAATAACTCTCCAGAAAACGAGACAAGCTGCATATACACACCTTTGTCATCAATCATACGCTTAGGAATACAAGTATTTAAATAACCAAGTTCTCCTTGCAAACTTCTCGCAATCGCATTTAAAACACTTGAAAGAGGTTTTGACGAATTCATCATGTCCCAAACATGCTGTAATGTTAGCATTTGACGATTTGCAGTATCCAATTCTCTTGTTCGTTGTGCGATTTCAATTTCTAATTTAGCATTGCGTTCATAAACTTCGAGTAAAGATTGCTTCCCTAAATAAACAGACGATTCAATCTGTTCTAATTGATCCTTAAAATTTTTTAAGCTATCAAAGAAACCCACAACCAATACCTATTCCATGCTATAACCCCCATAGTATAACACTTTTAAACTTTTTCTTCAATAGATAGTATAAAATCTCCTTGGCGGGAATTGAACCCACGGCCTCAAGTTTCGGAAACTTACGCTCTATCCAACTGAGCTACAAGGAGATTTTATTCTATATTTTATAATAAACTAATTTTCAGATTCAAGCATTTATTTACTAATCCTACATATCATTATATATAACACATTATATACGTATATAAAATTCGCATTTATTATAAATACAGTTTTAAGTAGTGTAACAATCATTATAAAACAAAGCAATTTTTAGATAAAAAAATACTTTATATAGATGTAAGAACAAAGGGTAATGATTAAATAAAATTTTAAAATAAATTGACTATAAGCTAGGAGATATTATTCTAGCCACACCAAAACAAGATTTCTTTTTATACTCTCTCTCTTAATATACTCCTGTTTATTTAATGTTTGCTAATTAACTTTAGCAAACTTTTTCTTTTGTTTAATTTTAAAACAATATTAATGAAAAACATAATAGGCAATAAGTGTATTTTGAGCACTATATAAATAGTTCTAAAGAGTTATTTAACAAGGATTGTGGGAATAATAAGTGTGTGTTATAATATTAGTAGAGCGTAATGTAAATAAAACGAGGTGGATAAAAACCAATAGAAACTATTGCATTTCCCTAGAGTGTTATTCCCCACACCACTCTTAAATAAAAAAGGTATCTAAGGTTACTAACATCAAGGTATAGGCCAATGGATACAATATTATTACCCCGTACAAAACTAGAAAAGATCGCAACAAGCGTGTCAGGAATAGCTATTGCTATTAGTTTGATAGTTTTACAGACATCATTAATATCAGCAAAGGATTTAGGAATAGGAAATTATACCGGATTATCACCAACATTAAATAGTTTAATACAAGAACAATCGGAAAAAGAAAAAATATTTAATCAAAATATTAGTAATAAATACTTAAATTCAAAGGTTATAGAAGTAGAAAAAGGTGTAAAACATGTTAGAATGATTCGTTATTATAATAATCGACCTGTTAGGTTAAATATAATAGAACTTTCAACCGGGGTAAATTCCAAATTAAATATAGCACCGGCAATAGCATCCGAAACTTTAGCTTTTAGATCAAAAATTTCAAATATCGCTCAAAGAGAAAATGCAATCGTAGCAATTAATGGAGGCTATTTTAAACCACAAACAGGCGTTCCGTTAGGAACCTTGATGATTAATAAAAAAGTTTATACCGGCCCAATTTATGACAGAGTAGCGATGGGATTTTTTGAAGAAGGCTATGGAATGGCAAGAGTTAAGTTAAAAGCAAGCGTAGAAACGAATATAGGAGGGCTTATAATTGACAACGTTAATCAACCCAGAATGTTATCGACTCACACAATTGTATATACGCGAGATTGGGGTGAAACTTCTCCGATTTCTCCTAAATATGGTGCACAATTGGTAGTTGAGAATGGTAAATTAATAGAATTTACAACAAGTAATGCTGTTATTCCTCAAAATGGTTTTGTTATTGTTGGACCAAGAAAAAAGCTTGAAGCAATTGCAAAAGCTAAAAATTACAAATTAGATATAAAAATAAACCCTGAATGGAAAGATGTTAATCATATAATAAGTGGTGGACCATATTTAGTAAAAAATGGAGAAGTTTTTGTTGATATGAGTGCACAAAAACTGTCTTCTATTGGAGGGAGAAACCCTCGTACTGCAATTGGATACACAAAAAATAATCACTTAATAATGCTCACTGCAGATGGCAGGGAAGGGGCATCTGTTGGATTAACATTAGTGGAATTAGCACAGATAATGAAAGAGTTCGGATGTGTAAATGCCATGAATTTAGATGGTGGTGGTTCAACTGTTATGTATATTCAAGGAGAAGTAGTAAACAAGCCTCCTGAAAGAGGAGGTATACCACTTTCACATACACTAACAGTAAGTTTAAAAGAGAGATAATTATCGATATATTTAACAAGTAACAG
>JAZRJK010000056.1:0-8290 GCA_045645765.1 Candidatus Gastranaerophilaceae bacterium
TTTTTATTGTTAACTGTTTTATTAAGTTTTTTACCTGCATTTTCTTTTGATAAAGAAGAAGAAACGGTTATCTCTATTTATGAAAAAATAAATCCAGCAATTGTTTGTATAGATTCACAGGTAAATGACGGTATATCTTGTGGAACAGGATGTATAATTGATAAAAGAGGGATTATATTAACTAGTGCACATGTTATAGATATTGGCAAAAGCATTGTTGTTACAATGTTTAATGGGCAAGATTATCACGCAAAAGTTTTACGTAAATTAGGTGAGAATAAAGATATTGCATTACTTAAAATTGATGCTCCTTTAGAATTAAAGACTGTAAAATTAGGTGATTCAGAGAAGATAAAAGTTGGGCAAAAAGTTTTAGCAATCGGAAATCCTTTTGGTTTTAATGGTACATTGACTCAAGGTATTATTTCAAGAATTGATTATGCAAAAAACAGAATTCAAACAGATGCCGCGATTAATCCTGGCTCATCTGGAGGACCTTTATTAAATAAAGATGGCGAAATAATTGGGATTAACCAAGCTATCTATAATCCTGATAATAATATTTCAAATATTGGAATCGGATTTGCGATTCCTATTAATTTGGTAAAAGAGTATTTGAAAGACAATAATTCTATATAATATTTACATTTGTAAAAAAAATATTATAATAGAACTATGTTTAAAAGATTATTAATATTTGGTTTAATTCTAATTGCAAACAGCTGTTTTGCTAATGAGCCAATTCTAAAAGACTATACAGAATATCAAATCCCTGCAGGGTATCATATTCCGATTATGTCTTTGCAAGAATTTTCTACAGCTTATTCTACTGAAGAAGATACATTGAACTTTATAACAACAAACGACATTTATCTTTTTGATAAAAATGTTATACCCTCAGGATCTAAACTAAGAGGTTATATAGAGAAGAAAAATGAACCTATTAGAGGGACAAACGCATCTATGAAGGTTTTTGTCAATAAGCTATACCTTACTGATGGATTTGAGATTCCAATAAAAGCATATATTTCCACCTCTAATAATAATTTAATCGGTGGAGAGCTTACAGAACCAGAAACTTATAACAGAATCCCACATTATCAGAGATGGACAATGTTTCGAGCTTTTGGTGTTGTACAGTGTGTTCCTGGTGCGCAAAGAAGGATGGGTGAACATGTTACAATTTCTTCTGGAGCAAATCTAACGATAGTACTTATTGCGCCGATAAATATGACACATACTGTAATAAATTGACAAAATTAGCTGTGTTTTTTAAAATATTATTATAGGGAGGGTGTTTTTTTATGAATAATAATATTTCAGCATTGCTTTTAATTATATTATTTTCTACAAATATAGTATTTGCGTCTGCTAATTTTTCATACCAGCCGACACAAGTACAACCGATTAATACTGATCAATACTATCAACAGCCTTTGCAATATCCTAAGAATAACACGTTACAAGGCAATGTTGTTATGGTGCCAGCCGGGGCTACTGTAAAAGCTATGTTAACAGCACCACTTTCTAGTGAATACACTTCTGCAGGGCAAACAATTAGTCTTGCTTTAAATAATGATTTTTATTACGGTGAACAGTTGATTGCACCAGCAGGAAGTACTGTTTATGGTACTGTTATAGAATCATCAAAAGCCAAAAGAGGCGGAATAAACGGCAAGTTGTGTGTAAGATTTACACAAATATTTACGCCATATGGAACTCAAATTCCTATATCTGCTGTTATTAAAACAGATGATTCAACTGGCGTTCTTGTTGGCGGAACTAAGCTCGATGTGACAAAAGAATACACTAAGGACTTAGCTGCTGGTTCTGCAGCAGGAGCTCTTTCTGGATTAGTTTTTGGTGCTCTTGCTGGTGGCGATGTTGGGCGAGGTGCTGCATTAGGCACTGCTGTCGGGGCTGGTGGAGGCCTTGTTAAATCTATTTGGGATAAAGGAAATGATGTAGAAATACCAGCTAGTGCTAATATTGAAATTCAATTAATGCAACCTATTACTGTCAGCACATCTTCTTATTTCCGAGAAAATTAGTAAAAAAATATATTCAATAGGATAATTAAAAAAATATTTAAAAGAATTATTCTATACACATATAGAGTTAGTGAGAAAATACAGTGTCAATAATTAGCAAAAAAAGTTTTATACTAGACGAAGATGATGACAAGGATATATCTACATATACCTTGCCAAGTTTAGTTACTAGCAAGCCAGAGGTTATTTCAATAAAGAAATCTGCTACTTGGTCAGCTTTTTTGCATGTATTTGTCCCTGCTTTAATATGGTTTATTTCAATAGTGCTTTTACTTTTGGGGATTAATTTAAGTTTATTTAATAAAGTAAAACCTCAGCCTAAAAAGGATATTGAATTTGTTTTAGTGGATAAGCCAGGAAAACCTCGAGACCCTAATACAAAAAATCGTTCAGATATGGATTCTAGAAGTGGTGGTATAAACGACCCTAATCGTAAAGTTTCAATGCCATCCCCAGCTCCGCAAAAACAACAAAAACCTTCTGCGGCTGCAAATAATGCTAATAAAATTATAAAAAAACAACAGCAACAAGTTGTACAAAAGCCAACTAAATCGGTGCAACCTAAGCCTGCTCAGCAACCAAATGTTGTTGAAAAGCCTTCTCCGGCAAAGCCTGCACCACCGACACCAAGACCAAGTGCAAGGCCAATATCTGCACCTACTCCTGTTGTAAAACCATCGACACCTTTTAATGTGACAGCGCCCAAAGCTGCTCCAGTTGGGAAAACTTTATCTACTGGACCTGTTGGAGGAACTTCAGCTCCTTCTGGCATTGCGAAATCTAGTAGCTCTGGAGGTCCTGTAACGAGCTCAGGAGCCTATGCGCCAAGACCATCTTTATCTCCATCTGCAGGAGGTAGTTCTGGCCAGTTAACAAGAGGAACTTCTGCTGGAGGAACTGGGAATGTTGGTAACCCGGGTGGTGGCGGAGGTGCACCAGGAATTGATGCATTAAGGGAACCGGATTTTGGACCATATATGAGAGAATTGCAAAGAAGGATTAAATTAAATTGGGATCCTCCAAAAGGCAATGAAAGTAAAACTGTAGTGCTCTTATTTAAAATAGCTCGAGATGGTCGATTGTTATCTTGTAGAATTCACAGAGGTTCAGGTTTACCATCTGCAGACCAAGCAGCATTAAAGGCTGTAGAGCTTACAGCACCGTTTAGGCCATTACCTGCAGATTTCAAAGGTCAAAGTATTGATATACAATTTACTTTTGATTATAGAGTATTTGGAGCGTCTCGATATTAAGAAAAAATATAAAAGTATAATAAAATAAATGAGGATAAAGGGGATAAAACATGGACTTATTATTACATTCAATTCAATTAGACTGGCCGGTATTGTTGCCAATTTTCTTATGTTCACTTGCAACTGTTGCGGTAGCAATTGATAGAGCTCTTTTTTATAAAGCTAATAAAAGAAATGTTATTGAATTTATACCAAGATTGCAAAAAGAGTTGGCTAAAAACAATCTTATGGGAGCTCAAAATTTGGCGATACAATGTGGCGGAATTATAGGTGAAGTAACAGAAGAGGCTGTTAGAATCTTTTCTGAGCAAAAGAAAGGTTTCTCTCGTTCTTTTGATATTGCATCAGCGTTAGCAACTAGAAAATTAGAACACAGATTAACAATTTTAGGTACAATTGGTGGGGTAGCACCTTTCTTAGGCTTGTTTGGTACTGTTGTAAGAATCTTGTATACATTCCAAGATTTAGCTTCACAAGGTAATCAGTCGGCTGCAGTAGCAATGGGGATAGGCTCTGCTCTTATCGCAACAGCATTTGGTCTTGGTGTTGCGATTATTGCAGTTGTTTGCTACAACTCTTTTCAATCAATTGTTAGAAGATTTGAAGATGATTTTCAATTAATCAAGTTATTGTTCTTAAGCTTTGCAGACTCAGAAGAAGATGCTGGTATGCAATCTAAACCTAGTGTAGCATTATAGTATAGAAGAAAAATGCTGCAATAAACAAATAGAAAGTAAGAATATGGCAATAAAAACAGGTAAAAAAGCTTTATTTACAGAAATAAATATTACACCACTTACAGATATATTTTTAGTGCTGTTAATTATTATGATGGTCGTGGCACCGACCTTTCAATCTGTAGACAACACTATTACTATCCCTGAAGTAAATAGTGGTGTGGCTATTGAACAAGGTAAGATTGTGGTTTCTGTGACAAAAGACGGTACAATATATGTAGAGTCAAAAAAATCTTCTATTGAGACATTGGTATCAGATTTAGAAGCTGTAAAACTTTCTGATGAAAAAAATCAAGAAATTGTTGTTAAAGCTGACGAAAAAGTAAAAAGTTCTGTAATAATGACTATTATGGATGCGGCTCAAGATGCTCAGTATAAAAAACTTATTGTTGCTGGAGAACCATTAAATAAAAAAGACCAAAAAAAATTAGAAGAAGGGACTAAATCTGATAATACATCGAATTATACTTCTAATAATACAATTGAAGGTGCGACAACTCCTCTACCGCAAGAAAATTAATATGAGAATTGGAGTTACTAATGAGAGATAGTTTTAATGAAATAAATATAACACCATTAACAGATATATTTTTAGTATTGTTAATTATCATGATGGTAATTGCACCAATGCTAGATCAACAAGGCTTGAGTTTGGCTGTACCAGAGGTTGTTGATGCACAACAAATTAAAACGGATTCTAAAATCTTGAATATAATGGTTACCTCTGATAATGAAATTTTTGTTGATGGGCAAAGTCTTGAAGTAAATAATTTAGAAAAATATTTTTCAGAAAATGCGAAAAATTATCCTGATGGTTTATTAATCCAAGCTGATGATGATTCTGAGCATGGTGCAATTGTTCGAGTTATGGATAGTGCAAGAAATTCAGGAATTACAAGTATTTCTTTATCTAGGATCTAAATTAAAACTTCTTTTTCGTTTTTATAAATTACATAACCTAAAGGAGCTTTTGGAGGTTTTTTTATAAATTTACGTTTTGTGTAGATAACCCCGACTTTAGAAGGCTGTTTTGCAGATGAATATTCTCTTGCAAGCTTACAACATTCAAAAATAGTCGCTTCATCTGGTTCTATGGAATTTACTTTTAACAAGACATGCGAACCTGCGCATAATCGAGTATGAAACCAGTAATCTTCATCTTTTGAAAGCTTTGATATGATAAAATCATTTTGTTTATTATTCTTACCAATATAAACATCAAATCCATTAATTATAATCTTATAAATTTGATTTTCCTTGGAATCTTGTTGAGTACAGGCGGAAGGAATTCCTAGCTCTTTTTTTATTTCTTCAAGATCTTTTAAACTATCAGCCCGTTCAATACTATATAAAACGTTTTCTAAATATACTTGCTCTACCTCTAGATCTGAAAGCATTTGTACAGATTTTTCTTTTGTAGTTTTAGACTTTGTATAGAGCTTATAATATCTTTGAGCATTTTCATTAAGAGTTTTATTTTTATCAAGTTCAATAGTTATATTACTCCCTGAAAAATAGTTAAATACCTCGATTTGTGAGGTATAATCTTTTTTTTGATATAAATTTGCAGTCAAAAGTTCTCCATAAAGCTTATACTCATCAGTTTTATCTCTTTTTTTTAATAGAGCTGAGATATTATTAATAGAGGATTTTGTTTTTCGGAGCTTAGTTATAATATTTGAAGTTAGTTTATTTTTTTCTATAGATAAAATTATATTTTCTTGAATATCAGAAAAATAATTATCTAATTTTTCATTAATATTATTTCCATCTTCCAAAACATTGCATAAAGGCTTATTTTTAAGAACCTTTGAATTAAGTTTTGGAGGATAAATATAAGTTAAACCACCTTGTAGTTCCCTATAACGACTTTTTTCAGGTCCTATATTATGGGCACATCCTATGATAATCTTAGATTCTCTATCATACAAAATAACATTAGAATGTTTGCCCATTAACTCAATACAAAGACAAAGAGAACGTTTCTGTGAAAATTCATCCATTGTTTCAAAATGTAATTCTAAAATTCGTTCATTTTCTAAGACACAGGCATCAGAAATTTTGCACCCTTCAAGATACTTTCTTAGTAACATGCAAAACATTGGAGGTTGTTTTGGAATAATTAAATTTCGACGTATTTCATTTTCTTTTGAAATAAAAGCCAAATGGTAATACTGAGGATTAATTGTGGTATATAATTTTCGGCTTTCTCCATTATTACGCAAAGAAAATAGAAAATCTTTACGTGTGGGCTGCTGTATTTTTTGCAATCTAGCGCCAATAAAAAAGTCAATGTTTTCTTCAAAAAAAGCATTAAGAGTTATATAATCAATGTTTTGCATATGTATATTATACTACAGAATCTGGTTTTATAGATTTTGCAATTAAGTAAACAAGTACAAATGTAAAATACGCAGAAATAACAGCTGATATAAATGTTGCAATTAACATTGTTGCGAGAGCATTCAATGGTAGCAATGCAAATATAAATTCAAAAACAAACTTTAAACCTATAGCTATTGCAGATGCTATTAATACAAAAAGTAGATGTTTAAAATAATTTAAAGGTGCTTTTAAGACATTGATTAAAGCTTTTTTATATAATAAAAAAGCCCAAAAACTTTTTTCATTAGCAAATAACCAAATAAAAGCCATCCCAAATATTAAATAAAGGACTAATAAAAGAACGAAAATAATTTTAGCGAGTAAAAGGTTGAACACTTGTAAAAAACCGATAATTAGTGCAAATAAAATTATTGGAATTAAAACTGCTACAAAATATTTTAGTCCTTTGAGTAAACAATTTATGCAATTGAAGAAGGGTAAGATTATATTATTTATTTGTTTTGTAATAGCTTCTACACAAGTATTAAAATAACCAACAACTAAACTATTAAAAACAAGTCCTATAATTTGAAAAACTAATGCATTAGTTTTGTTTGGAATAAAAAGATTACCAGAAGAATAAGGACACATACCTGTACAATTATTCATTTGTGAATATGCAATACAAGCACTTTCAATAAAAGATAACAACAAAAAGATTAATGCCTTTTTGTAATAACAATTATCCTTAAACATGTATATAAAAGCTTCTCTCATACTATAAACTCTCCTTATTATTCTATCATCTTATCATAAATATAAAGGGAGATAATCTTCGTTGAATAAAATAAACCTCCCTTTACACTTCTTAATAAATAAAGTTTTATAATAGTCTCACTATCACTGGTTTTGAGGCTATTTTTGTAAATATATGTAACAATTTGTTGTAACTAGCGTTAGAAATCCTGCAGATGTGGAATTTAGAAAGTATAATGGAAATATATCTAGATTAGGATGAGCTTTGATCAAATTAAGAAGACGAGAAAATCTTAGAATATGTGATTCGTCGCCACAACAGGTTTGTGGAATATTACCCTGCGCATATTCTAACCTTGTAGAGTGCAATTTATTGCACAAAAACTCTTTGGATTTTGGGCTGTCCAGCGATAAAAATACAACCCTTCAAAACCCGCTTGGCAAGCGACTTCTAGCTCGGGGGGGGGGGTAAAAGCTCTTGTCTTCAACTTTGTAAGCACACAAAAGTCTTGTAAGTCGGATGTAAAAAAATCCTTTGCTCTTAACTTTCAGCGAGAAGTAGAATTTTTACGTCATTGCGACCCACGAAGTGGCGTGGCAATCCAGTATCCTAAACTTCTGGATTGTTTTGTTGTACTACGCACTCCTCGCAATGACCGTAACGAACTATTCAACCGAAACTACAAGCATGGAGGTACTCCGCCATGCTTAGCATAAGAACCAACCTTTCAAGCTTGATAGCGCAAAACAGCTTGAACACTTCTACAAACAAACTCAATCAAGCGATTGAGCGGATGACTACTGGCGCGAAGATTAAGCACGCAAAAGACAACGCTGCTAATTATTCAATATCAACCAATATGACAACCAAACTCAGTGCATATCAAGTAGCACAAGATAACGTTGCAATGGGTATGGATTTAGTCTCTACAGCTAGTGAAACATTATCTCAAATGCAAGATAGAGCAAGTAGATTACAAGCTCTTTCTACTCAAGCAAGAAACGGGACTTATGGGGCGCAATCCTTAAACGCTATTCAAAGCGAAGCTAATGCAATTACCTCTGAAATTATGCGTTTGTATAACACAGCGCAATACAATGGTGTTTCATTGTTTGATAAACCAGAATACATTATTCCTGACCATCTTCCTAAAGCAGGTAAAAGTGG
>JAZRJK010000057.1:0-6806 GCA_045645765.1 Candidatus Gastranaerophilaceae bacterium
AACTCTGGCAACTTTTCTTAATGCTGAGTTTGGTTTTTTAGGGGTTGTTGTGTAAACCCTTGTACAAACACCGCGTCTTTGTGGACATTCCATAAGAGCCGGTGATTTGGTTTTGTCTGTTAGTTTTTTACGTTCAGAACGTACTAACTGGTTAATTGTAGGCATAATTTTCTCCTTTTACCTATCTTATGTGTTCTACATTAGCCTATTTTCAAAGTGATTAAGTGACCAAGTGATCAAGTGACCAAGAAGTATTAAACAAATTTCAAAATTTCGGCTTTTTGTGGTGATAAACGAATTTTGCATTCATAAAAACTCTAAACTTGTAGTCCTTAATCCAGCGGGTATCATTTACCCCCACCCTCTGAGCCGTCAAATCCGGCAGAAATTTCGACTAGAGTAATCTAATCGTAGGATGAACATGACTCAATGTCAATCATTGTGCATGTTTTTCTTAACATTTTTATAAATTTTTAATTAATTTTTATTCATTTACCATTTCGCGAAGTTTTTTGAGCTGATCTCTTATTTCTGCTGCTCGTTCAAAATCAAGAATTTTAGCTGCTTTGTGCATATCTTTTTCAAGTTTGGAAATAAGTTTTGGTAAATCTTTTTTACTAATACCTAAATCAACCATTTCTTCTGCAACAATATCTTCGAAGCTACGATAGCTTTCAACGAGCGATAATAAATTATTTTCAATCGGTTTTTTAATAGTTTGAGGAATAATTCCATATTTTTTGTTATGTTCAAGTTGAATTTCTCGACGGCGATTTGTTTCATCAATTGCTCTTTGCATAGAATCTGTTATTTTATCGGCATACATAATAACTTCACCACAAGAGTTACGAGCTGCACGACCGATTGTTTGAATTAAACTTGTATCTGAACGTAAAAAGCCTTCTTTATCAGCATCCATAATAGCAACAAGCGAAACTTCAGGAATATCTAAGCCTTCTCTTAGTAAGTTAACTCCTATTAGTACATCAAATTCGCCTAATCGTAAATCTCTAAGGATTTCTACACGTTCAATTGATTTTACACCGCTGTGGAGATAACGAACTCTAATCCCATCTTGTAAAAAATAGTCTGTCAAATCTTCTGCCATACGTTTAGTAAGTGTTGTAATAAGTACACGTTCGTTTTTTTCTGCGCGTTTTTTGATTTCAATTTTTAAGTCTGGAATTTGAGTTTCAATTGGACGGATATGGATTTTAGGGTCAACAAGCCCTGTTGGACGGATGATTTGTTCAACTAGTTGTTGAGATGTTTTTAATTCAAATTCTGCAGGAGTTGCTGAAATATAAATCTTTTGTCCAACTTTTTTGAAAAATTCTTCGCTTTTTAATGGACGGTTATCTTTTGCACAAGGTAGCCTAAATCCGTAATCAATCAATGTTTTTTTTCTTGAAGCATCACCGTGATACATTCCATTTAGTTGTGGTATTGTAACGTGAGATTCGTCAATTACAGTTAAGAATTCTTCTTGAAAATAATCTAATAGTGTTGCAGGAGCGCTTCCCACTGGGCGTCGTTCTATGATTCTGGAGTAATTTTCTATACCTGAACAGTAGCCCATTTCTTTTATCATTTCTATGTCATATTTTACTCGCTGTTGAAGTCTTTGTGATTCAAGAATTTTATTTTCGCTTTCAAGTTCTGCGACACGATTTTTTAATTCTTGGCGAATCATCGCAAGTGTTTCGTCTTCGTTTTCGTCATAAGCTATATAGTGAACTGCTGGGTAAATTACTGTTGATTCTGGTGCATCAATAATTTCTCCTGTGAGGTGGTCAATTTTTACAATTTTTTCGATTTCGTCATCAAAGAAATAGATTCGTGTAATGATTTTTTCATAAGCAGGCATAATTTCGACAATATCACCACGAGCGCGGAAAGTTGAGCGTTCAAGTGCAACATCGTTTCTTGTATATTGAGTCAAAACAAGATGTTTAATAAGTTCACTTCTGTCCATATTATCACCAACAGAAAGTGTGATTGCGCCTTTAAAATAGCTTTCTGGTAAACCTAAACCATAAATACAACTAACTGAAGCTATTACGATTACATCGTTACGTTCATAAAGGCTTCTCGTTGTGTTGTGACGTAGTCGGTCAATTTCTTCGTTTATGCTTGCAGATTTTTCTATGTAAGTATCAGTACGTGGAATATAGGCTTCTGGCTGATAGTAATCGTAGTATGAGATAAAATATTCAACTGCGTTATTTGGAAAGAGCTCTTTGAATTCGTTGTATAATTGCGCTGCAAGGGTTTTGTTGTGCGCAATAATAAGAGTTGGTTTTTGAACTTGCTCTATTACGTTTGCAATGGTATAGGTTTTACCAGAACCTGTAATCCCAAGCAAAGTTTGGGTATCATCTCCTCGATTCACCCCATCAACTAGCTGTTGAATAGCTTTTGGCTGATCACCAGCAGGTTTGTATTTTGATGATATTTGAAACTTTTTTCGCATAATAAAATTAGTACTTATAGCGCCAATTCCAATCAAGATACCAGAATCGACCAAAGTAGAGTTGAGGTTGCGTTTTACCACATGTATGATCACCATCTGGAGCATGACAGAGTATACCCAATTCCATACTAGGGTTATTATACATTGAAGACCCCGCGATATAGCGCTCTATTTCTCGTTCACATTGGGGATTCCTTTCTTCCCATTGGCAGCCATAACAAGGGCCGCCCGATTCTTGACCCACTACAAGGCCTTCACAAGGATCTAAGTTTGGACGCCCGCAAATAGGACAGAGGACATCGGTGCTTGCACGTACATCTGAAGGGGCAATTTCACTAAAGCAATTCCTACAGAACCTTAACTTAAAACAAGGGTTTGACAGGCTTTCATTTTCAGGGTTTGTTGTGCCAAAATTTGGTCTGTCAATACAAGGTCCATCACCGAAGCGAAATTGTCCTTCTGGACATGGTTCTTTTTCATTGTCCTCGTCGTTTTTTGTAGGATTTAAAGCTTTTAAAATGTATTCAAAATCAAAGTCTACTTTTCGATTCATGTTTGCTTCGTTGTTATTGCTGTTTTTTTTGTATGAAGATCGTGTGTTTAGGTATTCAATTCCTTTTTTATCGCTTGGAGCAATACTTCCATCTGCGGCTAGATATATACTAAAACGATCCGGATTAGGACACTTATTAATATCATATGTGCAATTTGCTGTATTTTTGCTATCTATATCTATAAAGATCTTGGTTGTGTATATTCCGTGTATTTCACTATCAGTTATATTTGTGGGAGTAGAGTCGGTATAAACCCAATAATCAGTACCATCTTTGGCTGTAAAGTGTGGAGTCTCTTGAGGATTAGTTGTCTTAGAATATGCTTCTGGACAAGCTGTACTTATATTTTCTGATAAAGCTTCACTTAATAATTGGCAATATTTGCTATTTCCAGCATTAATATTTTCACCGACTTGGTGTGTGTTTACAAAAGGATACCTATCATAAGAAAAAGTTCCATCTGTTTCATTATAAAGACTAGTATTGTACATTAGATGATTATTGACCTTAACAATAGCATCGTAATTTTTGAGAAATTTCACTTTATTAACGTCTGGCTTGAATTTATTAACCATCGGGATTGTAACTCCACCTAAAACACCAATAATTGCTAGTGCAACTAATACTTCTGCTAAAGTGTGTGCGAATTTTCTCATCTTCTCAGCCTCGTCTCTATTTATGGATATAAATATATTTTAACACATGTTGCATTGTAATTAAACCCCCTTACAAACATTTTTTGTGGTAAAATAGTTTTATGTTTACTGGTATTATAGAAGAACTTGGAAAAATTCTTGAAATTAATTCCAAAGAGATTACAATTGAGTGTGTAAAGGTGCTTGAAGATGCCAAACTTGGTGATAGCATCGCAGTAAATGGTGTGTGTCTTACGGTTACAAAGATTTTTGGAAACTATTTTTCTGCAGATATTTCTCCTGAAACTTTAAGAGTAACGGCACTGGGAAAACTTAAAATTGGTAATTTGGTTAATCTAGAACGTGCTATGAAAGCGGATGGTCGATTCGGGGGACATATGGTCTCAGGACACATTGATGGATGGGGAAAATGTATTAATATCCAAAAAGTCGGTGAGTTTTATGAATTTGATATTGAGTTAGATTCTTATTTAGCAAAATATGTAATAAAAAAAGGATCAATTGCAATAAATGGAATTAGCTTAACAATTGCGGAGGTAAATAATAATGTAATAAAACTGGCTGTAATCCCGCATACATACGAAAATACCAGCTTAAAAAATCTTCAAAAAGGAGATATTGTAAACATTGAAGTTGACATGGTAGCTAAATATATTGAAAAATTTTTATCAACGAGTGATAATAAATCAAGAATAAGCCTTGAATTCCTGCAAGAGCATGGGTTTTGAGGTCGTAGATAACACAAAGAGGGGAATATCCACCTCCCTAACCCTCCCCCGAGGAGAGGGGAAACATATGACAAACACAAATCAATTCAGTACAATTAAAGAAGCATTAGAGGATTTTAGATTAGGAAAACCTCTTATTGTTGCTGACGACGAGGACAGAGAAAACGAAGGCGATTTAATTTGTTCTGCTCAATTTGTAACTCCTGAATTAATTAATTTTATAACTAAAGAGTGTCGTGGGCTTGTATGCCTTGCAATTTCTTCAGAAATTGCTGAAAAAATGGAGCTTCCACAAATGGTTCAAAGAAACACTGAATCAATGCAGACAGCGTTTTCTTTAAGTATCGATGCTCATCCAAAATTTGGTGTGACGACAGGGATTTCAGCTTTTGATAGAGCGAAAACTATAGAAGTAGCAATTGCTCCTGATGCAATTCCTACAGATTTAGTTCGTCCAGGGCACATGTTTCCGTGTGTTGCAAAAAAAGGTGGAGTTTTAAAACGCTGTGGGCACACAGAAGCTGTTGTAGATTTAGCAAAACTTTGTGGACATAGACCGGCTGGAGTAATGTGTGAAATAATGTCTGAAAATGGTGAAATGGCCCGCAGAGATGAACTTCACGCTTTTGCTAAAAAACACGGATTTAAATTTATTACCGTATCAGATTTAATCGCATATAGGCTAGAGCAAGAAAAATTTGTACAAAAAGAAGTAGAAACATTCTTGCCAACTCAATTTGGTGATTTTAAAATTGTTGGATATAGAGATACTATTTCTAATTGTGAGCATGTAGCGCTAGTAAAAGATGATGGCTCAGATAAAATCCCTCTTATTAGGGTTCATAGTGAATGTTTAACGGGTGATATTTTCCATAGCTTAAAGTGTGATTGTAATTGGCAATTACATCAAGCTTTAAAAATGATTGAAGCACACGGAAAAGGAGCGCTAATTTATATGCGTGATCACGAAGGGCGTGGAATAGGTTTGATAAATAAGCTTAAAGCATATAAGCTTCAAGAAGAAGGACAAGATACGGTAGAAGCTAACGTATCATTGGGGTTTGCGCCTGATTTAAGGAATTATGGTGTTGGAGCACAAATTATTTTAGATTTAGGGTTCAATAATTTCAACTTAATAACAAATAACCCTAAAAAAATCATAGGTTTAAAGGGATATGGGCTTACTATTAATGAAAATATTAATATTAAGTCTGAAATTAATATGTACAATGAGAAATATATAAGTACGAAACGCGAAAAAATGCATCACTTAATGTAAAGGAATGGTCAATGGCAGAAATGAATTATGAAGTAGAATTACTTAATAGCAGTACATTTAAAATATTCAAAGGCGTTTATAACGATTTTAGATCTAAAGCGATTAGTGAATATAAATTCGAATTAGAGCCTCTTGAATATGAGGAGTTTATTGATGCTGTTGAAAAAGATTATTTAAAATGTATTGTATTAAAAGAAAACCTTATTCCTACTGCGTTTTTAGTTTATACATCTTCTATTTCTGAATCTATTGAATTAAATATTATTCATTGTCTAGGGACAGAGGATGAAACAGCTAAATATAAAGCTTTAATTGCTAAATTCCTAGAATTTACTGAAAATGAGCGCCATAGTAAAATAGTTTCTTATCCAATGTTAGGTCGTCAATCTGTATTTACAGGTGATATTGCAAAATTTGGATTCAAGTTTGTCGGGCTTGCTGTAATGAGATTTATTATGGGGAATGCTTCTTCTGAGAGAATTTTGGAGAATATGAAGCTTAAAGAAAAATCTGAAGATTATAAAATAGTAAGCTATAATGATTCGTTTAAAGAAAAAGCCATACGAGTTATCCATGAATCTTTTAAAGATTCACAAGACGCACTTTTTGATTCTAGATACAAAAGCATTGAAGGCACAACAGATATAATTAACAAAATCGTTGAAAATATTTATGGGGATTTTTTACCAGAAGCTACTTCTGTATTGCTCTATAAAGATATTCCTTGTGGTTTTGTATTTGCTAATATTACAGGAGGTAAAATAGCAAATATACCTCTTGTAGCGATAGAAAAAGAGCACAGAGGTCATGGTTTCTCAGAGTTATTGCTTAATAGAACTGTAAAAACTATTGTTGATTGGACGAAAATTGGTAAATGTGATTTTTCAGAAGTGAATGTAACAACTGAGACTAATAATTATAAAGCTTTAAAAATGTATAGAAAAATTGGGTTTAGAGAGGATTTTTGTTATCCGCAAGCTTATTTATTACAAAAAAGCAAAAAGCAAAAATTTATGATATAAAGAATTCAGTACTTAATTTTGAAAAGAGGACATCTATGAAACATCCCATTCTTCTTCCGGAAATGAAAACCTCCCCTGCGGTATTTGAAGTCGG
>JAZRJK010000058.1:0-12936 GCA_045645765.1 Candidatus Gastranaerophilaceae bacterium
ACAAGAATCTTGTGAGTCGGATGTAAAAAAGCTCTTGCCTTCAACTTTGTGTGCGCACGAAAAACTTGGAAGTGAGGTGTAAAAAATGTTAAGCATTAACACCAACCTTTCAAGCTTAATTGCTCAAAACAGCATGAAAACATCCACAAACAAGCTCAATCAAGCGATTGAGCGGATGACTACGGGCGCGAAGATTAACCACGCAAAAGACAACGCTGCAAATTATTCTATAAGCACGAATATGACAACAAGAATGAATGCTTATATGGTAGCTGAAGATAACGTTGCAATGGGAATGGATATGGTCTCTACAGCAAGCGATACTTTAAGCGAAATGCAAAACCATGCTGAGCGCTTACGCGCACTAGCAACCCAAGCAAGAAACGGAACCTACGGGGCACAATCATTAGAGGCAATTCAATCTGAAGCAAACGCGATTACAAAAGAGATTGAACGGCTCTACAATACTGCGCAATACAATGGAGTAAAGTTATTTAGCCAAAAAGAATGGGAAATAGCTCCGCATTTACCTCAAGCAGGAAAAAGTGGATTTATAGATGAGGGGGGATATGCAGGGGTAAATGCAGAGGCTAAATACAACGGGTTTATCGAAAACCCTGTTACTTATACGGATGCACGACTTGCAGAAATGCTTGCGAGTGGGGATTTGGTTGTGCTTGAAACCGATTTAGAAGCTTTTGATTCAACAAAAAGCTACTTAATTAAAGACAAAGCGCAACTTGAACACCTTGCCGAACTTGTAAACAAAGGCAAAGCTACAGCAGGCGTCACTTTTATTCTTGGTGCTGATATTGATTTGAAGGGTGAAGAATGGACTCCGATTGGGGATTATTCTACGAATACAAGTTATGTATTTAGAGGTACTTTTGATGGCAACGGGCATAAAATATCTAATCTAAAAATTGATAATCCAACAGCGGACTATCAAGGTTTGTTTGGATATACAAGTGGTGCAGTAATAAAAAATATTAGCTTAGAAGGAGGACAAGTAGAAGGTAATAGATACACCGGTGGGTTGGTTGGGTATAATTATTCAAATTCAACTATATCAAACAGTTATTCAACAGGTTCTGTCACTGGACAAGGGTACTATACCGGTGGGTTGGTGGGGTATAATTACAACAATTCAACTATATCAAATAGCTATTCAACAGGTTCTGTCACTGGACAAGGGAATTATACCGGTGGGTTGGTGGGAGGTAATTACAACAACTCAACTATAACCAATAGTTATTCAACAGCTTCTGTCTCTGGACAAAGCCACTATACCGGTGGGTTGGTTGGGTATAATAATAATTCAAGTATAACAAATTGCTATGCGACAGGAAATATTAGTGGAAAAGGAGATCGTGTCGGTGGACTAGTAGGAGATAATAATACTAATTCAACTATAACAAATTGTTATGCTACCGGAATTGTTATTGGAGAAGGGAACTATACCGGAGGATTAGCCGGTGTTAATGCTAATAGTTCAATTATAACAAACTGTTATGCAACAGGAGATGTTACAGGAAGAGGTAAAAATTCAGGAGGTTTAGTTGGGTATAATATATCTGCATCAACAACATCTAATAGTTACGCTACTGGTACTGTAATTGGAAAAGATTTTAATACAGGAGGTTTAATAGGGCTAAATGATTCTACTGTAACAAATTGCTATGCAATCGGAGATGTGACTGGAGAAAGTCGTTATACTGGAGGACTGGTTGGAAATAATAGTAATAGTTCAGTTATATCCAATAGCTATGCTGCAGGAAATGTTATTGGTAAAGAAGGTGTTGGAGGGTTGGTGGGAGGTAATTACAACAACTCAACTATAACCAACAGCTATGCAACAGGTTCTGTCACTGGACAAGGCAACAGTACTGGTGGGTTGGTGGGGTATAATTATTCAAATTCAACTATAACAAATTGCTATTCAACAGGTTCTGTCTCTGGACAAGGGGGTTATACCGGAGGATTAGTTGGACTGATAAACTCTAGTACAGGTTGTGAGATTAGTAACTGCGTAGCGTATGGAAAGGTAATTTCTTCGAACCAATACAGTGGTAGTTTGATTGGTACTATTAAAAATACAGACGATGGAGTTAATTTTTCTACAATCAATATTACAAATTGTCAGGTTATGCCAAGTGATAAAAATGCAATAGGGGCTGTGGTAGATCATAATTGGTCAACAATTAACGACTATGACATGTCATCTTGGTTGAATGAGATAGAAGTGCTTGAGCTTATTGACATTTCCACTAATCTTCAAGTCGGTGTTCATGGTAATGATTCAAGTCGGATTAATTTTAATACTAATTTTAAGTTCGATCTTTCAGCTTTTGAAGAAGGAATTTCTTCTGATAGTGCTTTTAGCGCGATTGATGATTTTATTAATCTTTTGAGTGAAAAATCGACGATGTTAGGTTCTGTTTCTAATAGATTAGAGTCTGTATTAGACGAAATTTCTATTCAATACGAAAATCTTGTTTCATCACGCTCTACAATAAGAGATGCGGATATTGCAAAAGTTTCGAGTCAATATATCCAACAACAAATCTTACAACAGGCTGCGGCAACTTTGATGGCAACAGCTAACCAAAGTCCAGCAATAGCATTGCAATTGATTTAGTTTTTCCCTCTCCTTAAGGAGAGGCGCTTGATTAATGGGAAATTACACTTATTAGCACGAAGGGTGGATTAAAAAATAGAAATATAATATTTCCTGCTTTATTATTTTACCCTTTATAGTATAATTATCATGTTTTGTAAAAAGAAAGGAAGAGATTCATGAAAAAATCAATTAAAGATTTAGGTGACATTCAAGGTAAACGCGCTCTAGTTAGAGTTGACGTAAACGTTCCTTTGGATGAAAACAAAAATGTTACAGACGATACTCGTATTCAAGCTATCGTTCCTACAGTTAATGAATTAAAATCAAAAGGTGCTAAAGTTATACTTATGGCTCACTTAGGTAGACCAAAAGGTGAAAAGAATCCAGAATTCACACTTGCTCCTGTTGCAGAATATATGTCAAAAGTTTTTGGCGAAGAAATCGTATTTATTCCATCAGTTGAAGAAGCCGCTGATTACGTTGCTAAATTAGAAGATGGTCAAATTGCTTTATTAGAAAATATTCGTTACTACAAAGCTGAAGAAGCTAAAGATGACGATATGACTTTTGCTGAAGAATTAGCAAAATTAGGTGATTTCTATGTTAATGACGCTTTCGCTGCAGCTCACAGTAACCATACTTCTACAGCTAAATTAGCTAAATTAGTTAAACCTGCTGTTTCTGGTTTATTAATGGAAAAAGAATTAAGATGCTTATCACAAGCTCTTGATAATCCTGTAAGACCTTTCACTGCTGTTGTTGGTGGTGCAAAAGTTTCTTCTAAAATCGGTGTTTTAGAAAACTTAATCGATAAAGTTGATAACCTAATCATTGGTGGCGGTATGGCTTATACATTCGTTAAAGCTAATGGTGGTAAAATCGGTAACTCAATTTGTGAAGATGATCAAATTGAAGTTGCAAAAGCTATCGAAGCAAAAGCTGCTGCTAAAGGTGTTAAATTAGTTATGGCTACAGATGTTTTAGTAACTGATGATTTCTCAGGTAACGGAACAAACAAATTTGTTGCTATCAATGAAATTCCAGATGGTTTTGAAGGTGTTGATGCTGGTTTAGATTCAAGAAAAGCTTTCGCAGAAGTTTTAAAATCTTCTAAAACTATCTTAATGAACGGCCCTGTTGGTGCATTCGAAAACCCAGCTTTTGCTGAAGGTACAAAAGCTGTATTAGAAGCTATTGTTGAAGCTACTGCTAATGGTGCTGTATCAGTTATCGGTGGTGGAGATTCTGTTTCTGCAGCTAAGAAATTCTGTAAAGCTGAAGATTTCACTCATGTTTCAACTGGTGGTGGTGCTTCTCTTGAATTTATTGAAGGAAAAGTTCTTCCAGGCGTTGCTGCATTAGATGACAAATAAGCATTATTGTTTATGAGAAAAATGGCGAAGTCTTAGGACTCCGCCATTTTTGTTGCTAAAAATTATATTTAAATAAATTAAACCTTAAGGAGAACTTTTAATGTCTCTTTTGATTTATTAGCTTCAAAAGCATCTATTGCTTCATCAATTGGATATATTCCAGAAATAAAAGGGCTAAAGTCTATTCTATTTTTTTCTAAAAGTCTTAGAGCTGGGCCAAATTGACCACAACGAGAACCTAAAACTGTTATTTCATCAATTACAATTGGTGCAAGATTTAGTTCTTTGCCTGTAGCTACTGTACTTTTTAAAACTAAAACCCCACGAGGTTTGGTGAGTGACATAGATGTCTCAAAACCAGATGCGGAACCTGTAGCCTCTACTACTACATCATATACTTTCTCTTGTTTAAATTCATCTAACAATTGAGTTTTTACACCTTGAGCTTTTGCAATATCTAATTTATTTTGGTGTTTACCAACTAAAAGAACATCTAAATTATGAGCATTTAAAGTCAATGCTGTTGTTAATCCCAATTTACCATCGCCCAAAACAAGAACTTTAGATGTTGGTTCAATATGAAGTTGTTCCAAAATTTCGCAAGCAGCTGCAAGTGGTTCTACAAAAACAGCTTGTTCGTCTGTTACATTTTCAGGGACTTCGAACAAAATATTTGTTGGAAGTGTTATATACTCTGCCATGCAACCGTCTTTTTTCCAGATACCAATTGTATGACGATTTGGACAATGTCTATAATTCTTTTTTGCACACCATTCACAATTTGGATCATCACAGCCCCAACTAATTTCAGCTACAACCCTTTTTCCAACCCAAGATTTATCTGCGCTGTTTACTTCTTCTACAATACCAACAAACTCGTGCCCAAGAACTCCAACATAGCCCATGTAGCCTTTTGTTATTTCATAATCTGTATTACAAATCCCTGCAAGACTTACTTTTATAAGAGCTTCGCCCTCTTTAGGAATAGGCTTTGAGTAATTATTATCAAATTTTAATTCATTATCAAAAACAACAGCTTTCATAAATTATACCTCTCTTTCTATTTTAATTCTAAATAAAAAGCCTTATAATTTCTAGATTCTGGGTTTAGATGTAAAAAACTTGTTACAATTCTTTGGTAAAATTTTAAAATGAGGTATTATAATTTTGTACTCGATTTCGAAACAACGTTTACCCTAAAACCGCGTAGGAGAAATCATTCCAGAGTATGAGGGATTACTATTACTTACTTTAATTATTGATACTTATAGGAGGTCAATTTATGCGTCATTGCTGTCAGTTTAAGGCAGATGATATTTATTATCTTGAAGAAACAAGCTTATTTGTGAATAGGAAATTATCAATTGGGTTTTGTCCTATTTGTCAAAAGCCTGTTGCTGAATTAGTAGAAATAAGTTTTACAGGTGCAATTAAACGAAACAGGGCTTCGGGAATTAAAGCGAATGATTTGTTAATCTCTTTAAAAAACCAAATAAAATATTCAATGCGCGAATGTAATTATCGAAAAATTAAATCAAAACCTTACGGTTGGAAATATGGGGTTAATAAATCTGCAAAAATTAAAGGTAAAGAATATATAAGACAATACGCTAAAGATTTTTACGGAAATATAGAATTAATAAAAGTTTCATAAATCTCATCTCAATCTTAGGGGGCTTTTGTTTCACCTTTCTCGATCTAATATACACTACTCCTCACGCCCCCTTCTTTTTTTTAAAGGAAAAACTATGACTAAATTGCAAAAAAATGATAAAAATAAAAAAGAAATTGTGAATAATAATCATATCGAATTTTATGATAAAACTCTTGAAATTCTTAGGTTTATCTTAGATGAATATTCAAGAGAATTAACAAGAGCTGACATTGAGTTTTTAGAAATGCCTAAAAACTCAATTGCGACATTGGATTTTTTAATATCTTCAATCGTAAAAGTACAAAAAGGCCAAAGACTTGCACTAGGATTGGACGAGAATGAGTTTGAAGACACTTCTCCTCAAATTAATATTATCGAAGGTCTTACGGAATCAAAAATATAGTTGAAATCTATCGCTAAAAGTGGTAATCTTGTTTTATAAATTGGAGGATATATGAAAAAGATATTATTTTTAACATTAGCATTGATTGTTACTTGTGCCAATTGTAATGCAAAAGATTATGCAAAGTTGCATATTAAAGAGATGCAAAAATCTCAAAAATATGCTTCTTCTAAAACTTACTTTGCAGATTATGCACCACAGACTTCAACAGTAAATAATTTCGAAATAAAAGATCCAAAGTTGATTAAACTTGGTGATTATAAAGATATTTCCGATGCTCAATATAAAGCAAAGATTGCTAAAGATAATCTTGAATACGCAAAAATTAATAATTTTTTGATTACAAGAAAAATTGATAATTATAACACTCAAGCTTATGGAGAAGATTTTTATAAAGTTTACAGAATTGCTGAAAGGTTAATCCGTGCTAATAAATTAGATTTTATAAATTGGAGAATAGTAATTGATACAAAATCAGATTTTAATGCATATTCTAATGCAAATTGTATAACAATTAACACCGGTGCTTTTGATACTTTATCTAATAATGATGATGCGTTAGCTTTATTAATAGGGCACGAAATCGCTCATTCAATTCTTGGTCATCAAGCCAGAGATAGAGAATTATTAAAAAAAGTAGAAAAAGCGGAAAGAATGAATTATTATTGGTATCATTTATACAGAACAAAAAAATATTATAGTGAATCTAGAAAGATGGAATTTGCCGCAGATGCAGAAGGTGCAAAGCTTGCACTAAAAGCTGGATATGATTTAACCAGCGCAAAAGAAACAATTTCATTTATAAACACAATGGGCAATGCATCTGACAGTCATTCAACACATCCAAATCCAAAAGACAGATTAGCTAGTTATGATGAAAACAGAAAGTATTTTATGGATGAAGAATGGATAAAACAAGGTCGATACAACATTTATAATTCGCCGGTTTTAGAATGCCAAAAATCTTCTGATAGGCATTCTTTAACAATTGCAAGAGCTGAAAAGAAAAACGCTGACGTTGTTTATCAACCAGAAACAGCAGAGGATTTATATTTAAGATTTGGGTATAAATCTTACCTAAATAATGAGTTTGACAAAGCGGTTGATTATTTTAAAGAGTATTTAAACTTAAATAAAAGTAATTATGCAGTTTATTTATACACATCTTATGCTTATGAGGCTTTGTATAAAAAAACAGGAAAAAGCGGGTACTTGGATTCTGCAAGAGAATTCGCAAGTTATGCTAAATCGCTAGCGCCTGATAATAAGTATGTCGTAGAACAAGTTTTAGCGTTATAAAAAACAGGGTAGACATTAGTCTACCCTATTTTTTATTTAACAAAAATGCGCAACACAAGTGCTACGCACGGGGGTAAATATTTAGACCGACTTGCTCGGCTACTTGGTTTTATAACCTTGATTTTAGTCTAAACCCCTATCTTCGCCTCTTGGTTAGACATCAAAATAATGCAACATAATTAGTATTGTGTTGCACGGGGGTAAACGACTTAAATGCCTTCTGCGTTTGCTTTTGAGAGAGTTTTAAAACTTTCAAAATTATAAAAATTCCCTGAAAAGCCGAGCATTGTTTGACCGTAGGGAGTTTGCGAGGCTAATGAGATTCGGCGAAAGCCGAAAATAAAAAAACGGCTGAACGGAGTAAAGCGCCGTGAAGACGTAGAAAACGATGCGTGTTTTCTTTATTTTCTTTGGTACTTTCTTTTGGTTGGGGTAAATATATTCAGTCTGAAAGTTTAACTACTAGCTTGAAAGTTAAATTGAAAATCTCGCAAAAAAGAAACAAAAGAAAGTACATAAAAAAGACTAAAAAAATTGTTATTACCCCTCACCCGAATTTCTAAGCTCATTTTTATTCGCTAAGAAATTCATCCCTCTCCCACAAGGGGCGAGGGGTACATCGTTTTTACAGAATCACATTTGTAACAATTTATTAACAATCTAAAATAAAAAAAAGCAATTTTTCATGACAAAAATACTTTCTATATTTGTACAACACAATACTAATTATGTTGCACGATAAAAACAGTTAATAAAAATAGTAATTCGCAAATTTTATTTTGAGCTGTTTTATTAATAGTATGAAGTGTGAAAATAATGAAAGGACATTACCCCATGCAAATTCAATCAACTCCTAATTACAATGCAAAATCTCCAAATTTTAAAGCAGTAAGTATCGTACAAATCCCACGTAAAGCTTTTAAAAACCCTGAAAATTATAAAGAGTGTAGTAAAATTTTTGCCAATAAGCTAGATAAACTTGTTGGAGATCGATTAACAGGACGTTTAGGAGCGATATTAGCTTTGTTCACAACCAAGCCTCATAAAACAGCGAGCTTTTTAGAAAACTATGCATTATTAAATGCTAAAGCTGTAATGGATAAAAACAATATAAAATATTCTGTAAATTGGTTAGAACAAAACACAGGCTTGGCAATTCCAAAAGCACTAGATGAAAACTTTCATTCTTTTTATGTCTATACAAAAGATGATATAGGAAAAGCGATGAGTGCAGTTAAGCAAGCTACAAAAAATCTTTGGTCTAATATGAAAGAAGCTAGAATAAAATATCCTCAAGATAGTAAAATGACCAATGTCTATGCTAGCACAAAATATGGTGTTCAAGCTGAAGCATTAAGACAAGAAATTTTTAAAGATACACCTGTTCAAAACTTTAAAATTGAAAATTTAGATGAATTAAAGAATATTGTTAAAGATTTAGGTGTTTAATTTTACTAATTAATTTTACAAATAACAGAAAGATTGTCCCCTAGAGAATGGACAATCTTTTTTTTAATAAAAAGGAGCTTTATGATAACAGTTTTAATCCCTACAGATTTTGAGTTTGAGAAACACAAAGCTCAGATAAAAGAAGTTTACGAAAAATGCCAAGAAAAAATTTGTGACCCCAATTCTTTCGAGTTTGTAATACATTATACTTTATTTTTTTCATTTTTCCTTGATGGCGTCTTTATAGGCGCCATCTATTATTTTAAGGAAAATGATAAACTATTTTTAAACGCCTTCGCTCTTCCCAAAAATCATCGAGCCAATTTGGAATGCCTCCAACTTTCTACAACATGGTTTAAAAAACCAATCTATGCGGAAGCTCAAAATCGAGCTTCCGCTCTTTGTTTATTAAGATGTGGATTTAAAAGAGTCGAAGGGAAACTCTTCAGTTATGAATAAAAATTTATTATAAAACCGAGCAATTCGCTCAGAAAGGAAAATTAATTATGTCATTTGAGTACATTATAGAAAAAGACAATTCGTCTGTAGAACTTACTAAAGAACAAGAAGGGCTTCTTGTCAAAAACATTTCATCTAGCTTTAGCTCTTTAAATTCCGAACGAGCAAAAAATCTTGAAATGGCTTCAAACTTAGCTAACGAAATATTTTTTAAAAACGATTTTAAATCATTAACCGATAAAACAAAAAAATGGAAAGCTAAGGTTAAAATGTGCAAAACTTTCATGTTCTATCAAACCCTTAAAGCTTTTATATGGAGAAATACTTATGCAAATGTTAATTCTATGTTCGATGTTTCAGGAGAAAATCACGACTCAAACAACAAGTCAAACAAACAAAAAGCAATGCTTGTGGATATCTTTGAAAAAATGGATTATCAAAAAACCTGCGACAAAGTTATTGATAACGCTTTACTTTTTGGTGAGCTAATATCGTTTACAGCTTGGAAAAAGAACTACGAAGAATATCGACGTCCGGTTGAATTTTTTCAAAACCTATTTTCTCAAGATTTCACCAAACTACCAAAAATCTTAGATGCGATTAAACAAGGCAAAAACTTTTGGACAGATACCAAGAAAATATATGACAACCCTTACATTTACCCCGTTAATCCCGCAGATTTAGTGTTTGATTCCTCTCAAGTCGATAACTGGAATTCTTGTCCTAAAATCTATAGAACTTATAAAACCGCTTCTGATATTATTAATAACCAATATTATACGCTTAGTGATGATGAAAAAGATGAGATTTTAGAACTTGTTTCTAAACAAAACTCCAACAAAATTCGCTCAGGAATTAATACTAATTCAGAAGAAATCGTGAACGGTTCAACTATAGAAGTGCTTGAGCATTGGGGGGATTTAAAACTCCCTAACGGAACTGTTTTGAAAAACTGGTACGCTGTTATTGTAGCTCGTAAATATCTTGTTGAATTCGGCAAAAACGAAAGATTAATTAATCCATTTTCTTATGGTGCTTTTATTACTGATCCTGATACGAAACGCGGAATAAGCCCGCTTTATTGCGTGCTTTCGCTTGCTCATCTTCAAGAAGATTTGTTGAATAGAACTTGTAATCTTCAGTCTTTAAACGAAAACCCACCGCTTCTTGCGCCGGAAGGATTTTTTGACGAGGATGAAATCGAGCTTTATCCAGGTAAAATCATTGAATATGGTGATAATCTCACCCCTACGGCTGCGTTCCAGCAAATGAACTTTAATCCAACAGTTTTCTTGAATGATATAACTTTCTTGAACGATTTGATGGCAGAAGTGTCTGGGATTTTTCCTAATATGATTGGCGCAGTAGAAACAAGCGCAGCTAAAACCGCAACAGAAATTAATACTAAAACACAAGGTCAAATGACTCGTCTTTCAATGCTTGTGGATATTATTAATCAAGATTTTATTATCCCGAATGTTGAAAAAGTTGCGAAGCTTTGCGCTGATTTTAAATCAGGGGTGGAAACGGTTTTTGTAAACAAAGAAAACCAACCTGAAACAATAGAAATCGATGATACTGTTCGTCAGGCTGATTATAAATACACTTATTCAGACCGTTCAAATACTACGCTTAAATCAGAACAAGCAGATTTGTTGGTGCAAGCTGTTGAGAAGTTTAAAGCTGCAGGGTTGAATATTAATCTTGAAGAAGTGTTTATCTGGTACTTTGAACAAAAAGGCGTAGAGAACGTAGAAAGATTTATTATGAATAACAATCAAAATCCTTCGTTATCTTTGCCTATTATGCAAATGATAGCTCAAAATATTCAAAATGGAAAAGCAGAAGCAGAACAACCTGCACAAATTAATGAGTTAGAAAAAGTAATAAAAGAAAGTGAGGTCAAATAATGGCATTTTACGGTGAAAGATATGATAGTAACGACGAAGAAAATATTTGGTCAGAGCTAAAATATTGGTTAGAAAACCCCATTACTGAAGAAGAACAAGCTGAAAGAGATTGTGAAATTAACAATTATGTTAATGCAATTCTTAAAAAAGCTTTTGGTGATTAAATTTTAGTCCAAAGGGGCATTGCCCCTTTGGGTTTTAAATGTTTACATGTGGTATAAAATTTAGTAAAATTTAATTATGAAAAAATTTATTTTATTAATATTGTTTATATTTTTAATATTGCCTTGTTTAGCAGAAGAAGTTCTTTATCTTGATAAAAAATGGGACCAAGAAGCTTCTAGAATACTATATGATTATGCTCTAAAAAAAGTAAATATGTCATCCAAACAAGCTTATGAAGCTTTTGGATATAAATTAGAAGATGTTAGAGCTGTGTTTTATGATTTGAATTCCGATGGTATTAATGAAGTGATAGGTTATATAAATGCGCCTTCTTCTTATTCTAGAGATGGTGCAAATTTTTATATTTTACAAAGAAAAAACACGTATTATACAGATATAAGTCTTATTAACGCCTATCCTAATAATGGTATATACATTTTAGAAACAAAAACGAATAGATACTGTGATATTGGCGTTATTGTAACGATTCAACATAAATATGTCGTTGCTAAGTACAATAAACAATATTATGAATATTTTTTCCCTAATTAAATAGAAAGGAAAAATATGACAAAATATAAAACATTAGAGGAATGGTTAGAGGAACTTGCAAAAAGGGAATCTAATGGTAATTATTCTGCAGTAAATCCTTTTGGTTATTTAGGAAAATATCAAATGGGGGAAGGTGCATTGACAGACGTTGGGTATTATAATGGACGTTCTCCTGGTAATCATCAAGAATGGAGGGGCAAATTTCTGGGAAAGGATGGAGTTTACAGTAAAGAAGATTTTTTAAATAATCCACATGCACAAGAAAACGCAATAAAAGATTATGTAAAAAAGCAATGGCAATATTTGAAAAGTGAAAAATCACATAATTACGTAGGTACTAAAATTAATGATATTGATATTACACCTTCTGGATTACTTGCTGGAGCTCATTTAACAGGATATGTACAAGCTGGTAAGTATTTGAGAAGTAATGGTAAGTATATTCCAAAAGATGGAAACGGGGTTAGTATTGAAGAATATATTAAAAATTTTGGCGGATATGATGTGGCTGAAATAACAGATCCTAATTACTATTCACCAAGATTTCCACAAACAAAAGAGGAGAAAATTGATCAGATACTTAACAAAACCTCTAATGTAATTCAAGATATAACTAAAAAAGTAAATCCACCTACGCAAACAATACCTGATAATGTTATTAATGAAACTCCTATTCAACCACCTTTAAGTGAAGAAGAATGGCGAAAACGTTTAAAACGTAAAAGAATGGGATTGTGGTAAAAATATAAAATAGAATATCGGTGGGTACATTTCAAAATAAAATGTGCTCACCGTTAATTTTTATATAATTTCGTGCAATAAATTGCACGCGACAAGCTACTATATTCTATGCTCTAATAAAATTTCATTATTAATTAAGAGGGTGTATTTTTTTCACCCTTTGTTTGTATGCCAGATTTTATCTGGCTTTAGTTTTATGAAAGGAAAATTTATGGAAGAAAATCAAATTCAAACAGGATTAGAAGATTCTAATCTTCAAATTGACGAGCCGATTTCGGTCGATAACTCTGAAATTGAAGAAAATGAAGATT
>JAZRJK010000059.1:0-25470 GCA_045645765.1 Candidatus Gastranaerophilaceae bacterium
ATCACATATTCTAGGGTTTTCTCGTCTTCTTATTTTGATCAAAATTCGTCCTAAACTAGATACATTTCCATTATACTTTCTAAATTCCACATCTGCAGGATTTCTAACGCTAGTTACAACAAATTGTTACATATGTTTACAGAAATAGTCTCAAAACCAATTGTTACGGGGGTGTTTCAAAAATATGAATGTAACATTTTTGTTACAATAAATGTTTTGTAACTTTTAATCTTCTTATTCTTTTTTATGTACATTTCGATACCCTATTCCAGCCCTATAACCTGATATAGCATACATTATAGGTAATGCTGGTTCAATCCATTTAAGACCAGACATTACGGCTACTGTTGCAATATCATCAACGTGTAAGCCTATATCAAGTGCTTCAGGTTTGCGTTCCGTGTATAGTCCTTCTTCTTGTTTTTTATCAAATATTGGATTAATCAATTTATTTGCAATAGTATTTGCTATAGCACTTCCTCCAATTATACCTGTAAGTATAATTCCGCTAATCATACCTAGCGCCCGAGGCCCTTTTCCTCTTATACCAAATTTTTCCAATATTCCTAGAGCGACTCCCGCACCTATATTGCATAAAAAAATGTTTGCTAAATACTGATAAGTGGCTTCTTTAATTTTGTTTGGCACTCTAGCTTTCCAATTATTATTATCAGTTACCATGTCTGCTGAAATCCCACCAAAAACTCCTCCAATAACAGGAATTAAGCCTAGCAATGAAAGGCGTCCTATTTCTGAAAAAATTTCTTTTGAAGTTATGCTTTCGGGTTCTGGAATAAGTTTGTTAAAAAATGTTTTTGAGACTTCTTTTGCTTTTGAAAGAGTTTTTATCTCTTTTATAGTTAAGGAGGCATTTTTTGATTTTTCTAAAATACAATTAACTTCTCCTTGAATATTATTATTCTTTACAAATTCATCTACGAATTTAGCATTTCTTTTTTTTATTTGCTCCAGAGATTTTGTTTGATGTTTAAAAATTTTGTTTACAACTCTAGGAGCCAGTAAAGCTGAAAGTATTGTAAAAATCATAGTTATACCAGAATTAAGCAAAGTCTTGTTTTTATTTTCTGATTCAGAATGCTTTACATCATGGGCAACATAAGCTGCCCCACCGGCACTGAGTAAATAAGGGACTTTCTTTTCAAAATTCTTAACCAAAATAGGTTGATCTAAATATTTACCAACAATCTTAAAAATATTCACTGCTATTCCCTATTTACAAATTCTGTTATTTTAGCAAATGCGTTATCTGTTATAACATGCTCTATTTTACAAGCATTTTCAGTAGCTTCTTCTTCAGATAAACCGAGTTTTTCTTCAAAGAATTTTTCCAAAATTTCATGTTTTGATACAACACTTTGAGCAATCTCTTTTCCCGATTCAGTTAAAGAAATTGTTTCATATCTTCCGTAATTAATATATCCTCGCTCTGCCAATTTCTTCAACGCCTCTGTAACAGACGATCTCGATATACCAAACTCTCTTGAAATATCAATTGCTCGTATATTCTTATCAAGATTAGAATAATTGCATATAATTTCAAGATAATCTTCTAAACTAGATGTTAGTTTTTGCACGGCTAATACCCCATAATTATTAGTATTCAAACTTATTGTAAGGTAAGCCTAACAAAATGTCAAATTAGAGCTTAATTATTTTCTAAATCATAAGTTCCTGGGAATTCATCTTTCCCTGTTTTCATTCTTGTTACCCAATATTGGAATTTAGGAATTAATGTAGATAAGAATAATGCTGCTACAGTGAAGCCGGCTGCAAAATTTATACCACTACAGATTAAATTTTTATTCTTCATTTTATTCAATAAATCTTTATTTACCTTACCGCCTTTTGCATTTTTACAAATATCTCTAACATAATTTTCCATATCAGCTTTTAGGCCATAAAGCTTATCGTTTGAAACGTATTTGAATTCATCTTTGCTTGCACCTTTTGTTAAGTCAGTGAAAACTTTATCAAGTAATTCTGGATTATTTATCTCGCAAACATTTAGTGCATCAATTATCTGCTGCTTAGTTATAACAGATTTACCTGCACGTTGAGGTTGTAGTTTTGACATCTGTTCTATTCTTAAATACTCAGATTCGCTAAATAATTCTTTTAAATTATCAACAAGCGCAACTTGAAGCGGTTCCGTTGGTTTTGATTTAAATCTATTAAAGAATTTTGTCATTTTACCAAGTTCCGCAGTCTCTAATTTTTCATTTAGACTTGTCGGCAGTTTTATATCAGAAGATTTTGCGCCTAAAACTAATCTCTCAAAATCTTTAACACATAATTCGCCACCATTTTTATCAAGCAACTTAATTAAATATTCATTTAATGTATTTGTACTTGTTGGGTCTATTCTTGTAAATCGTCCAGATTGTGCAAAATTAAGCAAATTGCCGACATGGTTTTGCGCCCACATATAGAAATAAATTGAACCAATATCTCTAATTGCAATTTCACGTCTTTCATCATTATTACGCGCGCTATACATTCTTCCACTTACAAGTCCAGCATCTGTTGATAAAAGTTTACCAGTATTTGTATTCTCAATAACGTTTGTAAATGTATTAATAGCGTTAACCAATCCATTACCTTTGAAAGAAGGATTGGTAGAATTACCCTTCGATAATTCTAGTTTATCATTTGCTACTAACTCATCATTTGAATCTTGTTTCTTTTTCGCCAAGTTTTTAGTTAATTTTTGGTTAAGCGGAGGTACAACTAGCCCAATAAAAGCGTCGGCTATTAAAACACTCGCAAGAACTTTTATTGCTTTAATACCTGCAATTTGTGCTTTAGAATATTTTAAATTTTTATGTTTATTTAAAAAGTTTTTGAAAGGAGTTCTCAAAATTTTATCTGTACCAACGTCAAAGTTCCCCCCAAACATTTTTTTTAATATTGGGTCGCCAATATAATCATTGATAACTTTTACCCCAGCTAGCCAAACTACAGCTCCAGTTGATTCCTCGATTAAACGTTCTCTAGCTTCATTCTCTCCGCCCCTTTTATAAGCTTGCGCGGTTCTTCCACCCGTAACCGTAGCTTCTAATGCAATTATTGGTTCAATTGCATCAGGCTTAGTCATACGAGTAACAAAACTTGCTACATTATTAACTATCGGGCTCAATTATTTCTACCTTTCAAATGTCTAGCTAGTGATTTTAAAGTGTGTAAATATTATTAATTGCTAATTTTACATTAAAATGTTACAAAAATAAATAAATCTTTACAATTTGTGATTTTTTTTAACATCTACTTGTTTTTATTTTTTGTTTTAGATATTATGTGTCTAAATGTATACGATAGTCAAAATATAAGGAATAGCAAAAATGAATCCTATTATTAAAAATTTAGAAGCAGAATACACTACAAGAGAATTACCAGAAATGAATCCTGGTGATACAGTTAAAGTTTTTTGTAGAATTGTAGAAGGTAACAAAGAAAGAATCCAAGCATATGAAGGTGCTATTATCGCTGAACATGGTTCTGGAATCAACAAAACTATTACAGTTAGAAAAGTATTCCAAGGCGTTGGTGTTGAACGTGTATTCTTAGTACACTCTCCACGTATTGAAAAAATCCAAGTTCTCAGAAAAGGTGATGTAAGACGTGCTAAATTGTATTATTTAAGAGAACGTTCTGGTAAAGCAACTCGTATTAAGGAAAAAATCGAAAAAAGATAAGGGTTAAGTTATATGACCTTGCATATTCACTGGTACCCTGGACACATTGCGAAAGCAGAGCGTCAGCTAAAAGAAAAATTAAATTTAGTTGATGTAGTGATTGAGGTTCGTGATGCAAGAATCCCTTTAAGTAGTAGTTACACTAACATAAAGAAGCTTTTGGGTAATAAACCAAGGCTTCTTTTGTTGAATAAAGCAGATTTAGTAGATAAAGAAGAACTTAAAACTTGGGTAAGTTATTTAAAAAAGACAACAGGCTGTCCTGTTATCATAACAGAAGCTAAAGGTTCAAAAGACTTGGCACTTGTAATAAAGAATGCTGTTGATTTAGCGGAACCAAAGATTCAAACTTTAATGGCGAAGGGACTTTTGAGACGTGCTGCTCGAGCAATGGTAGTAGGTATGCCTAATGTTGGTAAATCGAGCGTTATTAACAAGTTAACAAAGTCTTCAAAAACAAAGATTGGTGCTAAAGCGGGAGTAACTCGTCAACAACAGTGGGTTAGAATTAATCCAAAATTAGATTTGCTAGATACGCCTGGTATTATTCCTACAAAACAAGAGGATCAAATCCAAGCTGCAAAATTGGCGTTTGTAAGCTCTGTTTCTGAAAATGCATACTCTCCTGAAGAAGTTGCGCAAGCTTTACTCGATATGTTGTCAGAGAGTAAATATAGTAAGCAAGTGTTTGATTATTACAAAGTTCAAGAACTAACTCTATACGCAATTGCTCAAAGTAGAAACTGGATTCTTAAATCAGATTCATTAGATACTGAACGCACTGCTAAATTTGTACTTAAAGATTTTAGAGATGGACGATTAGGCAAATTTATTTTGGATGAAATCCCAACAGTGTAACTATTTTTAAAAATTTTTAAGTATAATTAAAACAGCTCCTAATATCATTATTAATGATGCTAATATCTTTTTTAAAAGTTCTTTTTCTTTAAAAATATTAGCACCTAGCAAAACGCTAAATATAGTTGATAATTGAAACAAAGCAAGTGCATACGAAACATTCATTTTTGAAAACACATAGTTTGTTGTATATTGCATTGTTGCTACCAATAATATTAATATCAGCTGAAATTTTATATTTGTTTTTTTTATCTTTAATGAGTATCTTGATACAAGAAGAAAAACTGTTGAAAAAATAAAACCTGTTGTCACCCAGAATACAAAAGCAGAGCTTATATCAGTTAGCAATATAACTTTTTTAATAAAAATAGCTTCTGTACCTAATAAAAACAAAGCTATAAAGCGATAAAAAGCGGCTTTATTCCAAATAATTGAACAATCACTTAAAACAAATGTACCTATAATAACAATAGCTACACCTATCATACTAATCAGCGTTGGGACTTCTTTTAAAATCAAAAAACCCAAAATAAGTGCTACGATAGGTTTATATGAATTTATTGGAGCTAGTGTTGATAACTCACCACAAGAAAGAGCTTTTATAATAAAATAATTCCCCAATGCCCCCAAGCAACCCATTATTATAACATCCCACATTATGTTACTTGTAAAGCTTGCATTTGGACAAATTAAAAATGTTATAATTAATAATCCTAAATATGTATAAAAATTTACAACCGAGGATTTTTCACCTTTTAAGGTTAAGAATTTTTGTAAAACATTTAAAAAAGAATTTGAAATAATTCGTGCTAAAATATTTAAAATTAGACATATCATTATTCTATTTTAATATAAAATTAAATTTTAAAGCTTTCGTATATTCCAGAATTATTTAATAAAATGTTACTCCACTACTTTACAAGAAAGCATAATGATTGTATGATTATAAGTGAAGATTGGAGGAATTTTGGCAGAGAAGTTTAAAATCCAAGGTGGTGAATCATTAAAAGGAGAAGTATCCGTTGGCGGAGCTAAGAATTCCGTGTTAAAACTTCTAGCAGCTGCTTTGCTTGTTAAAGGGTGCACCAAAATTTATAATGTTCCTCAATTAACAGACGTAACAATTATGCTACAAGTACTTTCTGAACTTGGGGCAAAACTTGATTATAACAAAGAAGAAAAATCTGTCGTTATTGATTCTACAAATATAACTTCTGTTACAGCTCGTTACGAGCTAGTAAGTAAAATGCGAGCTTCTTTTACTGTTTTGGGAGCTCTTATTTCAAGGTGTAAAGAAGCAATCGTAGCACTACCTGGTGGATGTGCTATTGGAGAAAGAAGAGTCGATTTCCATATAAAAGGCTTGGAAGCCCTTGGTGCTAAAATTAAAATAGAGAATGGTTGTGTTCATGCAAAAGCTCCAAAATTAGTTGGAACGGACTTATACTTGGATATACCTTCAGTTGGAGCAACAGAAAATCTTATGTTGGCTGCAGTTACAGCCCAGGGTTCAACTAGAATCCAAAATGCGGCGCAAGAACCTGAAATTGTAGATTTGGCAAATTTCCTTAATACAATAGGTGCTGATATTTCTGGTGCAGGGACATCTGAAATCGTTATTAATGGTGTTAAAATTGAGAGTTTCCATTCCGCAGAATATACAACCATACCTGATAGAATAGAAGCTGGAACTTTTATGGCTGCGGTGGTGGGTACAAGAGGAAAAGCTATTATTAAAAACGTTTATCCAGCACATTTAACTTTCTTCAACGATAAATTAATAAAAATGGGAGCTAGTATTAAATTAGCTGATCCTACGACAATAGAGGTTAGTGCAAGAAATCGTTTAAATTCAATAAACTTTGTAACTCAACCATACCCAGGATTCCCTACGGATTTACAAGCAATAGCGATGACATTGCTAACAACTGCAAATGGAGTTGGAATTATCACGGAAAGCTTATATGAAAACCGCTTTATGCAAGTTCCTGATTTAAGAAGAATGGGAGCTGATATTCACCAAGATAGAAACCATGCAATTATAAAAGGGGTTAAAAACTTGACTGGAGCAACTGTTGTTGCAAGCGATTTAAGAGCTGGTGCTGCGTTAGTTATTGCAGGCTTAATGGCAAATAAAGAAACGATTGTTGAAAAATTGCATCATATAGATAGGGGCTATGAAAGTTTTGAAGATAAACTAAGGGGCTTAGGTGCTAAAATTCAAAGATTTGAAGATGTTAGTGAAAATAATATGAATATGGGGGTGCTAAATGAGTCCCGCTTATAAAAGATGGTATGACCATGATCCAAAATTATTAGAGGTTATTGAACTTTTAAAAAATTATCAAGATGAATTAAAAGAACATGCCGTAGTTTTTTTAGATAAATTAGAGCAAAAAGTTTCTAAAGAAGCTCTTGATCGATTCTATGATTTAGTAAAGCCTGTCAATGGCTCTAGATGGTATGATAAAGACCCTATTATATCAAAAACTGTTGAAATACTAAGGGTGGTTCCTCCAGAAGTCCAACATTCTTGTGCCGAAAGATTTATAGCCGCAATAAAAGAAATGGGCATTGAATATGAAAGTCCGAACTTTAAAGAATAATCTAAAATAAAAAAGCTTACAAAATATTTTTGTTAGCTTTTTTATTTGCATAAAAATAATGCAACACAATTGGTATTGTGTTGCACTGGTTTCTTATGTATTTATAAAGTATTTTTGTCAAAAATAATTACTTTTTTTTGATTTGAATTGTTAAGAAATTGTTACAATTGAATTTTAATAAAACGCTATACCCCTCGCCCCTTGTGGGAGAGGGAAGAATTTCTTAGCTAATAAAATGAGCTTAGAATTTCGGGTGAGGGGTGATATAAAAATATTTTTTATTCTTTTTTTCGTACTTTCTTTTGTTTCTTTATGCTAGCAAAGAAAGCAAAAGAAAGTACCAAAGAAAATAAAGAAAACACGCATCAATTTCTACGTCTTCACAGGCTTTTGCCTGTTCAGCCGTTTTTAATTCTTCGGCTACGCCGAATCTCTTTAGCCTCGCAAACTCCCTTCGGTCAAACAATGCTCGGCTTTTTAGACTTTTTTAAAATTTTGAAGTTTATAAAACCCGCTCAAACACAAACAGAAAGTGCTTTTTACCATTTACCACCCGTGCAACACAATACCAATTATGTTGCACGAAAGAAACACAAAGCAAAAGGAAAAGGAAAAAGGAAAAGAAGAAATTATTATGGTGCGAATTAAACAATTAGAAACATTATTTACGAAAGCTAGCCAGATTATTACAGGATTATTTGCTTTAGGAGCATTAGTTGCAAGTGCATATATGTTTTTAAGGAAACCTGAAGAAAAGAAAATTCAAATGACTGATTGTATATCAGTTAACAAAAAACCTCAATATAATAACGAATGGGAAGCAAAATATATAGAAGCCTTTGGTAATGATACCCAACTGATAGAATATAAACCACAAAAAGGAGAATACTGGATTTCTATTTTAAAAGCTAAGTACGGAGTCAATGATGAAATAGCTCAAAAAATGGCAAATAAAATTAAAGAAATGATATACGGCGATTCAAAAGCTGCTAAACAAACTCCTGTAATGTATTTACCAGAAACCTGGATGTTTGAAGGTAATACTTATAATTTTAATACAACTGCAGTACCAGAAAAAACGACAATTTATTCGGATGACGTTAGAACAGAACAAGGTAAAATGACTAAAGAACTAAAATACTAGTAACTTTAAATAAAATAAAAAATAATCGGATAAATCTTATGATGAGAATTATCTGATTATTTTTATTATCATTGCATCGTGTAAACTTATGTTGTAAAACTCTTGACAGCACAGTTATTTAAAGAGAAAATTATATATATAAATATGTTGGGGGAAGTATGGTTAAACAAACTATTTTACATGATAAACACATTAATCTTGGGGCTAAAATGGTTGATTTCGCGGGATGGCATATGCCTGTACAATATTCTTCAATTATTGAAGAACATAAGACTGTACGTGAAAATGTTGGGTTATTTGATGTTTCTCATATGGGAGAGATTTTTATAAAAGGACCTGATTCCTTAAAATTATTAAATAAGCTTGTTCCTCAAGATATTTCAAAGCTTACAGACTCAAAAGCTGTTTATTGCCAGCTAACCAATAAACAAGGCGGAGTTAAAGACGACTGGATTATATATAAGCTTGAAGATAATTATTATTTAATTATTGCCAATGCATCAATGGTTGACTCTGATGTAAATTGGATTGCTATGAATAAAGGAGAGCTTAATGTTGAGATTATCAATGATTCTCATAATTATTCAATGATTGCAATACAAGGTCCTAAGGCTTGCGATTTAATCAAAGATTTAGGCTTAGAGGCTTTGCCTCCATTCTTTTCTATATCTAAAACTTCTCTATTGGGAAATGAGGTATTTGTATCTAGAACTGGCTATACTGGTGAAGATGGTGTAGAAGTTATTCTTGAAAATAAATATGCTGAAAGTCTTTGGGATAAACTTTTAGAAGTGGGAAAAAAATATAATGTAAGCCCAATTGGTTTAGGGGCTCGTGATACACTTAGACTTGAAGCGGCGCTTCATTTATATGGAAATGATTTAGATGAAGAAACATCTCCAATTGAAGCAGGTTTAAGCTGGTCTGTTCCTAAAGATAAAATTGAAGATTATAATGGTAAAACTGTTATTGAAACTCAATTAAAAGAAGGTGCTAACAAAAAACTTATCGGTTTTAAAATGCTTGATAAAGGAATTGCAAGGCACGGTTACGAAGTTTATTTTGAGAATAAAAAGATTGGTATTGTAACTAGTGGTGGAGTTTCCCCAAGCCGTGGCGATAACATTGGACTTGCTTACATCAAAAACCTTGACAATTTATTTATTGGCTCTACAATTCAAATATCAATAAGAGAAAAACTCTATAATGCTGAAATTATAAAAAAACCTTTTGTAGAAAAAAGAAACAAAAAATAATATAGGAGAATAGCGTAAATGAATGAAAGTATGTTATGTACAAAAACTCATGAATATGTATTAGAACAAAATGGAAATTATGAAATAGGGATTACTCAGTATGCAATAGAACAGTTAGGAGATATTGTTTTTATTGAATTACCAGAAGTAGGTAGCGAGTTCTCTAAAAATGAAGTTTTTGCAACAATTGAATCTGTTAAAGCGGCTTCTGAAATTTATATGCCAATTTCTGGTAAAGTTATTGAAATCAATGAAGCTATCGTTGATAGTCCAGAATTACTTAATGATGAAACCAATGCTGATAAATGGCTTATTAAAATTGAGTCAACTGCAGATCAAGTAGAATTTGCAGACCTTTTAGATTATTCAGATTATATAGAAGAAGTACAATAATGAAAAATTTTATAGCTCATACCGATAAAACAAGAAAAGAGATGTTGAATTCAATCTCTTGTTGTTGTGTTGAAGATTTGTTTAAACAAATCCCTGTAAAGTTTCAAGATTTTGACCTTGAAGACCCTTTAAGTGAGATGCACGTACAGAAACAAATAAAAGAACTTGCGCGTAAAAATGGTGTAGATTATGCTAACTTTATGGGAGGAGGAGTTTACAATAAATTTATACCCGCTTGCGTCAATTATATAGCACAAAGGTTTGAATTCTTAACGGCGTATACACCTTATCAGCCAGAAATTTCTCAAGGTACACTACAAGTAATCTATGAATATCAAACAATGATTTCAAGATTAACTGGCATGGATATTGCCAATGCTTCGATGTACGATGGCGGATCTGCCTGTGCAGAAGCTATTTTAATGTCACATAGAATTGCTAAAGGGAAAAAAAATAAAGCTCTTATCTCTGAGAATTTAAATCCTGAATACAAAGAAGTTATTAAAACTTATTGCTGGGCTGCTGGTATTGAGATTGAATGGTTTGATAAATTGCCAGAAGTTTGTGCTGATTATTGTTGCGTATTGATTCAAAATCCAGATTATTATGGCGAAATTCAAACTGTTAACAAGATTGATACAATACTAGTTGTCGTTGCAAATTTAAGTGCTCTATCAATACTGGAACCTCCTTACGAAGCTGATATAGTCGTTGGAGATATTCAACCCCTCGGCGTTGGTATGAACTTTGGCGGGCCTCATGCTGGATTTATGGCTTGCAAAGAAAATTATATGCGACAATTACCTGGTAGACTAGTCGGTGCAACTGTTGATTCAGAAGGTAAAAGAGCTTATACTCTTACAATCCAAACAAGAGAGCAACATATTAAACGAGAAAAAGCAACTAGTAATATCTGCTCAAATCAATCTTTGATTGCGCTTTCTGCAACCTTATATTTAAGCCTAGTTGGTGAAAAAGGTTTTAAACAAACTGGTATTATTAGTGCAAACTTGGCACATAGTTTATCTCAAAATTTGGAAAAGCTTGGAATTAAAACTTTGAACAAAAATTTCTTTAATGAGTTCGTTATAGAAGTTAATAATACTGATGAATTTCTTGCCAAATTAAAAGAAAGAAATATTCTTGGTGGCATTAAGCTTGATAATAATAGAATATTAGTGTGCACCACGGAAATGAACTCAGAAGACGAAATTAAAGACTATATAGACGCTATTGCATAAGGAGAAAATATGGAGAGATTTGTTGGGGTTATTGGGATTGTAGCAATTTTTTTAATTTGCTATGGATTATCTAATAATCGTAAAGCCATTAATTACAAAACTATAGGAATGGGGTTTTTATTACAAATAATCTTTGCCATATTTATTTTTAAAGTGCCTTTAGGACAAAAAATATTTATGCTTATTGGCGAATTTATCCGTAAAATATTGGAATTTGCATATGAAGGTGGAAGTTTCGTTTTTGGGCCATTATTAAATAATACTCGTTTAGCTGAGCTTTTCGGAAATAATTATAGTATTTTTGCGTTACAACTTATCTGCTCTAGTATTTTTATGATGGTTTTAGTAAATATTCTTTACTACTACGGCATAATGCAACGCGTTGTTGCTGTTTTAGGTAAGGCTATGAACAAGTTTATGCATGTATCGGGAGCAGAGGCTCTATCAAATGTGGCTAGCGCATTTGTTGGACAAATTGTTGCACAAATAATGATTAAACCTTATTTAGAAAAATTAACTCGTTCAGAACTTCTAGCTTCAATGGCTGGTTCAATGGCTTGCATCTCAGGTGCAATTATGCCTATTTACATTTCAATGGGGATTCCTGCTCATTATTTATTAGCATCTTCCATTATGGCTGCTCCAGGGGCATTGATTTTAGCAAAAATTATTTATCCCGAAACTGGAGAACCTGAAACCAGAGACAATATTAGAATTTCAAAACGCAGAACATTTACAAATGTTTTTGACGGAATTTCAAGTGGTGCATCTGAAGGTATGAAGGTTGCAATTAACGTAACAGCTATGATTCTAGCTCTTGTAGCATTGGTTGCTTTTATCGACTGGATTTTAGGTGTAACTGGAGGACTATTATATAACTATATACCTGGATTTTCTAATTTATCATTTCTCCCAGATTTATCATTAAAACTAATTCTCGGTAAACTATTTTCAGTTTTTGCTTTAATTTTAGGAGTACCTTTGCAAGACATTTCAACTGTCGGTGCACTAATGGGTACAAAGCTTGTATTAAATGAGATGGTGGCATATGTTCAGCTCTCTCAAATTTCTTCTGCAATTGATCCTAAGAGCTTTATGATTGCAAGTTTTGCACTATGCTCTTTTGGTAATTTTGGTTCTATTGCAATACAAATTGGTGGTATTGGTGAGCTTGCTCCAAATCAAAAGAAAAACCTTGCACGTTTGGGAGTAAGAGCTTTAATTTGTGGAACTCTAAGTTGTTATTTATCTGCCGCGATAGTTGGTGTTTTACTTTAAAGAAGTGAGCTCCTTTTCTACAAAGCAATTTAGCTCTTTTAACGTGTTTAATTTATCTATAGCTAAATCAAGCATATTGATGTAATGATTTCTTTCTTCACTTAATATCAATGTGTTTGGTTGCGGTAAGTCATAATATATTGCCTGGATTTCTTTATTAAGACAAACTTTATGAGTCATTTTAATTATACTTTCTACTGAGTACAACAAATTAAAAATATCATCTAAACTAGATAAGACCTTCTGTTTGCAGCTATCCTTCATAAGAACCTCTTTCATACTAATTATTAATTCAAACTTATTAATACTAGTATAACAAGAGTCTAGTAAAAAAATGTTAATATATTTTCCAATTTACAATTATTTACATGTTATGAATGCATTTAGATAACTTATCAATTCGTTAAAAGTTACTCCACTAGGATTTTTAAGGCGACTTTTTAAATATTCGTCAATTGTTTGTAAAATTTCTAAAAATGTAGCTTCAGTAATATTTGAATCGACGTAATCTTCAAAAATATTTAAAATATACGCATAAGTATCTTCACCTTTATGCATTTTTATTTGAACTAAAACTTGTTTTAGAATATCAGATTCCACATCAACATTTAAAATCTTATTATACAAAATAGCTGAACGCCCAATTTTATTAATTAAAGTATCTTCTGGCATATATTGTAACATTGTCTCAAAATAATTATAAAACAATTCATATAATTTGTTTTGATTATATTTTTTATAATTAAATTTGGTAACAAAAAAATCTTCAAAAAACATATTAATATCAGCAGATTTATTATTATAGATTTTCTTTATTTTTTCCCACTCTTTTGATATACCAATACTACTTAAATAATTTTCGATAAGAGCTAATTGATTTATTTCCCTTTTATCTTTATTAAGAGAATAATATAAATCTCTTTTAGGGACATTGTCAGTATTAACTAGAGTAACAAAAATTTTATTTAACATTTTAAAAATATAAGCAGCTTGTAATTTATCTTGTTTTATTTGTGACCATAACATATGTAAAAGCTGAAACATCGGAGTTTCTTTTTCTTTTCCTGACAACTTTTCGCCAAAAATAATTTTATCATATATAGCTTGGTCTGAATCATTTAATCTTAATTTTGTTCTAAAGCCGTTTAATAAATATTTACTTCTTATTGTTTTTATAGCTTCTTCATTTCTTGGTGTTGTTTTTTTATAACATTCACAAACTGCATGTAAAAGCAAAGACAAAGAAAGAAATCTATTTAAACCATCAACTATGACATGATATTCTAGATTTTTTTGGTTTAAATAAATGAGACCTAAATCAAACCTTTGTGTAAATTGTTCATCTTCAATTAAAAAATCAAAAAAATTGAGCAAACGACAATTACAAGATGCGTACTCCAATGTATGCAACTCATTTACATTATTCAATAATTCAAGTAAATTTATTATTTCCATTAAATTACTCTGTTAATATAAAACCACCAGAAGGCGCATTTTTTAGCTTATCACCTTCTATTTTAGCTCTCAAATTTTTGATATATTTGTAAACATAATCTCTTGGTAATTCAAGCAATTCTGCTAAATCTTTTGCAAACACAGCCTTACCAATATTATTCAAGAAATATTCAAAAACTAATTGCTCTCTATCTGTTAATGATTTTTTTAGAACTATACCCGAATCTGAACTAGAAGATAGTTCTTCAACTTTTTCTAATAAAGTTACCTCTTTTTCATTTTTAGTATTCTTAGACAATATTTTTGTAACTTTTTCTTTATTTTTAATTAATGCATCTTTCTTTTTCTTCAAATCACTTATATCATCTTGTTTCTTTGTTTCAGGTTCTATATTTTGAAACATTTCTTTTTTACTTATAGAAAAAGGTGTGTGTGATATTTGTCTTTCACGCTTAAAAGCTCTTTCTGCAATTGCAGAAAAACCATCAGAAATGTTATTATTACTATTAGAAGAAGACCCTTTTGACATAACAATATCAACTAAATCATTGGTCGGTTTACTTTCTTCAACTGTTTTTCCTAATCTTGCCGCGAACTCCTCTAATGTAATTTTTTCTAGAGAACTTCTCCATTGTCTTATCTCTTCCTTCGTCAAATAATTAGGCATCAAATATCTCCTATATTAATTTATGATAGTCTAACTTAATTCCCCTATTGGATTCATTATATATAATGTAACATAAAACTTTTAAATTTGGTTAAAATGTTGCGCGATGTAAAGATTTATTTTTTATTATTAATAATCTTGTACGATTCTACCAGGCAAATGATTCTGCTGAATAGTATACAATAAAGCATCGGCACTATTTTTTTGTTTAAAAATACCAACTTGTAAAGTATAATTATTTGAACCAATACACTTAACAATTGGATTTAAATTTATACCGGATTCAACAATAATATCTTTCGCTACTTTTGCCTGCTCTGCAGTAGAATATGTTCCAATAAAAACTTTATAAACAGGTTCAAGAGATTGAGTTGTTAGGTCGCCATTTAGGGCTTCTGTTTCAGTAGAACTAAGTTTTTTTAAAGAGACTTTTTCTTGTTCTTCTTCTTTTTTTATATCATCAGCATTTTTCATTAATTCTGAAAAACTTCTCCCCCTATCTTCTTCTTGTATCATTGTCAAACGCTCGTCAACAATCTTTTTTACATTTTCATCTAGATTTTCTACTTCAACATCTTGCTTATAATCACCAATAGAGACATCTACTGATGGTGTAAAAGACTTAATAATAAACGTAAAAACTAACAACATTCCAAAGAAAGAAATGACAAATAATTTCCAAAGTGTATAATCCTTTGTTTCTTTTCGTTTCATATATTTTTTATAAGTTTTTGCAGCCATAATCTATACTCCACGCACCTTGGTTGTAGCCATAATAATATCTTCTATCTCATTGGCATACCTTTCCATAACTTTAATTGCAAAGTCTTTTATATTTGTAATTCCAAGTTCACTAGTTAATCCAGAAGCCGCGACAGGTGCTCCATCTGAAATAATATTTAAACCAGTATGGATTAATGTAGAAGTAATTGATTTTGTTGCAATAGAGACAGATAATTTTTTATTATCAATCATTAAATCATCACCATTTCGAACGACAAAAATCCCATATTCTTCTAAAAGTTCCTTAATAATACATATTAGAAGTCTCTGTCTAAGTACACCTTCAACTAAATCAACCCCAAACTGTTCTGTAATAAAGCTTAACATTGATTTGCTATAAATCGGTTCACTGTTTATTACATCTTCAATATCAACCATCTCTGTTAACTTAACTTCACATTCACCCATAAATGCAACAATAGCATCACCTTGAATCTTAAAGTTCTTATAAATCCAATGCGGAGCTAATTGAGAACCTATATATTTTATTTCTTCTTCTATAAATTTAGTTTTCATCATCCTTAAATAATATTTTCAAATACCTTTCACAGTGATTTTCCTTAAGAGCATTTTTCAAATGCCTACACGATTCACATTGGCCACAATGTAACTCCCCTGAAAAATAACAACTCTTAATAAGCTCTAGTGGCACAGATTCTTCAATCGCAATTCTAACTATATCACTCTTAGAACAATTTATCAAGGGGGCAATAACCTTCGGTTTTACTAACGTTGAGGATTCAAAAGTTTTATTAATTTGGTTTCTAAAAAGCTCTGTATTATCAGGAAAATTATCTGCTTCATCTTTATTGGCTCCATAAATGATAGTATCGTATTTTAATGCATCACAAAAACAAGCTGCAATATTTAAAAACATACTATTTCTATTTGGCACCCAAAGCGATTCGACAACAGTATTTTTTTTTGAATTCGAGACAATAGAAGCATTATCTTTAACCAAAGCCGTATTAGTTATATCTTTCAACCAATCAAGTTTAATAACGCGATGTTCAACATTATAATATTCTGCAATCTTTTTTGAAGCATCAATTTCTGCAAAAACAGTTTTTTGCCCATAATCAAATGTTATAGCCAATTTAATATCTGTATTAGTTTTTTTTTGTATATAAGCTAATGCTACAACAGAATCTAATCCTCCCGAAAGTAATATTATTGCATTATTCTTCATTATTAACCTCATATTCGTTAATCAGATCTACAGCTTCATTCTTTAAAAAAGTAGAATAAATCGGCAATTCGATAACTTCATCTAAGATTTCACGTCCTAAAAGATTATATAATGCTATCAAAGCATTTTTCTTAACATCATCATCTTCATCCTGTAAAGAAGGCCTAATTAATTCAACAGAGTCTTCATCTTCACTATTCATAATAGCTTCAATTGCATTAATTCGAACCATCGGTGAAGAATCCATTAATGAATTTTTTAAAGCTTTAAGAATTCTTTTATTATTAAAATTTAATTTACCTAAAGCTTCGACAATTTTTTCTTTTAAAAAACTAAATTTTCCCAAAACTCCGTGTTTTGACTCTAAAATTGCAACTAAAGGATCTATTGCGCTTGTATCACCAAGTAATCCTAATGCAAAAGTTGCAGACTCTTTTAAATAAACTGATTTTTCGTCTTCATCTTCTACAAGGTCTATTAAAGGCTTAACCGCATACTTGTCTCCTATTCTGCCCAATGCATCTGCACACGCTAAACGAACTTTGTAGTGCTCGTTTTTATTATTCATGCAATCTAATAAAGTTGTAACTGTAGAATTATCTTTATAATTAGCAATAGCTTTGGCACACATTACTCGAACTTTAACTAAATCTTCTTCTGAATCGCCTTCTCTTAACTGCAACAATTCCATTATTATAGATAATGTTGATTGAGCTCGATGAGCATCAGTAAACTTAATTACCTGCACCAAAATCTCTGGATCCTGAATATTCATTAAAAAATAGTTGTATATACAGATAAGCTCTGTTGAATCATAAAATTCTTCTAGATTCGCAATATTTCTAATAACATCTTGTGAAGGCGCTCTCCCGACGCCACATCTCTCCATTATAAAATTGTAATCCAGCACTTCTTTTCTCACAGAAACACAATACAATAAAAAACTCTAATAATCAATTATAACTACAATTAAGGAATTCTTTTTAAGAGAAACTCTTAACATTTCTTAACAATAATCAATCAAAAAGGCAATTTTTTAAAATAAATAAACTTTATATATACATAGACAGTTTTTAGGAGCTACACATGAACGAACAAGAATTAAATGCAGCTATGTCAGTTATTGCTGATCCTATTAAAAATGTATATAAACTAGAATCTCGAAAAGACATTGAAGAAATTCAAAGAATTTGCAGAATTTTTGCAATTGCTGAAACTCAAGGCAATAAACATAGAATGCTGTCAATAAAGAACTTGGCTACTTTTAGACTGGTATTAAGTAATAATTAATTATATTTCTGTAATTATAAAGAAAAGGAACTGCTAATCTGCAGTTCCTTTTCGTTTTTCTAATCCTGGTCCAATTACTTTGCCTATTAAAACATTTTCAACAAATTTATCAATTGGACTTATTGCTATGCCTAAAAATATAAAACCTCCTAAAGTTTTTACAAAACGACCTTTCAAAGTTTTACTATCCAAAAATTTATTCATCACCGATTTTACTGCAACATTATTTGTTTCTCCGGCGCTTAAAGCTTGTTCAAAACGCTTATAAATATTATGTTGTTTAATATTTTCACTTGGGTTTAATAATTGTTTTCTTGTTCTGATAAGCTTAGATATAGTTTTCTTTGCAAATTTATCCAAAGATTCTTTAGTATCAGGCTTATAATTCTTAAACATACGTTTTAAAGGATTTTTAACCATACATTCTTGATGTCTATACTCAATATTATGCTCTACAATATCAATAAATTCTTTAATACACTCAGGGTCATTATTTTTATAAGCTCTTATTTTACCATTTGCAACAAACTGCTGCGCAAGCTTTATTACACGTTCTTGAGCATTCAACGAAAGTTTATCTTTTGTCATTAAACCAAACAGAGAAAACAAGTTCTGACCTGCTTTAACTGCAACTATGGGAAGTAAGACACTGGCAAGCCCTTGAAAACAAGCTTGCTTTAAACAACGTTCTGAATCAGGGCTAAATTCAGTTTGGTCATTTTTGTATTTATCATAAACATCAGCACCAATATACAATAAAGCTGGAGCCCAAGATACAGTTGCCCATTTACCTATTAAAGGCCTAAGAGCTTCACCCACTTCATTTGTAAATGCTGCACCACGAAGTGGCCAATGCATTAAAGGATCTTTATATTCACCAGTAGTTGGGTCTATCGTCTTTTTATCGGCACTAAATATTACATTATTATAGGTCTTATTAATTTTCAAATTAAAACTTCCTGCTAGCTAACAAGATATATTTTATCATATACACCAATATATAACAAATGCTATTTGTTAAGTTTTGTAACAAATTATATCTTTTGTGAAATTCAAATATTTTTATATACTTTATATAGATGTAAGATACAAACAAAGGTGAAAGAAAATGGCAAATACAGCAGCATTATTAGGAAATTTATTATGTAAAAAAGCTGATATTAACTATTACACTCAGCAACAAATGTTCTGGAGTGGTAGATATGAATCAAATGCTGCAAAATTAAAAGAACAAGTTAAATTAGAAGAAAAATGGTATTCTGCGTACGACAGTTGTCTTCATGGTGATAGCAATGGTAATCAAGTTAAGTACAAAGAAACAACGTACGCAATGAACGAAACCGATGCTGAAAAATATGCTAATATAAAAGTCGATGATTATGATCAAGATTTATCTGAAGAATTAGCTGAATTAGATGTCGAATACTCCACTATGCAAACTATGTTTGAAACATTCTTAGAAGCTGCAAGAGCAGAAAAAGACGCTACCCAAACAGCAACTTCAAATGCAGCTGCAGACACAGGTATATTAAATGCGGGCTAATAACAAATAGCCAAGACCTATTGATAAATTTTAGATGCATTGTACATCAAAGATGCAATTGTCATAGGTCCAACACCTCCCGGAACTGGCGAAATAAACGCTGTAGATGGCGATACAACTTCAAAATCGACATCACCGGTCAGTTGACCGTTAGAATCTTTAAAAATTCCAACGTCAACAATAACAGAATTTTTCTTAACCATCTTACATCTTACAATCTTTTTACCCACCGCAGATATTACAATATCCGCGGTTTTTATTTTGTCATCCAAGTCCTTGGTATAAGAATGACAACTTGTAACAGTAGCATTGCGTTTTAAGAGCATTTGCACCATGGGTTTTCCTACAATATTAGAACGACCTATAACAACAGCATCTGCGCCTTCTAGATGTATGTTATAGTTATCTAATAACATAAGGATACCTTGCGGTGTTGCTGGATAATAGTACGGTTCTAGCCCAATAGCTAACCTACCGACGTTTTCTGGAGTAAAACCATCGACATCCTTTTTAGGAGAAATAGCAGTAACAACTTTATTTTTATCAATATGAACAGGTAAAGGTAATTGAACCAAGATACCCGTTATCTCATCATCATTGTTTAATTCTTCTATTTTATTTAATAGATCATGTTCAGTAGTGGTCTTTGCCAGTTCAATTATCGTTGATTTAATACCAACTTTTTCGGTAGCGATTTTTTTATTACGAACATATATCTTACTAGCAGGGTCATCACCGACTAAAATTACTGCTAAATGCGGTTTTTTAGTCATAGTCATGATTTTAGCTTTAACATCGTTTAAAACTTTTTCTGCAACTTTTTTACCATCTAATATCATTAATTGTTCTCCTGTGGTAAATTTAATCTAAAATAAAGATTTCTAATTGCATCTTTAACTATTTCAGATTCTCTATTAATAGAACCTTTTGCCATTTCAGAATCTAAAGGTATTGCTCCTAGAATTTCCATATCAGCATCTTTTGCCCAATTATAAACTTCTGTTAAATCTTGTGCATCAACTTTATTTATTATAATACCCATTTGACCACCAGCTGCGTATTTTGCAGAGTATTCATCAATTCTTTTTGCAAGTTTTATTGATTCAATAGTAGGACTGGCGATAACAAGAGCTAAATCTATATTTGTATCAACAAGTTGGTTTAAGTATTTTAAATCGAATTCACAATCAAAAAGTACAAAATCATATCTTTCAATTAATTTTTGTAAAGCATCATTAATCTGTCCCGTAATTGGACAACGGCAATCTTTTGAGCCTGTAAACCAAGACACAATAATATCAATATTATCTTCAATGGGAATAACAATATCTTCCAATGCCCATTCAACATACTCCTGTTTAGTCATTTGTTGTGGAATACCTGTTCGATATTCATGTTTACCACTTCTAATACCATAAATAGTGTTTCTAATGTCTAACCCAAAAGTATGCCCTAATTCACCAGCCAAATCATTATCAAATAACAAAATTGACTTTTCTGGATATTTCTCTTTTAAAACATTCAAGAATGCTTTAGTTATTGTTGTTTTCCCACTTCCACTTTTTCCAGTTATAGCTATTGTTGTAGTCAAATCTAAATCCTCTTTATTAATAATTTTAACATAAATAAAATAATTAATAAAAAGACAGGGCTGACCATTAACAATCAACCCTGTCTTTCTTTTTTTTAGATATTTATTCTTCGTCTGAAGATTCTGTTTCCATTACTAATTCAGGAGAACCAAACATACCTTCAATTTCTTCTAAAATTGCAGAAGGTTTTCTAGCTTGATTTCTTTGAGCAGCTCTTTTTTGAGCTTCTTTATCGCGTTCTTCACTTGCAAATGATAAGTGGTGGAATCCTGTACCAGCTGGAATAAGTCGACCAATAATAACGTTTTCTTTCAAACCTCTTAATAAGTCTTTCTTACCATCTACTGCTGCCTCTGTTAAGATTCTTGTAGTTTCTTGGAAAGAAGCTGCAGAGATAAAGCTTTCAGTATTCAATGAAGCTTTTGTAATACCTAACAACATGTATTCACAAGTTGCTTCTTGACCTTCATGATCACGAACAATTTTATTTTCGTTTTCAAAAGTTTGAAGTTCAACTAACTCTCCTGGTAATAAATTTGTATCTCCAGAATCAACTATACGAACTTTCTTAGTCATTTGACGTACAATAATTTCGATATGTTTATCTGCGATTTCTACACCTTGAGAACGGTATACACGTTGTACTTCATCTACTAAGTACTGTTGTGCTTCTTCAGGACCACAAAGTCTAATAACATCATGTGGGTTCATTGGACCGCTAGTTAAAGGCTGACCTTTTTTGATTTTTTGTTTGTTTTGAACAACAATACTTGCATCAATAGCAAATTTAATCTCAGTTCTAGAACCTTCATCTGTTACTAAGAATAATCTTGGCATATCGTCTTCTATTTCAATTTCAGCAACACCATCAGCTTCTGCTAAAATAGCACAATCCTTAGGTTTTCTAGCTTCAAGAAGTTCTTCAACCCTTGGAAGACCTTGAACGATGTCACCAGTTTTTTCTCTTTCAAATACTAATGTTGCAAGCATGTCTCCACGTAATACTAGAGAACCTTCTTCTACTTGTAACATTGTACCTGGGCTAATCAAATATGGACGACCATTTCTAATTGTTACAGATTTTGCAGTTACGTCAACTACCTTACCTGAAACGGGAGCTAATTCACCAGAAGAAGCAACTTCTGAATCAAGTTTAATAAAATCACCTTTTTTAACAGAAGGTTTATTTTTAGTTTCAACAACTGTCTCAAATTTAGCACAATTGATAAGTAGTCTTCTTGATTCAGATACATCACCTTTAATAGAAGCTTCACCATCGTGAATAGCTAAAACTTCTGTTTTTGCAACTGGAGTTTTTGCTTCAATAACTTCACCATTCTTAACAAGTAATGCAGTTTGTAAAGATGCATTCATCTTAGAATTACCTTCTTGTTCACGACGAACAATTAGAGTTTCTAATACAACAATCTTCAATTCTCCTTTTGCATCAAGCTCAACCAAACCTTTTAAGTGTGATAAATAACCCTGCATTTGAAGGACTAAGCTTGTTCTTGTCAAAGTAGCACCGTCAAGATTTCTAACTCTTGCGCCATCTTTAAATTGCAATTGTGTTACAGGTACAATATTAATTAATTCATCAGTTGAATTGAACTCAATTGAAACTTCTTTTGGTTCAATATACATTGGCTGAACAGGTCTTACCAAAATTTGAATTGGTCTATCTTCTAATGAATCATCGTCTAATGTTGTTGTATCGATTTCTTCATCTAAATCGTCTAAATCTAAATCGTCAAAATCCATTTCCATAATTGTAACTATAGAAGTTTCTTTTGCTTTAATACCTTTTGCAATTGTAGTACCTTCTTCAACAACAGCGCCTTCTTCAACCTTTAATTCAGACATACTTGATAAAGTATGGACTTCACCAGGTCTAATAGTTACTTCATGAATAACTTCATTAAATTCTTTGAATTCCACAACACCATCAATATGGCAGTAAATATCTTTAACAACTTCGGTACCAGCAGTAACAAAAGTACCATTTTCTACCATTTTTAATGTTGCATCTTTATTAACTTGATGAACTTCTTCAGGTACAAATACGATATTACCAGGTTTAGTAACTATCTGATTGTCATCAACTTCAACATCAATATATCTAATTTCACCAGATGAAGATACTGCACATTCATCATCAACTAACTCTGCTAAAATCATACCGTTTTCAACTGTTGTATCAATAGGAGCTTTAACGATATATTTTTCACCTGTTTTCTTAACTGTCCATAATTGTTCTTTCTTAGTTTGTTCAAAAGAAGCATTTGCAGGAGTTAATGAAGCAATTACAATCGTAATTTCTTTACCATGAACGATTTTATTAATTGTTGTTTTGCCAGATTTAACAGCTTCCACTTCTAGATCTTCAGCATAACGAACTTCACCGCCATGCTCAGAAATCATAAGAGTTTCAGCTAATTTATCACCAGCTTTAACTTTTTGTTCATCTCCAACAAGAACTTTTGAACCACCAGGTAAGTTATATACATCACCACCAATAATCCAAACAATACCATTTTTATTAGCTGTTCGTGAAACATTGCCTTGTCTATCTTTCTTTTCGTCAGCAACAAAGTCTTCAAAAAGAACAATACCTGACATATCAGAATTTATATCTTTAGTAGCTTTTTCTGTTAAACGGCTACCATCATTTGAAGATGGTTTAAATTCTGCAAGTTTAAATTCTTTTTCAACTTCTTGACCGTTTTCAAAAAATACAGTTGCACCAGCAGGGATATGATATGTTTCAGATTTTTTAGCCCCCTTAACTTCAACATCACCTTCTGTGATTGTAACTCTAACAACATCACCGTGACGAGTTCTAAGTTCTCTTGTTTTTAGCTTAGTAGAAATTGTACCAGCTATAGCTGAACGAATTTCTCTTGTAGCTTCTTTAACACCTACCGCACCACCTGTGTGGAATGTTCTCATTGTTAACTGTGTTCCAGGTTCACCAATTGATTGAGCAGCAATGATACCAATCGCTTCACCAACATCAACTAATCTTTGAGTTGTTAGTGCCCAACCATAACATTTTTGACAAACACCATATTCAAGTCCACAAGTTAGACCAGAACGAACTTTTAGTTCAGAAAGGTTTAAGTGTGAAATCTTTTTAATATCGTTTCGGTCCATTGTTGTATCTTTTTTAACAAGGATTGTTTTTCCATCTTCATCAAGAATATCTTGAGCAACAGTTCTACCTAATAATCTATCAATTAATGGAACAATTACAGCGTCACCATCTGTAATAGACTTCATATTGATGTATTTATCACCACCACAATCTTCATCACGAATGATAACATCTTGAGCTACGTCAACAAGACGTCTTGTTAAGTAACCAGAGTCGGCTGTTTTTAACGCTGTATCTACAAGACCTTTTCTTGCACCATATGAAGAAATGATATATTCAGTAACTGATAAACCTTCTTTAAAGTTAGATGTGATAGGTAAGTCGATGATTTGACCTTGCGCGTCTGCCATCAAACCACGCATACCAACTAACTGAGAAACCTGTGATAAGTTACCTCTCGCACCTGAGAATGCCATCATATATACCGGGTTTAATTTATCAAAGTTTTCAACAACTTGTTCTGTCAATTTAGCTGTTGTTTCAGACCAAGTATCAATAACCTTAGTGTATCTTTCTACTTCAGTGATTTCACCTTTTAAATATCTATTTGTAGACTTTTCTATTTCAGCCTCTGCTTCTTGAAGCAAAGCTTTTTTAGATTCAGGAACTGATAAGTCTGCAATCGAAATTGTTACGCCAGATTTTGTAGCATATTTATACCCTAAGTTTTTAAGAGTATTTGCCAATTCAGCAGTTTTAGCACCACCGTATTCCAAATACATTTGAGATAAAAGCTTGTTTAGGCCTTTTTTATCCATATGTGTATTAATAAACTCAGGAGTATTATTTTTATGTGTGTAAGTATTTTCCATATTTATAATTTCCTATTCTTTAACTTCTACATTTAAGCTAGTGTTACTAAGCTAAGGCTTTACGAACTGCTTCGTTGAATATAATTCTACCAACTGTAGTTTCTATTCTCTTACCTTTTTCATCACGAACCACAATTTTGTCATGAAGTGTGATTATTTTTGCTTCAAGAGCTGAAATAGCATCTTGGAAACTATAGAAGTAACCTTTAACTTCTTGATCAGGATTTTTCATAATTGTTAAGTAGTACATACCTAATACCATATCCTGAGAAGGTGTGATGATAGGTTTACCGTTAGCTGGAGCTAAGATATTATTAGTTGCTAACATAAGCATTCTAGCTTCAGTTTGAGCTTCAATTGATAGAGGAACGTGAACAGCCATTTGGTCACCATCGAAGTCAGCGTTGAATGCTGTACATACTAATGGGTGAAGTTGAATAGCTCTACCTTCAACCAATTTAGGTTCAAATGCTTGAATACCTAATCTGTGAAGGGT
>JAZRJK010000060.1:0-44041 GCA_045645765.1 Candidatus Gastranaerophilaceae bacterium
TCCTAAGACCGCTTGGCCTCCGACTTGTATATCACAGACCAATAGGAAAGTCAATTGTGAGATGTTACAAAATCGGGATAATTTGGGCGTGAAGTTTGTGCAAATTGCCTATTGACTTTTTTCGAGGGGTGTGATATAATGGAAATTCTGCTCGTGGCAGTCAGTCACGAGCGGGTCAATCCCTAATAAAAAAATAGAGGGTCTTACCCCTCTATTACTTCCTCGACCCCATCACTCTCAAATATTGCCGAGGTTTCGAACTGACAACCGCACCCACACTGATACGTGATAATGCGGTTAATCGTCCAACCGTTCTCAATATAATCGGTCGTGATAACTTCGGGTTGTGCGGTCGAACCGCAATTAGGACACTTAATCATTTTGCCCCTCCACTCCCACTTCTTCGATAATCATTCGTCGGAATTTGTATCTCACATTTTCCAATTCTTCGACTATTTTTTTAAACGGACACTTATCACAATTTATTTCACCGCAGTCAAAACAGCCACAAGGGTCGATGTCAAGATACTTTTCAATATCTTCCTTTTCTTTTTGGGTAATGGCAATTTTGCTAATTTTCATTTTTTTACCTCTCTTTTACGGTCGATAGATCGCTCTCTTTCATTTGTTATGTAAGGGGTGTTCCCCTCTCGACATTATTATTATATCACATCGAGAGGGATTTGTCAATAGGTTTCTGAAATTTCTTCTAAAGTTTTTTTCAGATATTTCAAAGTGCCGATATCATACCCGCTTTGCTCGAGACGATTATAAATCTTCATTAAATCATCGGCAAGTTCTCGGGGAACCACTGCGACAAGCTCCTCGATAAGCTCCATACACTCTGCTCGTAGTGCGGTTTCCTCATTTACTCCGTTCGGTTCAGTCGGGGTGTCCGCACTTTCCTCACCCTCTTGGAACGCTTTCATAAGCAAGGGGGAAATATACTCGTAAGAAGCGATTTCCTTTTTGATATATAATAGAATCTCGCCTGTTTCGTTGTCAATGAGTTTTACATCGGGAAAATCCATTTCGATTGTGAGATACTTATACATTTCAAAAGCATATTGCAAATCGTCAATGTTGTTGATTTGTTCAAGTTTGTCATTTTTTGCGATTACGGAAAATTGTGCCATAGTGTTTAATCTCTCTTTCTTTTGGTGATACCTTATTATATCATATGTATCGGGGTTTGTCAACCCCTTTTTTCAACTTTTTTCAGAATAATTTATAATATTTTGATACCAACTTAAAAACGGAACTCTAAACCCGACAACTGTAATTTCATAGGTTTTTCCAATTTCTAAATTGCCGTAAATAGTGGAACTGTCAAATTTACCTCGTAGAAGTGTGTCGGTATTTTCAAATACCATTGTATCACCGTTCGGGTCTTTGCCGAAGATAAGGTATTTTGACGATTCGCCGTCATTAACCCTCTCTTTGTCGGTGATTGTGATTGTGTAGGTTGTGTCATTAAACTTGCCTACGATACTGAACACCAACGAAAAGAGTAGGCACACAATAATGACAAGTCCAATGATTACATAGAGTGAATTTTTCATTGAGATTTATTTCCTTCCTTTTAGTATACTTAATTATATCATACTATTTTTGATTTGTCAAGGGGTATTTGCAAATTCTTCAAATTTTTTATTTCGTATTTCGTCGCGTTTTCGTTCCGCAAATTCAGCCTTAACGATAGCCTTCAAAAGTTCTTCGATTGTGTCATAATCATCTAACCATTCTGCACCCCAAAAGGCAGGGAAAAACTTCGTTCTGCCGAAGTGTTTGCGGTGCGGTCTTTTAACCTCGTAAAAGGTGGCGTGTATCATAGCACCCTCAAAGTCTTGGTGAAAATACACATCATAGGTTTTGTTTTTAACTGTGATAAAATTCTTTTTTACTGCCATTTGGTTTCCCTCTCTTTCATTTACTGTAATTATTATACCACAATTTCGGGAAAAATCAATAGGCAATTTGTACAAAAATATTTTAATAAATTAAAGTGGATTTGTATATTTTGCCCAAGTTGGGGGTCCAACGGAGTTTGCGGCCCCCCGAACAAATGTTCGGCTGAAGCGAGAAAAAGCGACCGCCCAATCGGGGCGACCGCACCTCTATTATCTCATTTCACATTCTTCAATGTGTGCCCATTCTATTCCGTTGATATAAATATCCAAATCGCTTGAATAATAACCGTTTTGGTCGGAATAGCAAGGAACAAAGAACATCTTTGAAGGCTTGTTGCCGATACGAATACCCGAACCCTCAACAACCTCAATTTCAAGGCTTTTGGTGTCGAAGTCGGTTGTCATAGCAATATCGTCAAGGTCATCAAATTTTGCGTAGTTGTATTCACAACAATCGGGATAGTGGATACTCTCAATGGTAGTGTCATCGGAGAATTTGAGTAGGTTTTCTTCTGCGGTAATAATTTTTGCCATAGTGTTTAATCTCTCTTTCATTTTTTATTTTCTATAACAATTATATCATAAAATAAGGGTTTTGTCAACCCCTATTTTACAATTAGGGCAAATAAAATCATTTCGCTGTCATATCTGCCGTTGCCCCAAGCATCGCTCTCACAATCGAACACTTCTTCTTCGGTGTAGCGGTGAATTTCGGGCAAGCAACCTATTTTGCCGTACCATTTTCCATTTTTCTTTCTTCTAACATAATGGAAATCCCAGCAGTCAGTTTCTATTCGATAGGCGACGGCTTCTTCGCCCTCTTGGAGTTCGGCAAGGTCTTGAATAACTCTTAACTTACCCTTAAAATCATTAAGCATATAATTAACAGTATATTGAAGAACTGCCATATAATCCTCGTTAAAGCGGTCATATAAGCCGTCTAAATCTCCGTCGCCCTTGGCAAAAGGACAATACCACGAAAAAGTTTTAAGGGCAAATCCTCCGCAATTAAAGGCTCGTGTATAAGTATTCGATAAAGAACGCTTGTTTCGTTTGTTCAACCTATCAAAGCGATAGGGAATTTTATATTTATCAAGGTATCTAACCATATTACCTGCCCTCTCTTTTGTATTTTTCCAATAGAGGAAGAATGGCTTCCTCTATTGTCTTTGCGGTTTCATATACTATACCATTTTCGATATAGAAAACTGCTCGTTCAGTTTTGTCGGGTATAGTTTCAAGTGCTATGCGAACCATAATGCTCTCGTATGCGGTTTCGATTAACTTTCTTTTGACTTCGGCGGTGTAGCGAGGGTTCGTCATATAATAGTCGGTTTTTTCTTCGAACCACGCATAGTCGAGGTCATTGTCCGTTGCGATTACTATGTTCTTGAGCATTTCGATTACAGTAAGTTTTCTCATTTGGAGTTCCTCTCTTTCTTTGATACCTAATTATATCACACTTTCAAGCGGTTGTCAAGGGGTTTTGTGAAAAAAGTTAAAAAAATTTTTTACTTTAGTTTAGTAACAAATTAATGTGGTAGCAAACTAAAGCGAAAATTGCGGCTCGAACGGATGTTCGGGAGTATGACGGAAAAAGAAAGAGAGGGGGCATTTCTGCCCTCTCTCGTTTTACCATTTCATAATGATTACCCTATCTTCGATGTAGGTATCAACATCAAAACCATAGGTTTCGTTCTTCAAAATTTCTACCACTCTTTCAAGGTTGATTGTAGTAGGTACTTCAAACTGATACTTGCGAGCGGTGGAATCAGTGCTAACTCTTTCCGCTTTGGGTATTACCATTGTGATTACATATCGCAAAGCCGCTTCCTTTTCTGCTCGTTCGGTTTCTGCGATGTACCTTGCGGTGTGTCTTGCAAAAGTTTCTTTAAGTGCCATAATTTTCTCTCTTTCTGCGGTTTGGGGTGGGAGTTCCGCTTCCCTTATCTTGATTATATTATATCACAAGTGTTTTGATTTGTCAATACTTTTTTGAAAATTTTTTTTAATTTTTTTCAAGTTGCTTGTAGGTCATAATATGCGATCCACTATTATAGCATAAATATTGGGATTTGTCAATAGTCAAATTGCACAAAGTTTTTGGATTGGAAATTGTTGAATTTGTGCAAAATGACGAAATTCCGGGCGCGTAGGCCGCAAGCGCCCGGTTCAATTATATCACATCCGCATCCCAAAAGTCAATATACAAATTGCCCAAACTTTTATCTGCAAATTTGTGCATAATGACGAAAAGAAAGAGAGGGGGTGGCGCCCCTCTCTTGTCTTTATTTTCGTGTCATTCGGCTGATAACTTTTTCAATATCGGTAATGTCAACCGACTTTTTGCCCTCGAACTTCGCAGAAGCAAGAACTTCATCAACAATATCAATGACATTGTTAGGGAATACGCTTCGGGGGAGTGCTTCGCAAGTTTTGGAATAAATTTCCAAAGCGGTAACGGTTTTGTTAAAGCTGACCTTGTGGAATTTTGAATAATCGTTCATAATGCTTTCCAAGCATTGAACAGCAGAAATGCCTGCCAACTGCGGAACAAATACCTCGGAAAATCGTCTTGCAAGTGCTTTATCCTTTTTAAGAATTTCGCTTTCTTCGGTAGTGGTTGCGCCGATTACTCGCATTTGACCTCTTGCCAAAGCAGGCTTTAGAACTTGCCCCATAGAAGTCGTACCCTCTTTATCGCTTCCGATAGTATTAATTTGATGAATTTCATCAATGAATAAAATAATTCGTCTGTCCTCGGAAGCAATATTCACAATTTTTTCCAAGCGTTCTTCAAACATTCCTCGATATTGTGTGCCACCGAGCAAGGCGTTCATTGATAAGTCATAAATGACGCAATCAAGGAACAAGGGTTTTTCAACATTTCTTCTTCTTTCAAGTCCTTCGGCTTCTTTTTCTGCTTCGGCTTCTGCAACTGCCTTATTATAAGCAATTTGCTGTTCTACCAAGAGCGAAGCCAAGCCCTCTGCGATTGCAGTCTTGCCACAACCTGCCGAGCCGACGAGTAGAATATTCGCTTTGCCTTTGCGGAGAAGAATTTTCTGTGCGGTAATTAGAATTTCTTCTCTGTTGTAAATGGGGGTAAGATTACCTTTAAGGTATTCAAGATTAAGATTTCTTGCAAACTTCGACAAGTTGGGATTGCAATCGTCCATATAATGAAGTCTGTCTTTTTCTTCTCTACGAAGTGTGTTAATGATTTTGTCCTGTGCCATAGTGATTTCCTCTCTTTCTTTGATAACTTATTATATCATAAGTTCTTCGATTTGTCAATAGGTTTTTGAAAATTTTTTTATTTTTTTTACAGTACGCCAAGCACCGCAAACAATAGGGTTGCAAAGGAGCCGACCAACAGAACGGAGACACCGACAGCCGCGAGCGTTATTCCAATTAAGTCCGATACAGTTGTATTCTCTATCTCTTGGTATTCTTCGCCATTAATGATGATTGTTTTCTTTTTCATTAGTCTTCACCCCTTTTGAATTTCTTGCGGTCATATGAACCCTTACCTTTTTTATTTTTGGTTGCCGAACCTCTGCGCTTAAAAGCGAGGTAGGCTTGGAGTTCATCGCCCGTCTTTTTGAATATTCTTTTGTCGAATTTCTTTTCTTTTTTCATTGGGTTTCCCTCTCTTTCTGATAATAGTATATCACACTTTTGAAAGTTTGTCAAGGGGTTTTGGGAAAATTTTTCTAATATTTTTTCATCGCATTTTGCTAACATTTTAATATACTAACAAACTAAAGCGTTTTTTTCGGGCTCTCCCGGGGTGAACGGATGTTCGACTGAAGATAAACAAAATGACCGCTCCCGATTATCCCGCGGGAGCGGTCGCACACAAATCAATCATTAAAAAACACTAATCTAATTATTGGTTATTTGGGAGCCACCCCTAAGTCCAAGTCATAGCTTTCAGTTTCCTTTCTCTCATTCAGATCACATTCATCGGCAATCCGTGCCGAGCGGATAAAGTGCATTATTGGCTTTGTAGTCGGCATAACCCCACATTGTTTCAGCCTCGGGGGGACTGGCTCACATTTATATACCGCAGAACCGACACACCTCGCGGTCGTAAGTCCAACTTCGTAAAGTTGGTCGGGAAGGCTTACACGACTCTCGTGGGTCTCGGCATTTCACCTTGGCTTCCCTTACCTTACATTCTTATTATACCACACTTGACTTCGTTTGTCAAGGGGTTTTTTGAAATTTTTTTATTTTTTTACTGCCCGAGCAGGCGTTGGAATTTTGCCATAGCCTGCTCGCGAGTGCCGTGGGCAAACCACCATCGTCCGCCCTTGTCGGCTCTTTGTAGAGCCTTGACCCAACGCTTAAGGTGGTTGCCGTTGGTGGTATTCACCATTTCGCCCGTGGCGGGATTAAAAGCCCAATGTCTGTAGTTCTGCATAGTATGTATCCTTTCTTGAGGGGGTTGCCCTCTCTCTTTTTCTGTAATTATTGTAACATAGGTTTAGGGAAAAGTCAATAGTCATTTTGCACAAAATTATTTTGATTTAGAAATGTGTTTTTGTGCATTTTGCCCAAATTGCGGCTCGGGCGGTTGTGGCGGTCGCACACTTTAGCTTGTTAGCACGGTGAAGCGGAAAACCGCAGAAAGAGAGGGGATTTCTCCCCTCTTGGTTTTATTCCTCGTTAAGAATTCTTAGCATTTCGTCAAAAATGGCTCTTGCTTCCTCTTTTGTTAGGTTGTCGAATGAAGCCCAAGAGTCGTCTTGATAATCAATCATAATCGTAAAACGAATTGTACTTTTGCTTTGACCTTCGTTAATGCGAATAATCTTAATATTGTGAAGTGATACTGCTTTGTCATTGTGTACGAAATAGTTTTTCATTTTCTTTTTCTCTTTCTCGCGGTCGGTCGCAACCCTTATCTTGATTATATTATATCACACTTGACTTTGTTTGTCAATACCTTTTTGAAAACTTTTTTAATTTTTTTAGTTTGGGATTTTTTACAACCCCAAACTAATTTTTAAAGCAAGGTCGATTTGTTCCATTGTGTGCGGTGAACATCTGCCGATACATTCGCCCGATATTCTGCTTTTGTCAATGGTTCTTACTTGCTCACATAGGGCGATACTGTCTTTTGTTCCCTCTCTTACAACTTTATGAGTGGGAAGCATTTTTTTTGATTTGGTGGTTAGGGGGACAACTATTGTTGTCGGTGCGTGTTTGTTGCCTACATTGTTTTGAACGATTACACAAGGTCTAATTCCGCCTTGCTCGGAGTTTCTAACAGGGGATAAGTCTATGTAATAAATTTCCCCTCTGCGAATAATGTCTTCCATTTGTTTTTTTCCTTTCCTTTACTGTGTCTTTATTATATCATATAAAAAAGCATTTGTCAATAGGTTTTAGGAAATTTTTTAAAAATATTTTTTGCTTTAATTTAGTAAAATTTTAATGCTTTACCATACTAAAGTGCGAGTTGGGGCTTCAACGAGTTAGCACGGTGGCAAACTAAAGTGCCAAGAGAAAAAGAAAGAGAGGGGACGGCGCCCCTCTCGTTTTACCATTTCATAATAATTACTCTGTCTTCGATGTAGGTATCAACATCAAAACCGTAAGTATCATTTTTTAAGATATTTACCACTTTTTCAAAGTTGATTGTGTGGGGAACCTCAAACTGATATTTGCGTGCGGTGGAATCGGTGCTGACTCTCTCAGCCTTAGGAATTACGATCGTAATCACAAAGCGAAGAGCGGCTTCTTGCTCATTCTTTTCAGTTTCTACAATGAACTTTTTAGTGTGGTTTGCAAAAGTTTCTCTAAGTGCCATAATTTTTTCTCTCTTTCTGGTTTTGTTGGGTTGTCCTTCCCTTTACTGTGTCTTTATTATATCACACTTTTAACTGTTTGTCAATAGGCTTTTGAAAATTTTTTTTAATTTTTTTTTGTTGGGCTTAGCAGTAAGCCAAGCCCATTGTCCTCCAACAGAGAATTGATATTTGGTTGTTGGCTCTGCCAATCTCCAATGCTTCTCGTTTGGTTGCTACTCTAAAAGAATGGTCGATATAGTAAATGCCATTTTCAAACCATACACCGCAATTACCGCCCATAGCACGCACCGCTTTAATTGCTTCTTCTGCGGTTCTTGCTTCTACGCCGTGGTCTGCTACTTGCCAACCGCTTTTATAGGTTATCTTTTGACCGCATTTTAAAGTCAAGCCGTCGTTGTTTTGGAGTTTGCGAATTGTTCTAATGTTAATCATTTTTATGTATTCCTTTCTCTTGGAGGATCGCCCTCCCTTACTGTGTCTTTATTATAGCACATTAAAAGCGGTTTGTCAATAGTTTTTTAAAAAAAATTTTTATTTTTTTCAGGAAATTTACTTCAACGCTTTATTTTGGTAAAATGGTAAAATTTTAATATGTTAACTAATTAAAGTGCAAGTTAGGACTTTAACGTGCTACTACGGTAAAGCGTAGTTTCGGGAAGGAATTTTCGACGCTTTAATTTGTTAAATTGATAAAATTTTATTGCTTTAGCAGACTAAAGTGAAAGTTGGGGATCGAACGGATGTTCGCGTGGGTCGCGGGTTGGATTTTTATATCCAACCCAATTCGGTGCTAACTCTTACAAACTCTTTTTCGTCAGCGTCAAATTCCACATATTCGCGACCATCTCTGTCGTAGAAGTAGGGGTTAGTGCAGTCGATTAAGTTTTTGATTTCTTCGAACCATTCTTTGATTGTAGTAAAGTTTTTCATTTTTTTATGTATCCTTTCTCTCTTAGGGTCTTGCCCTTTCCTTGTATATATATTACCACAATTCGAACCCATTGTCAATAGTTTTTTTAACTTTTTTTATTTTCGTCATTTTGCACAAAAGCACTTTACCTAATTAACGTGTTAGTACAGTATCGGGAGCCGCACTTTTTAGTTTAACACTTTAGTTTGTTAATACTTTAATGTGGTAGCATAGTAGCATAGTTTTTTCGGGGTCGCGCGAGCCGCACGAAAAAAGACGCTGACTAATCAGCGTCAATGACATTGTCTTGAATTGAAATAATATCGGCACAGGGATCGAGTTTAAGAAGTTCCAATTCTTCTGCGCTAAAAGAGTCAGCGCACTCGGTGGAAAGTTCAAGGTCGAAGTAGGTTACCCAATAGGGTCTGCGGATGTCAGTAGTCATAGTATGTATTTCCTTTCTCTTGGAGGTTCTTGCCCTCTCTACAATACTATAATACCACACTTTAAAGCGTTTGTCAAGCATTTTTTTCACTTTTTTTTATTTATTTACAATTTTGGGATCCCAACTCAACCACTTTACTTTGGTAAAATGTTAAAATTTTAATGCTTTACCATACTAAAGTGCGAATTGGGGGTCGCGCGAGCCTTGCGGTTGCCCGAACATTTGTTCTGCCGAAGCGCGCGACCGTCAAGAAAAAGAGGCTGAATTACTCAGCCTCGGCAATTTTTCTGCGATAGTTTTCTGCGGTTTTCTCGAAGTCTGCAATAGTCTGTTTTACGGTGTATCTTCTAAAAGCGTCAAGGTTATCTTCTGCAAGGCTTTTGTAAAGATTCGAGAGGACTTCAAGAGCGTTAGCAAGGAGTTCTTCGTATTCTGCTTTTGTTCTCTTGGAAGCTCTTGCTCTGTTGAGTTCTAACAAGGTGTTAAACTGTTTGTTGTAGTACGCTTTTTCTTCGCCTTCTAAACGGTCTGCCATTCTTGCACTAATGTATTTAGGGTCGTTTTCGATTTCTGCGATTGCCTTGTCAAGTTCTTCTCTGTTCATTTCGTTGATGTTCTTCATAATTATGTATTTCCTTTCTTTTGGAGGATCGCGCCTCCCTTACTGTGTCTTTATTGTACCACACTTTTATTCCTTTGTCAATAGTTTTTTTTAAAAAAATTTTTGATTTTTTATTTTCGTCATTTTGCACAAAAGCACTTTAGTTAGTTAATACTTTAACGTAGTAAAGCGTTAGCACAGTATCAGGATAGTACATTACTGTGTTAATGCTTTAATTTGCTAAAATTTTAATGTTTTACCATACTAAAGTGCTATTTAGGGCTTCAACGGATTAGCACGATAACGTGTTAGCAAACTAAAGTATTGCACCCAATAAAAACAATTAGTTTGTCTAATCGGTTGTACTTTACTTAACTAACGTGTTAGCATAGTATCAGGATATCGCGTTGTTACATTAGCACTTCACTTTGCTAAAATTTTAATACTTTACCATACTAAAGCGCCATTTAGGACTCTGACGAGTTAACACGATAGTGTGCTAACAAACTAAAGTATCAGCCCTAAGTAGGAGGTGCGGAAACCGCACCCTTTGTTTAGCACTTTTGGAAGATGTGTGCTACTGTGTATTTGACAGCCAAGCCTTTGAGCCTTAGGTCAAGCACTGCGAACTTCTTGCGGTCTCTTTCTTTGACTGCTTGCTTCCACTGTTCCTTCATTGTCGCAGCTTCTTCCTTTGTTACTACCTTGACGATCCATTCTTTCTTGTGCTGCTCTTGTAGTGCTTCACGATAAGCTTCTACATCATCTACTTGCTTGCTGTGGATGTGGAAGTCTCTGCTCTCTGCCTCTGCGAAGTCTTTCTTGTACTTAACTACTACTAACATTGTTGTTCCCTCTCTTTCTTTGTTGTCTTAATTGTATCACACTTTTGGTTGTTTGTCAATAGTTTTTTACAATTTTTTTTACTTTACTTAACTAACGCGTTAGCATAGTATCAGGATAACACGTCATTGCGCTAACACTTTAATTTGCTAAAATTTTAATACTTTACCATACTAAAGTGTCATTTAGGGCTTCAGCGAACTAACACGGTGATGTGTTAGCAAACTAAAGTGTCGCGCCCAATAAAAACGATTAGATTATCTAATCGTTTCGGGCGGAAGCTGAATGGGCTTCTTAAATTTCTTGGCTTTTTTCTGTCCTTTACCTTCGACATTGTTGGGATTGTGGAGAAGCTTGTTGAAGAATACATTAAACATTTCGATCTCTTTCTGGTTTTTTGTGGGGTTTTCCTTCCCTCTTTCTGTCTTAATTATACTACAAGGAAATGCATTTGTCAATAGTTTTTTTAAAAAAAATTTTAAAAAATTTTTTCTTCATTGTGTTAGCACTTTAACACTTTACTAAACTAAAGTATTCGCCCATCACCACGTTAATACTTTAACACTTTACTAAGCTAAAGTATTCGCCCACTGCCACTTTAACGTGGTAACGTGTTAGCACATCACCGTGGTTTCAGGATGCGCTTTAGCGAAGTAACGTGGTAACGCTTTGGTTTGGTAAAATGCTAAAGGACTAAATTATCGTAAATTCGGCGCGCATGGCCCGTTAGCGCGCCGATGAGAGAGGGTATTAAAATTAAATAGTATAATAATTATTGAGGGGTATGATTTTACTCTTCAGATTTTTTCTGTTTAAAAACAGACTATAGACTTTATATATTTTCTCGTATAGAATAAAGAGGGGGTAGTATTTCGGGAAAAAATATTTTTTATTTTTTATTTTTGTTATTCTCTCCCCTTTTCTCCGACCAAATCTTTTTTTCATTCTACATTACGACCAAATCTTTTTCCCATTCTATATCACGATAAAATTAAAAAACGATAAGAAGTAATACTCTCCTTATCGTTTTGTATTTTTAGCATTGTTAATCCAATAGTGCCAGTACAGCCAATCATAATGGCTATTGTTATAACCAACAACTTAATCGCTATTTTCATCTTCATCTTCGATTTCTCTTTTTTTAAGGCAAATATAAGCCTATCCATCTTCTTTTCTACGATAAATATAAAATTCAACTTCTTCGCCAATGTCCATATCAAACTTAACTCTTAAATGCTTAGGCAAACTAATACGCCCACAACTATCAACTCGACGTGTTACTTTTTCATCTATTAACATCTTGTATTACCTCCAAAATAATTTCTTCTCCCAAATCATAAGTATTGCGGTCTTCGGCATTAACCACACTCCAAGGAAATATATAGAATAATGGTTTCTGTATAGGGTAACAATTAATTACTACATTGCGGTCAAATATAAAAGTCATATTGGTTTCAAATATGTCAATATATAAATTATTTACTCCAACAGGCTTGCCAATTACTCTTTTTCCATTCTGCAACCACTCACTTACAAATCGTACGGCCATGCGATCGTCATTTCCTATTATGCAGAGCGACTCCGCGTCTTTACTAACATGCCTACACGCAACCTGATAGGCCGCATCCGCAAATCTCCAATCAATTTCTGTGTCAAAAACAAAAACTTTATCATAGTGCGGTCTGAGGTCCGCAATTTCAATACCCATATCCAATTGTTTAATAGTTTCATTGTTGTAATGATACCAATGAACTATATATCCAAACTCTTCAAAAATCTCTCTAATTTTAATTATAAATTTATCATAACGTTCTTCAAGAGTAACCAAAGCTATCTGTTTTTGGGAATTTAAAGTTTTATCTGCGGTTTCCAGCATTGCGAATTTTTTATCCTGTACGTATTTTTTATACTCCGTGAGCGTCATCATTGTTGTCATCCTCCCAGCCTAACCATAATAATATTGCTTCTAATATATTTACTATAACAAAACAAGGTCCAAATATTATAAAAATTATAAATGCGGTAAAAATATTACCCAATGTAAGTTGTTCTAAGCGCTCTTGGTTTTGTACAATACATAAAATACCCATCGCAACCCATAACATAATTAAAATTATAATTCCGCCCACTCCCATAAATCATTTCCTTTCTTCTTGCGGACCAAAGCTGGTCCATAAAAATATGTGCGGCCATGCGTTTCGTGCGGTTCTACCGGTCGGTCTTTCCAAACATCTATTCGTATTACGCCTCGTTTTAAATATTCACTTAAATCAATAATATTATAATTTTGCGGTGCTTGGTAATGTATGGTAACAAATAAACTTGTACATCTTAAAAAAACATCATAATCATAAATACAACAAGTGTCATCATGTATATTTTCGTGCGTATTACCTTTAATTCCCCAGCCTATAATAATTCCGCCTACAAAAACTATAACACTAACAATTGGTATTAAAAATTCCATAATATTTTACCTCCATCATATTCTATAATTATTATATAAAAAATTTTTTCTTTTGTCAATTTTTTGGTGCGGTTTTGGCTTGACTTTTGGGAAAATTTCTCGTATAATAACAATAAAGAAATAAAACTGGAGGACAAAAATGATTAAATTAGATTATTCTTTGTAGTCTCCAGAAGAACGAAATGAATTAGTTAAAAAGATTTTAGAAGAAACTCCAAATCCATCGGAACGTTATTTAGAAATCTTAGCAGATTATTTAGTTCTTTGTATGGAGAAGCAAGAAAAAAAAGAAAAAAAATTGCTAACAGAAAATCGTATGACTACTGTTAATAAACGTGAAACTTCTTACGAAGGCCTTGTTTCTCAATTAGAAAATGGTGAAGATGGAATATACAATTTATTAGGAAATAATAATAAAAATATAATTTTTCAACCGAAAATAACAATAACTAAAGAAGATATAGAAACAATACCTTATTTAAAGCAATTGCGTGATGCCATAGAAGATTGGGAAAAGAAATTAAAAAAGGCTGAAGGTAGAGAAGCATATAGTATTAAAAAAACTATTATAGAACTAAGAAAAGATTAGTATATTATTAAGAATGATTATTAGAAACCTGTAATACCATAGACAATAACTAAATCAAAAAATTTTCCTACCTTAGATTGTAGTTACAGCTTTGATGATGACGGTTATGTAATTCCAGAAGGAGTTACATTAATTGATCCTAAGGTAGTTTCTGCGGTTTTATGTAATTACTTAGGTTTGAAACAAGAGTGTGAAGGCAAATTCGATAGAGATTTATGGTATTTAATGTATGATTTTGATGTACTTATAGAAGATGCGCTTAAAGATTATCCAATGTATAAAAGAATAGTAGAATATAAAATTGAAGGAATATAGAATTAGGATATTTAGCATTTATTAACTGAAGAATTTAATATAACTCATAGTGTAGAATATATTTCTAGCCTATGGAGAAATAAAATTCCAAAAATAATTGCCTCTGTAGCAGAAGATAAATATCTTGAATGGTATTATACTGAGGTAGAAAAAGGAAAATATAAAAAATGTAGCCGCTGTGGGCAGATTAAATTAGCACATAATAAATATTTCTCAAAGAACAAGACCAGTAAAGACGGATTTTATAGTTTATGTAAAGAATGTCGCAATAAAAAATAATAAAGGAGAAATAATTTATGGCAAGTAATGAAATGTGTTATTGTGAAAAATGTAATAGAACCATGGGCGGAGATTAGTTTTACGGTTCTAATAACTTAGAAAAATATCCAGATGGCAAATTAAAAACTTGTAAAAAATGCACCACGATGCATGTTGATAATTTTAATCCTGATACTTACTTATGGATATTGCAAGAATGTGATGTTCCTTTCATTATGGAAGAATGGAATAAATTAATGGCATCGTATGGTAAAGACAAAAGTAAAATGACTGGTTTAACTATTGTAGGTCGTTATTTATCTAAAATGAAACTAAAACAATATAAAGATTTTAGATGGAAAGATAATGATTTCTTACAAGAATTAGCCAATAGCAAAATTGAAACTACAATGAAAAGGTAGGGATATGATGCGGCCACCATTGCCTCGGCGATCGATAGAGCTAGTATTACTATTCCGGAAGGCGAACTCGCGGAATTTGTAGCACCAGCATTCGAGGAACCGCACCAATTTGAAGCATTTGGAGCAGCTCCTATAGATGATGGATTTGATGATGAACTCACAGAAGACGATAGAACCTATCTTAGATTAAAATGGGGCAAAACATATCGTCCAGAAGAATGGATTTAGTTAGAACAATTATATGAAGAAATGATGCGGTCTTATGATATTACCGCCGCAGGTGACATTAATACTCTAAAAATTGCTTGTAAATGTTCATTAAAAGCCAATTAGCTTTTGGATTTGGGTGATATGGAAGGTGCACAAAAAGCAACTAAAATGTATGACTCACTAATGAAATCTGGTAAATGGACAGCACAGCAGAATAAAACTGATGATAGCGAATTGGTTGACTCGGTTGGTGAATTAGTGTTGATTTGTGAACGAGATGGTTTTATTCCAAAATATTATGCTGCTGGTCCGCAAGACCACGTAGATAGAACTATTGAAGATTTGTAGAAATATACTTATGACCTTATTGAAGGTGAAACCAATCTTAATGAAATGATAGAAACTGCAATTAAACAAATTCAAGATGAACAAGAAAGAATTAAAGAGGCTGCTGAGGGTGGCGATGAAGATGCAGATTTTGAAGACAAATTATTTGATTATGATAATTCCTCAAGAATGATAGGATATGAAGAATATACTGAATTTACAGAGCTTGAAGATGAATTAAGATTGGAAGATGAAGACTTATTTAATTCCTTCTTTGGAGAGGAGGAAGAATAATGGCTCTTCAAGATTTATTGGACTTATCTCAAGCTAAAGAACAAAAGAAGATAGGCATATCCGAAGAACGTATTGAATAGATCAAGCCAGTGCTACGTAATTACGTAGCATTCTGGCGTGAATATCCTGATTTATTCGTGGATTTTATGTAGACCGGGGGCGACCCAGAAAAGAAACTGACATTTAAATTATTTTATTATCAGCGAGTATTTTTACGCATAGCTATGCGATATAAATATGTTTATGCGGTTTTCCCTCGTGCTTATTCTAAATCTTTTTTATCGGTATTGATTTTATTGATAAGGGCAATTTTATATCCGGGCGCTCATTTGTTCTCAACCGCGGGTGGTAAGGAACAGGCAGCTCAAATTTTGTAGGAAAAGATGTCGGATATATGTTAGAAGATTCCTGCTTTTAATAGAGAGATAGATTGGGCTCGTGGTTAGACTCGTGTAGGTAAAGACTATTGTAAATATATATTTAAGAATGGTTCAACTATTGAAAACCTTGCGGCTAGAGAAAGCTCTCGTGGACGTCGTTTCCATGCTGGACTTATAGAAGAGTGTGTAGGTGTAGACCAGAAGATTCTTCAAGAAGTTATTATTCCTACAATGAACGTTTCTAGACGTTGTGCTGATGGTGAAGTTAGAGAAGAAGAAGTTCTTAACCAATCATAGTTGTATATTACCACTGCGGGTTATAAAAATACATTCTCATACGAAAAACTAATATAGCTTTTGGTTCGTATGATTACCGAACCTGGCAAGGCTTTTATTATGGGTGGTACTTGGCGTATTCCTGTATTATTGGGCTTACAACCTAAAAACTTTATTTCTGACTTGAAACGTGACTCTACATTTAATGAGGCGTCGTTCGGTCGTGAGTATGAAAGCAAATGGACTGGAACTGTTGAAAACGCTTATTTCGATGGTGAAAAGTTTGATAGAAATAGAATTTTACAATTACCCGAATATGAATTCTCTGGACGTTCTAATAAGAGTGCTTATTATATACTGGGCATTGACGTAGGCCGTAAAGGATGTTCTACTGAAGTGTGCGTTCTCAAGGTTACTCCTGCTGCTCAGGGTCCAGCGATCAAAACACTAGTTAATATTTACAGTTATGAAAATATGCATTATGAAGAATAGGCAAAAGCAATTAAATAGTTGTTTTACAAATATAAAGCACGCAGAATGATAATCGACGCCAATGGTGCGGGTATTGGTCTTTTGGACTATATGGTAAAACAATAGGTATTAAGTAATGGTGACGTATTACCTGACTTTGGTGTGTATAATGATGATGATGGTGAATATAAAAAATATAGAACGCCAAGCTGTGAATTTGATGCAATTTATCAAATGAAAGCTAATGCTCCTATTAATACAGAAGCTCATGTTACTACACAAAGTGCTCTTGAATCTGGTAAAATTAAGTTCTTAATAGACGAGAGGGTGGCTAAAAATAAATTGCTTGGTACTAAGAAAGGTGCGGCTATGACTCCGGAAGAGCGTGCTGATTATTTAAAACCGTTTACTTTAACCTCGATTCTTAAAGAGCAAATGATGAATTTGCGTGAAGAAAATGAGGGTATAAATATTATTTTAAAACAAGCTAATAAATCTATACCTAAAGATAAATTTTCTGCTTTAGAATATGGATTATATTATATTAAACAAGAAGAAGACTCTAAGAGGAAAAAACGAAAGAAATTTGTTGCTTCTGATTGGTAGTTTATGAATTAATTTGAAAATTTGGGCGAACCACATTAATTTTATTAAAATGATTTTCAAAACTATATAGAGTTAAGAAAGGAGGCCGTGTCTAATGAAAGCTTCTCGTGGTGAAATTAAAATACATGAGATATTAGAGAATTATGGTATTAATTTTAAAACTGAATATTCCATTGCAGGACTAAATAGTCCAAATGGCAAGCCTCTTCGTTTTGACTTTGTGATTTTTGATGATGAGGGAAATATTGATTTTATCATTGAATATCAAGGTAAGTAGCACTATGAAGCTAGCCCCAAATTTGGCGGCAAGCGTGGATTATATCAACAACAATTTAATGATAATAAAAAACGTCGCTTTTGTGCTTTATAGGGTATTACCTTGATAGAAATCCCTTATACTGAAGAAAATTTAATTACCTATGATTATATCATGAAAAAAGCTGGTTATTAAAACAAGGAGGTGCGTGGAATTGGAACAAGAGAAAATTCATGCCAAAGGTTTTGATATGAATAATAGTTTTTCTGTCACCGACTTGAACGATCCTGCGCTTCAGCTGTATGGTAATATCAAAGTGGGAGTTAAAAATCTTGAAGAAGCTGTTCTTGAATTGGGCAGCTTGAACAAGTCTCTTCCTTTACATTCTTATACGAAGAAAAATGTAATATATACAGCGTTGGCGGATAATGATTTAACAGAAATGCGTAATATTTCTAATTTTTATTATAATGTAAACGGTATTTATCATCGTGTGGCTAACTATTTGGCTTATCTATACAGATATGATTGGTATGTTGGTCCAGAGCTTCATAAAGATAACATAAAAGAAGAAGAAATTATGAAAGATTTCTCTCGTATTTTAGGTTTCTTGGATAGTTCAAATATTCGTTTATTATGCGGTCAAATGGCTTTAGAAGTTATTTTGAATGGTGCTTATTATGGATATATAGTACCAAGCGAAAGAGGTCTTTCGGTTCAATAGCTTCCAATTGCTTATTGCCGTAGTCGCTTTTCTGTTAGAGGTATGCCTGTAGTAGAGTTTAATATGAAATACTTTGATACTTTTGGAGATTTTACTTATAGGATGAAGATTCTTAAAATGTTTCCAAAAGAATTTTCAAAAGGATATATGCTTTACAAAGAAGGTAAGTTGCCTCGCGATGCGGGAGACCCATTGGGTCAATGGTATGTATTGGACGTAAATAGTGCCTTTAAATTTAATTTTAATGGTAGCGATATTCCAATGTTAATTACTGCAATTCCTGCTTTAATAGATCTTGATGCCGCTCAAGACTTAGATCGTCGCAAGCAGATGCAAAAATTATTAAAAATTATTGTGCAAAAATTACCTCTTGATAAAAACGGAGATTTAATTTTTGACGTAGACGAAGCAAGAGACATACATAATAATGCGGTTAAAATGCTTCGCAACACTATTGGAACAGATATTTTAACTACTTTTACAGATGTAGAAGCAATTAATTTATCTGATAATTCAACCACTACTTCCGCAGATGAATTAGCCAAGGTTGAACGTGCGGTATTTAACGCAATGGGCATTTCTTAGAATTTATTTAATGCGGAAGGCAATTTATCATTAAATATGTCTATTTTAAATGATGAATCGAGTATGCGCAACCTACTCTTGCAATTTGGAATATTTTTTGATAAAATTACAGAAGCACTAAATGTAAATAAAAAGAAATACGATTTTAAGTTTTATATGTTAGAAACTACTTAGTATAATTACAAGGAGTTAGCTAAATTATATAAAGAACAAACGCAATTAGGCTATTCTAAAATGTTGCCTCAAATTGCTCTTGGTCATTCTCAAAGTTTTATACTTAATAGTGTTAATTTTGAAAATGATATTTTACATTTGAGTGAGATTATGATTCCGCCTTTGATGAGCTCTACTATGAGTAGTGCAGATATTTTGGGTAAAACAGGAGAATCTAATATCTCAAATTCTCAAAACAACTCGAAGGGTGGTCGCCCTGAAAAGGCTGATGACCAAAAGAGTGAAAAAACCATAGCTAATAAAGAAGCTATGAGTTAATTTAAAGGAGGATTAATAAAATGCATTCAAGTATTAGATTGAATACACCTATTGAATTTATTAATGTGACTCCTATTAATCCTTTAATTTCTAAATGTCAAATTAAAGTATGCTGGGTAGGGGATGAGCCTAATCGTAACCATAGTATTATTACAAAAGATGTTGCGCGCTAGATTGCTAATTCTCTTCCTGGCAGTCCTATTGTTGGTTATTTTAACGAACAAGAACAAGATTTTGAAGAACATAATCGTGAATTTGAAATCAAAGAAGGCAAAATAGAAATTAAAGACACTACAAGACCCTATGGTTTTGTAGATTTAAATGCAAAGGTTTGGTTTGCTCGTTATTTAGATGATGGAGCAGATGAGCGCGAATACCTTATGACTGAGGGTTGGTTGTGGACTGGTCAATACCCAGAATGTAAACGCATTTTGAGGGATGGTAATAATCATTCCATGGAATTTGATAAAGATTATACAACAATGATTAGGACAAAAGGAGATAATCGCACTCCTCACTTTTTCATAGTTAATGAAGCAATTATTTCAAAACTTTGTGTTTTGGGTCAACAATATGAACCATGCTTTGAGGGTGGCCATATTACTGCACCCACTATTCAATTTTCATTTAGTGAAGGCTTTGAAGAAAAAGTATTCTCAATGATGAATGAATTGAAAGAACTATTAAATGAAGGAGGAACAAACGCAATGGCTGAAGAAGTAAAAGTTCCTGCTACTGAAGAAGTAGTAGAAGATGCGGCCGCTCCGGTCGTTGAACCTGAAGCTCCTGTTGTAGAAGAGCCTGTTGTGACAGAGGAACCTGTTGCTGCAGAAGAACCTGCTACAGACTTTAAGGCTGAAGATGAGGAAGAAAAAGTTTGTCCTGAGTGCGGTAAGCCTCTTGATGAATGTAAGTGTGATGAAGACGAAAACAAGGATGAAGGTGCTAAAAAATATAACCTTGAAGAAATCCCTGAATACGTTGAATTGCTTGCTAAATATTCTACCCTCGAACAAGAAAATAGTGACTTAAAAGCACAGGTTGAACCCTTGGTAGCTTTTAAAGCGCAAATTGAAAAGAAAGAAAAAGAAGATATGATCGCTTCTTTTACAATGTTGTCTGATGAAGATAAGGCTGATGTTATTGCCAACATCGATACTTATTCTTTAGACGATATTGAAGCAAAACTTTCTGTTATTTGTGTTCGCAACAAGGTAAGCTTTGCTTCCCTTGAAGACGATAATAAATCAGAAACTGAGCCTACAACATATAATCTTGATAATCAAGCAGAAGATTTATCTGTTCCGGCTTGGGTTAAGGCTGCTCTTAGAACGCAGCAAAATATGAAATAATTAAAATCTAAGGAGGATATCTAAAATGCTTAGTGATTTCTTAAAAGCTAATCTCTTAAGCCAAGCTAAGTTTGTAGACTATGGCTTCGGTCAGGTTGAGCCTAATCACCTTTCCGCTCAAAGAACCGGTCAAATCTATGCTCAGCTTCCTGCTGATAAAGAGATTAAAATGTTAGAACAAGGTCAGTTCGTAAAATATGACTATGCCAACAACTGTGTAAACTTCACAGGTGAAGGCGAATGGATGCTCGTTTATAATGAAATTAAACTTTATAGAGAACATCAAATGGATTGCGAATTCGCAATGATTAAAGATAACTATCAGGCTCGCGTTTATAGCCCATTCGGCGAAGAAGGCAGAGCTGGTCAGACTCGTTTCTACAATGGTGTAGATGCTAAGGGCAACCCCATTGAAGATGTAACTGGTCCTGTAGATATTTATGAACTTCATTATAATGAAGATCCTTTCCACATCACTGGTCCTTACAAGGAAGCTATGATGCCAGAAGGCACTACAATGGTTCCTCGTGTATTCAAAACCAACGTTGGTGATATTTTCACTACTAATACTGTAAATGCTGAAAGCCTTAAGGTTGGTGACGTTCTTACCCCTGGCGCAGATGGTATTCTTGCTGTTGGTGAAGGCGCTATGAAGTGGCAAGTAGTTAAAGTTTATACAATGCCTGATGGACAAAAAGGCGTTAAGATTATGCGTATTGCATAAGAAAGGAGAGAAGAATAATGCTTAATAGAGAAAATTTAGTAGTTTTAGCTAAACAAGTAGCAAGAGCTAACCCTTCTGCTCCTGTTGCTTATAGCTTTGGAGGTCAAGACCTCTCTTACGAAGCTCTTAATGAGACTCTTCGTGCTGAATTCAACGAAATTGCTGGTACATACCAACAGTTCCGTGAAAACAAAAATCTTGTCTTCTCCGTAATGGAAGAAGTTATTAATGATATTATGCCTAAGAAAGTTGCTGAACGTTATGCAGACTTCGCTGAAGTAAGAACTTTCGCTCAGGGCGATAAGATTTTATTCCGTAGAAATACTACCAACAACAATAGAGCAAAGCAGTTCATTACTCGCGTTGGTCTTGCTGGTATGTATGAAGTATTCAAGCTTGGTAAAAACGAAGAAAGCTTTGAAGTCCGCACATCTGCTATCGGCGGTGCTGCTCAGATCGGCTTCGAAGAATTCCTCGATGGCCGCGTTGATTTTGCAGAATTAACTAGAATCGTTATGGAAGGTATCGATGAACTTATTTATAAGGAAATCGGTGCTGCTCTTAAGGCTTCTATCAACCAGTTACCTGCTGCTAACCGTGTAGCTGCTAACGGTTTTGATGAAAAAGAATTCGATCGTCTTTTAACTGTTGCTTCTGCTTATGGCGTTCCTACTATTTACTGTACTTATGAATTTGCAGTAAATATGATTCCTCAGGAAGCTTGGAGATATACCGAAGCAATGAAGACTGAGCTTTGGAATACTGGACGCCTTGCTTCTTACAAGGGTCATAAAGTTATTATTCTTGAACAGGGCTTCGAAGATGGTACCAACACTCGTAAGGTAATCGATCCTGGCTACTGCTGGATTATTCCTACTGGCGCTGATGGCAAACCTGTTAAGGTAGCTTTCGAAGGTAACACCATTGTTGATGAATATGTAAATTATGACAGAAGCCGTGAAATTCAGGTATACAAGAAAGTGGGCGTAGTTGCTATGTTTGGTAACAATATTTGTTCTTATGTAGATACTACTCTTATGGGTAATATGGATACTTGGAACCTTGACGGTATCACTGGTAAGGTTGCTACCTACGATGGTCGCCTTGATGGTTCTTTGAAGGCGTAATCATCCTAACCTAGGATAATTAAATAGATTTAACTGGGGAAGAAAGGGACTTTCCCTTTCTTCCCTATATTTTTATTAGGAGAAAAAGGAGTAAATTAAAATGGAACAAAACACAATGTATCAAGTAAAAAATAGAAGTGCAAGTATGGTATGCTATCGAATTCCGGAAGAGAATATTCGTAGACCTTTTGCACCAGGTGAAGTAAAGAAAATTTCTTATAATGAATTAGAGAAATTAAGTTATCAACCAGGAGGGGCACAGCTGCTCACTCATTTTTTACAAATTCTTGGACCTGTTGAAGTAGTTCAAGATTTAGGAATTAACACCGAACCAGAATATAATATGTCAGAAGCAGATATTGTAGAATTATTAAAGAATGGTACTTTAGATGCTTTCTTGGATTGTCTCGATTTTGCACCCATTGGAGTAATTGATTTAGTTAAAACTTTGTCAGTTAAACTTCCTTTGGAAAATACACAAAAAAGAGAGGCTCTTAAAAAGAAAACTGGTTTTGACGTTGCGGCCGCACTTGCTAATTTAGCTGCGGAAAAAGAAGAAAATGCGAATGCTGAGGAAGCACCTACTCGTCGTGTTCAATCCGAACCCGCTCAAGCAGGTCGTCGTACTTCAGGTTCTAATTATAAAATTATAAAAACTGCTGAATAATAATTAAAAGGAGGCGAATGCAGTGAGCACGCTATTTGCAACTGTGTATAATCGCTTTCTTGGAAAAGTTACCGATGATATGTATCTTGAATTAACTCCAGAAGATACGGTAAAAGATTTACAAAATTTATTAATGGATGCTATTTCAGGCTTTGAGTTTCCTCGAAAAGACCTTTATAATTACACAATTTAGGTTATAGAACTCAATAAAGATGAATTGATTGATGATGATTTTGTAATTGGAACTGTTTGGAGTGAAGCTGAAGGTACACCAGAAACTCCTAAGGTAATTGTTGATAAATCTTGCTTCAACGTAGAGTTAACTCCAGAAGAAGTAAATATACTTGCCTTATTAATGAAACAGGGTTGGGTTCAAAGACAAGTTACTTCTATTGAAAATACTCGCATGAAATATAGTGGTAGTGATTTTAAAATGACTAGCCAAGCTAATCATCTTGCAAAATTGCTTACTTTATTGGAAGAATCACGTCGAGATTCTTTCCACATGCAGCGTTTATATAAACGCCGCAAACTATCAGACACGGATGGAACTTACAAGTCTAACTGGTCGTCTTTGGGTGAAATCAGTGCTCTCGATTAAGTATAATATTAATATTTCTAATGAAAATGTTGAAGTTAATATTCGTCGCTTAACCAACCAATTATGGAAATTAATTCCAATGCGCGAACATGAAGAAGATTGGAAAAAACAATTGAATACAGTTAGTTTAGAAATCGCGGGAATGAATGAAATATTCGTTAACCCGCTTTTCTTATAGTTATTAAATAAATTAGAGGGACTTAAAGTATATGATACAGATTTTGAACTTTATAGAAAGACCGTGTTTGAAAGCATTAGTCTATTATAGGAGTTAAACCGTGGCATCAGGTTATGATTTAAGTAACAAAGTCCCTTTTACTTTAATGAAAGGCCGATTAGGAGTTTATGATAAAAAACCATTTGACCCTAGTTAGAATACGATTGAAGGCATAGAACATCAATCGGTGCGACTAAGACAACATGGCGGTAATAGACAGCAAGAAAGAATGATACGCGATAAACGTCGTTCTTTAGACCATGCGGTTTGGAATTCTTACCAAGCTGCGGAAGTCGTTAAGATAGATGCAGCCGACCGGAAACCGGTCCGCGCATTAATTAATCCAAATAAATTAAAACAAGATTATGATGATAAAATTCTCTCTGTTGGATTTGAATATGATTTTAATAGTGGAGATGTATTTGAGTGGCTTGGAACTGGTACATACTGGTTAATTTATTTATAGGATTTAACAGAATTAGCTTATTTCCGTGGAGATATAAGAAAATGTTCCTATTAGATAACATGGGAAGATGAAGAAGGTACTCATACAACTTATGCGGCAGTTAGAGGACCTGTAGAAACAAAAATTAATTATATTCAAAAACACGGTATAAGTGTAGATACTCCTAACCACTCTTTAAATATTCTAATGCCGCTGAATGAATATACTAAAGAATATTTTACTCGATATAATAAATTTTATTTACAAGGTAATGAAACATGTTGGCGAGTTGAAGCTACAGATTATATATCAACACCTGGTATATTAGAAATTACTGCAGTAGAATATTTTGCTAATGAGACCGAAGATGATATTAATAATGGTATTGTCGGAGGATTGATTGAAGAAATCAAAGATCCCAATGAAAATAAGCCAATAGAAATTATTGGAGATACATTTATTAAAGTCAAAAAAACTTATGAATATTCTTTTAATGGAACAGAAGCTGCTATGTGGAGTGTAGATAAACAATATCCTGTTATATTAACTCCAAATAGTGAAGACCCAAGAAAAATCTCTCTTAAGTGGGACAGTTCATATTGCGGACAATTTGACTTACGTTATGGTAATCATTCTAAAACTATTATAGTGGAATCTTTGTTTTAATATAAATAAGGAGTAAAAGGAGAAAAACATGAAAAGAGAAGTTTATACTTATCCAAAATCAGCTTTTTTATCTACAGAAAAAGATATGAATATTATTGTTAATATGATTATGAAAAATGATAGATTAAAAAAGATGTTATATTATACGACTCGTGATTGCATGAGCAAACCAAACTTGACCGAAGACGAAAGCTTAGAATTGTTTGGTAAAAATATTAAAATTGTTCCTAAACTTTATGTTGATGGTAGCATTTTAAATTATATAATTATTAGTTTTGATAATTTTATAGGTAATGCCACGAACCCAGAGTTTAGAGATAATATTATAGAATTTGATATTATTTGTCATTTTGACCAATGGCAAATGAAGGATTTTGAACTAAGACCATATAAAATTGCTGCGGAAATTGACAGTATGTTTAATAATAAACATTTAACTGGTATTGGTAAACTAGAATTTCTTGGAGCAAATCAAATGATTTTAACAGATGAATATGCTGGAGTTTGTTTAATGTATAGAGCAGTTCATGGAGAAGAGGATAAAAAGCATATGCCTAATCCTAATGATGAGCAAGCATTTATTGATAATTTTGATAAAATGTTTAATGACTAATGAATGATTTAAGACTTGCTTTGATGTGTGGGACTGATTACCCAGTTCCTGAATGTTAGCTTGTAATTCATTAGCCTCGAATTAAGGAAATAGCTCTAATAGGGGAGACAGATTTTTTTACAGGTATTCAATGTTTTTGTTTAAATAAATCTATGTTTGTTAAGGACGAAAGTCTTCTAGAAGATATTACAAATTTTCAAATATTTATGACGATAATGTCAGAGAAAGAAGCAATAGAAAAAAGATAGGCGGTTGATTAGTTATTTATTTTATTATTTCCCAATTATAAAGTAACCTTTACTCCACGATCATTAATCTTAATGAAAGATGGACAATCCTCAATGATTGATGAAAGTAATTTTAATAAACTACAAGAAGCCGTGTCAGCAATCTGTTGTTTAAAAACAGGGCCTATGGATCAATAGGCTTTTAATCCTTCTGATGCGAAAGCTCGAGAAATTGCCGAAAAGCTTATGCGAGGCAGATAGAGAGTTGCCGCACAAAAAGGAGAAAATAATACAAGTATATTTAGCTAGTATTTATCTACTTTAACCATTGGCGTTCATTCAATGTCCTTGGAAGATTGTATGAATTTAACTATGTATTAGTTATATGATTTAGTAGAAAGATATATGCTTTATGTAAATTGGGATTTGGACATTCGTTCACGTCTTGCTGGGGCTACTCCAGAAGGTTAGCCCGATAATTGGATGAAAAACATCCACTAAATTAAATTATAATTATTTTAAGGAGGACACAAACCTATGAAATTTGGTGTACGCGAAATTTGTGAGGTTGTTCTTAAGGCTAAGGCAACTCAAAAAGTTGGTAATAAAACCTTCTATAAGAATGAACCTGTTATTTATTTTGACACTTTAAAAACTTCTAGCATGGAAGGTGCAGCTACTACTGTATATGCACAGGGTGGCCGTGGCAACTCTCGTCTTGTAGCTTGGGAAGGTGAAAGAACAGTAACCTTTACTATGGAAGATGCTCTTATTTCTCCTGCTGGATTTATGATTCTTTCTGGTGCAGGTCTTATTGAAGCTTCTAAAGGCGCTTCGATTAAAGTTCACCAGACTGAACAGACCGATAAATTTGATGCAGCTAAGGGTATTGTTTATGTTTCTGAAAAGCCTTATGCAGATGTAAATGGCAAAGAAAATTATGCTTATGTAATGCTTGTTGAAGATGGCGAAGTAGTTTCTGAACCTTTCATTCCTAAGTATGCTTCTCAGGATCCTGAAGCTGAAGGCGAATTCGAAGGTCTTTATGGTTTAACACTTTATACTGAAGACGACCTTGCTAAGGCTCCTGATGCTTGGAAGGCTACTCTTGCTAACGTAGATGTAGTTCTTGTTGACTACTATACAGCAAAAGAATCCGGCGTTCAGCAAATCGAAATTACTCCCGACAAGTTCGGTGGTAACTACTATCTCGAAGCTTCTACCCTCTTTAGAAATACTGATGGTGTAGACCTTCCTGCTGAATTCATTATTCCTAACTGCAAGATTCAGTCTAACTTTACATTCACTATGGCATCTAGTGGAGATCCTTCGACCTTCACATTTACCATGGACGCTTTCCCTGACTACACAAGATTTGACAAGACCAAGAAAGTTCTTGCGGCTATTCAAATTATTGGTACAACTTCTACCGAAGCCGAACTTGTTCGTGAAAGAACACAGACTAAGGGTGGCGAACCTGCTGATACCAATCCTAGAAGCAGACAGACTGGCGAATTAGCTCTTGGCTAATTAATTTAACAATTAAATATTAATTATGGGGAGACAAGTTAATACTTGTCTCCCCATGTTTTTATTTATGGCAATTATAGACTTTAAGGAGAAATAAAATGCGTCTTACCCAAAAAGAATTAAAAAAATAGTTATCTTTATCTGGAGGGCAATATGGGGTTGAGTTTTTAAAACAATTATAGATTACCATTACAAACTATTTGCAAAGGGCCGAAAGTATTCAAATAAATGTTAATAAACGTTTAGAAGTTTTTGATTTTTCTAATATTCAAATAGATGGTGAGCTTAGTGAGTAGTATAAACGTTGGTTGATAGCCAAAATGATGATAAATGAAGATAATACAATAGAACCCTGTTTAAGAGAAGGATATGAATTGATTGATCGATTAAGAACAGCTGTAACGGGTGAAAGTTTAAAATACTTTGTAGGCGTAGTGGCTGGACGAGGAAGTAAAAAATAGTTATATGAAGGATTTTTGACCTTAAAGTAGATTATGAGTATGACAAATTTGGAGCCTATTTGGCAAAATACTGCAAATTCATTATTTAAATTGAGATTGCGTACGAAAAAATCTGAATTATTAAAATCGCTCAAGCCGGCCTCAACCGCCAGTAAAAATTTATATCAAGAAATAATTAATTATGCTTCTGCCAACGAAAATAGAATTAAAAATGAGGGCAATATTTTTGAAGCTTATCGATACATGCGAAAAAATAAAATTCAATTTTCTCCCGAAAAATTTGATGAAATTTATTTATAGACAAGAGCCAACACAGCGTCATTTGTATAGGGTGGAGATATTGATATAGAAAGTGTTAAATATTTTGGTGGTAATGCTCCTTCATTGGTTTCTCTATCTACTATTATTTCCGCATTACGTTCTTTTAATTAGGCTATTGGATTAACTTCACTTAGTGAAATATAGAATGCTTTATTTGTACTATTTGAAAAACAAATGCCCGATTTAACTGACCAATTAGAACAAGAATAGAATCAAGTTATTTCGTAGAGTAGTTAGTAGCTTATGCGTTTATTGCCTAACAAATAAGCTTGACATTCGTTAAAATTTTTTATATAATTAAAATAAAAAGAGATAAAGGAGATAAATTATAATGGCAAAAATTTCATTTACAAAGCTTGGTTTGAAAGTAAATCAAGATATTAAAATAGTTGAGTATAATGGTCAAAATATTGAAGTAAAACAATATTTACCAATTCAAGATAAATTAAAACTAATCGGAGATGTTATTGTGAATTCTGCAGAATAGGATACTAATTTTGCTAATCCTATTAAAGCAAACATTTTTATGGTTTTTGGTATTATTGAAAATTATACTAATATTAATTTTACAGAAAAACAAAAAGAAGATGTCGCAAAATTGTATGACTTACTCAAAGGTTCGGATATAATAGACCGCATTTTTGAACAAATTCCAGAAACAGAATTGCAGGCTGTTAAAGAAGGTGTGGAAGTAATAATTAAATCTTTCTACGATTATAAAAATTCTATTGTTGGAGTTTTAGATGCTGTATCTAAGGATTATTCCAATACTTCTTTTGATGTAAATGCAATTATGAACCAATTGCAAAGTTCTCAAGATTTAGACTTTTTAAAGGAGATTGCTCCTTTACTTAATACCAGTGGTCTAAATAATTAAATTAATATTCAATAAAATTTAAGAATATTAGCAAGAAATTTTAATCCCTTTAGCAAGAATTCACTTGCTAAAGGGATATTTTTTATTTATAAGAGAGAAAGGAGTAATAATTTATGGCAAATAGACAAATTGAGGTTAATTTGTTATTTAAGGCTTAGACCGAATAGGCAAGAGCTAATATTTAGCAAATTGGCCAATTGTTAAATACAATAGCTACAACTACCACTATTGGTGTTAATTCGGGTTAGCTATAGTAGGCAGTGAGTTCGGCCCAATAGTTACAAATACATTTAAAAAATGCAACGAATGTAAATACTGGTAAAATTAATTTAGATTCATTAAATGCAAGTTTAAAGACTTCTGGTGCTTCTTTGACTACTTTAATGACCAACTTAACTGCGGCCGGTCCTACTGGACAATAGGCATTTATTAAAATTGCTAACGCAATTTCTGCAGCAGAAGGTCCTGCATTGCGCTTAGGTGGACATATGAGAGCTATGATGACTACATTTGCCAATACAGCAAAATGGCAAGTGGCTTCTATGGCTATTAATGGCATAGTAAATTCCATTCGTGGTGCTATTTCATATGCAGAAAATTTAAATACCGCTTTAAATGAAATTCGTATAGTGTCTGGTTAGAGCGCAATACAAATGGCTCATTTTGCTGAAAAAGCAAGTGAAGCTGCTCGAGCTTTAAACACAACTACCACCGAATATGCAAGAGCAGCTTTAATTTTCTATCAATAGGGTTTAGAAGGCTCAGATGTTACGGATAGAGCAGATGTAGTTATTAAATTAGCTAATGTTACTAAATAGAGTGCTCAAGTAGTTTCCGATCAGATGACTGCGATTTGGAATAATTTTGATGATGGTACAAAATCTTTAGAGTATTATGCTGATGCAATTACTAAACTTGGTGCTTCAACCGCAGCAAGCACGACAGAAATTTCTAAAGGTTTGGAAAAGTTTGCTGCCATTGCTGAAACCGTTGGTTTAAGTTATGAATATGCTACCGCAGCTGTTGCCACTGTAGTAGCAGAAACGCGTCAAAGTGCAGAAGTAGTAGGTACTGCGTTTAAAACTATTTTCGCTCGTATGGAAGGTCTATCTCTTGGAGAAACTTTAGAAGATGGAACGGATTTAAATAAATATTCCGAAGCTTTATTAAAAGTTGGAGTAGATATCAAGGATGGTAATGGTTAGCTTAAAGATATGGATACTATTCTTGATGAAGTTGGTAAAAAATGGGAATTGCTTGGTAAAGATGCTCAAGTAGCATTGGCACAAAGTGTTGGTGGTTTAAGACAATACAATCAATTTATTGCTATGATGGACAATTGGGATACGATTAAGTTAAATGTTGAAGTGGCCACTGACTCGGAAGGCGCTCTACAAGAACAACAAGAAATTTGGTCTGAATCTTGGGAAGCGGCAGCTAAACGTGTAGAATAGGCTAAAAATGAATTATATTCTGAATTTTTAAATGATGACACTGTAACAAAAATTACTGATATGTTTGCTGGTTTAATTGATGCCATAGGTAAAGCAATTGATGCAATGGGTGGCGTTGGGCCAATGTTATTAATGATTACAGGTATATTTAGTAAATCTTTAATGCCCATGTTTATTAGTGGTTTTTAGAAAATTATTAATGGTTTTCGAACAATAACTGGTTTAGCGGCTTATGACGTTAAAAAAATGAAATTGCAAATTTAGGCTGAAATGGATGCTATGGTTACTTCTGGTTAGGTAACAAGAGGTATGGCTGAATAGCTAAAAATTTCACATGATTTAATGACCGTTAAAGACCAATTGGCTCTTAAAACTAAAAATATGACTGCAGCACAGCGGGAAGCTGCAAATATGCATTTATCAGTATATGAAGCTTTAGCTTTGGAGACCCAGGCGGCTTTGGAAAATGTAGATGCTTTGCATCGATAGTCTGAAGCTCAAAAAGAAGCTTTATTAAGTGGATAGGCTGGAAAAAATTTGCGTCAAATAAATACACAAACATCTATTAATGATTGGAAAAACACTACTGGTAAAAATATGACGGAAGACAGACAAAATGCTGTCGTCAATATGGCTACTAATAAAGCAAATCCAAATACTATATTGGCTAATACTCAAAATTCCATACAAATTACCCAAGAGCAAATAAATAAAGCTCAAAATACGATAAAAAGTATTAAGGGTGTAGGCTTAGAAAATTTAACTGAAAAATAGTATCAAGCCTGGGAAAAAGCCAATTAGGAATTGGCAGAACTTGAAGGAAGAATAAAAAAATTAAAAATTCAAGAGGAACATGAGAGAGATATATTACAAGATGCTTTGGTCCTACGAGAAAAAATTACTCAAGAACAGTAGGAGTTAGTAAATATATCAGCTGGAAAAATTAATAGTGAATTTACCGATGCCACCAAGATAATTTAGAAAGATGCAAATGGTCAATTTCAAGAAAAACCTAGTATTAGTTCTTCTGAAATGACCAAAAATTTAAATACTAATGTAGTTTTAGGATTGTAGGGTGGAGCAATAACCGAAGGCGGAGCGGTGCAGGCTGAGGCTACCATAGCTAATTTAGAAAAATTAACTTAGGCTCAAGGTTCTTATAATTAGGCCTCAAAAGAATTTACTGCATTGAGTAAAGATATTGAATTAGCTTTAAGCAAATAGTCATCTGCTTCTAGTAAATTAAACGCCATTCAAGAAAAAATAGACAAAAAATAGGTCAAAGGAAAGAGCGCCCAAAAGGCATTGGCTCAAGCGCAACAGGAATACAATAAGGCTTTAGAAGCAAGTAAAAAAGCTATGGAGAATGTACGTTCAAAATCTGAACAATTATTTAAGTCTATGAACGCTAGCTAGGAGACAATAGACAAATTTAATGCAGCGTTAAAACGAATTAATTAGAATGGTGATCCAGATGCTCAGTTAAGAGAATTATAGGTAGAATTAAAAAATATGGCCGCTTCTTGCGCAGCAACGAGTGGGAATATAGATCAATTAACATCAGATATGGCTGAATTGATAATGACAACAGTTGGCAGTGAGGATGATTTTTAGAAATTAATTACTTTACTAAAAGAAGAGGGGGATGTGTCCGCTCAAGTTGCTGCTAAATTGGAGTTATTAAAAAATAAAAAAGAAGCATTAAATAGTACTCCACCTCCTAATGCTTGGGTTACAGGTTTAACTAGCTTGGCATCTTTAGCTGGACGAGCATCCATGGCAATAAGCTCAATACAGATGCTTACTAGTGCTTTTGAAGACGGTTTTGGCGGTATGCAAGACTGGATGACGCTATTAATGAGCATTAGTATGTTATTACCGACAGTTGCAGGACTTATTGGCGGAATAGTTACTTTAAAGCATGGAGCAGCCATAGCTGAAGCATTACATACTAAGGCTTTAGCGGCTAATACAGCAGTTACTCTCGCAGATGTAAAAGCAAAACTAATTGAGCAAGGTGTAATCACGACTCAAACTCCCGCTATTTGGGCTAATACTGTAGCTTGGATATCAAATCAAATAGCTCAAAATGGTTGGCTTGGTCTAGTATTAGGTGGATTGCTTATTGCAGCTATAGTGGGAATTACAATTGCTTTAGCCGATCAAACAGAAGGAGTGGAAGCCAATACTTAGGCTAACGAGGAAGCGGCCAAAGCGGGCAAAGAGGCTGCGGAAAAAAGACAAGAAATTGTTGATAAGTGCAAAGAAGAAGAAAAAGTGCTTACCAATTTAGTGGGTACTTACAACTCCTTAAGCGAAGCGGAAGAAAAAGCAGCAGAAACCCAAGAGAAAATTAAAGAGTCTGCTAATAGTTTGATAGATCATTATACTTAGCTAGGCAATGCTTTATCATTTACTGGAGACCAATAGGAAAGATATAATTAGGCTTTACTTGATTTAAAAGATGCTAAAAATTTAGGTACAGCCAATGATGTAAATGTGGCCGCACAGCAGTTAAGAATTGTGGCTCAAGAAGTAACAGCTGAAGACGCTCGTGATAATGCTAAAGCTTAGGCTAATAATGCTTTCTCAAAAGATTATGATGATCTTGAAGAAAAAATAACAGAAGGCGGAGATTTAGAAAATTTTCGATTTGATGATGGTTCTTATAAAATAGATATTAAAGCAGATAGCGACGATGAAGATGATGTAGCGGCTTATAATTTATTAGCCGCCGATTCTGTTTTAAAATATGCTGATAATGTAGCAGATTACGGAGATATGACTATTGGTTTTGATGTCAATAATATTGATAAATTAAACAAATAGTGGAAAGATTTGGGCGAATGGAAAAAAGCCATGGAAGACGCTGGGCTACAAGGCACTGAAACATATAGTGGAGTTGCTTAGGCATATTCGGTATTAAACGACAGAATGAAAGAATTCACCGATGCTTATGGTGAAGTTGAATAGGCAGAATAGGCGTAGGCAGAAGACAAATTAGGAGATCCTACACAAATTCGTAATTTATCAGATTTTTAGAAGCATAGAGAAAAAATAGTTGAATCAAGAGCAACACAGCTAGGCATAACAGATAAAAATTCTGATGATTATAAAAAAATTGTTAATGAAGTAACTAAAGAATTAGAAGAATATGAGTTTTTATCCGGCATGGCAAATGTTTAGGGTATATTTGATAGTATTGAACGTACTACTGGTAATTCAACAGAAAATTTAACAAACTTATTTGACAATTTAGCACAAGGTGATGCTGAAAAATAGACAATATTTGCCAATATTGATTTTAATAAATATCAAAGTGAAGCGGCTATTACTACAGAGTTTGATCGTCTTCAAACATTGGCAGACGCTCAAGATATTCAAGTAGAAATTGATGCTTATTCTACAGCCCTAGATTCTCTTAAAGAAAAAGAAATGACCACTGAGGATTGGCAAAAAATTGCTGATAGTGGTATTGATTGGGGCGGAGAGGCTATGGATTTTTCAGCCTTTATGGATTTAACTTATGCTGAATAGGAAGCTTATTTAAATTCTGAAAAATCTAAATTAACATAGCAAAAAACTACTAAAATAGAAGAATTACAAAATACTTTATCTGATGATGTCAGTTCAAAAAATTTAACTGTTGAAGAACGAGAACACTTAAGACAAGAACTACATAAATTACAAACTTAGGTGGCCATTGAGAAACAGCGTAATTAGGAACAATAGTTAAATGAAGCTATAAACACTGGCGATTGGAATGAGTTAAAACAAGCCATTGAAGATACGGGAATGACCACTCAAGAAGCTACTCAAGCGCATGAGAAATTTTTAGAAGCTCAATCTGAAGATATGGGGATAGACTCTAATGAAGTAAAAGAACTTTCAAAACAATTGCCATATTTAGCCGACAATTTTGATATGTTATCCGATTCAGTAAAAGACGATACTATTGTATAGGGACAATTAGCTTTACGTATTAAGCAAACTGAGAAAGGACTCGAGGATTTTGCTGACGCTTAGGAAGAGATAGAATAGGGACTAAATAGTGGAAATTTATTAAATTATTCTAAAGCTATGACAGCCTTAAAGGGAAGTGTACTTGATTTATTTGGAGCAAGCGATGAATTCGAAAAAGCGGGTATATCATTAGGGGCTGATTTTGAAAAGTGGGCAAAGGATAATTATAATACTATACTTAGTGCTCTTAATGGTGATAACACAGCAATGGATTAGGTCTGGGCATAGGTTGTTCAAGATACTTATTAGCAAATTACTGGAGTGACTGATATCGCTGCTACGACCATGATGAATTCATTAAACGATTTTAGAATGGGCATAGCAAAAGGCACTATAAAAATTGGTGACCAACTTACCGATGATTATAAGCAATCTATTATAGATCAAATGAATTATATGGTGAATGTAAGCGGAGCTTCTACAGAATAGGTTAATGCATTTTTAGCTTCGATTGGAGTAACTGCCGATTGGTCAATTGATAAAATAGATGATTTAAAGAATACTACTTTTACCTTTGCTGGTATTGATTTTACAAGTATCACAGGCGGTCTTGATAAGATTACACAAGCAGAGAAGGAATTTGTTGATCGTATTGAAAAAACCGATGTAATAGAGCGCTATAAAGAAGTAAATGACCAAATTGATAATGTAAGTCGTGCCTATGAAAATGCTTCTAAAGCTGCAGAGCGCTTATATGGTAAAGCTCGTTTAGATCAAATGAAAGAAATAAATAAGATTTTAGCTAATGAAGTTGATTTGCTTGCTGAAAAACGCGCAGAAGCTGAGAATTATTATCGCAATGTAGATCAAGTAGATTTAAATACTATAGCACAAGAAAATATTGGATTGCAATTTGATTTCGATCCAAATACAGGGGACATTACTAATTACAAAGAAGTAATGGATGCTGTTTGGAAAGACTATAATGGTTATTATGGGGAAGCTAAATCAGGTGGTTTTTCTGAGCAACATCAAGAGCGTTTGGAAGATTATGAACAAGCAATTAATAATACAAAAGAAGCTATTGCCCAATATGATGAAACTCGTGAGCTATTGGAAGATATTGATGATGAAATTCAAGCTAAACTGTATGAAATGCAAGATAATAACTATGAGGCTTTTACCTATCAAATAGATATAGATCTTGAAGTAAGAGATTTAAAACTTGATTTTAATCAATATAAAGTTGATAAAGTAATGACAGACTTATTAGACGCGAGTGTTGCCGACGCTTTTAGAAAATTAATGTTAGAGGGCAAAGACGGAGAACCAAGCCGTTTAGAATTATTAAAAGAGGCAAGAAAATCCAATGAAGGTAATGTGGGTTGGCTTACATCATAGTTTGAATTGGGCGAAGCAAATATGGCTAAAATTAAGGCTGGAGAGCTCAAACTTGAAGATATTGATCCAGAACAAATGGGTATTTCATAGGAAGCTTATGCAGAAGGTCTTAAAAATGAATATCAAACTACAATGGATAATATTAACGCCCTTAAAGAATATGATGAAGTAATGTAGTCTTATTACGGCGATACTTTAGCGGCTGCAAATGAAGAAATTGAAAAATATACTTCTCTTATGGAGCATAGTGCAAACGTTTTAGACCATTATAAAAATTTAATGGAACTTACCGGAAAAGGAATAGATTATAAAAACATTGGTAAGATTCTTGAAGGTGAAGCTCAAATAGCAGCAGATACCTTAGCCACCTCAACCGCAATATACGAAAATCGTATGAGTGAAGCTAAGACAGCCTATGAGGCTTATCAAAATGCTTTAATTTCTGAAGCTTCAGAAGAAACTTAGGAAACTTTAAAAAATATTTGGCTTACGGCACAACAAGCTGCGAACGAGGCTCAAGAGCAAATGCTTTCTGATACTGAAGCGTGGGCAGAAATGCAGAATGCCATTTTAGAGAATAGTTTAGCAGATTTGGGAAAATCTTTAGAGGAATTAGCTACTGGTCAATTTGGTTCTTATAATGAACTTACTACTGCTATAGATAGAGCTACCGCTCGAACAGAAGAGTGGCTGACAGCGACTAATAAAATTTATGAAACTAATAAATTAATTAATAAAGCTCAACAGGATCTTGATAAAACTTCTAATACCGTTGCTAAAAGAAGACTATAGAATTTTATGAGAGAAACTCAAGAGTTGCAAAAGCAATCTAAATTAAGTAACTTTGAATTGGAAGTTCAATAGGCTAAATATAATTTACTTTTGGCCGAAATTGCTCTTGAAGAAGCGCAAAATGCTAAATCTACCGTTCGCTTGTAGAGAGATAGCGAAGGTAATTTTGGATATGTTTATACAGCAGACCAAGATGCAATAGATGAGGCATAGCAACAATATGAAGATGCAGATAATGATTTGTATAAAATTCGATTAAAGGCCGCAAATGATTATGGTTAGAAGACGCTTCAAATCAGACAAGAATACTATGATACAATGGTCGATTTAAATGAAAAGTTAAAATCGGGAGAAATGACAGCAGAAGAATATACCTAGGCCGCAAATAATGCTAAAACATTTTTCTATGATCAATTAGAACAGTATTCTTATCTATACGGATTAAGCATTGCTGAAGATACCCGTGTAGCAGCAGATGCATGGTCTACAGAATTTTAGAATATGATCCTTGATGCTGAAGGATGGAAAATCGCAGTAGAGAATTATATGACAAATGTAAATGATGCTTTTGGAACATGGTCAAGCAATCTTTCTAGTTTATATGGTACGAATGGAGCCTTAGCTTCTATCGAAACTGGAGTCTCTGGTATTGTAGCTACTGCTTCTTCATTAAAAGAATTATTGGTTGGTACTGACGGTGCTGGTGGTATTGTGCAAGATGCGGCCACCGCTTCATCCAAGGCTCTAGCCCTAGCTGAAGAATATGCTAAAACTCGTAAAGAGATTGTTGGTGAGGGCGGATTAATCGAAGCTTATGAAGAGTAGCTTGAAGAAATTACAGGGCTAATTGATGATTTATCTAAACTTGATAACACTTCTATTAATATAAATTAGACATAGACTTATAAAACAGTGTTGGATACAGGTAATTTTAATAGTTCTGTGAAAGATTTTAGTGCGGCAGTAGGCCAATTAGTTGATAATTTGGGTCTTTTTGATTCACAAAAGGTAACCGCGGAAATTGATGCGGATTCGCAGCACCTCCATCGTTTTGTACATAATGAACGAATGCTCGCTTCTGGTATTACATCGGCTGCGGCCTGGACAAAGGATGAAAGCGGAAAAAATTTAGTGCGTCAAGATGATATACGTTTAACCAATGACGATCTGCAAAAAGCAGCCTTGATTGGTTCTGTTCATGTTGGCGGACCCGCAGGAATGACTATGTATAAATTTATAATTAATGGAAAAGAGTATTTTGTACCTGATAATATGTTAGCATCTATGGATACTGGTGGATATACAGGCGAATGGGGTCCAGAAGGAAAAATTGCGATGCTCCATGAAAAAGAATTGGTTCTCAATTCCGATGATACATCTAATTTCTTATCCGCTCTTGGATTACTTGATAATATTTTATTAACTCTTGATAAATACTCGGCAAGTGCTCAATTGGGTGGAATGTTAAATAGCCTAGGTTTCTTGATGAATAATTCTGAAGCATTAGAATAGAATGTTCATATTGAAGCTTCATTCCCAGGTGTAACAGATAGAAACGAAATAGAAGAAGCATTTAACAATCTTGTTAATCGAGCTTCACAATATGCTAATCGCAAATAATAAATATATGAGGAGACACTTTAAAGTGTCTCCTCTTTTCTTATTTTGGCCTGATGTCTTTAATTGACTTTAACAAAAAATTAAAATATAATAGATATATAAGGAGAGAAAGGAGTAAATTATGGATAATTTGTCTGAAAATTTATTTCAAGCCATAGACACTATAATTGCGGCCCGCATAAATAATTTACCTTATGATTTTACTAAATAGTGTAAAATCATAAATATTGGCGAAGCAGATAAAGGAATTTATCGTGTTGATGATGGAGCCGCTTCCTTTGAAGCCTATGGAGAAGCTAATGCTTATTAGATTGATGATATAGTGCGTGTTAGCGTTCCAGAAGGTAAAATGGAATTAGATAAATTTATTGTGGGAAAATGGCTTACAAGAGATGATGATATAATTTCATCAAAATCCGCATTGGAAAATATTATTGATTTAACAGGCAATATATATGAAACAGTTTTATCTAAGTTGGATTATGATTGTTCGTTATATAATAGTGTAATTTTAACTGCGGATATTACATCTACCAATATGACAGAAAAATATGGTATTAATATTATTATCAATAAGGGTAATAAAAACGAAACCATTCTAAAATTGCATAGTAATCATATGATTGGCGATCCAGCTAATTTTAACATTCCCTCCCCACAAGAAGCAGTATTTGTATTGGATGCCAAAACGCTTCCTATAATTTAGAGTATAGATATAGAATATGAAAATGCCAAAGATGATGAAAATGCGGATCAATATTGGAAAGCAGAGAATCTTTATCTGGCATTAGGAAATGATTCTACTTATTTAGATAAGACTGTTAAAATTTTTACATCCGATAAATTAACTTATACCTATAAAGAAGACAACCCTGAACGCACATTGTCATTATTATGGTATAATTAGGATAATACAGGAAAATATATTGGTTATTCTGATGGTAAATATGATGCCAGTGATTTGAATGACGAAGGTAAATATATATATAATGCAATTAGTGATGTAGATTAGAAAGCTAATCGTTACTGTATTCGATGGTATAAAAAAGATATTATGGGTACAGGAGACACATTAATTGAAAAAGGTTGGACATTTATTGAAAATTCTTTGAATGTAGGTTTACCTACCAATTTAGATATACCACAAGGAGATGAAATAAAGAATTTGTCTCAAAACGGTAATCGAGAATTTAAAGTTAAATTAAATACATTGGGTACGACTACAGAAACCTATGTTGCAATATTGGTTTATAATCATATAAAATATAGAAGCAACGAAATCGTATTTACTAATGAAGTAGCTGGTAATTTAAATGAGGCTATTTCAAATGGTATTAGCAATTTTAAATTGCAGCATGGTGAAAATTCAAAGGGTTTATATGATATATATGATTTTAATACTGGTAAGTCTTTACCAGGTGTATCTTTAACAGGCAAATAGTTGCAAGTTTAGTGGAACGAGGAGCTTGTGGGTGGCACTATAAAATGGACTGTTCCTGAAAGTGACACTTAGTTAATTATAACTTAGGATTTAGAAAAAACAATAACAGATAAAGATTCTTTAGTATTAAATTATTCTTTATCTGATACCTATAATATGGCCAATATTAATAACACAGTGTATTGTGAGGTTAGACCTAAAAATAGTAATATTGTTTATAAGGCCGAATAGACTTTTGTTTTTTAGCCAAAAGGTAATAATGGCACCCCTTATACATTTATTGCCACTCCGCTAGGGCGTTCAATTAGTGCTATTGCGCAAGAAAATGGTGATGATTATAAGCTATTATTATTGTTACAATTATCTGATGAAAATGGTAATGATATTTCAACTAATTTAACTAGTACTAATACAACAGCTGAATGGGTATGGTAGGAACACTATCCTAGCTCAAAAGGTGCATCTATCGAAATTGATAGCAATCATATTACTATCACTAATACTTGGGGTGTGTTAGCAATCACCACCACCGCAATTGGAAAAGGAACCCCCTTAACTATTTATTGTTCTATTGGTGTTTTAGATAATAACTGGATAGACATTAAAGAAAAGATAAAGGGGTCAATTCGAGTTAATTATAGCGCATAGGGAATTTTAACCAATGTCTCTAATCCTTATGGAAAGACTTTCGATGATATTCAAATTGTTTTTCCTGATGGTAACAAAGATTTTGTTAAACTACAAAATGACAATACTTTGGTTGTATCACCTATTTATCTCCAAGATATGATAACGGCTCATTGCTATTTGAAACTTGGAGATGATTGGTTATAGCCAATTGCGTTTATATAGGAACGTTATGGTTCCTCTTTATTAAACAATTGGGATAATACACTTACCTTAGACCAAAACAACAATTTTATTGCTTCTGCGGCCATGGCGGCCGGTAGCAAAGGAAATGATAATACCTTTACTGGCGTAGTAATGGGTCAAATACAAGAAAATAATCAATTATTACAAGGATTATTTGGATATAAAGCAGGTTCTCAAACTTTTGGTTTTAATATTGATGGTACCGCTTTTATTGGAGGCAATACCGGCGGCCGCATTAATTTTGATGGCAACCGAGCTACTATTGATATGGGTAATGTACATCTTAATGGTAAACCTGATAGTGATGAAAATTATTTGTCTATAGGAACAGCTGATAATTATTTAAAACTATCTGCGGATAATAAATTATCAATTCAAGTAAATGAATTTGTTTTAAATGCTTATTCTATTGAATACGATTACACACTAGGAAAAGTTATTGATGAAACTGGTGGTATATATTTAAATAGTAATCCAGACGAATTGGCGCCTAATTGGCACTTAGATAATTATTATTTTAAAGTGGGCGATGGAAATAATTATTTGTCTTTTAACGCTAATAAAGAGTTTGCTTTAAAAGTAAATGAATTAACTTTATCTGCAGGATTAACAGATACTCAAACAGATAATGATTTTTATTTAAGTAACACTACTCCACATGACGGAAAATATTCATTAATTATTGGCTCTAATTTTAGGGTTGATAAACAAGGAAACTTAACAACTAATAGTGGCTCTATTGGAGGTATCACTATTGATGAATCGGGCCTAGGTAATTCGTCCCAAGAAGAAGTAGCTTATTCTTTTTACGCTACTATGGTATATAAGAATGGTAATACTACAATCAGTAATTATAGCACGGAAAACAATGATAAGTGGCACAATGATGTTTATAAAATTGGTAATGATTGGAATATGATTTATTTCTTTAATTATCCTTCTGGAGCTGAAATATTTATTATGGTAGAGAAACCTGATAATTTGGCAACGCAATATATCACACCTTTCCATAGCAAATGTTCTAAGCATTCTTCGGGATTGGATGTTTCTTCATATCGTGGTTTATATTTAATTATCAATCACAAACAAGGTTTTACACCAGTTGTTTCTTAGCAATAGACAACTTTTAAAATCGATTCAAGCGGTAAAATTATAGCACGAGATGCATCTTTGGGAGGGGTTATTAACGCCTCAACTCTTACTGCAGGAGAGGGTGAAATATCTGGTTGGAGCTTTGAAGAAAACAAATTGGAAGGCGGATAGGAACTGCGTTTAAATACTCCAACAGGATTTATTTCATTGCGTTATGACACTGTTGATTCACCAAATGAACCAGTTTTAGAAATACATCATAGCGATCAATATCGAAAAATTAAATTGTTAAAATTAATTGAGGGGTAAATAAATGAAATTAGCAAATAAAGAAATATATAAATATGCGCAAGAATTAATAACTGTATTTTCTGACAGTTAGCAAAGATTACCAGTTAAATTAAATTTTAGTATTCAAAAAAATAAAAAAGTATTACTTGAATTAGCGCAAGATATTGAAATTAGTCGAATAGAAATTGCCGCAGCTTATGGCACTTTAAATTCAGAAACTAATCAATATTTAATTGCTCCAGAAAATATAGCAATAGCGCAGCAAGAACTTTCTGATTTGTTTAATATTGAGCAAGAAGTCAATATATGTATGATTAAAGCTGATAGTTTGAGTGATGATTTTATGCTAACAACTGCTCAAATGGAAGCTATTATGTTTATGATAGAAGAGGCTTAATAGCCTCTTCTTTAATATAGATTAAAGAGAGAAAGGAGATTTAATTATGGAAATAAAATTATTTCCACCTCACTTAGAGGCAAAATTACCTGCAACTTTTGGTAACGAAATTCAAATTCCTTACGGTCGAAATCCGGCCGTTGGTAGTTAGGATTATACAAATTTAAATATTATCATTAAAACTGTTTCTACGAACAAATTGTTATACGAAGGTCTAGTAAGTAGTTATGATGACAATTGCATTAAGTTAAAATTATTGGATAATACAGTAAGTTTAACCCAAGGTTAGTATTATAAAATACAACTAGCTTTTGTTTCTCAAAAAGATGAAGTAGGTTATTATTCTTCTGTTGGTACTATGAAATATACCAAAGAGCCTACCATTCAAATTAGTGGATTAAAAGCAGAAGGTACTAATAATTTTAATAGTAGCTATCAAGGATTATATACTAACGAGGATATTACTGAAAAAGTGTATAAATATCAATTTACTATTTATGATTCGCAAGGAAATGTTTTAGATACTTCCGGCGAAATGATACATAATAGTGCGACAGATATTTCTGGTTCGCAAAGTTATGATATTTGGGAACCTAGCTTTATTGAGACTAAAAATGAAATTTATTATATTACTTATAGTGTAACTACTGTTAATAATTTAGAATTAACTTCTTATAAATATTAGTTATCTACTTTACCAACTTATGATATAGATGTATTCGTACAATTAAATACCATAGCAGATAATGATAATGGTCGAGTGGAAGTAGAATTAACAATAGGCCAAGAACAAGAAACTCTTGAAATGCAAGGTACTTTCGTATTGTTGCGTTCTTCTGAATTTAGCAATTTTACACATTGGGAATAGCTCGATTCTTTTAAGTTAAATTCTTAGATTATAATAGGCGGCCGCGCCTTTAAGATTTTTACGGATTATACTGTAGAACATGGTGTAACTTATAAATATGCTTTGCAATATCGTAATCCTTATAATGTACATTCTAATTTAATTTTAGCAGAGGAAGAGATTAGCCTTACCTTTGAGGATATTTTATTATATGATGGAGAACGACAATTAAAATTGCGTTTTAATCCAAAAGTTTCTAGTTTTAAGGATACCACTTTGGAAACAAAAACTGATACTATTGGCGGCAAATATCCTACATTCTATCGTAACGGTAAAGTTCAATATAAAGAATTTCCCATTTCGGCTTTAATTTCTATGCTAATGGATGATAATCAAGAATTTTTGTCATATACTAATACCGATAAGGATTGTGACTTTAGTACTAATTTGACTCCGAATAATTACGATAGAGAACGCAATTTTAAATTAGAAGTATTAAAATGGTTAAATAATGGCAAACCTAAGTTATATCGTTCCGCCCCAGAAGGCAACTATATTGTTAGATTAATGAATATAAGTCTAACACCTAATGATACTCTTGGACGTATGTTACACTCGTTTAGTAGTACGGCTTATGAGGTTGCAGAATGTTCAATTAAGAATTTTAAAACATTAGGTTTAACAAAAATTATTTTACCCACAATTTTTAATCAAAATAATTTGATTATGAACCAATATATATTGAATAAAGAAAATTTAAAGATAGAATTTAATACAACTTGTAAGTATATATCATTTGCTACAGAACCTTATTTAAATACTATTGTAAAATGTATTTA